>JAQVFR010000015.1 GCA_028697145.1 Actinomycetota bacterium | reverse complement strand
CAAGAGCTGGCAATCGCAGCTGCCCGACTATCCCGTGCTGCCCGGCACCCCCCCGGCCCCCTAGCCCGACAGGGATGGCCATGAGGACGGCGCTTTTCGCGGACCAGCTCGATTACGAGCAGCCGGGAGGCATCGGCACCTACCTGCGCCACCTCGTTCCCGGCCTGGCGGGACGCATGGAGGGCTCCCTGGTTCTGGCCCACCACGGGCCGGCGGAGAAGCCCCTCTTCCAAGGCCTGGCGGGGGTGGAGGAGGTGAGCCTGGGCGCGCGCCGCGACGTCATGGGAATGGCCTGGCATACCCTGGAGCGCCCGCACCTCGAGCGCTACCTGGGCAAGCTCGACCTCGTGCACGCTCCGTCACTGGTCTTTCCGCCCTCCAAAGCGCCCCTGGCCGCCACCGTGCACGACCTGTGCATCGTGAAGTACCCGGGGGCTTTCCCCAGCACCTGGAGGATCTTCCACCGCATGGGCCTGAGGCTGATCCTCCGCCATGCCCGCGTCATCATGGCGGACTCACGCAACACCCGCGACGACCTGCGTTCGCTCATGGGCGGGAGCGACCCCAGGGTGAGGGTGGTACCCCTTGGCGTGGACTTGCCCGGCGACCCCGGGAAGGACGAGATCGAGCGGGTGCTGGCTAAACATGGCCTTTCCCCGGGCTATATGTTGTTCGTGGGCACGCTGGAGCCGCGCAAGAACCTGTCTCGGCTGGTGCGGGCTTACGCCGCCTTCAGCGAGGAGGAGAAGGCGAAGAGCGGTGAGCTAGTGCTGGTGGGGGCGCCCGGCTGGATGGGGCGGCGTGAACTCGCGCGCATAATGTCCCAGGCGGGAGTGCGCTGGCTCGGATTTCTTCCCCAGGATGAGCTGGAGGCCGTCTACCGCGCGGCGAGTATCTTCGTCTACCCTTCCATATACGAGGGGTTCGGGCTGCCGGTGCTGGAGGCCATGGCGCGTGGGCTGGCGGTGGTCACTTCCGACAGTTCCTCCCTGCGCGAGGTGGGGGAGGGGGTGGCCCTGCTGGTCGATCCCAACGACCCCATGGAGTTGAGAAAGGCCATGCGGCGCCTCCTCGACGACGAGGACCTGCGGCGCGAGCTGGCGGAGAAGGGAAGGAAGAGGGCCGAGGAATATCCCTGGGAGCGCACCGTCGAGCTGACCAGGCAGGCGTACCGGGATATCCTCGGCTGATGGCGCTCAGGCCCGGCCCCGCGGCGCGGGGCCGCTTATCTCACCGTCCCCTGGCGCAGGAGCTGAAAGCCCTGCCCGCTTGACGCCGGCTTCACCTCCACCAGCAGTTCGCCGTCTCCGGAGAGCTCCCACTCCACGCGCGAGTCCACGTCGAGCGCCAGCTCGAAGAGGCCCTGGGCCATGCCGGCGACCATGAGGTAGGCGGCGGCGTTGTCGAGGCGCAGGCGCAGCCCCCGTGTCCCCATCCTGATCATGCGCAGGTTCCCCAGCCCGCGCAGGGCGAGTTGAGTGCGGAACTCCTCCTCGTTCTGCACCTGTTCGATGGAATAGAACCCGGTCTTGGTGAATCGCCGCTGCGCCTCGATGACCACCGCGGGTATGGTCTCGCCCAGTTCGCTCTCCAGCGCATCGAAGACGTTATCCAGGAACTCCGCTCCCAGCACGGCCATGCGCCTGCCCGTCTGGCTGTTGACGATGGTCCCCTCGTCCAACGGCCACCGGAAAGCGGAGAGGCCGCTGGGACAGCCGCAACCGGGACAGCGCTCGAGCTCTATATCGCCCTCGCGGTGCTCATATCCCTTCAAGGCCAGCCTTTCCTTGATCGACTCGGGGTATTCGGTCCAGGCTGAAGTGAACTCGTAGAGGCCAGGAGAGATCTCGACGCGGGTCACGGAATGCTCTCCGCCAACCGCGGCCGAGAGCACTCCCGCGAGGTTTCCGGCGGCTATCGGAAGGGAGAAGGGCTTGAACACGCGTTGCTTGTAGTAATCGTCCTCATCCCTCTCGTAGCGCAGCCCCACGAATTCATATTTTCCGTAGCCCAGGACGTGGCTGTACTGGATGACCGCCTTTATCAGAAAGCCGAAGTCGATCTCGCCGGCGCGGATGAGCTCCTTGAGCTCGTCGGGTATGAGCCTCTCCATGTATATGGCCGCCCCTCGCGCGGTGATGTTCTCGACCAACTCCTCGACGGGAAAGCCTATGATGTCGCCCATGTTGGCGAAAAGGGGATCGAGGTTCTCGCACTCGAGAAATATCATGCGCGCGGTCTGGTTCGCCTTCTGGACTATATCCCCGTTGTTCAGCCAGGCTTGTCCCGCGGTGAAGGACGAGGGCGTCTTGCATTCCGGGCAGGCGCTTATGTCCAGCATCTTTGCGTCCCTTCCTTTTGCCGTGCTTACAATGGTTTTCGGAAGAACGAGGCCAGTCCTTAACCGAAGAATATATCCGCCTGGGGTCGGCCCTCCATTATCCACATAGGGCCAGCCTCCATAAAAGCCTTCCATCTGCCTGACCGACGCCAGCCCATTCACTGGGTGTAGAAAGCGGTAAATCGAAATGGACGCGATCCGGGCGTCGCCTATATACAAACCACTGCCCGAACTCCGGCGGTGGCGGGCGAGCCTCCCGTCTGCTTGACCGACGCCAGCCCGGGGAACTAACAGGTCGGTCGCAGCGAGGCTTTGCGAGCGAGACCGTTACCTGGAGGCCCCGGGCTATTTCGGAAGAAGGCGAGACCGTTACCCCCGGGCTCGGGCAATCAACGGCCGATGCCCTCGTAGTTGAAGCCCAGGCGGCGGAGGGCCAGGGGGTCAAGGCAGTTCCTGGCGTCGAGGACATCGCAGCCCTTCATCGCCTCCGCGACCTTGCGGAAATCCTGCATCTTGAACTCGTCCCAGTCGGTGAGGATGAGAAGGATGTCCGCGCCGGTGGCCGCTTCCAGCGCGCTCCCTGCGCACTCCAGCCCGGGCAGGGACGCGCGGGCGTTTTCCATGGCCTGGGGGTCGTAGGCGAGCACCCTGGCCCCGCCGGCCGAGAGCAGGCTGATTATCTCCAGGGCGGGAGAATCCCGGACATCGTCAGTGTTGGGCTTGAAAGCGAGGCCCCAGGCGGCCACCTGCCTGCCCTCCAGGCCGCCCAGACGGCGCTCCACCTTACCGGCCGTCAGTTTGATCTGCTCCTGGTTGACCTGCATCACGCCCTCAAGGAGGTGGAAGTGGTAGCCGGAGTTGCGGGCGATCTCTATGAGCGCCTGGCAGTCCTTGGGGAAGCATGAACCTCCGAAGCCGGGCCCCGAGCGCAGGAACTCGAAACCGATGCGGTGGTCGTATCCCATGCCCATGGCCACCTCCTTGACGTCCGCGCCCGTCGCCTCGCAGATGTTGGCGATGGCGTTGATGAAGGAGACCTTGGTGGCCAGAAAGGCGTTGGAGGCGTATTTTATCATCTCCGCGCTGGCGGGGTCGGTGATGAACAGGGGGGCGTTGAGGGGGCGGTAGAGCTCGGCCATGATGCCGGCGGCCTTCTGGCTCCCCGTGCCTATGACGATGCGGTCGGGATTCATGAAATCCCGCACCGCGGTCCCCTCGCGCAGGAACTCCGGGTTGGAGATGACGTCGAATTCCTCTCCCTCGGCCTTTTCTCTTATCACCCTGTCCACGAGGCGCGTCGATCCCACGGGCATGGTGCTCTTGTTCACGATTATCTTGTAAGCGTTGATGGCGGCGGCAATCCCGGAGGCCGCCTCCACCACGTATGACATGTCGGCCTCTCCCTCCTCGCCCTGGGGCGTGCCGACGGTGATGAAGACGATCTCGGAGGCGCTGACCGCCTCATCGGTATCGGTGGTGAAGCTGAGGGTGCGCCCCAGGTTGCGCGCGAGCAGGTCGGGAAGGCCCACCTCGTAGATGGTCACTTCCCCGCGGTTGAGGCGCTGTATCTTCTCCCTCTCCCTGTCCACTCCTATCACGGTGTGTCCGTGGTCCGCGAAGCAGGCCCCCGTTACCAGGCCGACGTATCCGGTGCCGATCACCGCTATTCTCATGTGCGCTTCACCCGCCCTCTCTCGCGTTCTTCTCCCTGCAAGGATACAGCCAATTAGCCGCGCATTTCAAACGCGCGCGGCGAAAGCCCGAACCCCGGATGGAAGTCGCGCCGTCAAAGGAATTAGAATGGAGTTCGGCGCAGCCAGGCAGGGAAAGCGCCGTCGGGGGTGTGCGGAATCGTCGGGGAGGAGGCAGCGTTGAGGAAGGGCATGACCGGGGCAGCCGCAGCCGTTTCCGTCGCGCTGGTCCTGATACCGGGCGTGCTGGCGTCCGGATGCTCCTCGGGTGACGCCGCGGGTCGGCTCGAGGAGTGCGGGCGCGGGGTGGAGGGCTATATCGAGGGAGGAGGGTACCTCCATTTCACGCAGGAGATGGAAAACCGCCTGGTGGCGGAGGTAGGGGAGTTCCAGCAGGTCCTGCGCGTGGAGGGCGACATAATATTCCCCGACCGCGAGACCTACGAATACGAAGAGACGGTTAGCAGCTCGCTGCAGCCGGACCAGCCGCAGCGCAACTCTTTCTCCTATCTCACGCTGGACCGGGGAGCCACGGCGTACGTCATGGGCGAGCGGCTTTCGCGGGAGCTGGGCGTGACCGGCTGGGTCCACTACACCCCCGAGTCCGGCCAAAACCGCTTCTTCGACTACGACCAGGTCATGGCCGGCCTGGTCGCCATGGGAGGGGAACCGGAGTGGCTCGGCTACGAGGAAGTGGATGGCGTAAGGTGCGCGCGCGCGTCCTACGTCGCGAGCGGCGAAGAACTGGTCGGCCTGCGCATCCAGAACGACCCCTACTTCGCGGAGCAGTACGGGGGCCTGGGGCTTGCCGATATCCTGGGGGAGCTGTCGGTGGAGTTGTGGATAGGGGAGAAGGACGGCCTGCCGCGCCGCGTGGTCATGGAGCAGTCGATCGAACTGGACGACGGCTCGAGCAGGCACACGCTCGTGACCTTCACCTTTTCCGCTTACGGCGAGGAACCGCCGCTGCCCATCGAGGCGCCCGCCTTCTCCCATGAGGCGGTGTGAGCAACCGCATGTTGCGCCAGGAGTCGCGAGAGGCTGGTATAATACGCCTGAAATGCCCCCGCCCGGCGTGGGGTCCGGGGCGGCCCGGCGGGGCAGAGGGAGCACCGATGTACAAGGAGGAGAGATGGAAAGTGCGGTCAAGCCGATATCCTATGTCCTGGTGATAATCAGCGTGAGCCTGGCCATCAGCGGGCAGTTGTGCCTGCGGCGCGGTATGAGCACCGTGAAGGAGAGGACCGAGATGGGGGCCCTGGAGCTCCTGAAACAGCCAGCCACATTTTTCAAGGAGATCCTGACCAACTGGATAGTCCTCCTGGGGCTGTTCTTCTTCGTGAGCTCGGCCATGTTCTGGCTTATCGTGCTCACGGACGTGCCGCTGGGCGTCGCTTATCCCTTCGTGAGCCTGACCTATATCGTGGTCATGTTCTACGACAAATTCTTCGAGAACCGGGAGATCCTCTCCCTTAACTGGGTAGGGGTAGCGGCGATCGTGGCGGGGATAGTCCTTATCAACTGGGGGCAGTGGAGCACGACGAATCCCTGATGGCGGAAGGGCATACGGCGGGTAGGAAATGAAGGTCGTTTTCGACGGCACCCCGTTCCTCCTCGAGAAGACCGGGATCGGTCATTACACCGAGAACCTCATCGCGCACCTATTGAGGTCGGGGATCGGCCTGGAGGCCGAGCTCTTCTCCATATCCCTGCGCGGGGGGCACCGCCTCAAGGACGTCTCGCCGCCGCTGGAGGGCGTGACGGTGAAGGGGTTCAACCTCCCGGCGAACTTTCTCTACTACACCTGGTGGAGGAGGACCGATGCGTTCCCCGCCGAGTCACTCCTGGGGGGGTTCGATATCTTCCACGCCACCAATTACCAGGCCCCGGCCCTGCGCGAGGCGCGCCTGGTCTCCACCGTGCACGACATCAACTTCGTGCGTTTCCCGGAGATGCAGAGCAGGGGCATCCGGCGCTTCATAGCGTACCTTCCCGAACTCCTGGAGCGGTCGCGCGTGGTGCTTGCCGACTCGCGCTTCACCGCGGACGAGCTGTCGGAGGTATACGGGCTGCCGCCCGGGAAAGTGGAGGTGGTCTACCCGGGCTTGAACCCCGTTTTCCTGGAGGAGCCGGACCCGGGGGAGATCGACACCGCCCTGCGCGCCTACTGCCTCGACCCCCCCTATATCGCCTACGTCGGCAACCTGCACCCACGCAAGAACCTGGCCACCCTGCTGGAGGCGTTCGCGCTCCTGCGCGAGAGAGGCCTCGAGCACCGGCTGGCGGTGATCGGGGGGGGAGGCCTGGGCAAGCTCAACAATACCGAGTACCGCAAGCTGGCGTTCAGGGTCGATGACCTGGGGCTTGGGGATGAGGTCGTGTTCACTGGATACGTCCCGGACGAACGCCTGAGGTCGCTCCTGGCCAGCGCGGACATGCTGGTGTTCCCGTCCATCTACGAGGGCTTCGGACTGCCGCCCCTGGAGGCCATGGCCTGCGGGGTGCCGGTGATCACCTCGAGGCGCGCCTCCCTGCCCGAGGTGGTGGGGGATGCCGCCCTGCTGCTGGAGGACCCCCTCGAGGCGGAGGAGATAGCCGCAAGGGTGGAGGAGGTCATCTCCGACCACGTCCTGCGTTCGCGCCTGGTCGAGGGGGGGCGGGAGAGGGCCCGCATCTTCACCTGGGAGAAGGCCGCCGCGCAGGTGATGGACATCTACAAACGGGTCATGGAGGAGGTGTAGGGATTGCCAGATGCATTGGCGAGGGGCGAAGGCGGGGCCGTCCGGCCCGCGCGCGCGGTCGCGGTGGCCGGCAGCGGCGTGACGCTGGTGGCCACGCTGCTCAACGAGGCGGACAACCTGGCGGAATGGTGGACGAGCATCCTGGGGCAGTCGCGCCAGCCCGACGAGGTGGTCCTGGTCGACGGCGGGTCCCGGGACGGCACCCTGGAGATGCTGCGCGCGCTTTCGGCGACGGCGCCCTTTCCGGTGCGGCTGGAGGTCTGCGAGGGCTGCAACATCGCGCGGGGCAGAAACATAGCCATCGGCATGGCCACAGGAGAGATCATCGCCGTTACCGACGCCGGCTGCGTGTTGGGCCCGTTCTGGCTCGAGAAGATCGTGGCCCCCATGTATGAGGATGCGGGGATAGACCTGGTCGCGGGGTTCTACAAGCCCCTCACCGGGAGCTTCTTCGAGGAGGTCTCGGCGTGCGCCACCCTGCCCCTGGCGTGGGAGGTGCGCGAGCGCCGCTTCATGCCCTCCTCGCGCTCCCTGGCTTTCCGCCGCTCCGTCTGGGAGGCGACCGGGGGCTACCCGGAGTGGCTGGAGATAGGCGAGGACATGTATTTCAACCATACATGGAAGAATATGGGTATACGCCACGTCATGGCCAGGGACGCACTGGTCTACTGGAGGATGAGGCCAGGCCCCCGCTCCCTGCTGCGCCAGTACTTCCTATACGCCCGGGGGGACGGTGAGTCCGGGATGTACCCCCAGCGCCACCTGCTGCGCTTTGCCACCTACGCCTGGCTGGCGTTCTGCGCGGCCTCCCCGCGCGGGCGGCGCATGGCCGCACCGACGGCGGCGGCGGCGGCAATGTACGCCGGCCGGCGCTGGATGCGCATCCCGTCCTTTATGGAGGGTCGCCCGGCACGGGAACAGGCAGCCGCCGTTCCCTGCATCTCCCTGCTCATGCTGGCCATAGACGGCGCCAAGATGGCCGGGTACGTGGCCGGGCTGGCGAGGAGGAAGCGCCGGTGAGGGCGGCGCTGGTGATCGTCAACTACAACACCATGGCGGACCTGCGCAAGTGCCTGGAGTCCGCGCGGGAGATGCCCGGCGAGGTGGAGACGCTGGTGGTGGACAACGGCTCCACGGACGGCAGCCGCGAGATGGTCAAGGGCGAGTTCCCCGACGCCCGGCTCATCGACAACCCGGGCAACCCCGGTTATTCCTCCGCCTGCAACCGGGGCATCGCGGCGACGGAGCGCCCCTACGTGTTCATCCTCAACAGCGACGTGGAATTCCTGGAGGGCGGGCTCGAAACCGTCCTCGACCACATGGACGCCGATCCCGGCATCGGGGCCCTCGGGCCCATGGTGCTCAACAGCGACGGCAGCGTGCAGATGTCCTGCCGCCTATTCCCCTCGATGCTCGAGAGCGTGGTCCACGGCTTTCTGGGCGAGGCCTGGCCGGACAACCCCCTGACCCGCGCCTACCAGATGAAGGACCTGTGCCGGGACGAGCCCTGCGAGGTGGACTGGGTCTCCGGCGCGGCCATGCTGCTGAGGCGGGAGGCGGCCCTGGAGGTGGGCGGCTTCGACGAGGCCTACTTCATGTACGTGGAGGACGTGGACTTCTGCTGGCGCCTGCGCCGGGCGGGATACCGCGTGGTCTACGACCCCTCCATGCGGCTGCTGCATCACATCGGCAGGACCAGCTCCCAGCAGTCGGTGCGCATGCTCTACCACCATCACCGCAGCATGTTCATCTTTTTCCGCAAGCGGTACCGGGGGTGGAGGGGCGCGCTGCTCATGCCCGTGGTGGCGGCGGGGCTGGCGGCGAGGTTTGTCCTCTCCCTCCTGATCGGAAGGATAAGGTCCGGAAGGGAAAGGAAGGGAAAGGCTTGATCCTTCTGCGCGCTCTCGCCTTGGCCGCCTTTCTCTTCATCCCCGGCTGGCTGGCATTCTCGCTGCTTCGCGGGGACAAGGGGGACGTTAACGGCGGGGAGAGACTGTTCCTGGCAGCATCCCTCGGCGTAGGTACCGTATCCTTCTGCTCCCTGATCCTCGCCCTAACATCGCTGTACAGCCTTACCTTGCTGCTCATCCTGGTCGGGTCTCTGTGCGCCGCCATGGGCCTGGCGGCGAGGAAAAGGATCGGCTGGATATTCCGATTGGGTTTTAAGGACGTGATCCTCGCCCTGGCCATCGCGGCCATAGGCCTGATCCTCTTCCTCTCCCCCTGGCGCATCGTCTTCGGGTGGTCGGACGTGGGCGTGTACACGAACATCTCCACCCATATAGAACAGGAGGGGGGCATCTCTGTCGAGAACCGGGTCGCCTCCATGGTGGACGAGGAACGACGCGGCCTCCTTTTCTACGAGGAGCAGGACCGCTCAGATGACGGCATCTACTTCGAGAACCAGTTCTTCATCATAGACGACTTCGAAAGCGGCACCGTGCGCCCGTGGTTCTACTACCTGTGGCCTTCCCTGCTGGCGGTCTTCGCTTCCTTTATCGGCCTCTCTGGCCAGTATTGGGCCGTCACCGTCGTCGCGATTATGGCGTTGTGGGGATTCTGGCTCCTGGCGGCGCGCCTGCTCGGCAGGCGGTGGGCAATCGCCGCGGCGGTCCTGTTCGCCCTCTCCCCGCTGATACTGTACTTCTCGCATTACACGACCTCGGAAATGATGAACATGCTTCTCTTCCTTTCCGGGTCCCTGTGCGTGCTGGCCTACCTGCGTGACGAAGGGGGCGGTGGGGGGAGCATGGCGGTCCTGGCCGCGGTCTTCTTCAGCCTGGGATTTTTCTGCCGCATCGACTTCATATTCGTCTTAGCGCCCATCGCCCTGTGCTACCTGGCCAGGAGGATATCCGGCCGGATCACTCGCGACGACCGTCTCTTCCTGGCCCTGCTCGCCGCCGGGGCGACCCTCTCCATCCTCGCGGGCCTGCTTTTTTCACGGGTCTACTTCCAGTTCATCTGGAGGGACTTCTTCGCGTCGCTGGGCTGGGCATACTCACCCCTCGGGGTCGTTTTCGTCCTGGGTTTGCTCGCGTCCTTGATCTTCGGCCGCAAGCTGGAGGGAGCGGTGCGAAAGTTGAGGGACGCGAGGTCCCTTTGGGTCCCAGCGCTTTGGCTGATATTGTGCGGGGCATTCGTCTTTCTCTACTTCATCCGGCCGCAGGGGGCCGACGCGGTCGTTGGCTACGGTTTCATCAAGGAGATGCGGGGCCCCAGCTACACAAACGAGAGCCTAGTCAGGTGGGGATGGTACCTGTCCTTCGCGGGCCTGGCGGCCGTGTTCGCGGGGTATGCGGCATGGTTTGCGCGGCGGCGCGGATACGGCGAGTACACGCTGGGCTTTATCGGCCTGGCTTACACCTTGCTCTATGCCTGGAACATGCGGGCTATGCCCATGCACATCCTGGTCATGCGCAGGCTCCTGCCGGTGGTGTTCCCCATGGCGGTGCTGGCGGTAGCCTACGTCCTCAAGAGCCTCCTCGACGGCGTCGGGCAAATGAGGAGAAAACCCGCCTGGGTCGCGTGGGCCTCCAGGGTGTTCGTGTTCGCGTTTCTCCTCTACCTCATCCTCTTCTCCGTGAACGCCTCCGTGCCCCTATTCGGACTGGACGAAAGCGGCAACCAGGTGGAGTTATGCGAGGATATTGCCGCTGACGTGGGCGGTGAGGCTACCCTGGTCATGGATTATCACCTCGGCGACCTGTTCGGTTCCCCGCTGAGGTGCATGTACGGGGTAGAGAGCGCCTGGCTGAGGGACAACGCCGTGTTGCGGGAGAGCGAGTTCCTGTCACTCCTTGAGGACCTGGATTTTACCGGGAGCCCCATTTTCCTGTTGTGGCGTCCCGGATCGTCCGGGGATAATATACCATTGGTTGAGAACCTGCGTCTGGAGCTGGTGGGGGAATACCGTTTCCGGGAGGAAAGCCTGGAGAAGAGCTTCGAGCACAGGCCATCCAGGCGGGAGTTTATCGATGAGGCGATCCTTCTATACCGCTTACGACCGGAAAACGGCGGGGACGGCATGCCTTCCCTGCAACCGGACCCGTGAAGGCCGTGCGTATGCTCGCAGGTGATGGTTTTTACGAGGAGGCGTTAAAGGTCTATGGATAAAGATCACACCGGCATGGAAGTGCCGGGTGAAGATGGGGAGAAAGAGGAAGCTCGCGGGCAAACCCAGGGAGAGGTCGGGAGCACTGCGGATCGCAGCGGCGATCTTGGGGGAAAAAATCTGACGTCGTGGGCGAAGGTGAGGATCGCGGCGCAGGCCGTCATAATCACCGTGGCCGTCCTCTTCGTCGCCAGCCTGATATGGAAGAACTGGGCCCCGTTCGGGGCGAACGTGAGGTACGAGATCGAGGTCGGGGGGGAGTCCGGATTCGTCACCCTGCCCTCGCCCCTGACGCCTTCGGCCGTCGCCGGGGAGGACGGTAACGGCCTGCTCTACCAGGTCGAAGAGCTGGTGATGTCGACCGAGCAGGTAAGGTTCAAGCTCAAGATGCCGTATGACAGCCTCTCGCGGCTGGCCTTTGAGATAGAATATGGCGGCGACCCCGACGAGCTCATCCTGGGCGTGGTGAATCCCGTGGGCAACCAGCTCATATCCAGGCCGGTCCACAACAGGTCCCTGAACGACCTCGGCTGGAGCATGGTGTCCGAGGATGCAGCGACCCTCTTTCAGAGAACGCCCGTTTATCCCGACGTGGACGCCTTCCTGGGCACGTTCCGGGGCAGCGGTGACGATACGTTCGGCAGAACGGGTAATAAGGTCGCCACGTACTACTACGAGTTGGAGCCGGCCTATCCGGATGTCGATCTCGGGATCGCCGACAGGGAGACATTCATAGACCATTCCTTTCGGGGCAAGCACGTCATATCGACATACGTGAAAGAGGCACCCCTGAGCATAGGGTTTGACTGGCTGGACATAAACTGGTCCGACGGCCCGGATCAGTTGAGCGTTTTCGTGTATGCGGGGGAAGACGTGATCCACGCCGAGTCTCTGCCGGACGACGGCGACCTGTCGGCGAGCCAGGTACCGTCGGCGCCCCGGCGCTTCGAGCTCTTCCTGCCGGACCTGGCGGAAGGTGCATACCGGGTCGAGATAAACTGCGGGAACGACGTCGTGTTCTCGGGCATCGGATCGGCCCAGAACTACCTGTGCTTCTTAGACAGCGTCTTTCTCGCGGACCACCCCATGTACGGCATGGCGGCGAAATCCAGCACCCTTTTCACCGACGGCAGGAGGCTGAACGCGCAGACCTGGCACGTGGAAGGCATCCAGACCATCACCATCAACGGGGATGAGGAGCTCGCGCTCGCCAGGGAGAACATATCCTACTCGGCGGAGATGAGCGGCGACGTGAACGAAATAACCACGCAGGCGGGAAGCCTCATGCTGAGCAGCGGGGGGGCCTATTTCTCGTTCTCGGCCGACTCGCTCTTCTTCCCCATCACCAGCACGCCGTATTCACGCCTGTTCCCGGTGAGCGATTTCAACTACGTGATCGCGGATTACAGGATTCCCGAGCCCGAGGGCGACGGCTGGAGGCAAGAGGTCGCCTTCGATCTGGAGGGCGTCGTCTTCGCGGACCGCACCATCGAGGTCATCCTGATCGTTCCGGGGCTGAGCAGCGGCGCGCCGGTCACCCTGAACAGCATCACTGCAGTAGGCGACAAGTAGACAGGGAAGAACCGCTATGGAGGAAAAGGCGAACAAGATCGGGCGGGATGAGAGCAAGGCTGGGAAGTCGGGCCTACTGAACCTGGTCCTCGACGTCAACGCGTGCATTTTCCTCACGAGCTTTCTGGTCTACCTCGTCCTGCTGGTCATGGAAAAGGTAAGGGAAGGCAGCGTATCATCTTTCACCGATGTCGATATCGTCCTGTATATATGCCTCGCGGCGGGGTTTCTGCATATCCTCGCGGGTATGTATGGCCCGGAAGCCGTGCGTACCGCGGCGTCAGGCCGTTCGCGGGCCCGGTCCCTGCCGCTCCCGGCGGCAGCGGCATCACTGGCGGCGCTCCTGACCTATCACCTCATGTCTTCATACGGTATCTATGGCGTTCTCATCGCCGTCGCCGCGGGGGTCCTGACCGTTACGGCTGTATATGTGGGCTTTTACGCCCGCGATGGTGACGAAGAGTGATGGCCATGTCCGGGGCGCATGTCGCGATCATCGTCCTCAACTACAACGGGTGGGAGAACACCAGGGATTGCCTCGAATCGGTGATGGCCCTGGAGTACGCGGGCCTGTCGCTGTTCGTGGTGGACAACGGCTCCCGCGACGGCGAGGCGGGCAAGATCGATCGCTGGCTTTCCGGGGTGTCCGAGTCGCGGGAGGAGATGGGCGCCGTGGGCCTGGACGAATGCAGGGCGGTCGCCTATACGGGCGCCCGTGGAAGCACGGGCGCAGAGGCGGAGCGCCGGAGGAAGTGGGCGTTTCTCCTCGCGAACGGGGTGAACCGCGGCTTTACCAGAGGCAACAACATGGCCATAGAGCTTGCCTTCTCACGTGTCGATCCCGATTACGTGATGCTCCTCAATAACGACGTCGTCTTGAAACCTGATTCCCTTGCTATCCTCGCCGCTTTTGCCCGGGGCTCGCGGGAGATCGGCTCGGTGCAGCCACGCATACTGCGCAAGGGTGCGAGCGGGGTCGTAGACTCGCTCGGGCAGGCGGTTTACCGCAACGGCAGGGCGAAGGACATGGGCCAGGGGGAGCGAGACCCGGGCCCCTTCGGCAATGTCGAGATATTCGGGACATGCGCTGCCGCGGCGCTGTACAACGCCGGTGCCCTGAAGGATGCGGGTCTCCTGGATGAGCGTTTCTTTATTATCTTGGAGGATGTCGATCTGGCTTGGCGGCTTAGATTGTGCGGCTACACCTCTTACTGCGTTTCATCCGCAGTCGCATACCATAACCGCGGAATATCGGGAACGAAAAGGTTTTGGGAGAGCATAGACCTCGTAAGGTCCTACAACCAGAACAAGAACCATCTCCTGGTCGTGTTGAAGTACTATCCCCTGGAGGCGATCTTTAACTTTTTGTATCTGAATATCTTCAGGTTTGCCGCGGCGCTCATCTCGGGGGCGTGTCTGGGGCGCAATCCATTCGCGCCATTCGGCGGCATCATGAAGGAGAGGCGTAAGCTCAGGCAGCAATACCCCGCGATCGAGGCCGTTCGGAGGAGATGGCTTCAATAAACGCGATAGCGATGTATGCGGAAACGACAAAACGAGCGTAAGAGAATCCGTGATCTACAAAGGTCACCACATCGACAGACGTTGTCCTGCGATCAAATACGCTTTGCTTTGCTGATAGAGTAGAGGTTGTTGGCGGGATCGACAACCGACATTTTGCAGCCATAGTATTCAAGTAAACGAGAGAAGAGATTGGTTGTCGAAGGTCTCTCAACGACCAGGTAAACAGGCAGGCCCATATCGATCATGCGGGAGCACAGGGAAGCCGCGTTGTCGATAGCTTCCTCGGAGAAGTTATACAGGGCGACTTTTCTCAGCGGAAAGAGGATCTTGTCCAGGGAGTTGCAGAAGATGACGGCATCGCTTTCCGTCTGGGATTCTATGGAGCCCGCCTTACCCGCGTAATATATGGCCGTTCTCCTGGTATCGAGAACGCCGGTGTAGGCGGTGAAGACGGAAAAGGAGATGAAAACAACCAGCGCTGCGGCAACCAGGTACCTCTTTCTGACCACGCGGAGCAGGAAGATCACGAACAGGGGCAGCATCAATACGTAGATCGGTACGAAATAGCGGACGTAGGAGTTGTGGGCTATTATATCGAAACGGCCGGGTTGTCCCGTAAGGAAGAAATAGCCGAAGAGGAGGATGGGGATCGGAAGGAGGAGCAGGTAATCGAGGTGTTTCCTCTTCCTCAGGAGATAAATAAAACCGCCGAACGAGAATACGGACAGGGGCACCGCGGATAGCACCAGGGCGATATTCTCTCCCAGGTAATCGGGCCTGTCGCCCGCTGGTGGCACGACCCCCTTCCATGCGAGGGAGACGTGCTGGCCGGTCTTTAAAAAACCGCCGTAGAGATAGTCATTCAGGAGAAGCAGCGGGGCCATTGAGAGCGCGAAGGTGAGCACCGCCAATCCCAGGTACTTTATCCTGATAGAACGCCAGCGGACCAGTATCAGGACCAGTACGGAAGGGTAGAGATAAACGAAATCCGGCCTGACGAACGCGGTGAGGCCGTAGAACAGGCCCGCCAGCGCATAGAATCCCGGCCGCTCCCGGTTGAGGGCTTTGAAGGAAAAAAGAAGCGCGGCGATGAACAGCACCACCGCGAGGATATTCGAGAAGAACAGGCTTCCCCAATACCAGTAGGGCGGGAGCACGAAGAGGAGGCATGCCGAGATGAGCGCCGTCTTTTCGTCGAAGACCTCGCCTACGAGGAAATAGAGGAGCCATACTCCGATAACGGCAAACAGGGGGTTGAGGTAGAGGACAGCGCTGTCGGGGAGATGGAGGAAGCCGAAAACCTGCTGGAACCCCCCGTAGATGAAGTACATGCCGAAGAACAGGTTGGGCACTACCTTACCCTCTTGGTACCTCATCCCCCGCGGCCGGATAGCGGTGGTATCGAGCGATTCGTTCAGGGCGTCCTCGTAGACGATGCTGTGGTTTTCGGCGACATACCTGGTGTAGAAGAGGTTTACGTTCTCGTCCGGCGTAGTGAAACTGACCTCCCGTCCCATGAGGTAGGAGGAATAGGCGAAGAAAAAGACGATGCTCAGCAGCGTCAGTATCAGTATCTGTGTCTTCCTGGTCATCTCGCTATTCTATCCCATTTGCCCCCGGGCAACAGGCCCGCCCCTAGTCCCTTTGCGTAGTCCAGGGCCGCGCGCGGGCTCTGCATGTGCAAAAGGCTGTAAACGGCCTTTACGCTGAACTGTGCCACGATGAAAACGGCCCTGGAGACGCCCCCCAGGTTCTTTCTCGCGAACAGGATGCCGTTGCGGGCGTAAAAGAAAGCCTGCGTGGGGCTGAGCTTATCGCTGCCGCTGGTCCCGGCGGTGCCTGACTTTATGTGATAGATGGCATCGACGGGGTGGACCATGCAGCGGTAACCTTTTTCGCCGGCCCGGAAACACCAGTCCAGGTCCTCGAAATAGAGGAAATAGTCGGGATCGAGGAGCCCCACATCCGCGATGGCCTTCCTCCCGGCAAGCAGGCAGCAGCCGGGAAGGTAATCGACCTCGTAGGGTTCCCTTGCGGTAAAAAGGCCGGCCGGTTCGTTCTTGCCTATATGGCTGCACATGCCGAGCCTGATGCGCAGGCGCCCACCGGCGGACCAGACCAGGGAGGAATCGGGATAGAGGATGAGGGGGCTGACCGCGGCCACCCCCGGGTTCTCCTCCAGGTATGCGACGAGGATAGAGAGGAAGCCGCCTTGCCGGAGAAGAGTGTCGTTGTTGAGGATGAGCACGTAATCCGAACCCTGCTCCAGGGCATACGCTATGCCCCGGTTGTTCCCCTGCGAGAACCCCAGGTTCGCCTCGTTCTCCACCACATGTACCTGCGGGAAAGCCCTCCTGATAGCCTCCACCGACCCGTCCGTGGAGGCGTTATCGACCACCACGATGTCGCAGCCGGGATAATCTAGTCCGGAAAGGGAGCGCAGGCAGTCGAGGGTGAGGTTTTTCCCGTTCCAGTTCAAGATGACGATGGTCACATGCGGAGAGCTATCGCCCATTAGACCGCCTCCACGCACTTGGGACGCAAGCGGGGAACGCTCATATCAAAAACCTTTCCTCGCCTACCTCCAGGGTAAAACGTCTCTCCAGCATCCTGCGGTGCAGGGAAGGCGCGAGGGCAGCCAGGAGCAGATGCGCGTACAGGCTGTTTTTTCCGGAGCCGGTTGAGAGCGCCTTGCGGAAGCAGGTCCGCCCTCTGCCCGGGTCGCCAGCCAGGCAATAGAGGATGGCGAGCCTTCTCAGGGAGTCCGCGAAGGAGGCCGGGTATCTCGACAGGTCTTCCCCGTACTTGTGCATGATGAGTTCGCGTGCTGCGATCTTCTTCTCCAGGCTGGTGGAGATCTGGTCCCCATGTATGTAGTGGATGCAGAGGAGGTCGGGAACATAATCGAATTCGCAACGGCGCGCGATCCTGATCCACAGGTCCCAATCGATGCAACTCGAGAGCATCGCATCGAAGCCCCCCGCCGCCTCGAGGTCTTCCCTCCTGATAAGGGGAGAGCTCATGACGAAGTAGTTCCTCCCCAGCAGCTGCGCGTAGACGGCGCCCCTCAACACGGGCTGGACCTCGATCACCTTGCGCTTCTCCGCATCCAGACAGAGCGAAGCCCCGCAATAGACGAGGCCGACATCGGGGGATGAGCCGGCGAACCTCTCCAGCTGGAGCCGGAGCTTGTCGGGGAGTATCTCGTCGTCGTCGTCGAGAAAGCACGCGAAATCACCGCGCATGATCTCCAGGCCGGCGTTCCTGGCCGCGGCAGCCCCCACGTTTTCCGGCAGCCTTACGTAGCGCAGGCGGGGATCCTGCATGGACGAGATCAACTCGGGCGTGCGGTCCGTGGAGCAGTCGTCCACCACTATCAACTCGAGGTTCTCGTGCGTCTGCGCAAGCACGCTTGCGATCGCGCGGGGAAGCACGCGTGCCCGGTTATGGGTAGGAGTGATGATGCTGACAAGCGGATCATCTGCCATCAGGTCCTCCTCGCTGCCTTTGCGCACCGCAGGAGATCGAGGCTGTTCTCTCTCATGGGATAGTGACCTCCCCTGTAATCAACCTCTGCAGCGGGACCCCCAGGGCTTTGAGGAGATACTCCAGGGCCCGCCCATACCTCCGGTTACGCGCGAGGTACCTGGCGTTGAAGAGGTAATGATTCACTACCAGCCACCATCTTCCCTTATAGTCCTCCGCATATTTCGAGAGGATCAATGCGACGGATTCGATATATGCATCCACGTTTTCGGTGATGCTCGACTCGGTATGATACGAGAGCAGCAGGGGCTCCCTGCAGAAAAGCACGGGATATTCGCGGGCAAGCCGCAGAGCCAGGTCCCAATCGATGAGGCGGGGAAGCCTTTCGTCCAAGGCCCCCACCCTGGTCAAGCAGTCCTTTCTCACCACGAGCGTCGGGATGCCGACGAGGTTCCAACGCAGGAGCTTATCGAAGAGGTCGTCGCCTTCGCCGGCAGCATTTTTTCCCGGCAGCATGGAGATGCCCGCGGGGCCTACCCTCCATAGGGAAGAGTAACAGGCAGCGTAGGACGCGGGCGGATCCTTCAGTGCCTCGAGCTGGCGGCTCAGCTTGCCCGGGAGCCAGACGTCATCGCTGTCCTGGAAGGCTACGAACTCCCCCCGGGCGAGGGCTATCCCCCTGTTTCGCGAGGCCGCGGCGCCGATGTTCGTGTCGTTCCTGATATATACGATACGTTCGTCTTCGAAAGACCCCACGAGAGCTTCGGTCCCATCCGTGGAAGCGTCGTCCACGATGATCAGCTCGAGGTTACCGTAATCCTGCCCCAGGACGCTCCCCACAGCCCTTGGCAGCAGGTCTGCCCGGTTGAACGTGCACAAAACAACGCTCACCATAGGCGACAATCCCTTCGGTTTATGAATATTCGCCTTATCACGCGAATCAACAAGATCGTTGAACATAATAAACAGGTATTTCCCGCTCGTATCCACCGATGCATGTATTCTACCAGCACGCAGGCGAGTTGAAACGTCCTGGCGCCTCCGGGACAGGGCTATCTCAACACGGATATTGTCATTTCAAGTGCGGGAGATTAGTATTTGCCGCGATTGCGTTTAATATATATAGGGACAGGAGACTGCAATATACAGGACACTGCCCTGCGGGCATAGCGGGAGCGGAGATGAGCGGCGGCGAATCCATATACGACGTGACCATGATCGGGACCCTGCCTCCCCTCAAGGGGATCAGCCCCTATTGCGCGGAGCTGGCCGTCCTGCTCAGCGAACACATGAGGATCGAGTTCCTCGACTTCAAGCGGCTGTATCCGGAAAGGTTCTATCCGGGCAAGACCGAGGAAGATGACCTTTACCCGGTTGATATCACCCGCAGCAATATCACGCGGCGAAGGCTGCTCGATTTCTGCAATCCCTATACGTGGTTCAAGGCCGGTTTCGGCATGCGGGGGCGCGTCGTCCACGCTCAGTGGTGGACCGGGATACTGGCTCCCGTTTACCTCGTCGTCCTCACCATAGCCAGGTTGAGGGGGAAACGGGTTATCATAACCGTTCACAACGTGGACCCGCACGAAAACAGGTTACTCCTGCGCCTCCTGAACGATTGCATCCTTCCGCTGGGTGACGAGTTTATCGTGCACGGCGATACGTGCAGGGAAAAGTTGACGCGCAAGGTCAAGGGCAAGAAGAAAGTACATGCGGTACCTCATCCTCCCCTGCAGTGTTCCCGCGACGCCGGCGACGATGCCGTGGACGCGGCAGAAACGCGCAATGAGCTGGGAATCGATGAGGGGCAACCGTTAATCCTCTTTTTCGGCAACATCAGGGACTACAAGGGCCTGGACGTCCTGATCAAGGCGATGCCCCAGGTCATAGACAGCCATCCCGACGCCAGGCTTCTGATCGCCGGCCAGCTGTGGGGCGACTGGGAGAAGTACGACCGCATCATCGCGGAAGAGCGCATCCGGGAAAACGTCATCACCAGGCTGGAGTTCCTGCCCTTCCGCGAGCTGGAGAAGCTTATCGTCGCGGCGGACCTCGCGGTGTTCCCTTTCCGGCACCTCGATTCCGCGAGCAGTTCGGTGGTCCTCGCTTATTCCCTCGGAAAGACGATAGTTGCGAGCGATGTCGGTGACCTGGCGGAGATGAGGGGTGACGGCATTTACCTGGTCAGGCCCGATTGCCCGGAGACCCTGGCGGGAGCCATCGATACCGCGTTGCGGCGGAATCTCGATGAAGGCGGGACGCGCCCCCGGGGGGATGCGGGCTCGTGGGAGATCGATGGCACAGAGGTCGCCCACAGGCACATAACCGCCTACCGGGGCTCTACCGCATACCCCCCTCACGTCACGGTGACATGAGAGGATATCCCGGGATGACAACCCGCCAGTTAAACCGGTCTATCCCGCTGCTCCACCATTTACACGATGAAGTGGTGAAATAGATGACGACCCTGAAAGCCCAGGCCGTCGATGGGGTAAAGTGGACCGCGACGTCGACCCTTGCCGTGACGGCGGCGAAATATATCAGGACCATAATCCTGGCGCGCCTGCTCGTTCCGGACGATTTCGGCCTGATGGCCATGCTGACGGTGCTCATCGGATTGGGACAGGCTTTTTCGGACATGGGCATCAGCCTTTCTATCATATGGAAGCAGGACGCCAGCGACGACGAGCTATCCAGCATCTACTGGTTCAACATACTGACCGGGATAATCGTCACCGGCCTGGTGATAGCGGCAGCTCCGCTCGTAGTGTTCTTCTATCACGAACCCCGCCTATACGACCTGGTCCTGTGGATCTCCCCGATATTCCTCGTTTCATCGACCGGCATGCCGTTCCAGATGATGCTGCAGAAAGAGCTTCTCTTCAGCCGTCTTGCAAAGATAGAGATCATCGCCACGGTGGTCGGGGCAATAGTGGCGGTATCAGCCGCGTTGATGGATGGGGGGGTCTATGCGCTCGTGTGGGGCTCGGTCGTCGATATCATAGTCCGCGCTGCCCTGCTTGTCGTCGTCGGCTGGAAGAACTGGCACCCCCACGTGCATTTCAGGTGGAAGGACCTGAGGGGTTTCATCCGTTTCGGGCTGTTCAACATGGGGGAGCGGCTCCTGAACTTCTATTATGCGAACATTGACTACATAATCCTCGGCAGGTTTCTTGGCGGCGAGATACTGGGCATTTACATGATCGCCTACCAGATGGTCGTCGAGCCTTTCCTGAAGATAAACCCGATCCTGGTGAGGGTCGCCTTCCCCGTCTTCGCGAAGAAGCAGGAAGACAACGCCGTGCTGCGCAAAGGTTATTATGAGCTGTCGAAAGTGGTGGCCCTGCTCACCTTCCCCGTACTCGCCCTCATAGCGGCCACGACCCATATCTTCATCCCCGCCCTGTTCGGGGAGAAGTGGAATCAGGCGATACCCCTCATCCAGATACTGGTTATCCTCGGTGTGTTGAGAGCGCTCATCAACCCCATCGGCTCCATCCTGTACGCGAAGGGGAGAACGGACATGGGCTTTTACTGGAACCTCTACGGCGCCGTCGTCAACACCGTGGTCTTCTGGATATTCGTCTCATATGGTGTCTTCGTGATCGCATGGCTGGAAAACGGCTTGACCTTCATATCCTTCATCCTGGCGTTATGGATCCTGAACCGCGTCATCGGATTAAAGCCCGCGGAATACCTCGCGACACTCGCCCGCCCTCTCATCGCCAACGCCATCGTAGCGGCGGCGACATATGCGGCCAGCCTGCTGCTCGAGGAAATCGTGGCAAACGGTATCGCCCTCTTCGCTGTACTGGTTGTCTTCGGCCTGTCACTGTACGCGGCTTTTCTGGCCATCTTCGAGCGCGACCTGTTCAAGGAGTACTGGCGGTTGTTGTGGAGGAGGTAGCCGGGCGCATGCCCAGCGGGAACGGGAGCTTCGCTGGAGATAGCGGGGATGCGGGGACGGCCTCGCCGTTGACGTGGAGCGCGGGCACGCTCAAGGACAAGAGCGCCTCCACTCGAGGAAAGAGAGGACCCTCGAAAATATGCTCTGATGATAGCCTTTCCCGTCCAGGTGCCTCCTCAGCAGCTCCCTGACCCCGTCCGCGCTCAGCAACTCGTCGCGCATCGCCGCCTCGTCCGCAAGCAGGTCGTCCAGCCTTTTCCAGAGATCGCTCCATCTCCACAGGGCGCCGAGATCGTGCCAGGAGCTGGCCTTCTGCAGCCACAGCGTGCCGGAGCGGGGGAGCCGTTTCCTGACCGCGTTGGGGACGCGCTCGACGAACCGCAGAGCCTTTTTGCCACGCACGGCGGCATTGCCTCCCACCACGGCGGGAACGCAGGTGTTCGCGTCTATGAGGAGCGCTAGCCGCGGGTCCGTCAACATCAAGGCCTGCCTGAAGACCCGCGAATCGAACCTCTGTTCCGGGGGCGTCGAAAGGGCGATCGCAACGAGGCGCTCGTCGAAAACCGGGCAGCGCTCCGGGAGGCGTTGCCGCAGAGACTCCAGGAAGGGATGGGTGCGGCCCAGGGCTATATGGTGGAACACGTACAGCTCGAACAGGTCCAGCGGCGACGCGATAAAGTCGACGTGCCTTGCGGCAAAACGCTTGACCGCCTCCAGGGTGTATGCGCGGACATCCTGACGCAATCCCGGCGCCACGACCGCCTGGGCGTCCCCGGAAGGGACCAGTATCTTCAGGATCTTTTCTTCGAAGGAACGCACGCTCTGCACACTCCTGAACGTCTCGTTGTGGTCCGTCCGTGTGCCTTGCAGGGCTCCGAGGTAGGGCATGAAGTACGACCTGAGCAGAGAATTCATCGCATAGCCGGACAGGAGCACGCGGTCTTCGTCGCGGCCGAAGCGATCCCATAGGCCCTCGAGATGAGCGTGGAAATATTCGGAGCTTCCCTCGCAGACGCGGGACGCATCAGGCACCATGTCAATATAGTGGCTCGCCCCCCTCCACAGCTTCACGTGGACGGCCCCCACACGCTTCGCGGCCCACTCCGCCACCCGCGTCTCCAGGTTGCGGCGGTCGCAGACGGTGTAACAGGTGGTTTTCCGGCCGTCGAGAAAGGGGAGCACCAGCCTGGAATCGAGGCCGCCGCTGAGCAGCAGGCCCGCTTTTCCCCAGCCGCATACGGATTCCCGCACCGCTTCACCAATCGCTCCGGCCAGGCGGCGGGCGTTCGTCTCCAGATCAAGCCGGTCGGATTCGTAAGAGAAGATGGGCGACCAGTATCGCCGTACCTTCAGGGTCTGACCATCATAGGTGAGCGCATGCGCGGCGGGCACGAGGTCGACTCCTTCGAGCAGGCAGCCGTCGACGAGCCGGCCCAGCGAGAGGAACTCGGCTAGGGCAGATTCCCTGACCCTGTCCGCGGCCGATGGGTCCACGCGCCTGATCGCTTCCAGCCGTGTCGCGAACGCGAGGAGACCGGGGCTCAAGCGATAATAGACGTTTCTGCTGCCAATGCGGTCGGCGATAAGATGGAACACGTCCTCGACGTCGTCCCGGATCGCCAGCGCGAATGAGCCGTTCAACCGCCTCGCGAACCCCGGCCCCTCCTCCCTGTAGAAGCTCGCGCAGACGGCAAGGGCGGCGCCCCCAGGGACCTCCCGGTATCCCTCGATCGCCGTGATGTATCCGTCCAGCATCAGGGTGACGCCATCGCCCACGAAGATCGGCGAGAGCCTCGCGGCTTCCCCGGCATGCGTTAACGCGGCCCCGGAAAACCCCCGGGAGGATACGCGGGACAAGACCTCACGACCGGTAAAAGAGAGGGCCGCGGCCGCCCGCTCGCAATCGAGCGCACCGCCTGCCCGTCCCGAAAACCCGGCGAATCCAGCCATGGCGAGGCCTCCCCAGAGTGGTTTATGAGTTTCTCCGGCTCCAGCTTACCTGAAGCGATAGTACGTATTATACTGGATTGGATATGCAGCCAGGCGAGGTCATCGCGCGTGCCGGAGGGAATCCGTGAGCGGGTATTTCGATCACAGCTACGATAACAAGAGAAGATTCATCAGCTACTGGTATCAGATAAACGAGATACTCCGGCTCGTCCCATCAAACGTATTGGAGATCGGGATCGGCAATGGCATGGTGTCCAATTACCTGAGAAACAGGGGTCTGAATGTCACCACCCTGGATATCAGGGAGGAACTGTCCCCCGACATCGTGGCGGGCGTGCTGGATATGCCGCTCGACGACGGCGCGTTCGATGTCGTCGCCTGCTACGAGGTCCTGGAGCACATCGCATACGATAGCTTCAGCGCCGCGCTTTCCGAGATATACAGGGTGTGCGGCAGAAGCACGGTCATCTCCCTGCCGGATCAGAGCAGGGCGATAAAGCTCCTGTTTAACGTGCCGGGTATCAGTGAGAAGAAGTATCTGGTCTCCGCCCCGAGAGTCAGGGGCATCGAGCTCGACGCATATCATAAATGGGAGATCGGAGCGAAGGGATACCCGCTGAGGAAGATCATTCATGAAATGGAAACAGCGGGATTTTCGATAACGAGTACTTACAGGATCTTCGAACATCCATATCACAGGTTCTTCATCCTGGAGAAGTCCCGCCACGAGCATATTGCCTAGGCTCCGGAGGTTTCCGAAAGAGCCGAGGTAAAGCCATGAAGTTCATCAGCTTCAGGAAAACCGTCTTGAGACGGATCGCGGTAGCAGTGATACTCGCTTTCATGTTGATCATCACACTTCCCACGGAGGCGTTCTTTCTAAAAACACCCCCGGGGGTCCTCGCCCTCCTCGCGCTGGCGTCGATCTTCTTCCCCTGGAGGAGGATACGGATGAACGACCTGTTCGTGGTCGTGCCGATCTTTTTCCTGACGATCTTCGTGGCGACCATCCGCATCCAATTCGGCAAAAAATACCTCATCCCGCTCTACGCGTTTTTGTATATAATCGTGACAAGTCCTCGCTTTTTGACCGGGATAATGCCATTCATTAGAATGTTACGTGCTGTAAAAGATCGGCGTATTCCGCTGCTGCAGGCTTGGAGGTTAATTTGAAGGTCAGCCTGGTTCTGCCGGTATTCAACGAGGAGGAAGCCCTGGAGGGCGACCTGCGTACGGCCATAGATACCCTGAAGGCCACGGACTGGGAGTGGGAGATAATCGTGGTCGACGATTGTTCCAGGGACAGGACAGCGGAGATAGCGGCCTCTTTCCCGGAGGTCACCCTGGTGCGGCACCCCTACAACATGGGCGGGGGGCGGGCGAGGACCACCGGCATCAAGAAGGCGCAGGGAGAGATAATGGTCATCTCCGACGGGGACGGCACCTATCCCCTGCAGGACATCCCGCGCCTCGTCGAGGAGCTGGACAGCTGCGAGATGGTGGTGGGGGCGCGGCAGAAAGAGGAGGGGACACTGAAGGTGCTGCGCGTACCGGCGAAGTTCTTCATCCGCAAGCTGGCCGAATTCGTCAGCGGGGCGAAGATTCCGGACCTCAACTCGGGCATGAGGGCTATCCGCAAGGAGACGGCCCTGCGGTACCTTCACATGCTCCCTAGCGGGCACTCGTGGGTGAGCACCATCACCCTGGCCTTCCTCAACAACGGGCACCCGGTGAAGTACGTTCCCATCGATTACTATCCCCGCAAGGGCAAGTCCACCTTCCACCCCATCCGGGATACCAGCAGCTATATCATGACCATCTTCCGCACCGTGACCTGGTTCAGCCCGCTCAAGATATTCCTGCCGCTGGGGCTGCTCCTCCTGCTCACCGGGCTCGGCAAGATGATCGTGGACATAGTCCGCTTCAGCTGGCATATAGCTCCCAGCACCGTCATCCTGCTTCTGGGCGGCCTGCAGATCCTGGTCCTCGGCCTCATCGCGGACATGATCGCCAAGAGGAGCGGTATATGACCGAGCGCGTACTCATCACCGGGGCGGACGGTTTCGTGGGCCGCTGCCTGGCGTCTTTCCTGGTGGAGGAGGGCGGCTCAGAGGTGATGGGCCTGGACCTCAAGCCACCGCGAGGCGGCGGCCCCTGGGACCGCTGCGCATACGGGGAGTGCGACATCCTCGACCGCGAAAGCATGTTCTCTCACGTGGAAAGTTTCCGGCCCGACTACGTCTTTCACCTCGCCGCCCAGAGCTCGGTGCGCCGTTCCTGGGACGACCCCCGGCTGACCTACGACATCGCCCTCACCGGCCAGGCCAACCTCCTCGACGCCCTGCGCGAGGCGGGGCTGGACGCCAGGGTGCACGTGGCCTGCTCGGCGGAGGAATACGGCAGGGTGGGGGAGGATGAACTCCCCATCCGGGAGGACCACCCGCTGCGGCCGGCCAGCCCCTATGCCCTGAGCAAGGTCATGCAGGACTACCACGCCGTCTTCTCCTATCACGCCTACGGCACCAGGGCGGTGGTGACCCGCGCCTTCAACATGATAGGGCCGGGGCAGTCGCCCGAGTTCGTCGTCTCCGATTTCGCCCGCCAGATCGCCGAGGTGGAGGCGGGGTTGAGGGAGCCGGTCATGCGCGTGGGCAACCTGGAGGCCAGGCGCGACTTCTCCGACGTGCGCGACCTGGTGGGGGCCTACTGGCTGCTGCTGAGAAAAGGAGAGCCGGGAGAGGCTTACAACGTTTGCGGCGGAAGCGACCGTTCCATTGCTGAGGTGCTGGAGCTGCTGCTGTCCATGAGCGATGCGGCAATCAGGGTGGATGTGGACCCCGAGCGTCTGCGCAAGTCGGACATCCCGGTGCTGCGGGGCGACAACGGCAAGATGCGGGAGGTGACGGGGTGGTCCCCGGAGCGTTCCCTGGAGGAGACCCTGGGGGACGTGCTCGGGTGGTGGCGCGAGGAGCTCGGCCGGCAGGAAACGGCGTGAGGCCGGGCCGGCGGCGGCGCGGCCGCGACGATCGCGGGTTTGATTATTTGACGGGCTGATTTTAATATATCCTGGAATCCGGAACAGGGTCTCGAGTCCTGAGATGTGGGAGGTCCGAGCATGCAGGCAGTGATACTAGTAGGAGGCCAGGGCACGCGACTGCGGCCCCTTACCCTGACCGTGCCCAAACCCATGCTGCCCCTCATGAACCGGCCTTTCCTGGAGTTCCAGATAGACCTCTGCCGCCGCCACGGCATAAAGGACATCGTGCTCTCGACGGCGTACAAGCCGGAGGTCTTCGAGGAATATTTCGGCGACGGCAGCCGCCTGGGGGTCAAACTCACCTGCGTCACCGAGGACGAGCCGCTCGACACCTGCGGGGCGGTGAAAAACGTCGAGCGCCATATCTCGGGCACCTTCCTGGTGTTCAACGGCGACGTGCTCACCAACCTCGATATCGCCAGCCTCATCGCCTTTCACCGCGAGAAGGGGGGCAAGGCCACCCTGTACCTGACGCGGGTCGAGGATCCCACCGCGTACGGGCTGGTCCCCCTGGACCGCAGGGGGCGCATTGCGGAGTTCCTCGAGAAGCCCTCCTGGGACCAGGTGATCACCGACCTCATCAACGCCGGCACCTACGTGCTGGAGCCCGAACTCCTGGACCGCGTGCCGGACGGGGAGTGCTTCTCTTTCGAGCGGCAGCTCTTTCCGGGTCTGCTGGACGACGGCATCCCCATGTACGGTTTCCCCAGCGACGCCTACTGGATGGACATAGGGACCCCCGCCAAGTACCTGCAGGCGCACTACGACATCCTGGCCCGCATGATGCCCTTCGATTTCAGCGGCGAGATGATCAAGCCTTCGGTGTGGGCGGAGGAAGGAGCGGAGGTCTCCCCCGAGGCGGCGGTGTTCGGACCCACGGTAATCGGCCCCGGCTGCCACATCGCGCCCCACGCCACCGTCTCCAGCAACTGCGTGCTGGGGCCCGGCTGCGAGGTGGGCGAGGGCGCGCACCTGGAGGGGGCGGTGCTGCACGAGGGCTGCCGTGTGGGTGCGGAGAGCGTGCTGCGGCAGTGCGTGCTGGCGAGCGGGGTGAGAGTCGGGGAGAACGTCCACGTCTCGGACCAGGCGGTGCTGGGAGGAGGCGTGACGGTCGAGGACGGGAACGACCTCAAGCACGGCATCAAGGTATGGCCCCGTGCGAAGATCCCGCCGTCCACCCTGCACTTCTGACCGCCCTGGAAAAGAGGGCATCACCAAGGCATAATGGACGGATGAAGAAAGGCCGCCGCGGTGGACGCGTCGCGCGGAGAGACAAGGAGGAAGGACTTGCGCATATTCATAACCGGCATAACCGGCTTCGTGGGCAGCCACCTGGCCGAATACGCTTTGGGCAAGGAGGGCGTCGAGGTCTATGGCGCGGTGCGCTGGAGGTCGCGCATGGACAACGTGGAGCACATAGAGGACCGTCTCCACCTCTTAGATTGCGACCTGCGTGACAACGTCGCGGTGAAGAAGGCACTGGAGGAGGTCAGGCCGGACTACATCTTCCACCTGGCGGCGCAGAGCTTCGTCCCCACCTCCTGGAAGGCCCCGGCCGAGACGCTCACCACCAACATCCTCTCCGAGCTGAACCTGCTCGAGTCCATCCGCGACCTGAAGCTCGACACCCGCATCCAGGTGGCGGGCTCCAGCGAGGAATACGGCCTGGTGTTCGAGTACGAGGCTCCCATCAAGGAGGACAACCCCCTGCGCCCCCTCTCCCCCTACGCGGTGAGCAAGGTGGCCCAGGATTACCTGGCGTACCAGTACAACAAGAGCTACGGCATCTTCACCGTGCGCACCCGCGCCTTTAACCACACCGGCCCCCGGCGCGGCCAGGTCTTCGTCACCAGCGACTTCTCGCGCCAGGTGGCCCTCATCGAGAAGGGGAAGAAGGAGCCGGTGATCGAGGTGGGGAACCTCGAGGCCAGGCGAGATTTCAGCGACGTGCGTGACATCGTGCGCGCATACTGGCTGAGCCTGGAGAAGGGCGAACCGGGAGAGGTCTACAACCTCGGGTCCGGCAAGGCCATTACCATACAGGAGCTGCTCGACCTCATCCTCTCCATGAGCGACGTCCAGATCGAGGTGCGGCAGATGCCGGAACGCATGCGGCCCTCGGACGTGGAACTGCTGCTGTGCGATTACGGCAAGTTCAACCGCGCCACGGGGTGGAAGCCGGAGATACCGTTCGAGAAGACCGTAAAGGACCTCCTCGACTACTGGCGCGAGCGCGTGTGAGCGCGCGCATAGCACGAGGACGCCGGAATACAACCCGATAAGGAGCGTGAAATGGACTACGACGTAAAGGACCTGTCCCTCGCGAGCGAGGGGCGCCTGAGGATAGAGTGGGCGGAGCGGGACATGCCCGTGCTGCGCCAGATCCGGGAGCGCTTCGCGGCGGACAAGCCCCTGGCAGGAGTGCGCGTGGGAGCCTGCCTGCACGTGACCACGGAGACCGCCAACCTCATGATCACCCTCAAGGCGGGCGGGGCGAAGGTAGCCCTGTGCGCCTCCAATCCCCTCTCGACCCAGGACGACGTGGCCGCTTCCCTGGTCAAGCACCACAAGATATCCGTCTTCGCCATCCGCGGGGAGAACAACAGGACCTACTACTCCCATATAGATTCCGTCCTGGATATAAAACCCCAGGTGACCATGGACGACGGGGCGGACCTCATCTCCACCATCCATTCCAAGCGCAAGGACCAGGCGCAGAAGGTATGGGCGGGAGCGGAGGAGACGACCACCGGGGTCATCCGCCTGCGGGCCATGGCCGAGGACGGCATGCTCCTCTACCCGGTGATCGCGGTGAACAACGCCAAGACCAAGCACCTTTTCGACAACCGTTACGGCACCGGCCAGTCCACACTGGACGGGATAATGCGCGCTACCAACGTCCTCTTCGCGGGCAGGCGCGTGGTCGTCTACGGCTACGGCATGTGCGGCCGGGGGGTGGCCTCACGGGCCAGGGGGCTCGGTGCCCACGTCATCGTCGTGGAGGTGGACCCCCTGCGGGCCCTGGAGGCGGTGATGGAGGGATTCGAGGTATCGGGATGCGTGTCCGCTGCCGAGAAAGGCGACCTCTTCATAACCGTCACCGGCGATGTCCACGTGCTCAGGGCGGAGCATTTCAAGAAGATGAAGGACGGCGCCATCCTGGCCAACTCCGGCCACTTCAACGTGGAGATAGACATCCCCGCACTGGAGAAGATGGCTAAATCCAGGCGCAGGGTGCGGGAGAACGTGGAGGAGTTCCTGCTGAAAGACGGGCGCAGGATCTACCTCCTGGCCGACGGCAGGCTGGTCAACCTGGCCGCCGCCGAAGGCCACCCCGCCTCGGTCATGGATATGTCCTTCGCCAACCAGGCCCTGGTGGTGGAGTACGTGAAGGAGTGCCATGACGGCCTGGAGC
Source organism: Actinomycetota bacterium (assembly GCA_028697145.1). Classification (GTDB taxonomy): domain Bacteria; phylum Actinomycetota; class Geothermincolia; order Geothermincolales; family RBG-13-55-18; genus SURF-21. The sequence continues at coordinate 38,636 of JAQVFR010000015.1, read as the reverse complement.
GGCAGGTATATGACGTGCCGGTGGAATTGGACGAGGAGATAGCCCGCCTCAAGCTGGCCTCCATGGGCGTGGAGATAGACTGCCTCACCCGCGAGCAGGAGAAGTACCTCTGCAGTTGGGACATGGGGACGTAGAGAGGTGGCCCGGGGACTCCGGGTAACGGTCTCGCTCGCAAGGCCTCGCTGCGACCGACCCGGTAGCTCCCCGGGCCAGTCGGGAAATAGGTTGGAGGGCAGGGAAACACCCGGGCGGGTTCTCATCCTTATTGGCCACTGAATATGCACGTTTCCCGGCGGCAATCTATCGCTGCACCGCTCATGGTATGCGCACGCCCTCTCTCTACACAACCGGTCGACAAGGCTGAGCCCATACCCACCTGTCAGAGCTGAGCGACGCGAAGCGCTGCGGGCCAGGATTTATCCTGGCCCCAATTCCCATTACCTAGAGACCCAACGTATCGATACGTAGCCATCCCCGCCGGATGAGACCAGGTTCATTCCAGGGCAACGCGGGGAAGAACATGAACCACCTACCACACAAGGCAAGAGACGCGTGGTGCCGGCGCCAAAAGGAAAAGAGACGGTTTCCCGTCTCTCCCGTAGCTCTCTTCAGAGCCCCCGTCTGGCGCTTTTTAATTATAGCACAAATATATCTTCAATTGTCGTATATAAGTTATAAGATATACATGTTTCGGGGAAACCCGATACGAGGAGTGGGGAGTCCCCGTAGCTCAGCGGATAGAGCCCCCGTCTGGCGCACGGGGAGGTCGCGGGTTCGAATCCCGCCGGGGGCACCCAATCCAACCCCCGGAAGCCGCGAAGGCCGGCGAAAGGCTCAGCCAGCCTGGAGGCCCCAAGGCGGAAGTGGGCCGGTGGATATCCCCACTCCCACTCACTCTCTATTCTTGAGGCGAAGAAGGGAGATGACAGGCACGCAGGTCTCGCATTCTACCGGGAGAATGGTCAGCCTGGTTGGAACACAAGTTTCCCGGGAGGTAGCTATAATAGGTCTGCACGTTAATTAGGCTATGGAGGCTCGCATATGTCGGAGGAAGGAAAAGCTTTCAGGGCGGTGGACTGGAGAGACGGCAGGGTAATCCTGCTGGACCAGACGCGGCTGCCCGCCGAGGAGGTCTACCTCGAGCTTTCTGACTGGCGGGAGGTGGGCGCCGCCATAAAGACGATGCAGGTGCGGGGAGCCCCGGCCATCGGCATCGCCGCCGCTTACGGCGCCGCGCTCGCGGCGCTTGCCGCCGATCCCGCGGCCGAGGTGGCGCGAGCATGTGAGGGGCTCGCCCGCGCCCGGCCGACTGCCGTAAACCTATCCTGGGCCGTGGAACGCATGCGAGCCCTGGCCGAAAAGACCTCTGCCGAGGAACTCGCCCCCGCGCTGCTCGCCGAGGCGGGGCGCATCGCGGCGGAGCAGGACGCGGCCGACCGCGCCATCGGTGAACTGGGGGCCGAGCTGCTGCCGGACGGCTGCCGCGTTTTGACGCACTGCAACGCCGGCGGCCTGGCGACCTGGTCCTACGGCACGGCCCTGGGGGTGATCAAGGCCGCGCACGCGCGGGGGAAGATAGCCCACGTATGGGTGGACGAGACGCGGCCGCTGCTGCAGGGAGCGCGCCTTACGGCATGGGAGCTGCGGCGCGAGGGGGTACCCATGGCGGTGGTCTGTGACAATACGGCGGGGCACCTCATGTCCCGGGGCGAGGTGGACGCGGTGGTAACCGGCGCCGACCGCATCGCCGCCAACGGGGACAGCGCCAACAAGATCGGCACCTACACCCTGGCGGTCCTGGCCGCCCACCAAAACCTGCCCCTGTATATCGCCGCCCCCCTGTCAACCGTTGACCTGGATACCGCGGATGGCTCCGCCATCCCCATCGAGGAGAGGGATCCCGCGGAGGTGACGTCCTGCGGGGGCGTGGATGTCGCGCCCCCCGGAGCCGCCGCGCGCAATTTCGCCTTCGACGTGACCCCGGCCGGGCTCATTTCGGCTATCATTACAGAGAGAGGGGTGGCGCGCCCACCCTACGGACCGGCGCTGAGAGATCAGAAGGAGGGCGTGGATACATGAAGGCCATGATCCTGGCCGCCGGGCTGGGCACCCGCCTGCGACCCCTTACCGAGGAGATCTCCAAGCCCATGGTCCCCATCGCCAACCGGCCGGTGATGGAGCACATCGTCGAACTCCTCGCCCGCCATGGCTTCGATGAGCTCTACGTCAACCTGCACTATCACCCCGACGTCATCACCCGCCATTTTTCGGGAGGCGAGCGCTGGGGGGTTTCCATAACCTATTCCCTCGAGGAGGAGCTGCAGGGCACCGCCGGAGGGGTGAAGAGACTCGCGGGAGAACTGGGAGGGGAGACCTTTCTGGTCATCAGCGGGGACGCCCTCACGGACCTCGACCTCACCTCCCTCTTCGCCTTTCACAGGGCGCACGGACGCCTGGCGACCCTGGTCATCACCCCGGTGAGCGACCCCTCCAAGTACGGCGTTGTCATCACCGAGGAGGACGGGCGCATCACCGGCTTCCAGGAGAAGCCGAGCCGCGAGGAGGCGCTCAGCTTCGTGGCCAACAGCGGCATCTACGTCTTCGAGCCCGAGGTGCTGGAGATGATCCCCGCTGGCTTCTACGATTTCGGTTCCCAGCTCTTCCCCCGCTTCCTGGAGGAGGGGATAGAGTTCTACGGCTACCGCCACGGCGATTACTGGAACGACGTGGGCAGCCTGGAGGAGTACAAGGCCGGGAATTTCGATGCCCTCACCGGCAAGGTGAAGGTGAAGATACCGGGGGTGCGCATCGGCGAAGACGTGTGGATAGGGGACGAGACGGTCGTCGAGGAAGAGGTGGTCATGGTCGGCCCTATCTGCGTCGGCGCCCAGTGCGAGGTAAGGCGGGGCGCGAGGCTTTTCGGCCCCCTGGTGGTGGGAGACCGCACTATCATCGACGAGGGCGCCATCCTCTACCGTGGCATCAAGTGGGGTGACGGCTACATAGGCAAGGACGCCCACCTGCTGGATTCCATCGTGGGGTGGGAGACGGATATAGGGAGCGGCGCCGCCCTGCTCAAGGACACGGTTGTGGGCCACGGCACCGTCATCGGCGAGGGCAGCATCATCCACCCCAGCGTGAGCATCATGCCCGGCTCGGTCATCGAGAAGAACCACCACTTCAGGGGCGAACCAGAGTAAATCCGGGCCCAGCCTTCGCCACCCATGCTTCCCGCTTGCGTACCACCATGGTTATTATATATTATATATAACATGATTTACTTAAATATATTGAATAAATACATGTTGCTCGAGACATTGTTCCCCACCCGCTGCGCGGGCTGCGGGGCCGGTGCGTGCCAGCCGCTCTGCCCGCGCTGCAACGCTTCCCTTCCCCTCATCAGCGGTCCAGCGTGCAGCCGCTGCGGCACCCCCACGCCGCACGAGGTCGACGGGTGCGTGGAGTGTCTGGGGCGCATGGGCCGCCTCGATGCCGCGGTCGCCCTGGCCTCGTACGAAGAGCCGCTGCGGTCGGTCATACACAAGCTCAAATACGGCAACGGCTGGAGGCTGGCCCCGCTGCTCGGCGCCATGGCGGCAACCCGCCTTGCGCCGTCGCTGCTGTCGCCCCGCCCGCTGCTCACCTTCGTTCCCATGCATCCGCGCAAGAGGAGGATGCGAGGGTACGATCACGCCGAGAAGCTGGCGGGGGGAGTGGGCAAGGCCCTCGGCCTGGAGCCCGTGCCCCTGCTGGAGAGGGTGCGCCCCGCCTCCCCCCAGGTCTCCCTGGGCCGGGAGGAAAGACAGCGCAACGTCAGGGGGTCCTTTCGGCCCACGGCGGAGCGCCTGCATGGAGAGGAAGTGGTCCTGGTGGACGACGTCCTCACCACCGGCTGCACCGTGGTCGAGTGCGCCGCCGCCCTCAAGGCCATCGGTGCGGGCAGGGTGATCGCCTGCGTGCTTGCGCGGGACGTGCTCGCCTCCGCGCCTGCCACGAGGTTGAAACAGGCCGCCCGCCTTCGCCCGGTTGGCCGTTAATCCGGGCCGCGCCATTGTCGATAACACATGTAGGTTGAAGGAAGAAGGGAAGCAAATGCACGGACGCAAGGGACGCAGGACGAGGCGGGCCATACCGGGGCCACCACACAGGCTCGGCCTCACCCGCACCCAGCTCGACGAGATAACCGCAGCGGTGATGTCCAGGCTGAACGGAACCCCCGATATGCGCATGGAGCTGGTGGGGTTGCTGCGCATGGCCGTCATGGAGAACAGGTATTTCGTGCCGGAAGAGAAGGTGGCGGAGAGCATGATCCGCTGCTGCCTCTCGGCCCGGCTGACCTGAGCCGCTCCACAAGCGGGCGTCCTCACCTCCAGCACGTGGCTCCCGGACCGCGACTACGAGCGGACGCCCGCCGCTCCTCCACCGAGCGCGCCGCGCGCGGTCCCCATCCGTTCCGCGAACAGGCGGCGAGAGGGGGGGCGCCTTTCGGGCGGGGTTGAGAGGGGGAATGGTCTATAATGAAAGATGAAGGCTTCGGCCCGGGTCTGTGGTTGAAAGTCGATGCCAGCCGCAGGCGAAACGACCCACGTAAGCCAACTCTTGGTTGGTGAGCATAGTGCGGCTTAGGGGTAAGACCTGCCCGGCAGATAAGCTGGAGAAGCGTATTAGTGGGGGGCGGCGATGGCCCGCGAGGGATCCCGCCCACTGCGAGCCGCTCAGCAGGCGAGTGTGGGGTAAAAGACCAGGTCAGCCGGGTCTCGAAGCCTTCTTTTCGCAAGGGGGCCAGGTCTCGTCTCTTGCATGTTCCGCCGCCTCGGCGCCATCGGGACGTCCTTGCGCGCGGAAGGCGCGACCCGACCTCTTTATTTGGCAGGGGATTGAACGTATGCTAGGCTTATGCGAGTCGAGTGCGTAAGCGCCGGGTTAAGGCCAGGGGCCGGGAACCGTCGCTTTTATAGGTCCTGAGAAGGCCCATACCGCCGTGAACCTGGTATGGGTTTTTTGACTGAGAAGGAGGGAACAGGCGCGATGCAGATCATCGTCAAGGGAAAGAACCTCGAGGTCACCGAGGCGCTGCGTGAATACGCCCTGGAGAAGGTGAGCAAGGTAGAGAAATACCTCGACCGCATCCTGAAGACGGAGATAGAGATGAGTGTCGAGAGAAATCCCAAGATACAGGACAACCAGGTGGTGGAGGTCACCATCTTTTCAAGCGGTCCCATCATCCGGGCCAAGGAATCGGCGGGCGACATGTACCAGGCTATAGACCTGGTCACCAACAAGCTGGACCGCCAGGCGCGCAAGGTGAAGACGAAGATGATCGACCGTTCGCACCATGCCAGGAACCCCTTCAAGGAAAACGCCTCGGCCGCGGAAGCGGAGGAAGCGGAGCCCACGATAGTCAAGACCAAGAGCTTTCCCCTCAAGCCCATGACCCCCGAGGAGGCCTGCCTGCAGATGGACCTTCTCGGCCACGACTTCTTCGTGTTCATCAACGCCGAGACGGAGGACACGAACGTGGTTTATCGAAGAAAAGATGGGAACTACGGTCTGATCGAGCCCGGAGGATGATATGCGCAAGTTCATGGATATGGTGCGCCAGGTCCTCGATTACGTCGTGCGGCAGGGGGCTTCCATGCGCCTGTAGACGGGCGCGGTAGGGAAGGATGGTCATGGACAGAAGGGTTATGGCCCTGGCATCCCTGGGGCTGGCGGGATCGGTGGGAGTAATCCTGTTTCTCGCCCTTGCGGGAGACCAACCGGTCTTCTGGTTCTCGGTGTTCCTCCTCGGCATCCTGGCGGTGATCTGCGAGACCCTGGGGGAGAGAATGGCCTCCGGTGGGAGGTCAACCTACGGCATCATAGCCCTTTTCGCGGCCATAGCAGCCCTCAACACGCCGTCTGCGATGATCGTAGCCCTGGTCTCGGCCTTCCACATGAGACTGCTAAAACGCAAGGACAGTCCCTGGGAGATGGCCGGAAGCGCGGCCATCTATGCCGTGTGCACCTGGGCGGCGGCGGCGGTTTACCATGCCCTGGGAGGGGCCTCGCGCGCCTTTACCACCTCGAATTCCCTGCGCTCCCTGGTGCCGCTGCTGGTTGCCGCCGCGGTCTTCTGGGCGCTGAACACCATACTGGTGATGCTGTCGCTGCGCTGGTCGCGGGGCACCGACCCCATGGGCTTCGTGAGGGGCGATGCCCTGAGGCTGCTGCCCAACCAGCTCATATACGCCCTGGTGGGATTGGGAATGGGCGTGATCTACGCCCAGAACGCCTTCCACGAGCTGCTCAACGCCCAGGGCGCCATGGTGTTGGATACCCTGGGTAACCCCATTATCATCGGTTCGGTGGCCGAGTCGCTGCGAGGCATCTTCGCCGTGTTCGCGCTCACGGTGGTGCTCGGCGTGGCCTGGTATTTCAGCGGCAGGAACATCGAGCTGCTGGAGGCCTACGACCACAGCATGGAGGTGCTGGTCACCTACCTGGAGAAGCGCGAGCCCTACCTGGATGGCCACGCGGTGCGGGTGGCCGATAACGCCGCCCTCATCGCCAGGCAGCTGCGCTTCCCGCAGTACGAAGTGAACCGGCTGCGCCATGCAGCGCTCCTGCACGACCTGGGCAGGCCGGCGATCCCCCGCGAGGTGCTGCTGCAGCCCTCGCCCCTGAGCGAGGAGGAGTTCGAGAGGGTCAAGGCGCATCCGCTGGAGGGAGCCTCGCGCCTGGAGGAGGTCGAATACCTCGCCGACATGGCCGAGGCGGTGCGCCACCATCACGAGTACTACGATGGCGGCGGATACATCGACCATCTCGCGGGCGACACCATTCCCCTTACCGCCCGCATCATAGCCGTGGCGGATGCCTACGATTCCATGCTCCACCGCAGGCCCTGGAGGGAGGCCAAGGGGCACGAGAAGGCCCTGGCCGAGCTGCGGGAGAACAGTGGCAGGCAGTTCGACCCGGAGATCGTGGAGAGTTTCATCGCCGCACTTGAGGCCGAGGCGGGCAGGAGCGCGGCGGCAGCCGCGCCCGCCGCGGTTCCGGCCGAGGCCGGGGAAAGGGCGCCGGAGCGGGAGAGGGAGATCCCGCGGTCGGCCAGCCGTAGGGCGCGCAGGCGGGAGGAGCTGCTGCGCGAGCGCAGGGAGAAACGCGAACGCCTGGAGAGAGAAGCCCTCGGCGAACTCGGGGAAGGGAAGCCCGGCGAGACGGCACCGCCCGGAGAGGGCGGGATAACGTCCGCGGGGGGAGAGGACGAGGGAGGCGAGGCGCCGTGAACGAAAGGCGTTTCAAGGCGCTGAAGTATGTCTCCGTGGCGCTTTTCCTGGTGGTCCTGGGCGTATGCGTCCCCTTCGTGAAGTGGGGTGACCTGGACCCGGCGCGCACCTTCGGGCTGGTGGCCATACTGGCGGTGTGCGAGACCTGGAGGGTGCAGTTCCCCTGGGGAAGGCCCCTGCGGCTGGGCATGGCGGCCATACTGTGCATCGTAGCTATCCGGCCGGTGCCGGAGGTGGTCTTCATATTCCTCCTGGGCAGCCTGCTGGGCCGGGCCTTCACGCGCATCCAGCGCTCCGGCGAAGGGGACTTCCTGCACATCGTTCAGCGCACCTACATCGTGGCCCTGGCGGGGGTCGTGTATCAGCTCATAGCCAATATGGGGTGGGATATGGCATGGAACCCGTACCCGCCCAATCTCTTCGGTCCGGGTCCCGCCACCGCCACGGAGTTCTTCACCTATTTCAACCCGGTGGTGCTGCACCGTGCGCTGATCTTCCCCGTCGCTTTCCTGGCCATGGCCCTTGTGTTCTACCTGGGGGAGATGCTGACCTCTTCGCTGGAGACGTCCATGCAGATTGGGGGCAACTGGCGCATGGTGCTCCCCCAGCACATGCGGCAGACCTTCCCCATCTACCTTGCCATAAGCGGCGCTGGCGCCCTCATGGCCCTGTATTTCCCGCGCATACCCTGGCTGAACTTCCTCGCCTTCTTCATCCCGCTGCTGCTGGTGCGACTTGAGTCCAACCGCGACAAGGAGCTCGACGAGAGATATTTCCAGACCATACGCGTTATAGGCGACGCCTTCGACCTCTCGCGCGCCATGCCGGGACACTCCGGACGCGTGAGCAACCTGGCGGCCGAGGTGGCGAGGGAGATGGGCATATCCGCGGAGGAGACGCGCAATATCAGGTACGCGGCCGTCCTTCACGATATCGGGCGCATCGAGTACGAGGATGACGCCGAGGCCCCGGACCACGCCGAGAGGGGCGCCGAGGTGCTGGAACAGGTGACGCGGCTGCGGCCCATCGCCCATATCATCCGGCACTGCCATCCCGCCGCCGAGCCGGAGGCGGGAACGGCGCACGTCTCCACCGGGTCCAAGATAATCGGGGTAGTGAGCGATTACGACCTGCTCACCAACCAGCCCAAGAGGAAGCTGTCCCCCCGCGAGGCCCTGGAAGAGATGGGTATGGAACGCGGGAAGCTCTACGATTCCATCGTGTTGCGTACCCTCTCGCAGGTGGTGGAGTACCAGGCGCGTGCGCGCCGGCGGCCCGAGAGGGAGATCAGCCAGAGAGCAAGGGTGCTGGAGCAGGAGGAGCTCAAGGAGAGTTTCGACGAGATCTTCCGCGATGAGGAATAATCCAGACCCAACGCTTTGGGGTCAGGGCTCGTTTCTCGCCCAAACCGCCGTCTGGGTTCCGGCCCCGGGCTCAGCCGCGATTTCTCACCTGGAGGGAACGCGGATTTGCGGTGGGCGGTCCGATATAGTTGTGGAATATGAGGAGTGAGTGCGCATGCTCAAGACCTTTGGAAAAGTGCTGCGCATGGGGGAGCGCAAGAGGCTGGAGCAGCTCGCGGGGATCGTGCAGGCCGTTAACGCCCGGGAGCCCGAGGTGCAGCGCCTGAGCGACGCCGAACTGCGCGCCGGCACGGACCGTTTCAGGGAGCGTCTCCGCGACGGGGCCACCCTGGACGAGCTGCTGCCCGAGGTCTTCGCCACGGTGAGGGAGGCGGCGGTGCGCACCTTGGGGCAGCGCCATTTCGACGTGCAGGTAATGGGCGGGATCGTCCTGCACCAGGGCAGGATCGCGGAGATGAAGACCGGCGAGGGCAAGACCCTGGTGGCCACCCTGGCCGTCTGCCTCAACGCCCTGGAGGGCAAGGGCGTGCACGTGGTGACGGTCAACGATTACCTCGCCCGCCGCGACAGCGAGTGGATGGGGGCCATCTATGTATTCCTGGGGCTCAGCGTGGGCCTTATCCAGGCCCAGATGCCGAAGGAAGAGCGCATGGTGGCGTACGCCGCGGATGTCACCTACGGCACCAACAACGAGTTCGGCTTCGATTACCTGCGGGACAACCTGGAGCTGAGGCCGGAACGCATGGTGCAGAGGGGCCACAATTACGCCATCGTGGACGAGGTGGACTCCATCCTCATCGACGAGGCCCGCACCCCCCTCATAATATCCGGCGCGGCGGAGGAGTCCGCGCGCCTCTACCGCCAGTTCGCGGGGGTGGCGCCCCGCCTCAAGATGGGCGAGGACTACGAGATCGAGGAGAAGTCGCGCACCGTGTCCATAACCGAGGAGGGCATCCACAAGGTGGAGACCCTGCTGGGGCTGGACAACCTGTACGACCACATCAATACCCCCCTCGTCCACCACCTGCAGAACGCCCTCAAGGCCAAGGAGCATTACCGCCGCGACGTGGACTACGTGGTAACGGACGGGCAGGTGCTGATCGTGGACGAGTTCACCGGCCGCCTCATGCCCGGCCGCAGGTGGAGCGACGGCTTGCACCAGGCGGTGGAAGCAAAGGAGGGCTTGAAGGTGCGCCAGGAGAACCAGACCCTGGCCACCATCACCCTGCAGAACTACTTCCGCATGTACGACAAGCTGGCGGGCATGACCGGCACCGCGGCCACCGAGGCCGGCGAGTTCGAGGAGATATACGGGCTGGAGGTGGTGGAGATACCCACCAACCTCCCCATGATCCGGGAGGACTCAAACGACCTCATCTACAAGGGGGAGGAGGCCAAGTTCCATGCCGTGGTGGAGGACATCATCTCCTGCCACGAGCGCGGCCAGCCGGTCCTGGTGGGCACCATATCCATAGAGAAATCCGAGAGGCTCTCGAGCATGCTCAGCAAGAGGGGCATACCCCACCAGGTCCTCAACGCCAAACACCACGCGCGGGAGGCGGAGATCGTGGCCCAGGCGGGCCGCCTGGGCGCGGTCACCATCGCCACCAACATGGCGGGACGCGGCACCGACATCATGCTGGGCGGGAACCCGGAGATGCTGGCGAAGCAGAGGCTCGCGGGGAAAGAAGAGGTGAGCGAGGAGGAGCACAGGGAAACGCTGGAGGAGGTACGCGGCGAGTGCGAGGAGGAGAAGAAAAAGGTCATAGAGCTGGGTGGCCTCTATGTCCTGGGGACGGAGAGGCACGAGGCGCGGCGCATCGACAACCAGCTTCGCGGCCGCTCGGGGCGCCAGGGAGACCCCGGTCTCTCGCGCTTCTACCTATCCCTGGAGGACGACCTCATGCGCGTCTTCGCCTCGAACGCGGTGGCCTCGCTCATGGAGAGGCTGCGGCTCCCCGAGGACCTTCCCATCGAGAACAAGATGGTTACCAGGGCCATCGAGACGGCGCAGAGGAACGTGGAGGCCAACAACTTCGAGGTGCGCAAGAACCTACTCAAATACGACGACGTCATGAACACCCAGAGGGAGGTGATCTACGCCGAGCGCGACCGCCTGCTGCGGGGTGAAGACCTGCACGCGCGCGTGGAGGAGATGATCCCCGAGGCCATCGCGGCAGCCATGGAGAAGCACATCGATCCCCAGGAGCACCCGACGGACTGGGACCTGGAGGGGCTGTTTCGCCACCTGAAAGCCCTTTACCCGGTGAGCTTCGAGCCCGAGGGCATTGACCTGCAGGCGGTGACCTGCGGGGGGCTCGAGGCAGCGCTGATCGAGGACGCCATGGATGCCTACGCCGCGAGGGAGGCGGAGTTCGCGGAGTCCGGACGCGATATACGCGAGCTCGAGCGCCTGGTCATGCTGCGGGTAATCGACAACCGCTGGCGCGACCACCTCTACGACATGGACCACCTGCGCGACAGCGTGGGGCTGAGGTCCTTCGCGGGACGAGACCCGTTGATCGAATACCAGAACGAGGCTTTCGCGACCTTCCAGGAGCTCATCGCCGGCATCCAGGAGGAGTTCCTGCGCTACATGTTCCACGTGCAGGTGGTGAAGGCCGAGGAGAGGCCCACCCTGCGGGTGGTGGAGGAGGGCGGCAAGGAGGGCGGGAAGAAGAAGCCCGAGGCCGCACGCTCCCAGAAGGTGGGGCGCAATGCCCCCTGTCCCTGCGGGAGCGGAAAGAAGTACAAGCAGTGCTGCGGCCAGAACGTCTAGGTGAAGCGCATACGTGGCAGGGCAGGCCTGGCTACGCCAGGACTGGCGCTGGACACCGTTGTGCCGGGGACGGCACAATCGCTTAAGCGATGCAAGCAGCGTTAGGGGGTGGGCAGACGGTCGGGTTATAATCCATGCGCGGAAGTGCAGACGGAAGGCAGGAGGCAGACATAGGGTTTAAGGAGAGAGAAGTGCTGAGTGATTACCGCGGCGAGCTCGAGGAGATAGCGGGAAGGCTGGACAAGATAAAGGAGTACCTTTGACATAGGGGGCAAGAGAACCCAGGCGGAGGAGCTGGAGAAGCAGGCTGCCAGGCCTGACCTGTGGGACGACCAGGACAGGGCCCGCCGCATCCTGGGGGAGCTCTCCGCCCTGAAGGACGCGGTGGACACCTGGGAGCGCCTCGCGGCCGAGCAGCGCGAGCTGGAGGAACTGGCGCAGCTGGCACAGGAGGAGGACGACGCCAGCCTCACCGGGGACATCGGCCGTGGGGTGGGCAAACTGCGCCGCGACGTGGACCGCCTGGAGGAGGAGAGCCTGCTCTCGGGCGAGTTCGATGCGAGCGACGCCATCGTGAGCATCCATTCCGGGGCGGGGGGCCTGGAATCCCAGGACTGGGCTGAGATGCTGTTGCGCATGTACCTGCGCTGGGCGGAATCGCGGGGGTTCAAGGCCGACCTCAACGACATGCAGCCCGGCGAGGGAGGCGGCATCAAGAGTGCCACCTTCACCGCGCACGGCCGCTTCGCCTACGGGCTCTTCCTCTCCGAGATGGGCGTCCACCGCCTGGTGCGTATATCTCCCTACGACGCCTCCAGCCGCCGCCACACGTCCTTCGCGTCCGTGGACGTCATCCCCATGCTCGAGAGGGAGGAGAGCGTGGAGATCGACCCCAAGGACCTGCGCGTGGAGACCTACCGCTCCAGCGGGGCGGGCGGACAGCACGTGAACGTCACCGACTCCGCGGTGCGCATCACCCATATCCCCTCCGGCATCGTGGTATCCTGCCAGAACGAGCGCTCGCAGATCTCTAACCGGGCCACGGCCATGCGCATCCTGGCATCACGCCTGGCGGACAGGTCGCGCAGGGAGCGCGAGGACGAGATCGAGAAGCTGCGGGGGGAGAAGATGGACATAGGTTTCGGCAGCCAGATACGCTCCTACGTCCTTCACCCTTACCGCATGGCCAAGGACCATCGCACCGGCATGGAGATAGGCAACGTGGACGCGGTCCTGGACGGCGACCTCGACGATTTCATCGACGCCTACCTTCGTTGGAAGACATCGCAATGAGCGAACGTTACGACATCAAGGTAGACCTGCACGTGCACAGCGTCGCCAGCGGGCACGCTTACTCCACGGTGGAGGAATGCGCGCGCGCCGCGGCGGAAAGGGGGCTCGAGGCCTTCGCGGTGAGCGACCACGGCCCCGCCATGCCCGGCTCCGGGACCGTATACCATTTCTGGAACCTGAGGGTGCTGCCGCGGCGATGGCACGGCGTGGTGGTGCTGCGATCGGCGGAGGCGAATATCCTCGACACCGAGGGACGGTTGGACCTGCCCGACGAGGTGCTGGAGAAGCTGGACGTGGTCCACGCCGGGCTGCACCCTTATACAGGGTACGAGGGAGAAGGGGTGGAGGGCAACACCGCCGCCCTCCTGGCTGCCCTATCCCACCCCCTGGTGGACGTCATCGTTCACCCGGACAACCCGTCCTACCCGGTGGACATGGAGAGGCTGGCGGAAGCGGCGGCGCGCGAGGGCAAGGCGCTGGAGGTCAATAACAGCTCCTTCGTATACACGCGCAAGGGGAGTGAGGACAACTGTCTGCGCATGGCGGCCCTGGTGAAGGGCATGGGCGGACTGCTGGCGGTGGGAAGCGACGCCCACGTCGCCACCTTTGCAGGAGAATTCTCCCGTGCGGTCGAAATATTACGCGAAATCGGCATAGCTCCTCAGAGCGTGATAAACTACTCGATCGAGAGGCTGGAGGATTTTCTCGCGTCCAGGGGCAAAAGGCTGAACCTGGAATGAGGGGCGAGTCCCGTCGAGTGAGAAAGGCGAACATGGCCACCCCCATGCAAAGACCGGAAGGAGCGCTCTTGCGGCAGAACGAGCACGAGGAACTCAGGGAAGAATTGGAAGGCATTGCCAGGGAAATCCGCTGGGATATCGTGCGCATGATCGGACTGGCCCAGAGCGGTCACCCCGGCGGATCCCTCTCCTGTACGGACATCCTGGTCTGCCTCTATTTCCATGCCATGAACCACGACCCCCGACGGCCGCACTGGCCCGGCCGCGACCGTTTCGTCCTCTCCAAGGGACACGCCGCGCCGGCGCTGTACGCCGTGCTGGCCAGGAGCGGCTACTTCGAGCGCGACGAGCTGTGGCACCTGCGGCAGCTTGGTTCGATCCTGCAGGGACACCCAGACCGCCTGAAGACCCCCGGGGTCGAGATATCCACCGGCTCACTGGGACAGGGGCTGGCAGCGGCGTGCGGCATGGCGCTGGGCCTGCGCATGGACGGCAACCCGGCGCGCGTCTATGCTCTCATCGGGGACGGCGAGAGCCAGGAGGGCGGGATATGGGAGGCCGCCATGCTTGCCGGGCACCACTGCCTGGGCAACCTCACCGCGATCCTGGACCAGAACGGGATGCAGATAGACGGCAGCTGCTGCGAGGTGGTCGGCCTGGGCGACGTCGCCGCGAAATGGCGCGCCTTCGGTTGGGAGGTAGAGGAAGTGGACGGGCATGACGTAGTGGAGGTCTGCCGGGCCCTGGATAAAGTCGCCTCGGCCGCCCTGCCGGGCATGGTCGTCGCCAACACGGTCAAGGGCAAGGGAGTCTCCTTTATGGAGAACAACGTGGACTTCCACGGCAAAGCGCCCACGCCCGAGGAGATGGAGAGAGCTTTGAAGGAGATCGAGGGCTCGTGACGGTATCAAAGGAGACGAAGAGTACCCGTGACGGCTACGCCGCGGCCCTGCTTGAGCTGGGCGAAAAAAACGAGAACGTAGTCGTCCTCGATGCCGACCTGGCGAAATCAACCCAGACGGAGAAGTTCAAGCAGAGGTTTCCCGAGCGCTTCGTGGACTGCGGCGTGGCGGAGCAGAACCTCATGGCCACCGCGGCGGGGCTCGCCGCCACGGGCAAGACCGTTTACGCCTCCACGTTCGCCATCTTCGCCACCGGGCGCGCCTATGACCAGGTACGCAACACCATCGCCTACTCCAACCTCGACGTGAAGATCTGCGCCAGCCACGGCGGCATCACCGTGGGGGAGGACGGCTCCTCGCACCAGGCGCTGGAGGACATCGCGCTGATGCGTGCCGTGCCGCGCATGAAGGTCATCGTGCCCGCCGACTACTACGAGACGCGGGAGGCGGTGAAGGCGGTCGCGGAGATAGAGGGGCCGGTCTACGTGCGCATCGGGCGCCCCAAGGTGCCGGTGCTCTTCGGCGAGGACTACCGCTTCGAACTCGGCAAGGCGCTCATACTGCGCCCCGGCCGGGACGTGACCGTGCTCGCCTGCGGCTTCATGCTGCACAAGGCGCTCGAGGCGGCGGAGGAGCTGGCGGCGGAAGGTCTGGAGGCCGAGATCATAGACCTTCACACCATAAAACCCCTGGACCGCGAGGTTATACTGGCATCAGCAGCGCGCACGCGGCGCGTGATCACCTGCGAGGAGCACTCGGTCCTGGGAGGTATGGGGGGCGCCGTCGCCGAACTCCTGGGAGAGGAGATGCCCACGCCCATGCGCAGGATAGGCATGAAGGACACCTTCGGCACCTCCGGGAAGGCGGAGGAGCTGGTGGAACATTTCGGACTCGGCTCCCGTCACATCGCCGAGGTGGCCCGCACCCTGTGCGGGTAGTAGAATAATGCGGTCGGCGCGGAGACGAGAAGCAAGCGGGAGATGATAGAGATTGATCCGGATGAGAAGGGTCACCAAGGTATATAAGGGAAACGTCTATGCCCTCGAGGACGTGACGGTAGACATAGAGCGCGGCGAATTCGCCTTCCTGGTGGGGCCGTCGGGATCGGGAAAGAGCACCTTTATCAAGCTGCTGATAAAGGAGGAGGAGCCCACCGGCGGCCAGATCTATATCGCCGACACCAACATCAACCAGCTGCGCAAGTGGAAGGTGCCCTACCTGCGCCGCAAGATAGGTTGCGTCTTCCAGGACTTCAAGCTCCTGCCCCATAAGACCGTCTATCAGAACGTGGCCTACGCCATGGAGGTGACCGGAAAGTCCCACCGTATCGCGGAGCAGCAGGTGCCGGAGGTGCTCAAGCTGGTGGGCCTCGGCCACAAGCTGGAATCCTTCCCGGACGAGCTGTCCGGAGGCGAGCAGCAGCGCGTGGCCATAGCGAGAGCATTCATCAACCGCCCCCCCATCCTCCTCGCCGACGAGCCGACGGGAAACGTGGACCCCTCCCTCGCCGATGGGGTGGTGCGCCTTCTGGAGAAGATAAACGACAGCGGGACCACGGTGATCATGGCCACCCACGACAAGCAGATCGTCAACACCTTCCGCAAGCGGGTCATAGCCATGGAGAACGGGCGCATCATCCGCGACCAGGACAGGGGCGTGTACGGGTATGAATAAGATAACCTATTTCGCCTCCGAGACCTGGGCGTCCCTGCGCAAGAACCTCATCCTCGCCGTGGCCGCCATCGCCGTGGTGGCGGTCTCCCTGGGCATCCTGGCCCTGGTGGTCATGGGATGGAACATGTTCAGCAACATGATCAAGAGCGCCGAGCGCAAGGTGGGCGAGATCGACGTCTACCTCTCCGACCTCACCATGGAGGAGGAGCGCCAGGCCATCGAGGCTTACCTGGTGAGCATACCCGAGGTCGACCCGCTCCAGGTAACCTACAAGGACAAGGAGACCGCCCTGCAGGAGTTCAAGGAGAGGTTCAAGGACCAGCCGGAGCTGTGGGAATACCTGACCGAGAACCCGCTGCCCAACTCCTACGAGCTTTCGACCAAGGACCCCAAGGACGTGGGCGTGGTGGTGGGGGAGATCAGCAACAACGCCCCCTACCGCGAGCGCATCGAGGACATAAAGTCGGCCAGCGGGGCAATCGAGAAGCTGGAGAACATCTTCGACAAGTTCCGCCAGATCGGCATCATCGGGGTCATCGCCCTGGCCATCATCTCCATATTGCTGGTCTCGGTGACCATCCAGGTCGCCATCTTCGCCCGGCGCAGGGAGATAGGCATCATGAAGCTGGTGGGGGCCACCAACTGGTTCATCCGCTGGCCCTTCCTGCTGGAGGGCGTGTTCGAGGGGCTGCTGGGATCGATCGTCGCCATACTGGTATCGTGGGCAGTCAAGGTATGGATACTGGACAAGCTCATAGACAACCTGCAGTTCCTGCGCCTGTCGCTTTCCTCCAGCCTTCTGTGGGTGCTGTTCCCGTGCATGATCGTGGGGGGTATAATCATCGGGGCCCTGGGCAGCGCCTACGCCCTGGGACGCTTCCTCGAGGTTTAGCCCGCGGGGCGCCGCGCGCCGGAGGCAGGACATGGACAATCCCACACAAGATCTCAGGACCCGGCGGGACAGGACCATCATCATCCTGGCCGTCGTCCTCTCCCTGCTCCTCGTGGGCGCGTGTTTCGCCGTTCCTTACCTCCTTTCCTCCGGCGACTCCTCCACGGACGCCGAGGCGGAGAGGGGCGCCGCGCCCGCGGCGGACGGGAAGATGAGCGAACTCGAGAACTTCCTGGCCGGCGAGGAGCCCTATATCGAGGCCCAGGACATCGTGGAGCAGAACTACGTCGACGAGGTGGGCGAGGAGGAGCTGCTCTATGCCGGGGCGCGGGGCATCCGCAGGATGGCAAAGGAGGGGGCGGAGGACGAGGCGCTGGTGGACCGGGGCATCACCGCCATGATCGATTCCCTGGACGACCCCCACTCATCGTTCATGAGCGAGGAGGAACTGGAGGCTCTGGATACCCAGCTATCCGGTCGGCTCACCGGCATAGGGGTGGCCATGGAGACGGTGAAGAACGAGATCAGGGTGTCGATGGTGCTGGACGGGACCCCGGCCCAGGAGGTCGGCCTGCAGGAGGGAGACATCGTCAAGGAGGTCGACGGCAGGGACATAAGCGGGGTTGACATCAACGAGGTCGTCTATATGATCAGGGGGCCGGAGGGGACCGTGGTAAGGCTGGGGATAATCAGGCCCCCTTCCTCGGATATCATCTACTACGACATAACGCGGCGGGAGATCGAGATCCCGGTGATCGAGACGGAGATGAAGGAGGGAGGGATCGGATATCTGCGCCTGACCGACTGGACCCAGGACGCGGCCACGAAGGTATCCGATGCCCTCGCCGCACTCCGAGAGGGCGGGGCGAAGGCCTTGATCATCGACTTGAGGGTGAACCCGGGAGGGTACATGGATCCCGCCATACAGGCGGCCGACCTGTTCCTGCGCGGCGGGACGATCGTGACCTCCCGCGGGCGCATCGCCGGCGCCACCCGGGAGTACGCGGCCGAAAGCGGGGTGGAGTGGGACCTGCCGGTGGTCATCCTCGTTGACCGCGGCAGCGCCAGCTCCTCGGAGATATTCGCGGCCGCCCTGCGCGAGAACGAGCGCTGCATCCTGGTGGGGGAGACGACCTTCGGCAAGGGCTCCATCCAGAAGATATTCAGGCAGGCGGACGGCACCGGCGTGCGCCTGACCATAGCGCGCTATTATACGCCCAGCGGGGCCAGCATAGACGACGAGGGCATAGCCCCTGACGTGGTGGTGAAGAACCCGGTCACGGGAGAGCAGGACCTGCAGCTGGAAAAGGCCATGGAGCTTGCGTTAAGCGGCATGTAGAGGATGCCTGAAACGGCGAGATCGATTACGGGGGATGAAGGCCCGCTTGGCTTGGCGCCAATCGGGATGCACAAAATCATCGGCACTACCGGATTTTCGAGGCGACAGGGCGTGATTCTATGCAAGCAGCGCGTCTGAATCCACGAATTCCTCGCCGCTGGCATTGCCAAAGCGCCTCAACAAGTCTTCAACGGCCAGGTTTTTCTTCTCTTCTCCCCGAATGTCGAGTATGATCCTTCCTTCATGCATCATAATAAGGCGGTTGCCATACTGGATGGCGTCACGCATGTTGTGCGTCACCATCAATGTCGTCAAGTCGTGCTCTCTTACGATCAGGTCGCTCATTTCAAGCACCTTTTGAGCGGTTTTCGGGTCTAATGCCGCGGTATGCTCGTCGAGCAGCAGAAGTTTTGGTTCTTTGAGCGTGGCCATCAACAGTGTGAGTGCTTGCCGCTGCCCTCCCGAAAGCAGGCCGACCTTAGTGCTCAAGCGGTTTTCCAAGCCGAGCTCAAGCGTTGTGAGCAATTCTCTGTATTTCTCACGCTCTTTGTTGCTGATGCCCCACTTCAAGCCGCGGCGCTGTCCGCGGCGCAATGCCAGCGCAAGGTTTTCTTCTATTCCCATATTGGAGGCCGTTCCAAGCATCGGCTCCTGGAATACCCGCCCCAGAATAGCCGCGCGTTTTGGCTCCCTGAATTTTGTGACGTCCACGCCGTCGATGATGATGGCGCCCGCTTCAACCGGGTAAACGCCGGCAATACAGTTGAGCAGCGTCGATTTACCCGAGCCATTGCCTCCTATAAGAGTCACAAAATCGCCCGCCTCAAGAGAGAGGCTCAGGTCCTTGAGCACGATGTTTTCGATGACCGTTCCCGGATTAAACACCTTTGTTATTCTTTTTACGCTGAGCATTCGAGCTCTCCCTCGTTGTCGATGCTTTTATCGGGATAAGGTATGACCTGAAGACTGGCAACGACAGAGCAACGGCCACCGTGATGGCGGTGAAAAGCTTCAAGTCGTTGGGCGACATGCCAAGCTGCAGCACGAGCGTGATGATTATGCGGTACGTGATCGCGCCCAGAGCGAGCCCGACCAGCCGGCTGAAAAAACTCCTCTTTCCAAACAGCACTTCGCCGATGATAACGGACGCCAGCCCTATGACTATTGAGCCGATGCCCATCTGGATATCTGCAAAGCTCTGGTATTGGGCGATCAAAGCGCCGCTCACCGCCACCAGCCCATTGCTTATTATCAAACCTATACTTATCATGGTGTTTGTATTGATCCCCTGCGCTCTGACCATCTGGGGGTTGTTGCCCGTAGCGCGTATCGCACAGCCTATCTCGGTTCCAAAAAACCAATACAGTATGCCGACAAAGCCGAGGACGACGATAAGGCCCAGTATCATAACGGCAGTCTGCCGGCTCAATCCGAGATTCTCCATGACCGTATAGACGGTATTCACGCGCAAAAGAGGGATGTTGGATTTCCCCATTATCCGGAGGTTGACCGAATAAAGGGCTATCATAGTCAAAATACCCGACAGAAGCGCGGGAATCTTCAGTTTTACGTGAAGCAATGCCGTTATAAGCCCGGCCGCCATGCCTCCGAATAAAGCGAAAAGGACCGATAGATAGGGGTTGATGCCATGTGTTATGGAGACGGCGGCAATGGCGGCGCCCGTAGTTATGCTGCCCTCGACAGTCAGATCCGCGATGTTGAGAATGCGGTACGTGATGTAAACGCCTATTGTCATAACGGCCCATAGCAATCCGAGAGTAACAGCCCCTGTTAAGACTTCAAGCATAACCTTTCAACCAACCCTGTTCTTTGGCCTCTTCGCTAGATCGTATGGGCGATACCGTCACCTGACAAGGATAACGCTTTTCCTCGCAGGAGTGAAACGGGAAAAAATGGACAGCCAGCGAGGAGGGGCGGGAATGAAGCAGAAGGGCACGTTCGAGCCGGCCTTGGGATGGGAGGATCCCCGGGTGGCGAGGGGGTAGAATGCGAAGAGCCGCATTTTATCAAGGGCAGGGATGCTTTTGCCCTCCCTGCCCTTGATAATCGTAATCGTCTGTTACTTGCCTTCGACGATGTATTGCGTCATATCGGACGGTATCGTCAAGCCGATTTCCTGCGCCACGGCCCCGTTTATGACGTAATCAAATTCCTTGAGCGATCCGATGGGCATGGTAGCGGTTTCCGCCTCTCCCTCCATGACTTCTACGGCCATTTGGCCGGTCAAATACCCGAGGTTGTAATAATTTATGCCCAGCGTGGCCAGGCCACCGCTGAGAGCCATGTTTTCCTCGCCGCAGATAACGGGGGTCTTGGACGTCACGGCTATGTCGTGTATCAACGGCATGGACGAAGCCATAATATTATCGGTGGGCAAATAAATGGCATCGCATTTCTGAACAAGCGCCTGCGCGGCCTGCTGCACATCATTTGAGGTGGACACGGTGACTTCGGTATATTCAAGCCCGAGCGCTTCGGCGGCTTCTTTGGCCATCTCCGCCTGGATTACGGAGTTGATCTCGCTCGAATTATACATCGTGCCGACGGTCTTTGCATCGGGAACCAGCTTTACGAGCAGTTCGATCTGCTCTTTTACCGGATTCATGTCCGTTGTGCCACTGATATTTCCGCCAGGCTCTTCGTTGGAGGCCACGAGCCCGGCAGCCACGTAGTCGGTTATGGCAGTTCCAAGTATCGGGATCTCCGTCGTTTTCCCTGCGATCGACTGTGCGGAAGGAGTTGCTATTGCCAGCACGAGGTCAACCTTGTTGCTGACGAACCGGTCGCTGATTGTGGACAGGTTGTTCGTATCTCCCTGCGCATTCTGTATATCGAGGGAGACGTTCTTGCCGTCTTCGTAGCCGGCGTCTTTGAGCGCGTCTATGAAGCCGTCACGCGCAGCATCAAGCGCGGGGTGTTCCACGATCTGGATAATACCGATTGAGACCACTTCTTCTTCCTGGCCGTCTTCGTTCTGGCATCCCAAAAGACTGGCCGTCACGAGCACCATGGCCAGCATAAGTACAATAACCAGAATTTTCTTCATATTCATCCCTCTCCTTTTGACTTTAGCGGATAACTGAAAGAATAAGAAGGAATACAACCGCGATCACTAATACGGCCTTTTCATTTTCAAACCCCCTTGATGTTTCCGCAACCGTTCTCTCTAGCCTCAACGCATTACGACTGTCCTCAGAAAAAACATCGCCCTCAAGGCACGATAGCCTCTTATTCTGGTGGAGGCGGGGGGAGTCGAACCCCCGTCCAGAAACCCGGCCAGGTGGGCTCTACGAGCGTATTCGCCGCTTAAATTTCACCGCCGGCGTGCCCGGCGAATGGCCTGACGGTGGCTATCCCGAGAAGATGTCCCTCGGCCTTAACGGGAGTAGGGCTTCGGTGATCCCGCTGCATGACGCCCCTTCCCCGGTCGCGGGCCTCCCGGAGAGGGACGGACTGCTTACGCAGCCAGTGCTAACTCACTGTCAGCTTTTATTTTGTTTTCCCGATTGCTGACGAGGCTCGGGCCCCCGGCTCGCTCCCGCGCTGCCCGCCGATCCCTGTCGAAACCGTTTCGCCCCCATGTTTTCAAGGTGCTACCATGTTCTCCACATCACTATTCTATCACTCTTCTCTCGCCCTGCCGCTGGATTTCATCATGCGCTCCATGTCCCTCCTGGCCTCCCTGTCCATGATGTCGCGGCGGCGGTCGGCTTTGGCCTTGCCCCGGGCCAGGCCCAGCTCGACCTTTATCTTACCCCTGTCGCTGAGGAAGAGGCGCAGGGGAATTATGGTGTAGCCCTTCTCGTTCACCTTGCCCTCCAGGCGCCGTATCTCCTCCTTGTGCATGAGTATCTTCCTCTCGCGCAGGGGCTCGTGGTTGAAAACGCCGCCGTGGCTGTAGGGGGCGATGTGGACGTTCTCGAGGAACAACTCGCCGCCCTTAATCCTGGCGAAGCTGTCACGCAGGTTGGCCCTCCCCTCCCTGATGGACTTGACCTCAGACCCGAGCAGGGCGAGGCCGGCCTCGTATTTCTCCTCTATATGGTAGTCGTACCTGGCCTTGCGGTTCTCGGCCAGGGTTTTAACCATCGCCATGACGTCCTCCCTTTAAACGGCATGGAATATCATACCGCACGCCCCGGGCGGGGAGGAAACGCGGGAGACGCCAATGCGGCCGCGCTGGTGGACGATTTGGGTCGTCCGGCGCGATTGGAGTATTATGCTATACGCCGCGGGGCAGACGGCTTCTAGGCACGGAGGAACGTTAATGCCGGCAAAACTCTCAGAAGATCTCTACCACATCAGGGGATCATTCGGCTCCAACATCTATGTCATCACCGATGGGGGGCTGACCCTCGTGGACGGCGGTTTTCCCATGGACCTGCCCGCGATCCACCTGGCCTTCAGGGCTCTTGGGGCCTCGCCGCGCGATATCGATCTCGTCATCGCCACCCACTATCACGGCGACCACACGGGCACGTTTGCGGGCCTGCAGAAGCGGTACGGGGTGCGCTCGGCCATGCACCGCGAGGACGCGGCCTACGCCAGCGCGCAATGCCCGCAGGAGACCACCGACGTGCCCTTCTTCACGCTGCTTTTCTATACCTTGCTGTGGCCTCTCTTCCGCTACCGCCACTTCCAGCCCGACCGCCACCTGGAGGAGGGGGAGGTCCTCGATCTCCTGGGGGGACTGGAGGTACTGCATACGCCGGGCCATTCCCCGGGCAGCGTGTGCCTCTACGGCCGCGGCCGCGGTATCCTGTTTAGCGGGGACCTGGTGCGCAACGAGAGGGGCGTGCTCGAGGGCCCACCGCCCCATTACACCCCCGACGAGGAAGCCGCCGCCGTCTCCTTGCGGAGGATATCGGAGCTGGACTTCGATATGCTGCTTCCAGGGCATGGCGAGGCGATACTCGACGGCGCCGGGGACCGTTTCCGGGCTCTGTTGCGGGAAGGAAAGATCTGGCCGCTCTGTTGAGGGGGGTCAGGTCTTGTTTTTTGCATACCGCGGTATGTTGCCTGTTGGTAGTAGGGGTTTTGTCGCGTGCATGCAAGACGTGACCCCCATGGCTTGTGTCCGAGCGGTTCACGTCCTTCCCGGCGTTGCCCTGGGAGGGGAGTGGTCTCGAACGGTAGGGGTGGCTGTCTATTCGACGCCTGGTCTCGAGGTAATGGGGGTTGGGGCCAGGATAAATCCTGGCCCACAGCGCTTCGCGTCGCTGGCCTTGGGGGTGGGCAAGGCTCGGTCTTGTCATTCCTCGCCTGCGGCTAGGACGCAAAACTGAGCCCTGTCGGCGGGTTACGGGACGGGCGGTGGTGGGCAGACCAGCGGGTTGGGGAGAGGACGGGGGTGTGAGACCACACGACGCGTCGCCCTTCGGGCGCCGCTGTCGCTTACGCGGTGCAAACCACGGAGGTATGTGCTCAGACCAGCAGGTTATTGAACGATGGTAGATTCCTTCTCCCTGCGCAGGCGGTTCCGCAGCCTGTCCAGGCGGCTTGCGTTCCGCGTATCGATGGAGCCCTCGGAGAGGCGGTCGTCGATGAAGCCCGCTGCGCGCACGGCCAGCGCCATGATGGTGAGTTGCGGATTTACGCCGAGAGAGGTGGGCAGCACGCTGGCGTCGCAGATGAAGAGGTTCTCCACCTCCCAGGTCTCGCCGGAGCTCCTGACCACGGAGTTATGGGGATCGCCGCCCATGGCGCAGGTGCCCATGGGGTGGTAGGCGCTGAGGCCGTAGATGCCCGCTCTTCTCAGGCGGGTGCGGGCGAGCCTGCCGAGGTCGCGCGCGCCCGCCAACTCCTTGAAGCCCTCGAGGGGGGTATAGACGCGCCTGGCCCCCGCCGCGAACCAGACCTCCGCCATGAGTAGCACGGAACGCTTCAACCTCTCCACGTCCCCACGGCCCATGTTGTAGAAGGCCAGGGGCTGACGGGCGGACGGCCCCGCGACCACCCTGCCGGAGGAGTCGTGTTCGCTGATCATGGAACCGAAGGTGCCTATACGGGAATACATGCACATGGCCTCTGCGTGACGCCTGCCTCCCCAGGGCAGGGTCATGGCCATTATCGCCGGGGGCAGGGTCACCCCCTCCAGCATGATGCCCTCGGGGGCGAAATCATCGACGTAGGCGCTCTGGGGTATGCCCCTGGGGTTTCCCAACGGCTCGTCCATGAGGGCCATGGTTGCGCCGCAGGGATGGATGGACAGGTTCTCCCCCACCCTGCCGGAGGACAGGCATATACGGTTGTGCAGGAGCAGGGAGGGGGTCTGGAAGGCCCCGCCGGCCAGGACCACCACCGGGGCGTCCACCCCCATGCGGAAGGTCCTCCGTCCGCTGCGCGGATCGAGGAAATGGCCGCGCACCCCGGTCACCTTCCCCCCCCGCACCACGATGCGTTCCACGCGGCACCGCGTGTACACGTCCGCGCCCGCCCGCACCGCGTCGGGGATGAAGGAGACGTCGACGCTCTGTTTGGCGCCGGAGGGGCAGCCGTACGCGCAAACTCCGTAGCCCTCACAGTCCTTGGCGTTGCGCGGCAGGAAACCGCCGGAATAGCCGAGCTTTTCCGCGGTGCGCAGGAAGAGAAGGTTGTTTTCCCCAACGACCTCGGGATCGGCCCTTTTAACGAAGAGGTATTCCTCCAGCGCGGCATACAGGAGGTTCAGCTCGTCCTCCTCGAGGTCTCGCAGCCCGCATTCCAGGTGCCAGCGCTTGAGCACGTGGCGGGGGACGCGCAGGCAGGTCCCGGAGTTGACGGTGGTGGTCCCCCCCACCGTCTTTCCCTGGGGTACGATGATGACCGGCAGCCCCACGGTCGCGGTCTGTCCGGCATCGCGGTAGAGGCGCATGAATGCCTGCCCGGGCCTGAAGTCGAAATCCTCGCGCGTGAAGTAACCCCCCTCCTCCAGGACCACGACGCTGTAGCCGGCCTCGGCCAGTTCCTTGGCTATGGGGCCGCCGCCGGCCCCCGAGCCGATGATGGCCACGTCCGCCTCGCGCCTTATGTTACCGGTCAATTCCCCGGGCTTGACTATCATCGCTGCACCCCTCTCTGTGCCGCCTCCTCGCGCATGGCCGCGACGTCGAACCCGAGCAAGGCCTGCAGGTCGTCACGGTTATAATGGGACATGTAAATTACGGTGCCCAGGACGGCCGGCACGGCGCCGAGGGCGGAGACGCGGTGGGAGTAGAGGGACTGTATAAAGCGGTCCGCCTCGTCGGGGGGAAGGGAATAGAGCGACTTGCCCCGGGTGGCGAGGCAGAGCGCCTGCAGGACCAGGATCATGGCGTAATAGAGGAGGCGGAAGGCGGGGGTTCCCGCACGCAGAAATTCGCGGTTGAATTCCACCACCCCCTCGGGGTCGGCCGGAGGAAGGCCCTCCACCGGCTCGATGAATATGGGCGCCAGGAGGCGCAGCCTGCGCGCGAAATATGCTCTCATCTCTCCTCCCCGTTTACCGGCGGTTGCCCGTGGACGTATTCAAATACGTATAGGAGGGTTCAATCCCTCTAACTGAACATCTTATGCATATCATGTATGAGGGTCAACGCGGCGAAACCGGCCGTGCTCCCTCGCGATGGGCTGGGGACGGCGTTGTGCTAGAATCTAATGATGTTTCAGCGCACGTGGCGCGAAATCGCGCCACGTGCCGAATGAGTACGGGAAAGGGGGAGGCAAGGAGGGTTGAACGAGGCTCCCATAGGGATATTCGATTCTGGAGTAGGCGGCCTCACGGTGATGAAGGCGGTCATGCACAGGCTTCCGGGGGAATCCATCTGCTATTTCGGGGACAACGCGCGTGGTCCCTACGGTTCCCGCGATATAGGTGAGATACGCGGATTCGCCCTCGAGATCGCCGCCTTCCTGGAGGACCTGGGGGTGAAGCTCATCGTCATCGCCTGCAACTCCGCCACCTCAGCGGGACTGCTGGAGGTGCAGCGCAGGTGCCGGGTGCCGGTCCTGGGCGTCGTCGAGCCCGGGGCGCGGGGAGCGGTACAGGCCACGCACAACCGCCGCATCGGGGTGATCGGCACCCGGGCCACCATCTCCAGCCGCGCCTACCTCAGGGCCATACACGCCCTCGACGCCGGGGCCACGGTGCACTCCCGCGCCTGCCCATCGCTGGTGGATTTCGTGGAGGGGGGCGAGGTGGAGGGGCCGCGCGTGGAAGAGGAAGTACGCCGCTACCTGGCGCCTTTGCTGAGGAGGGGAGTAGACACCCTGGTGCTGGGATGCACCCATTACCCCCTCATAAGCAAGGTCATAGGCGATGTGGCCGGGGAGGGCGTGAGCCTCATCAGCTCCGACTGGGAAGTCGCGCGTGAGGTCGAGGAAAACCTGGTGCGCAGGGGATACCTGCGCGACGGCACTTCCCCGCCCTCCTACCGCTTCATTTGCTCCGGAGATAAGGAGCAGTCCATTAAACTGGGCCGTATCTTCCTGGGTCCCGAGGTGGAAAAAGTGGAGAAGGTGGAACTGCCCGCATAGCATGGAACTGCACCTGGGAGGTGGCATTGATGTCAAGGCGTGATGGGAGAAAGCCCGATGAGCTGCGCCCGATGAGGATAATGCGTAATTACATCGCCCATGCCGAGGGATCGGCATGCGTGGAGCTGGGCAAGACCATGGTGGTATGCACCGCCACCCTGGAGTTCAAGGTCCCGCAGTTCCTGCGCGGATCGGGACGGGGATGGGTGACGGCGGAGTACGGCATGCTGCCGCGCTCCACCCAGGAGAGGATGAACCGCGAGTCCGTCTCCGGCCGGCAAGGGGGCAGGACCCTGGAGATACAGAGGCTCATCGGCAGGTCCCTGCGGGCCGTCACCGACCTGGAGGCGTTCAAGGAAAGCACCATCTGGATCGACTGCGACGTCATCCGGGCAGACGGGGGGACGCGCACCGCCGCTATAAACGGCGCCTACGTGGCCCTTTACGACGCCTTCCGCTACATGGTGGAGCAGAAGAGATTGGCGGAGGTGCCGCTGACCGGGTCGGTGGCAGCGATGAGCGTGGGTAGAGTCGGGGGCATCCCCCTCCTGGACCTGGACTTCGAGGAGGACTCGGGGGCGGAGGTCGACATGAACGTGGTCATGACCGGGAGCGGAGCCATGGTCGAGCTGCAGGGCACGGCGGAGAAGAAGCCCTTCAGCCGCGACGAGCTGGACGCCTTGCTCGACCTGGCCTGGAAAGGGATAGAGCAGGTGACCTGGCTCCAGAACAGGGCCCTCTTCGCCGAGGACGGCGTGGCGTTCCTGGGGGAGGCCACTTGAGCGCGGTGCGTCTGGCTCTGGCCACGGGCAACCGTGGCAAGATAAGGGAGATGAGGGATCTGCTCGCGGGTCTGGACATCGAGGTGCTGGCCCGGGACGACCTGGAGGGGTGGCCGGCGCTGGAGGAAAAGGGCGACACCTTCGAGGAAAATGCCGCCACCAAGTCCCTGGAGCTTTCCCGCTGGGCCGGCATGCCCGCGCTGGCCGACGATTCCGGGCTGGAGGTAGAGGCACTGGGTGGAGCGCCGGGAGTGATCAGCGCGCGTTACGCCGGCGCCCAGGGAGACGATGCCGCAAACATCGCCAGGCTGCTACGGGAGATGCAAGGCACCCCTCCCGAAAAGAGAAAAGCGCGCTTCGTATGTGTACTCGTGCTCGCATCGCCCGGCGGCCAGACCCTGGAGATCCGGGAGACTTGTGAGGGAGCCATAACCACCGCGCCCCGGGGAGAGGGCGGCTTCGGCTACGACCCGGTATTCGTACCCGACGGCATGGAGAGGACCATGGCCGAGCTGTCCCTGGAGGAGAAGAACGCCGTCAGCCACCGCGGCAGGGCACTGCGCCGCCTGCGTGCCCTGCTGGTGCGCGGAGAGCCGGGCTGGCTGTGGTCGGCACCCGGGAGTTGAGTCTCAACATCTCGGGATCAGACGCCCAAGGGTTGGGTTTCAAGGCTACCTGAAGCGGCCAGATCGATTCACGGTAAACGGGGAGGGAAAACCATGACTGACGTATATGTCTCTGCCCACACGGTGTCCGTTCATATCGGGCGCCCGCCGCCGGAGGTATTCGATTTCATCACCACTTGCTCCAGCTGGCCGCGCTGGCACCCGGCGACAGTCTCCGTCGCCGGCGCAGTGGACCACCCTGCACGCGAGGGCGAGGTGATCGTCGAGAAGGTCAGGCACGGCATACTCAGGGACACCTTCCCCTGGGAGGTCATGGAATGCAGGCCACCGGAGAGATGGCAGATCCGCGGGAAGAGCAAGCGCTACGGGCAGAAGGTGAAGATCACATACGCGTTGAATCCCCGTGACGGCGGCACGCTGTGGGAGAGGGAGATGCGTTTCTACCTTCCGGGGTGGTTCGCCTTGCTGGACAGGCTCTTCTTCGCCGCGATGCTGAGGAGAAATTCGGAAACGGCGGTGCGACAGCTCAAGGAGCTGCTGGAATCGCCCTGATGCCCCCGCCGTTTCGCCCGCGGGGCGAGATGCAGGAGCGGGCGCTCTTTTGCATCCGCCTGGGCCCTGAGAAGAAAATGGAGCGGGAGACGGGCCTCGAACCCGCGACCTAGAGCTTGGAAGGCTCTCGCTCTTCCAACTGAGCTACTCCCGCTCGCCTGCGTCATATTCTAGCATAGCCCACCCCGGTGCCGGGGTGCACGTCCGGGCGAAAAAAATGGTCGGGGTGGGCGGATTTGAACCGCCGACCTCATGCTCCCAAAGCATGCGCGCTAACCAAGCTGCGCTACACCCCGACGCCTAGATTATAACACCGGTCGCAGCGTCCACCCGCCGTCTACGCCGCGGTGGACCCCGACCTGGCGCCATGGCCGCTTTCCCCTGGCGGCGTCCTTTCCGCGCCCCGTGGGCCTGGTGCCCGTGACCGGCGGCCGGCGGCTCACATATAATAAGGCTGCCGCGCTTGATCGGGGGAAGCAGAGCACGCGGCCGTCGCATGCCGGCCCGTGCGCCGCGCGGCGCGGAGCATGCGCGGGACCGCATCAGGTGAGGAAAGGGGATGGAGATGCTGGTGGAAAAGGGCTGGTTCATACCCACGATTCAGTTCGGGGCGAACGACGTATTCCTCTGCGAGGACTGGGACGAGACGCCGGCTGGGCCCTACCGGGCGGTCTTCCACTTCACCCCCGAGGACCACCGCACCCTTTACGTCTCCAGCGTGGAGGGCAGGGACCTCGTATCCACCATCCACCGCTTCGACGAGATCCACGTGGCCGCCATCTCGTCGCTGCGCATGGGCAACCGCTGGAGCATCGGGCTTGATTCGGGTGACAGGGGGGAACTGCGCATGGAGGTAGATTACGGAGAGACCCCCCTGCTCAAGGCGGTCAACCCCATCGCCAGCCGCGTGCCGGAGTCCATCGCCAGAAACCCCCTCTACAACAGGCTTCTTCCCCGCGTGGCCGCTCCCCTCATGGGCACCGACCCCGACCAGAAGCTGATGGGCATGACGGAGATGGGCCGCAACACCCGCTTCCGCATGGAGCGCATCTTCAAGGTGACCTCCGCCCGCTGCACATGGGGAGGAGAGGACCTGGGCCCCCTCACCGACTGCTGTTTCCGCCACGACATGGGAGTCTATGCGACCATATCCAAGCCCATGGTCAGCCACCTCTGGCTTTACGTGGAATAGGCCTCGGCCGCGCATCGGGGCCTGGGCCGCTTCGAAGTTGTTCGACGGTGGCGGTCAATATATCATTAACTACCAGATGAGCCGAGGCGTGCGCCGGGAACAGCCCGGACGCGGTGTTCGCATTCCATGTATCGGGGTCGCCGGTAAGGAGCAGGAGGGATGTTCAAACCCTCGCGCAAGGATCTCGGGAACATATTCCATTACGTCGGCGTAGTCCTCATAGCGCTGGGGGTGTGCATGGTCGTGCCCCTGGTGATCAGCATGGCGGCGGGCGAATGGTCGGCGGTGCTCGATTTCCTCGTCTCCGCCTGCGTTTCCGTAGGGGTCGGAAACATCCTGTATTTCAGCCTGCATTCGCGGGGACAGGTCACCTGGAACCAGGGCCTGGTCATCGTGGCCCTGTCCTGGTTATTCGCCATGCTCTTCGCGGCCCTGCCCATCTATCTCAGCGGTCACTACTCGTCATTCCTCGATGCCTGTTTCGAGTCCATGTCGGGGCTGGCCACCACGGGCCTGACCCTGGTGCATGACTTGGACCACATGACCTACGGCGTCAACTTCTGGCGGCATCTCATCATGTTCCTGGGCGGCCAGGGCATCGTGGTCCTGGTGATAACCTACTTCATGGCCGGAACCAGCACGGCGACACAGATGTACACGGGGGAGGGACGGGAGAGCATCATGCCCAACGTCATCGAGAGCTCCCGCTTCATATGGAAGGTGAGCATGGCATATCTCGTGGCGGGAACGCTCGCCCTGGGGGTCTGCCTGCTCGCGGAGGGTGTGGCGCCGGTGCGCTCGTTCTTCCAATCCTCCTGCCTGTTCATGGCGGGTTTCGATACCGGGGGCTTCACGACCCAGGCCTTGAGCGTGGGCTATTACCACAGCCTGCCGGTGGAGCTGATAACCATAGTCTTCATGCTCCTGGGCATGATCAACTTCGCCGTGCAGTACGAGGTATGGAAGGGGCGCCCCGGAGAGCTGGTGAAGAACATGGAAGTCCGGGTCCTCGCGGTGAGCATAATCGTGATCCTTGGCCTCGTTCTGGCGGCCTTGAGCCTGGCCGGCGCCTTCAGCTCTTTCGGCGCGGAACTGCGGCGGGGCGGCTACCAGCTCATATCAGCGCACAGCGGGACGGGCTTCATGACCGTTTACGGCCAGCAACTGGGAGTGCGTTGGGGCGACCTGGCCCTCCTCGGCATCATCGCGGCCATGGGCATCGGAGGATGCGCCTGCGCCACCTCCGGCGCCATCAAGGCGTTCCGGGTAGGGGTCCTGGTCAAAGAGATAAAAGTGAAGACGAAGCAAGCCCTCTCGCCGGCATCGGCGGTCATCGTGGAACGCTTCCACCACATAAAAGAGTTGACCCTGACGGAAGGGATGGCGAGGGCGGCGCTATTCACTACCGTCCTCTACCTGCTCCTCTACCTGCTGGGCACGGTCGTGGGCCTTTTATACGGTTACGGCCTCACCGCCTCCGCCTTCGAGTCGGTGTCCGCGGCGGGAAACGTGGGCTTGACCACCGGGATAACCGGTTTTGACATGCCCGTTCTTCTCAAGGTCGTCTATATATTCGAGATGTGGGCAGGCCGCCTGGAGGTGCTGGCGGTGGTGGCGGTGTTCGCATACTTCCTGAGCATGCTGAGGAGGGGACGGAAGTGAAAAAGGCCTTGCTGTGCCTTCTCATGGCCGTCGTCCTCGTGCTCTGCATGGCATCGCTGTCGGCATACGCGTTGGCGCGGGGAGGGGAGATAGACGTAAGCACGAGCGATCTTCTCGACAATTGGGAGGAGCTCGACGGAAAGGAAGTCGTCTTCCGCGGCGAGGCCGTCGGCGACGTCATGCGCAGAGGAGAAGACGCCTGGATAACCGTGAACGACGACTTCTACAGCCGGGAGGCCAGGCTGGAGGCCGGCCAGTTGCGGGGCGGGAACAGCGGCATAGGCGTGTGGCTGCCAGCCTCGGAGGCGGAGAAGATAGAGGTCCTGGGCAGGTTCGGCACGGTGGGGGACTTCGTGGAGGTGCGCGGTGTCTTCAACGCGGATTGTCCGGAGCACGGGGGGGATTTTGACATACACGCATATACGCTCGCGGTCATCGATCCCGGGAGAACCCTCGATACCGGCCCCGATCCCGGCAAATATCTGGCCGCCGTATTCGCCATCGTCTTCATGCTCGCCACCCTGGTCCCTTTTCTCCGGCGCAGGGCACGGGAGATAAGGAGCGCCCGGGCGCTGCTGAGAAGGGAGGAGGACGTGCAATAGCGTGTCGATGACGATGGCTGCCCCGGCTGGCACGACATCCTAACCCGCCCCCTTCCGAGTCCGGCAACCAGAGCCTCGCATGCGGTCAAGCCTTCATGCCAAGTTTGCGTGAAGCCAGGGCGGAATTTGTCCTGCGGGGGCGGTGTGGCTATCATAAGGGCAGCACGGACGCGGTCGGATTACGCGGCCCGGTCGTCCTTCCGCGTCGAAAGCCGAGGACGCACCAAAGGAGCGAGCAGGATGCTGAAGCCCTCGCGCAAGGACCTCGAAAACATCTTCCGTTACGTGGGCATCGTCCTCATCGCGCTCGGGCTCTCCATGTCGTTGCCCCTTGTGGTCAGTGTGGTGGCGGGTGAGTGGTCGGGAGCCCTCAGGTTCTTCCTCTCGGCCTGCATTACGGCGGGAGTCGGGAACCTCCTGTATTTCACCCTGCGGTCGCGGCGCAGGATTACCTGGAACCAGGGCCTGGTCATAGTGGCCCTCACGTGGTTTTTCGCCATGCTCTTCGCGGCCTTGCCGCTCTACCTCAGCGGGCACTACGCTTCATTCCTGGATGCCTGTTTCGAGTCCATGTCCGGCCTGACCACCACGGGGCGGACCCTGGTGCATGACCTCGATCACATGGCCTACGGCGTAGCCTTCTGGCGCCATTTCATGCATTTCATGGGCGGCCAGGGGATCGTCATCCTGGTGTTGACATATTTCGTCGCCGGCACAGGCGCGGCGGTCCAGATGTACACGGGAGAGGCGCGGGAGAGCATCATGCCCAACGTCGTCGAGAGCTCGCGCTTCATCTGGAAAGTGAGCGTTACTTACCTGGTGGCCGGGACTCTGGCCCTGGGAATCTGCCTCCTGGCCGAGGGGATGGCGCCGGTGCGCTCGTTCTTCCAGGCATGCTGCCTGTTCATGGCGGGATTCGACACCGGGGGCTTCACGCCCCAGGCGCTCAGCGTCGGCTATTATCACAGCCTGCCGGTGGAATTGATCACCCTTGTCTTTATTTTCCTGGGCATGACCAACTTCGCGGTGCAGTACGAGGTTTGGCGGGGGCGCCCCGGCGAGCTGGTGAAGAACATGGAGCTGAGGGTGATGTTCACGATAATGCTCATGCTCATAAGCCTGGTGCTGGCGAGCCTGGTCCGGGCGGACGTCTTCGCATCGTTCGGGGCGTACTTGCGGCGCGGCGCTTACCATGCCATCTCCGCGCAGAGCACGACCGGCTTCTCGACCATTCCCAGCCAGCACATCGGGCAGCGCTGGGGCGACCTGGCCCTTTATACCATCGCCATGGCCATGTTGCTGGGGGGATGTGTATGCTCCACCTCCGGTGGCATCAAGGCATTCCGGATAGGGATCATCGCCAAGGAGATAAGGCTCAAGATGAAAAAGTCCCTCTCCCCGGTATCGGCGGTCGTGGTAGAGCGTTTCCACCATATCAGGGAATTGACCATGACGGACGTGATGGTCAGGACGGTCATGCATATCACCATCCTGTTCGTGTTGCTGTTTCTGCTGGGCATGACCGTCGCCCTCCTGTACGGTTACGACCTGTCCACGGCGATGTTCGAATCGGCGTCGGCGGGAGGCAACTCGGGGCTGACCACGGGGGTCGTCGACTACAGGATGCCCGCCCTGCTCAAAGTGGTGATCATTTTCCAGATGTGGGCGGGGAGGCTGGAATTGCTGGCGGTCGTGGTTATGATCGCATACTTCCTGAGCATGCTGAGGAGGGGGCGGAAGTGAAAAAGGTCCTGTTCTGCATCGTGCTTACCGCCGCCCTCGTCCTCCCGGCGATGTCATTGCCGGCGTTCGCCCTGCCCGGCGAGGTTGCCGTCGAGGTCAGCACCATCGACCTCCTTGAAAGCTGGCAGGAGCTGGACGGCAGAGAGGTCATCCTGCGCGGGGAGGCGGTGGGAGACGTCATGCGCAGAGGGGACTATGCCTGGATCACCGTGAACGACGACTCCTACAGCCGTGAGGCGAGGTTGGAGTCGGGCGAGCTGCGGGGGGGGAACAGCGGCATCGGGGTATGGCTCCCCACTGCGGAGGCGGACAAGATCGAGGTGCTGGGGAGATACGGGACGGCGGGCGACCTGGTGGAGGTGCGCGGGGTATTCAACGCCGGCTGCAATGAGCACGGCGGGGACTTCGATATCCATGCCCACTCGCTGGCCGTACTGGATCCAGGCAGGGATATCCCTACCAGCCCCGACAGCAGCCTGTATATAGCGGCGGTCTTCTCAGGCATCTTTCTCGTCGCCACCCTGACCCCCCTGTTGAGGCGCAGGGCGCAGGAGATGAGGAGCGCACGGGCGCTTCTGAGGAAAGAGGAAGAGGAACAGGGGTAAGCCGCATCGAAAAAGCGGGGGCGGAAAGCCCCCGCTTGCTATGTTTGGGGTGAGCGACGGGACTTGAACCCGCGACCTCTGGGGCCACAACCCAGTGCTCTGCCGGCTGAGCTACGCCCACCACGTTTATCATGGCACGCCTGGGAGGACTCGAACCTCCAACCTGCGGATTAGAAGTCCGCTGCTCTATCCTTTGAGCTACAGGCGCACGATCCGCAAGGAAATTATAGCACCCCTTCATTTCACCATAAACGAGAAGGTTGCATTCAACGACAAGGGTTCCACCCAGGTTTGCGACTTATATTTGCCCGTAGTAGTATATTTATCGTTCCTGCACAATACATATTCGGGCGAGAGTGGCGGAACCGGTAGACGCGCTGGGTTTAGGACCCAGTGGTTTTTAACCGTGGGGGTTCGAGTCCCCCCTCTCGCACCAGGAACTCCCGCACCCGCACGGGGGTGGGATTTTTTACGAGCGGTTCGAACGAGAGGGCATTGGTGATGGGAAGGAGCACATGAGGTGGCCGTGAAAGCTGAGATGGAGGAAACAGGCAAAAACCAGGTGCGCATAAGGGTCGAGGTGCCCGCCGAGGACATCGGCAAGGCCGTGGACCGCGCTTTTCGTGAGATCGCGCGCGAGGTGACCATCCCCGGTTTCCGCAAGGGGAAGGTGCCGCGCCGGGTGCTGCAGGCCAGGTTGGGCATGGACACCATATACGGAGAGGTCAAACAGGCCAACCTGCCGGAGTATTATGCGGAGGCGTTGGAGCAGCTCGGCATCGAGCCCATCGACGAGCCGGATATCGATATCGACGAGATCGAGATAGAGGAGGGCAAGCCGATGGTCTTCGAGGCCACGGTGGAGATAAGACCACGGGTGGAGCTGAAGGGCTACAAGGGCGTGGAGGTGGAGCGTCCGGACGAGGAGGTCACGGACGAGGAGGTCTCCCGCGTCCTCGACAACATGCGCGAGAAGTTCGCCCAACTGGAGGTGGCATCGGGCAAGACCCTCACCGACGGGGACTTCGCCCTTATCGATTTCGACGGTACGGTCAACGGCGTCGTCTTCGAGGGGGGCTCCGCGAAGGACTTCATGCTGGAGGTGGGCACCGAGAACATATGGCCCGAGTTCAACGAGGAACTGCGCGGCAAGCGCAAGGGCGACATCCTGGACGTCAAGGTAAAGATGCCGGAGCAGTTCCCGGACGAGGAGCTGGCCGGGAAGATAGCCTCCTTCAAGGTGATCGTGAAGGAGGTCAAGGTCAAAAAGCTGCCCGAGAGCGACGACGACTTCGCCAAGGAGGCAAGCAAGTTCGATACCCTGGGCGAGCTCGAAGGGGACATCCGCAGCAAGCTGGTGGAGGCGAAGAAGACGCAGGCCCAGGAGTCGGTGCGCATGCAGGTCCTGGAGAAGCTGGCGGAGGAACTGGACGTGGAGATACCCGGGAAGATGATCGAGGACTACGCGCACCAGCGCAAGCACGAGCTGGAGGCGCGCCTGTCCTCCAGCGGGATCACCCTCGATAATTACCTCAAGGCCGTGGACTACACCGAGGAACGCATGGAGGAGGAGTTCGAGGACGCAGCGAAACAGCTCATCCGCAACGAGCTTGTCCTGGACGCGGTGATCCGCGCCGAGGGGCTGGAGGCGAGCGATGAGGAGCTGCAGGAGGAGATAGCCAAAAGGGCGGAGATGTTCGGCGTAGAGCCGGAGAGCTTCCGCAAGGTCCTGGAGGAGAGGGGCGCCCTGGAGGAGATGAGGGAGGACCTGCGGCGCAGGAAGGCGCTTAAGTTTTTGGGTGACAATGCCGTATTTGCCGGTGAAGGGAGCAAAGAGGCTTCCGGAACGGAAACGGCCGGAACGGAGTCAGAAACGGGTGAGGCGGAAGAGGAAGAAGGCGAAACGGCGCCCGCGGAAGACACCGTTCAGGAAGAGGAGAAAGGGCCGCAGCAGGACGCATGATATCATGTCGGCCATTGTCGGCGCACAGGTATAATCTTATTTGAAAGGCCTGTTTTCGAAGGAAAAGGGTGATAAGAAATGGCATCGAGCCTGATACCCATAGTCATCGAGCAGACGAACCGCGGGGAGAGGTCGTTCGACATCTACTCGCGCCTGCTCAAGGACCGCATCATCTTCCTGGGGACGGAGATCGACGACCACGTGGCCAACGTGGTCATGGCACAGCTCCTGCACCTGGACTCGGAGGACCCGGGCAAGGACATACACCTCTACATCAACAGCCCCGGGGGCGTGGTCACCTCGACCCTGGCCATCTACGACACCATGCAGTACGTCAACTCCGACGTCTCCACCATCTGCATCGGGCAGGCGGCATCGGGGGCGGCGCTGCTGCTCTGCGCCGGCGCGCGGGGCAAGCGCTTCGCGCTTCCCCACTCCCGGGTGCTGCTGCACCAGCCGGCGGGCGGGACGAGCGGCCAGGCGGTGGATATAGACATCCACGCGCGCGAGATCCTGCGCCTGCGCGACCTGTTGGACGAGATCTTGTCGGATCACACCGGGCAGCCCCTGGACAAGATCAGGGCGGACACGGACCGCGACTTCATCATGACCGCGGAGGAGTCCAAAGAGTACGGGGTCATCGACGCGCTGATCGAGAAGAAGCTGGAGGAAGAGGAGAAGCTGAAGTAGGGCGTGCGGCCTCGTTCCCGGTGCAGCCGCTGGCCGGGAAGGATATAAGGGGTTAGAAAGCGGCGGCAGGGGCCGATAATAGAGGTAAGTAAACGGAGGTTGAGCTTAATGGCGAAGTTCGGAGAAGGTGGCGATCTGCTCAAATGCTCTTTCTGCGGCAAGAGCCAGAGGCAGGTCAAGAAGCTCATAGCCGGCCCCGGTGTGTATATCTGCGACGAGTGCATCGATCTCTGCAACGAGATCATCGAGGAAGAGCTGTCCGAGACCCCCGAGCTGCGCCTGGAAGAGCTGCCCAAGCCCAGCGAGATATACGATTTCCTCAATGATTACGTCATCGGCCAGGACAAGGCCAAGAAGATCCTCTCCGTGGCCGTATACAATCATTACAAGCGCATCCAGGTGGGCTCCTACGCGGACGATGACGTGGAGCTGCAGAAGAGCAACATCGTGCTCATCGGCCCCACGGGATGCGGCAAGACCCTGCTGGCTCAGACCCTGGCGCGCGTGCTCAACGTGCCCTTCTGCATCGCTGACGCCACCACCCTTACCGAGGCGGGTTACGTGGGCGAGGACGTGGAGAACATCCTGCTCAAGCTGATTCAGGCGGCGGACTACGACGTCAAGCGGGCGGAGACGGGGATCATCTACATCGACGAGGTGGACAAGATAGCCCGCAAGTCAGAGAACCCGTCCATCACCCGCGACGTCTCCGGCGAGGGCGTGCAGCAGGCGCTGCTCAAGATCCTCGAGGGCACGGTGGCGAGCGTGCCGCCCCAGGGCGGTCGCAAGCACCCCCACCAGGAGTTCATCCAGATCGACACCACCAACGTGCTCTTCATCTGCGGGGGAGCCTTCGCGGGCCTGGAGAACATCGTGGAGAACCGCATCGGCAAGAAGGCCGTGGGCTTCGGCGCCGACGTGCGCAAGCGAGAGGACAAGGAGATCGGCGAGATCCTTGAGCAGGTGATGCCCGAGGACCTGCTCAAGTACGGGCTCATCCCGGAGTTCGTGGGCAGGCTGCCGGTGATAGCCGCCTTCCACGGCCTCAAGGAGGAGGACCTGGTGTGCATACTCACCGAGCCCAAGAACGCCCTGGTGAAACAGTACAAGAAGTTCTTCGAGTTCGACGGAGTGGAGCTGCGTTTCACCGACGGGGCTCTCAAGGCCATCGCGCGCAAGGCGACCCAGAGGACCACCGGCGCCCGCGGCCTGCGCGCCATCATGGAGGAGAGCCTGCTCAACGTGATGTACGAGCTTCCCTCGCGCAACGACATCATCCGTTGCGTGGTCACCAAGGACACGGTGGAGAAGGGCATCGAGCCCACCCTGGTCACCTCCGGGGCTGAGTACAAGGACGAGGAGAGCGCCTGACCGCTGCCGTTCCTGCAGTTCCCGTCATCCGGATTTCCAGCCTCTGTCCGGCGTTGTCCGCGCGGGGACCTTGCTCTAAC
>JAQVFR010000014.1:33405-68683 GCA_028697145.1 Actinomycetota bacterium | reverse complement strand
AATATGGAGGAAAAAGCGATCCAGGACCAGTGGCCGGAGGCATTCAAGACCTGCTGGGGCTGCGGCGACAGGAACGAGCACGGGCTGCGCATCAAGAGCTACTGGGACGGAGACGAGTCGGTATGCGAGTGGCGGGCGGAGCCGCATCATATCGCTTTCCCCGGCTACCTCAACGGTGGCATCATCGCGACCATCATCGACTGCCACAGCGTGAACACCGCCAACGCGGCCGTTTACCGGGACGAGGGAAGGGAGCCGGGAACGGAGCCCCTGGTCTTCTACGTAACCGGCTCTATCTATGTCGAGTACCTGCGGCCGACGCCGCTGGACAAGCCCGTTACCCTGAGGGCGAGGATCAAGGAAAAGGGGGAGCGCAAAACCGTGGTCGCGTGTTCCCTCTACAGTGACGGCGTGGAGTGCGCGCGAGCCGAGACCGTCGCCGTGCGGCTGGACGCGTTCGGGTAGGATAAGAGGCCGCTAGCCAGCCGCTCGCCGAAACAAGGCGTCCCGGGAGATGAAAAACGCAAGGGTCAACACCGGGCTACGGCTCGTAGATGGAGCCCATGAAGAGGATGGTACCCGTCTCGTTGTCGCTGATGGCGAAGAAGAAGGGGCGGTCCACCTCCATGACGAAGCCCTGCACCTGCTCGGGTAGCCCACACCACCGTACATGAATTACCGTTGCCGCTGCCGCCTCGGTCCCCACTCCGTTCACGCCGATGGAGGTCTTCTGCACGACCTTCTCCATAAAGGGGCCAGGGCCGTCGATCTTTCCCGCGAACATGCCTGGTAACGCATCTCCCCCAAAGGCCGACCCCATCCCCAGGGATACGAGGGCGGGGCTGAGGTCCGCCTCGAAATCCGTACCGAAATACGGCAGCGCGATCTCTCCCTCCACGCGGGAGAACGAAGCCATCCACTCATCCCACCCGGCCAGGTCGAGTCCCGCCGTGAAATCCTCGAGACTCCTCCCCTCGCGGGGTAGAAAGACGTACATGCCCAGGCGCTCGTTCCCGTAGGGCAGCCTCACCGCCTGGAAAACCTCGTTCTCCAGGTAGTCGAAACGGCCCGCCTGGCGCATGAAGACAACCTCCTTCGTCCCGCCGCCCGCGAGACGGAAAGGGCCTTCGGCATCCATCGAAGCGTCAAACCCGCGCGTCCAGTCTCCTTTGAAGTAGAGGGTGTTGATGAGCATAGCCACGAGGTCACCGAGGTCCTCCAGTTCTGAAGCGTCGACGATGTCGGTTATCTTGCCCTGAGTTTTCTCCTCCACCCAGCGGTTGATGATCCCGGCGGACTCGCCCTCCCCGAAGTCCACGCTGGCTACCTCTGCAAAGTAATTGTCGACGCAGCGCTCGCGGAAATCCTCCGTAAACCCCATGCCGTCGTCGCTCCAGATGGAGTTGGCCAGCTCTAACTGGACCTGGTCCTCGTCCGCCTGCAGCAGCGAATCGATGAGGCCGCGCATCATGGCGTTCACATCGTCCAGGTCCATGCCCTCGAAGTCCAGGACGTAGGCCATCTCCCCCGCTACCTCATCGCTGGCCCCGTTGTAGGCCATGGCCAGGGCCATGCGCGCGCTCAAGGGGGAGAGCACGACGTTGCCGGGCACCCCCCCCGAGACCTCTTTGAAGAGCGCGAAGTCGAAGCCGGTGGCTCGCGCTTCCTCGCGGGCGGCCAGGGCCTGCGAGCCCGTCATCACGGTCCGGGTGGTCCGATCCGTCCCGCCGCCGCCGGGCCAGCTGACCACGAGAACGGCCAGGACGGTAGCGCATAGCGCGATCGCGGCCAGGGCGGGCACGGCGTACTTCACGATCCCGCGGCTCCCCGGGCGGGAAAGAATCCTTCCCGCCGGCGCAGGCCCCGCCGCCATCTCCTCGTATCTTTTCCGCAACGCCTTCGCAAGGGCCTCGCGGTGGGCGGGGATCTCGATCCTATTCAGCCTCGCACCGCCTGTATCACTTGCCATCTCGCTCCGCCTCCCGCGGGCCGGCCTCCCCCGCCGGCTCCGCCTCCGCTTCCCTTTCCGCCTCCCATATCCCTATATGCCCCGGCCCCTCCGGGGGTTGCATCAGTCCCCGCAATATCTTCAGGCCACGGTGGCACTGCGCCTTCACCGTCCCCACGGGTCGCCCGAGCATATCCGCTATCTCCTGCAAGGGTTTGTCCTCGAAGAAGCGGAGGAAGATGACCTCGCGGTACTTCGGCGCCAGCTCGCGTAGAAGGGGCGCCAGCACCATGCCGTCCTCGCTCTCCTCCAGTTCCCGCCTGGCGTCCGCGATATCCTCGGTGGAGACGGCCTGCCGCACCTCCCCCACCTCCGTCGAGAAGGTGAGGCCGGTAGAGGCGTGCCTCCCGGTCCTGCCCAGCCTGCGCCGGTACATGCCCACCTCCCGCGAGGCGATGGCGTAAAGCCATGCGGTGAACGAGCCCCGGCGGGGGTCGAAGCGCCGGATCGCCCGCAGGGACTTGAAGAAGGTCTCCGAGGTCAAGTCGAGGGAGGCCTCCACGTCCCCCGTGCTGTAGAGGATAAAGTTGAAGATGCGGTCGTAGTTCAGCTCGAAGAGGCGTGCGAAGGCGTCGGGATCATCCCCCACCCTCTTTTCGAGCCCGGCGATCTCTTCGTCCATAAAACATTCCACCGCTCTAACGCGAATCCCGATAATGCCCCCTCCAGATTATAGTATGCTGCGTTCCGCCAAAAGGTTGCATTGTTCGAGAAGTGATCATCCCGGCGAACGGGCGACGGCGCCCCTGTTATAATCATGCCATCGGGGCCATGTATGATCGAAACGTCGCATTGCTCACCCGGAGTAAATATACACGGGGTATTGGCCGATGTGAGCGTGAACCCCGGGCTGAAAGCGGAGGATTTCGAGATGCTGGCGGGAGGGGAACAGCCGTGGAATGCCGCAGGTGCGGGGCATGCTGTATCGCCCTCTCCATATCGTCTTTGAACAAGCCCGCGGGGGTGAGGTGCGAGCACCTCACCGCGGACAACCTGTGCGGGCTGTGGGGCAAGCCGGAGAGGCCGGAGGTGTGCTCGGCCTACCAGCCAGACCCCCTCTTCTGCGGCGCCAGCTACGAGGAAGCCCTGGAGCTGATACGGGCGATCGAGGAAGACGCGTCTTCCAGGTAGAGCGAGCCCCGCTATGACCCGGGGAACGCAAAGAGCCTCCACGCCGCGAGCGTCTTCCCTTAAAATGCACCGGCTCCCCTGCATATGAAGCCTGGAGCGGATTATACTGGGAGCATGAGCAACCCTGCACTTGCGGAGATGGCGCAATCCACGCGCATGAGCCTCGCCTTTGCGCGGGCCTACGCCGCCTACGGCCTGTGGATGCTGCGCAAGAACCCGGAGAACATGAAAAGCTACGTGGAGGCGGGCGACATCTGCATCTATTACCACTGCTACGGCCGGGGGCAGCCGGTGCTGCTGCTGCACGGCGGTTTCATGTGCGCCGAGACCTGGGCGGGACAGATACCGGCGCTGGCAAGGGACTACCGCGTCGTGGCTGCCGACTCGCGCG
Source organism: Actinomycetota bacterium (assembly GCA_028697145.1). Lineage (GTDB taxonomy): Bacteria > Actinomycetota > Geothermincolia > Geothermincolales > RBG-13-55-18 > SURF-21. The sequence goes on along the minus strand of JAQVFR010000014.1, from coordinate 65,153 downwards.
GCCACGGCCGCACCACCCTCGGCGAGGGACCTATCACCTACCGCGGCATGGCCGGGGACGCAGCCGCGTTGATAGAACGCCTCAGGCTCGGACGCGTGCATATCGTCGGCTGGAGCGACGGCGGCTGCGCCGGCCTGGCCCTGGCCCTGGAGCGGCCGGAGATGGTGCGCAGCATGACCCTCCTGGGCACGCCCTACAGCACGGATAATTACAGCGAGGATGCGAAGGTCAGCATGGAGAGGCTCCTGCGCCCGTCCTCCCCGTCCATGCTGGCGCTCAGGGGCCTGCGCCGCCTGCTGACGCCGGAGCCCGAACGCGACCGGGAGTTCGTGAAGAAGATGTCCGCGATGTGGAGGGGATCGCCCGACTTCACCCGGGAGGAGCTGGGCCGCATCGAGGCGCCGGTGCTGGTCATCGGCTGCGACCGTGACGAGTACCTCTCCCTCTGGCCCGATGCGCTGCGGGTTTTCAGGGAGACGGCGGATGCCATTCCCGGCGCCAGGATGGAGGTGGTGAGGGGCGGCACCCACAGCGTCCACATCGAGCGGCCGGGGGCCGTCAACCGCCTGATGGTCGACTTTCTGCGCGAAGTGGGATGAGGGTGGATAAGCGGTTGCCGAGCCTGGATGCGAGACCGCGGGCAATACCTTGCGCAAGGACTTATTATGGTAGTTCCCCGTATAGGGATTGGGATCTACGGCGCGGCACGGGGCCGCATATGTTCGCATTGTCGTCTGGCGAGTGCTTGGAGGTGAGGTGAAATGGCCGAGGTGGAGAGCATCGGATACCGGCTGGTGGCCACGGTGAAGGCCGTGAAGGGTACGTGCGAGGCGGGCCACAAGGTCGGGGACGAGATCGAGCTGAGCGGTCTGTCATCGGGAGGCCTGTGCGGCTACTTCTATCACGACATCTTCCCCTACATCGTGATGCTGGAATACGGCGGCAACTTCCCGGAGGAATGGGGCGATCCGGACGAGATCGAGTTCGACTGCGTGGACAAGGAGAACGCCGTCACCATCTCGCTCAGGCGCATCAAGGAATAGGCACGCTTGGGGTTAACCCCGGACCGTGCAGTTAAGGCAACGATGCTCCCGGGGTCAGAGTTCCCACCTGAAGAGCATGCCGGTGAGCTTCAAGCCTCGCTTCTCGTAGAAGCGGTGTGCTCTCTCCCGGTGTATGGCGGAATCCAGCTCCAGCCGGCTGCAGCCGGCCTCCAGCGCTATCTCCCGGGCACGGTCGAGCAGCATTCCTCCTATCCCCTGCCCCCGCCGCGACTCCTCGACCACCAACTCGTCGACGTACGCCAGGGTGCTCGGCCCGAACAGGCTTCTCCTTGTGCTGAGGGCGCAGAAGCCCACCACCTCGCCTGCATTGACGGCGCAGAAATAGCGCTGGGAATCGCATCCCAGGTTTCCATGGTACATATTCTCTAAAGCGCCGCGGTCCAATTCCATGTCGGGCCACAGCTGCCGCAGCAGCCCGAAGACAGGCCCGAAATCCTCCCGCGTGCAGTATCTTATCGTCGTCATGGTTACCTATACTGAAGGAGAGTCCCGCTTAATGCAAGCGGTCTACGCCCCCCAGAGGGCGGCCCGACCCCGTGCTCCCTAAAGAGCCGCGGCCCGGGGGCGATAGTAATAGATGAGGCAGCGGATCTCACAGGAAGGTCGATACGCATGCGGGCCCTCTAAGGGATACGTTACGGGGAGCGAAAGATGAAAGAGCTACTCGTGGTGGGAGACAGCCTGGCGGGCGGACTGCCCTACCTCAACTTCGCCACGCTGTTGCAGAGGGGGCTGCGGGACTGGCGGGTGACCGCCGACGCCGTGGGCGGAGACACCCTGGCGGGAGTGGACGCGCGCCTGGAACGGCTGCTGGGCGCGGGGCGGCCGGATGCCCTGGTCATCGAGGCCGGGACCAACGATATCCTCCTGCCCTTCCTCGAGGCCAGGGGCGGCCTGTGGCGCTCCCTGGTGGAGCGCATCGAGGCCAGGGGCAGCATCGCGGCAACCGGGCTGGAGGATTTCCGCGACCTCTTCTCGCATACCATCGGCATGGCGGTCGAGATGGCCGGGCGCGTCGTTGCCACCACCATCGCGTGCATCGGCGAGGAGCCCGAGAGCGACCCCAACCGGCGCGGCTCACAGTACAGCGCGGTGATACGTGAAGTGGCGGCCGAGAGGCAGGTCGCGGTGGCGGACGTGGGGCGGGCGTTCAGGGAGGCCCTCGCCGAGGCCGGGGTGAGGAGTGGGTACCTGCTGGACAGACTCTCGGGCATGCTCCTCGACACCGCGCACATGCTCACGGCGCGGGGCGCCGACCGCCTGAGTGGCAGGAGGGGGCTGGTGCTCACCGTGGACGGGGTGCATCTCAACCGCTACGGGGCGAGGCTTTACGCCCGCACGGTTGCCGCCGCGCTGGGGGAAACCATCTGACGCGATGGGGCCTGGCTTACCGCATCAGGCGGAGGCGGCGATGGCCAGGACCCATATCCCCCCACACCATGAAGACCAAGGCCACGATCATCAGGACCGTGCCGTCGGCGATCATCGTACCCCTCATGAGCATCACTCCTTTATCGAGTCCGGACTCTAAAGTTATTTCTATGCCTCTCCCCCAAGACCCTTCAGTATCATCGCGAGGAGGAGTCCGCGACGGCGTGGCGGGGACATCCCTATGCCCGTGGCGTCTTCTGTATTATGCTTGCATTACCGAAGCATCATCCCGGCTCTTCCGAAGGTGCCTTGTTCGTGCCACACGATGTCTCTTTGTGTTGAGTAGAAAAAACGCAGATATGAAAGAAGGGATCTGACCACCGGCGTTGAGAATGGAGGGCTGACCCCTGAGGTGTTGACAGGTTGGGATTTTTATCCTAGAATCGCAACCACTATGAAAGAGAACACGTGCGTTTACCGATGGTGGTGGAGCCCCTCGTAGAGAGGGCTCCGCCAGGCACCCGTTCTCGTCATAACGGATAGCAGCGAGTAAGAGGCCGCGGATCCTCTCCAAGGGGTCGCGGCCTTTATATTTCCCACCCACATGAGGCCGCGTACCCGAGGTGCGCGGCCATGTATGTTTCCAAGGCAAAGGAGGAGATGGACTTGAAGGCGTTTTCCTACCCGCGCGGCGTCGCCGGCAGGACGAATGGTATATACGTCCCGGGCGAGCGTGAGTTCGCCGACCTGGCGCGCCGCCACAACCTGGTCACCGTGTCGCGCACGGTGAGCGCCGACACCGAAACGCCGGTCACCGCCTTTCTCAAGCTGGGCGGAGACAGGTACGGTTTCCTGCTGGAGAGCGCGGAGGGCGGAGAGAGGTGGGGCCGCTATTCCTTCATCGGGTGCGAGCCCCTGTCGGTGCTGCGCTGCTCGGGCGGCGTGCTGGATCTCCCCCTGGGCGGAGGGACTGCGGCGCCCGGGACCAATCCCGTCGACTTCCTCTTCGAGGCCATGCGGAGCTACGACACCTGCGAGAGCGTGGAGGAATCACCCTTCAGCGGCGGGGCCGTGGGCTATCTCTCCTACGACCTCTTCCCCTGTATGGAGAACATCGAACTAAAGGCCAGCGGCGGCCTGGGCCTCCCCGAGATGATGTTCATGTTCACCCGCACCTGCGCCGCCTTCGACCACCTGGCCGGTCGCCTCATCCTCATGGCCAACGTCCCCATACCGCGTGACGCCGGCGAAGAAGAGCTGCGGGCGCTCTACCGCCAGGCCATCGCCTCCCTGGAGTCCATGTCCCGCGACCTGACCGCGGGCATATCCCGCGACCCCTCTCCCGACGTCTATTTCCTCTCCGAGGACGCCGACTTCAGGGGGGTGGAGTCCAACTTCACGCGCGAGGAATACGAGACGGCGGTGGAGAAGGCGAAGGAGTACATCTACGCCGGGGACGCCTTCCAGGTGGTTCCCTCGCAGCGCTTTTCCCTGCCCCTGTGCTGCTCCCCCTTCAACGTCTACCGCAGCCTGCGCTCGGAGAACCCCTCGCCTTACATGTTCTTCCTGCGCTTCGACGACCTCTGTCTCATAGGCTCCTCGCCGGAGCCCATGGTGTGCCAGCGCGGCGGCCGCGCGGTGATCCGGCCCATCGCCGGCACCCGGCCGCGGGGCAGGACGCCGCGGGAGGACGCGGCCCTCGCGGAGGAACTACTCGCCGACGCCAAGGAAAGGGCGGAGCACGTCATGCTCGTGGACCTGGCCCGCAACGACCTGGGGCGGGTGTGCGCGCCGGGAACGGTGCGCGTCGAGCGCATGATGGAGGTGGAACGTTTCTCCCACGTCATGCACCTGGTAAGCGAGGTGAGCGGCGAGTTGCGCCCGGGATACGGCAACCGCGAGCTGCTGCGCTCCGCCTTTCCCGCCGGAACGGTTTCCGGGGCGCCGAAGATACGCGCCTGCCAGATCATCGACGAGCTGGAGAAGGACCGGCGCGGCCCTTACGCGGGGGCCGTGGGCTACATCTCCTACGGCGGGGACATGGACACCTGCATCGCCATCCGCACCATCGTGGCCCACGGCGGGCACGCCTACGTGCAGGCTGGCGGCGGCGTGGTGGCCGATTCCGATCCCGCGCGGGAATACGAGGAGACGCGCAACAAGGCGCGTGCCCTGCTGCGCGCCTTGCGCCTGGCGGAGGCGCGCGAGGGGGTGAGGTTGTGAGGAGGGTGCTGCTCATAGACAACTACGACTCCTTCACCTTTAACCTCGCCCAGGCGCTGGAGGCGCTGGGGGCCGAGGTGGTGACGGTGCGCAACGACGCCGTGGAGGCCGGCGCGCTGCCGTCTGTCTCCCCCACCCACCTGGTCATCTCCCCCGGTCCCGGCACCCCGGCCGACTCCGGCGTGACCATGGACGCGGTGCGCGTCTTCGCGGGAAAGGTGCCGGTGCTGGGCGTCTGCCTGGGACACCAGGCCATCGGGCAGTGCTTCGGGGCGGAGCTGCTGCGGGCGCCGTGCCCAGTACACGGCAAGGTATCGAGCATAGCCCACGACGCCAGGACCATCTTTCGGGGACTGGACAGCCCCTTCGAGGCCACGCGTTACCACTCCTTAATGCTCGCGTCCATCCCGGCGGAGCTGGAGGTAAGCGCGCTCTCGGAGGACGGCCTGATCATGGGCGTGCGCCACCGCCGCATGGCCGTGGAGGGAGTGCAGTTCCACCCGGAATCGGTCCTCACCCCTCACGGCGTAGAGATCCTGGCCAACTTCCTGGACATGGAGGTGGAAGCATGAGTGGGCACCTTGTAGGGACCCTTCCCGGAGAGGAGAGGACGCTGGGTGATACCATATCCAGGTTGACCGCGGGTGACAGCCTCGAGCGCGATGAGGCACGCGAGGTCATGCTGCGCCTCATGCGCGGCGAGGCAAGCGACGCCCAGATCGCGGCATTGCTCACGGCGCTCAAGATGCGCGGCGAGACGGCGCAGGAGATAGCCGGCTTCGCCGAGGGCATGCGCGAGGCGGCGACGGTGATCAGGCCGGAGGTGTCTCCCCTCCTGGATACCTGCGGCACGGGAGGAGACGGCCTCGCTACCTTCAACATCTCCACCGCGGCCGCCTTTATCGCCGCGGGCGCCGGGGCCTACGTCGCCAAGCACGGCAACCGCGGCGTGTCGTCGCCCTGCGGCAGCGCGGACGTGCTCGAGGCGCTGGGGATATACATCGACCTGGAACCAGAAGACGTGCGCGCCTGCATAGAAAAGCTGGGCATCGGTTTCCTCTTCGCGCCCCGTTTCCATCCCGCCATGCGTCACGTGATGAGGGCGCGTCGCGAGTTGGGCATCCCCACCGCCTTCAACCTGCTTGGACCCCTCACCAATCCCGCCGGCGCCGAGGCCCAGGTGCTGGGGGTGGGAATGCGTGACAAGGCTCCCCTCATCGCCGGCGCCCTTGCGCAGATGGGGGTCAAGCGGGCCATGGTTGTGCACGGCGAGGACGGCATGGACGAGCTCTCCACCACTTCCCCAAGCCGCGTGTGGGAGATCGGCCCGCACGGCGTCGAGTCCTACCGCCTCGACCCCGAGGAACTGGGCATGAGCAGGGCCATGCTGCGGGACCTGGCGGGAGGCGACGCGGCCGAGAACGCCCGCATCATTCGGGACGAGGTGCTGGCGGGAAAGCGCGGACCGCGCCGCGACATCGCCGTCCTCAACGCGGCGGCGGCGCTGGTAGTGGCGGGCAGGGCTGAAAGCCTGCGCGCAGGCATAGCCCTCGCCGAGCGCTCCATAGATCACGGCGCGGCCAGGGAAAAACTGCGGGAACTGGTACGCCTTTCCGCGGCCATGTCCGCCGCGCCCGGCGACGTGCGGACGGGGGGTGAATGAGCATGTTCCTGGATAAGGTCACCCTCGCGACCCTGAGACGCATGGAAAGGCGCAAGGCCGAGATACCCCCGGAGAGGCTCAGGGAAACATGCGTGCAGCTCTCCCTTCCCCCTTCCTTCCGCGAGGCTGTGCGCCGCAGGCCGGTAGACGGCATAAGGATCATCGCCGAGATCAAGCGCGCCTCGCCTTCACGTGGCCCCATCCGTCCCGACCTGAGCGTGGAGAAACTTGCTGAATCTTACCAGAGAGGCGGAGCATGTGCGGTGTCGGTGCTCACGGAGCCGGAGTTCTTCAAGGGGAGCCTGGAGGACCTGGAGAGAGCGCGTGCGGCCACCTCCCTGCCGCTGCTGCGCAAGGACTTCATCCTCGACCCCTACCAGCTTCTGGAGGCCAGGGCTTACGGGGCAAGCGCGGCCCTGCTCATCGCCGCCCTCCTGCCGGGCGATGGGCTGGCCGCGCTCCTCGCCGAGGCGGAAACCCTGGGCCTGGAATCCCTGGTCGAGGTACGCGGCGAGGCGGAGCTGGAGGCGGCCCTGGCGGCGGGGGCGGGCGTCATCGGCATCAACAATCGTGACCTGCGCACCCTGGAGGTGGAGCTGGAAACGACCGCCAGGCTGGCGCCGCTGGTGCCGCCCGACAGGACGCTGGTGAGTGAGAGCGGCTACGGCGGGCGCGCCCAGCTCGCAGGCCTGGCGGCCCTGGGCGTGGACGCCGTGCTGGTGGGCGAGGCGCTTGTGCGGGAGGAAGACCCGGCGAGTGCCCTGCGCAAAATGGCGGGTGGCGGACATGTTGCTGCTTAAGGTCTGCGGCATCACGCGGGAGGAGGACGCCGCCGCGGCCTGCGCCATGGGCTACGGGGCCGTGGGTCTCATCTTCACCGACAGCCCGCGCAGGATCACCCCGGAAAGAGCGCGCGAGATATGTTCATATCTCCCCTCCCCCATCCTCAGGGTGGGCGTGTTCGCGGGTGAGGAGGAGACGGAGGTCCGGTGCGTCATGGAATACTGTGGTCTGGACCTGGTGCAGCTCCACGGCAGCGAGGACCCCGGCGAGGTCATGCGCTTCGGCGCCCGGGCCATCGCCGTGCTGCGCCCCCGTTCCCCCGAGGACCTGGAGCGCATGGAGGACTACCGCGGGGTATTCGCCGTGCTCCTGGACACCTGGGACCCCTTCCTCGCCGGTGGCACTGGCAGGACCTGTGACTGGGAGTTGGCCGCGCGCGCCGCCCTCTCCAGCCGCATCATCCTGGCTGGCGGGCTCGGCCCGGCCAACGTCGGCGCGGCGGTGAGGATGGTGCACCCGTTCGGGGTGGACGTGTGCAGCGGGGTGGAGTCTAGTCCCGGCAGGAAAGACGGGCCGTTGATGCGGGAGTTCGCCCGCGCGGCTGGCGATGCATACCTTGCAGGCTCGGAGGAGGAAAGTGATGATGAGAACGCCTGACGTACTGAGCGAGACAAACAAGGCAGGCGGCCGTTTCGGCGCCTTCGGCGGGCGCTACGTGCCCGAGACGCTCATTGCCCCGTTGAGTGAGCTGGAAGAAGTTTACAGGAAGGCCGCGGCCGACCCCGCCTTCCGTGAGGAGCTGGACTCCTACCTGAGCGACTACGCGGGGCGGCCCACCCCGCTCTACCAGGCGCGCAGCCTTTCCCTCGAGGCGGGCGGCGCGACTATCTTCCTCAAGCGCGAGGACCTCTGCCACACAGGGTCGCACAAGATAAACAACACCCTTGGACAGTGCCTGCTGGCGCGCCTCATGGGAAAGCGGCGCGTCATCGCGGAGACGGGGGCGGGCCAGCACGGTGTGGCCACCGCCACCTCCGCCGCCCTGCTGGGGCTGGAGTGCGACGTCTTCATGGGGGAGACGGACATGGCCCGGCAGTCGCTCAACGTCTTCCGCATGGAGTTGCTGGGAGCGCGGGTGGTCCCCGTCTCCACCGGCTCGCGCACCCTCAAGGACGCGGTGAACGAGGCGCTGCGCGACTGGGTGGCGACCTCGGATCACACCCATTACTGCATGGGCTCGGTGGTCGGCCCCCACCCCTTCCCTACCATGGTGAGGGACTTCCAGTCCGTCATCGGCTGGGAATCGCGCGGGCAGCACCTGGAGCGCACGGGGCGCCTGCCGGACTGCCTGGTGGCCTGCGTGGGCGGCGGCAGTAACTCCATGGGACTCTTCCACCCCTTCCTCGCCGACGGCGTGCGCATGGTGGGGGTGGAGGCGGGCGGCAGGGGCGACGGGCCGGGGCGCCATGGCAGCACCCTGTGCCTGGGCTCGGCGGGCGTGCTGCACGGCGCCCGCAGCTATCTCCTGCAGGACGGCGACGGCCAGGTGCTCCAGACCCATTCCGTCTCGGCGGGCCTGGACTACCCGGGGGTGGGCCCCGAACACTCCCACCTCAAGGACAGCGGCCGGGCCGAGTACGTGAAGATAAGCGACGCGGAGGCGCTGGAGGCGGTGGAGGCGCTGTGCCGCACCGAGGGCATCCTGCCCGCCCTGGAGAGCGCCCATGCCGTGGCCCATGCCGCGCGGCTGGCGGCGGAGATGCCGCGCGGAAGCTCCTTGATCGTGTGCCTGTCGGGCCGGGGCGACAAGGACGTGGACACGCTGATGCATGCCAGGGGGTGCGCGCCATGAGCCGCATCGACGCCATGTTCGAGACGGTGCACGGAAACGGAGCCGCCCTCATCGCCTATGCCACGGCGGGTTTCCCCGACCCCCGCGTCTCGCTGCGCATTGCCGCCGCGCTGCTCGAGCACTGCGACGCCCTCGAGTTGGGCATCCCTTTCTCGGACCCGGTACTGGACGGACCGGTCATCCAGGAGTCTTCGCGCCGCGCCCTGGAAGCAGGGTTCAGGGTGAGGGACGTCTTCGACATGACTGGCACCCTGCGGGAGAGAAGCGGCAAGCCGCTGATGCTCATGACCTATTACAACCACGTGCACCGCATGGGGCACGGGGCCTTCGCCGCGGCGGCGGCGGACGCCGGAGTGGACGGCGTGCTCGTACCCGACCTCCCTCCCGAGGAGGGAGAGGCGTGGATGGCGGCGGCGGAGGGCGAGGGCCTGGATAACGTGCTCTTCGCCTCCATGAGCACCCCCGAGCACCGGCTGCGATCTGTTGGTGGGCTTACCCGGGGCTTCCTCTACTGCTTCGCGGTGCGCGGGACCACGGGTTTAAGGGAAGGACTGGACGCGGAGGTCGGCCCCTTTATGCGGCGGGTCCGCGCCTGCAGCCACGTCCCGCTGGCGCTGGGGCTGGGTATCTCCGACCCGGAACAGTGCCGCCAGGCGGGAAGGCTGGCCGAGGGCGTGGTGGTGGGGAGCGCCCTGGTGAAAGCGGCCATGGATGCCCTGGACAGCGGTGACGACCCCGCCGCGCGGGCCGGCGAACTCGCCCGCGCACTGAAGGCGGCAATGTACTGACCCTGGCAGCGGCGCGCATCCGAGGGCGCGCTGCGTGCCCCGGCGCTGTTGCCGCTCCAGGGCAAGGAGGGCATGGTGGTGGCGGCGAAATAACCGGAAGAGGTGGCGGTAGCCGATCGGACGGAGGGAGGGGGTCATGCCAGGAGATCACATCGGGGTGGGCATCATCGGGTGCGGGCGCATCTTCGACATGCACATGCTGGGATACGAGGGCCGGGATGACGCCGCGGTGCTCGCGGTGGCGGACATCTCGGAGGAGCGGCGGTGCGAGCGCGCGGAGCGGTACGGCATCCCCTGGCATTACGACGACCACCGCGAGATGCTGGAGAACAAGAACATCGACTTAGTCGAGATACTGACCCCCCATCACCTGCACCGCGACATGGCCCTGGAGGCGATCGCGGCGGGCAAGCACGTCTCCCTGCAGAAACCACCTGCCTTGAACGTCGGCGATTTCGACGCCGTGGCGGGGGCGGCGGAACGGGCCGGCGTCACCCTGCGCGTCTACGAGAACTTCGTCTTCTACCCACCCATCGTCAAGGCGAAAGAGCTCATCGAGGAGGGAGCCATCGGCACCCCGCTGAACATCCGCATGCGCTCGGTGGCGGGCTCGGCCGCGGGCGGATGGGAGGTGCCCCTGGAGGCCTGGGCATGGCGGGTGAAGGAGGAGACCTGCGGGGGAGGCCCCTTCGTCTTCGACGACGGCTACCACAAGTTCTCCATCGCCCTCTTCCTCCTGGGGGAGGTGGAGAAGGTCTTCGCCTGGATGGAGGGGTTGGATCTGGGAGAGGGGATGTGCGTGGACGCCCCCAGCATATGCATGTGGAAGCACTCGCGGGGGAGCGCATTCGGCAGCATCGATTTCACCTGGGCCTACGACATGTACATAAAGTCTGACTACTACTCCGCGGACGACCGCGTGGAGGTGACCGGTACGGAGGGCATTATCTGGGTCACGCGCGGACACGGCAACATGCTGGACGTCCCTCCCCTCCTGCTCTACCGGGAGGGAAGACTCACCGCCTTCACCGACCTGGAGGCGGACTGGGGCGCCAGCTTCCGCGACTGCACCCGCCACCTCCTGGAAGCCATACGCGCGGGCGAGCAGGCGCACCTCACGCCGGAAGAAGGGCGGCGGGTGCTGCAGTTCGCCCTGGCGGCCTTAACCTCGGCGCGCGAGGGCCGCGAGGTCCGCCCGGACGAGATCAAAGGAGGAAGCCAGTGAACAAGACCTTTTATTTCGCGCTGGCCTTCGTGGTCGGTTTCATAATCGCCCTGCACCTGGCCATGAACGCCGACGTGGGCGAGAAGATAGAGAACGCCCGCGCCGCCAACGCCGTGTTCTGGACCATCGGGGCAGTGGTGGCCATCATCATCTGGCTGGCCAGCCCCAACCGCGGCGCTATCACCAGGCTCAAGGACGTGAACCCCCTGCTCCTGCTGGCGGGGGCCATGGGGGCGGCCCTGGTGCTGGCCATCGCGGTGATCATCCCCAGGATCGGGGCCGGACCCACCAACGTCATGCAGCTGGCCGGCCAGGTCGTCGCCGGGGTGCTCATCAGCCAGCTGGCGCTGTGGAGCTCGCCCCAGGAATCCATCACCATACTCAAGGTGGTGGGAGTGGTGGTCATGGTGGGCGGGGCATACATGGCGGTGGCTTGATGACGGGCGCCGCGCGTCGCGGCAAGGGTCACGAAGGAAGAGTAGACGTGTTTGTTCAATTATTAAACAGTCGAATGAAGAAGCGGCGTTCGGGCGTGTAATGCCGCCAGGGACGTAAAGCGGCCTGCTCTTTAAGGGGGGAGTTGTTATGGAGGAGACGCTGGGTACGGAGGAATACAGGCAATACGGTTATCGCTGGGTGGTGCTCCTGCTCTACGGGTTTATCCTGGTCGCCCAGGCCATGCTGTGGGTCAGCTTCGCCCCCATCGAGAGCGACGTGCAGTTCGCCCTGGGCATGGGCTCGACCGCCATCAGGTCGCTGGCCCTGGTGGGCCCGCTGATGTTCGTGTTCTTCGGCTCCTACGCGGGTGACCTCGCCGATCGGCGGGGCTTCAAGTTCGCGGCGGGGCTGGGGGCCATCATCTGCTCCGTCCTGGGCATAATCCGTGCCATAGTCCCCCACGTCATCGACTCTGGCACGGCGCAGTTCTGGATCTACCTCGTCTGCCAGGCCATCATCGGCGCGGCCGCGGTCTTCATCATCACCAACATGTCCAAGATGCCCATCAAGTGGTTCATCGAAAAGGACCGGGCCCTGGGCATCGGCCTGGCCACCATGTTCTTCTACCTGGGCACCGCCGTCGGCTTCCAGTTGGTCACCACCATCGCCGGCATCCCCGATGACGCCGTCGAGACGGGCAACGCGGCGGTTATCCAGTCGGGCTTGAACAACGTGCTCACCGTGTTCGCCATCGTCATGGTGGTGGCGACCGTCCTCTTCATGCTCCTGACCCGGGAGGAGCCCCGCACGCCCTCCGGGCCGCTGCCGGAGGAGGTCAAGCTGGGGGCCATGGAATCGCTGCGCAGGTTCATGAGCTCCTCCGTGTTCCGCGCCCTGGCCACGGTGTCCCTCGTCGGCTACGGCATATACATGGGGCTCGTGGTGACCATGGAGAAGATCATCACCTATCACGGCGCCGGTTTCACCCCCAAGTTCGCGGCCTGGGTCTCGACCGCCGTCATCGTCGGCGGCATAGTGGGGGCGGGCACACTCCCCGGCGTCTCCGAGAAGATCGGCCTGCGCAAACCGTTCCTCATCCTCGCCGGGTTGATCCCCATCCCCATGCTCTTCCTGACGGGCTTCATCGGGGTCAAAGCCGTCGATGTCATCGCCGCGGCCCTGCTGGGCTTCTTCCTCCTCTCCGCGCTGCCGGTGACATTCACCATCGCCGGGGAGATGAAGGAGATAGGGCCGCGCCTGGCGGGGGCGGCGGTAGGCACGCTCATGGCCATCGGCAGCATTGGGTCCTTCATGATCCCCATGCTCATGGAGGTCTTCAAAACGGAGACGGCGGCGGGCGTACCCGACTACCGCTGGGCCATCATCTTCCTCATGGCCCTGGGAGCGCTGGCGATCGGGGTGGTCATCATCTGGGTGAAGGAGACCGGGCCCAAGGCGAAGGGCAGGGCGGAGTCCTAAGGGGCGTAATCCCGGCAAGGAAACCGAGGAGTAGAGGGGTGGCCTTCAGCGGCGCGGCGGCGGCTCAACGCGGTAGATGACCCCGAGCCCGTCGTCGGATACATAGAGGGTGCCCTCCGCATGGTCTCGCCTTCCCGTGCGTTCCGGCTTCAGCCGCTGAAGTACTTCTTGTACTCCTGCGGGGTCTTGATGAGCCGGAAGGTGGCCTGGGCCTCGGCCACCATCGTGCCCGAGGCATCGAAGAGCTTCAGGTCCATGGCCTTGTCCGCCTTGCCCTCGCGCTTGAACTCCTCTACGAGGGCCGCGGCCTCCGCCTCGACCACCTGCGCCGAGCACCTCAGTTCCCCCCGGGGTGGAGCGGTGAAACGGATGTTGAAGACGGTGTTGAGGACGATGACCTCGCGCGGATCCAGGTACCTGAAGATGGCCATGCCGCCTGCGGTCTCCGCCAGGCCGCACATTGCGCCGGCGTGGATGAGCCCGAAGGCGTTATAGTTGGCGTGGTCGTCCTCCATGACCAGGGTGGCGCGGCCCCCGCCCTCGTCTATCTCCCGCAGCTTCATATGCGTCCTCTGGGCGAAGGGGCAGCCCTTCTCCACCACCTGCACGATCATCTCCTTATCCATGCCGCGATCACTCCCCTGTCGCTCGCCTTATATCTCCTTCTCACGCCTGCTATTATGCCCAATACCCGCGGGAAAAATGCTTGCTTTTACTCGAAGGGCCAGGGGTACCCGCGAGCTGCACGCGGGCGCGGTGAGTCGAGCCTGGCTGAAGTACTGCACGGTGCCGTCGGGGATTACAATGAACGGCCGGGCGAGAAGCCTTACTGCCAGTCGGTCTTCTGGTTCTCCTCCCGTGGAATGCGGGCCGCCATGCGCGGCGTGCCCTTGCGAAGTTGATGGTACTCGAAAAATATCGAGGCCAGCGTGACGAAGATGCCCACCACCACCAGGGCGATGAGCAGGATCGAGGTGTAGCCGGCCGGCATGGACCTCTGGTATTCCTCGTATGCTTCCGCGACGTTGTCGTCGGCATGGGTGCTCTCGCGGTTCGCTACCCCCCAGAAAACGGCGGCCAGGAGTATGAGCAGCGCCACCAGGACTATGATGCGTACCGTCAAAAAGAACTTGTTCATAAGACCATTATATTTCAGTGGCGGAAGTGGCGCTTGCCGGTAAGGGCCATTACCAGCCCGCGCTCGAGCACCACCTGGAAGGTCTCCTCGTCGCGCATGGACCCCCCGGGCTGCATGAACGCCACGACGCCCGCGTCCGCGCACAGTATCACCGAGTCGGGGAAGGGGAAGAAGGCGTCGCTGGCGCACACCGAACCCATGGCCTTGTCGCCCGCCGTGCGCAGGGAGAGGTAGGCGGAATCGAGGCGGTTCATCTGCCCCGCGCCGATGCCGACGGTGGCCCCGTCCCTGGCGAGGACGATGGCGTTGGAGCGCGTGTGCTTGGCCACCTTCCAGGCGAAGACGAGGTCTTCCCGCTGCCGGTCCGAGGGCTTGCGGTCGCCCACGAAGGTGACCCCGCTGAGGTCGTCCTCTCCGGCGTCGTAGTCCTGCACCAGGAGACCCCCGTCCACCCGCTTGAGGTCCTTGAGCGCGGAATACACGCCGTCTTCCAGGGGAAGGGTCAGCAGGCGGATGTCCTCCTTTGCCTGCAGGACCTTGCGGGCAGCCTCGGAGTACTCGGGGGCGATGACCACCTCCACGAAGATGGAGTTGATCAGCGCCGCCGTCTCCTCGTCCACGGGACGGTTGAAGGCCATGACGCTTCCGTAGGCGCTCACCTTGTCGCACTCGTAGGCGCGCTGCCACGCCAAGGACAGCTTCTCGGCCGTGGCCACCCCGCAGGGATTGTTGTGCTTGATCATCACCACCGCCGGGAGCGGGAACTCCTTGACCAGGGACCAGGCCGCGTCGGTGTCCAGGACGTTGTTGAAGGAGAGTTCCTTGCCGTGCCACTGCTCCGCGAATACCAGGGCGGTGGCAGGGGCGCCTATCTCCTGGTAGAGGGCGCCCTTCTGGTGGGGGTTCTCCCCATAGCGCAGCTCCGCCTTCTTCCTGAACACCAGGTTGAGGGTCTCCGGGAACTCCTCGAAAGCCCGGGACAGGTAGGCGAAGATGGCCGCATCGTAGGCGGCGGTGTGGCGGAAACCCTCCGCGGCCAGCGAGCGACGCGTCTCCGCCGTGAGGTCCCCGCCCGTGCGCTGCATCTCCAGGAGGATGGACGAATAACGCTTGGGGTTGGTGACGACAGCCACGCCGGCGAAGTTCTTCGCCGCCGCGCGGATGAGGGTCACCCCGCCGATGTCTATCTGCTCCACCGCCTCGGCCAGGGTGGTCTCGGGGCGGGCGATGGTCTCCGCGAACGGGTAGAGGTTGACCACCACGAGATCGATGGGCTTGATGCCCTTGTCCTCGATCTCCCGCATGTGCGCGGGATTGTCGCGGTCGGCGAGGAGGGCTGCATGGATGTGGGGATGCAGGGTCTTCACCCGCCCGTCCATCATCTCGGGAAAACCGGTGACCTCGGAGATGGGGATGACGTCGATGCCTTCCTCGCGCAGCTTCGCCTCCGTCCCCCCCGTGGAGATGATCTCGACACCCATCTCCCTCAGCTCCTTCGCGAAGCCGACTATCCCGGCCTTGTTGGAGACGCTGATCAGCGCCCGCTCGATCCTGGCCATAGATTATCCCTCCTCAGGCGTCTTCTGGGTCTTACTCTTCCTCGAGGATGCGCACCCGCCTGCCCTCCACGCGCAGCCGCCCCTCGCAGAAGCAGCGGACGGCCTGGGGATAGAGCTTGTATTCCACCTCGTGGATGCGCTGGTGCAGCACCTCCTCGTCGTCCCCGGACATGACGGGGACCGCTTCCTGCAGGATTATGGGCCCGGTGTCCAGCCCCTCGTCGACGAAATGAACCGTCACCCCGGTCACCTTGACCCCGTAGGCGAGGGCGTCGGCGACTCCCGAGGTGCCCGGAAAAGATGGCAGCAGCGCGGGATGGATGTTCATGATGCGGTCGCGGAAGGCCTCAACGAACTCCGGCCCTACCAGGCGCATGTAACCCGCCAGCACGACCAGGGAGACGTCGTTCTCGTTGAGAACGCGGACGAGTTCGCGGTCGTAGGCGGCGCGGTCCGGGAACGACGCGGGGTCGACGAAGACCGCGTTGAGGCCGTGCTTCCTCGCGCGCACCAGCCCGTAGGCGTCCGGGTTGTCGCTTATCACCACCGCGACGCTCGCGGGCAGCCTGCCCTCCTCTATCTCAACCGTGATGTTCTCCAGGTTGGTACCGCTGCCGGATATGAGAACGCCCAGCGCGCAGAGCTTGCCCAAATCCCGTCCCCTTTCTTCCCGCTCAGCGGGTGATGCAGATGCCGCCCGTGCCCTCGTGCATCTCGCCGATTCGGACGGCTCGGTATCCTGCCAGTCCGAGTACGCTTATGGCCTGGCGAAAATCCCCCAGGTCCACGATCACCGCCATGCCCACCCCCATATTGAAGGTCCGCAGCATCTCCGCCTCGTCGATGTCGCCCATGTCCCTGATTATCTTGAAGATGCTCGGCGGGTGCCAGGCGGTCACGTCTATGGTCACGTCGACGCCCTCGGGCAGCACCCGAGGCACGTTCTCTATGAGCCCGCCCCCGGTCACGTGCACCACGCCCTTGACGTCTATCTCGCGCGCGAGTTGCAGGACGCCGGGGGCATAGATCTCGGTGGGGGTGAGGAGCTCCTCCCCCAGGGTAGCGGACAGGCCCCTCAGGCGGTCGCCGGGATCGAAGTCGTTTATCTCGAAGAAGATCTTGCGCGTCAGCGAGTAGCCGTTTGAATGCAGGCCGCTGCTCAGCAGCCCGATGATGACGTCCCCGGGCACGATGCGCGAGCCGTCGATGATCCTGCCCCTGTCCACGACCCCCACCATGAAGCCGGCCAGGTCGTAATCGTCCTCCTCCATGACGCCCGGGTGTTCCGCCGTCTCGCCCCCGATGAGGGCGCATCCGCAGCGGCGGCAGCCGCGCGCGATGCCGGAGACGATGCTCTTGACCTTGGGCGGATCGATCTTTCCCATGGCCAGGTAGTCCAGCATAAACAGGGGCTCGGCCCCGCAAGCCACGATGTCGTCCGCGCACATGGCCACCAGGTCGATGCCTATGGTATCGTGGCGATCGAGCATCTGCGCCACCTTGAGCTTGGTCCCGACCCCGTCGACCGAGGACACCAGCACGGGATCTTCATACCCTTCGAGGCTGCCGGAGAAAAGGGCGCCGAAACCCCCCAAATCCGACAGCACCTCCGGCCGCGAGGTGGAGGCGACGTCCTCCCTGATCATGTCCACCGCCTTGTTGCCCGCCTCGATGTCCACCCCCGCGTCCCGGTAAGTCAAGGGCTTGCAGGAATTGCCGTTGTCCTCTCTTTCATTCGCCACTTAAACAGCCTTTCTCTCTACCCATTTCCACCCGCGCCACCGCCCTCGATGGGCGCCGGGATTGCCTCGTCCGTTCCCGTATCCAGCCGGGAGTCCTCCCATCCGCACCCGGCCCAAACCGGCATCCGGCCCGCAAGAGAGCCACCGGGTAAAGAAGACCGGGGCATCCCGGCGAGGCCTATTGTACCCCCACCTTGCCCTTCTCCAGCCTGCACTTGGTCATCATCATCTCGTCGGGTACCGGCACGGGATATTCGCCGTCGAAACAGGCGGTGCAGAAATCCTCTTTCGGCCTGCGCGTGGCCTTCACCAGGTTCTCCATGCTCAGGTAATGCAGGCTGTCCGCCCCTATGAAGCGGCGGATCTCCTCCACCTTGCGGGAGGAGGCGATGAGTTCCTTGCGGATGGACGTGTCTATACCGTAGAAACAGGGGTACATGTCGGGAGGAGAGCTGATGCGCATATGCACTTCCTTCGCCCCGGCGTCCCTGAGCATCTTCACTATCTCCTTGGTGGTGTTGCCGCGCACGATGGAATCGTCCACCACCACCAGCCGTTTTCCCTTTATGTCGTGGATGAGCGGGTTCAGTTTGAGGCGCACCCCGAGCTGGCGTATGGCCTGCGTCGGCTGGATGAAGGTGCGTCCAATATAGCGGTTCTTGATCAATCCCTCGCCGAAGGCGATCCCCGAGGCCTGGGAGTAACCGATGGCCGCCGGGACCCCTGTGTCGGGTATGGGCATGACCACGTCCGCCTCCACCGGAGCCTCGTCGGCAAGACTCATGCCCATGTGCTTGCGGGCGTGGTAGAGGTAGGTGCCGTACATGATGGAGTCCGGGCGGGCGAAGTATATGTACTCGAAGATGCACAGGGAGGGCTTGGCGGCGGTGACGGCCGTCTCGAACCCGAGGCCGTCGTCGTCTATGATCGCCATCTCTCCCGGCTCCACCTCCCTTATGTATTCCGCGCCGATGATGTCCAGTCCGGCGCTCTCGCTGGAGAGGGCGTAGCCGTCCATGTACCTGCCGACGCAGAGCGGCCTGATGCCGTGGGGGTCCCTGATACCGATGAGGCGGTCTTCGGTCATGACGACAAAGGCGTAAGCGCCGGTGAGGCGGGGCATGACCTCTTTCACGGCGTCCACTATCGACTGCTGCGATGAACGTGCCAGCATGACGGCGACCACCTCTGTGTCCGAGGTGGAACGGAAGCGCACCCCCTCCTCCTTCAGCGCGTTGCGCAGCTCGACGGTGTTGATGAGGTTGCCGTTATGGGCGACGAACACCGAGCCGCCGCGACGCGGCACCTGCACCGGCTGAGCGTTCTCCCAGAAGGTCGAGCCCGTGGTGGAGTACCTGACGTGGCCGATGGCGATGTGGCCCCTGAGGTTGTTGAGGTCCCTCTCGCTGAAGACCTGCGACACCATGCCCATGTCCTTGAGCATCAGCGTCTCCCTGCCGTCGGACACGGCGATGCCCGCGCTCTCCTGCCCGCGGTGCTGCAGGGCGTAGAGGGCGTAGTAGGTCAGCTTGGCCACGTCGTCCTCGCGGGTATAGATCCCGAACACGCCGCAGGATTCGTTGATCTCAAAACTCATGTTCCCGTTTCACCTCGCGTCATTGCAGTATGCGGATTCTACGTCCATTCTACCCCTTGAGCAGCCGCCCGAGGGCTTCCTCCCGGACCGCCTTCATCTCGTCCACGCCCAGGTCTATCCAATCTCCCACGATGAGCCGGCTCCCGCCCGTGCGGCCCAGGGCGTATACCCGCACCTGGCGCGATGCGGCCAGGTCCTCCAGCGCCCCCAGGTCCTCCTCCCGCAGGGTGACCACGAAGCGCGACTGGCTCTCGCTGAAAAGCCAGCTCACGGGCTGGAGGGGGGTGTCCACTTCGAGCGTGGCCCCCACGCCCCCAGCGCAGCAGCACTCCAGGAGGGCCACGGCCGCTCCTCCCTCGGAACAGTCGTGGGCGGAGAGGATGATGCCGCGCCTTATACCCTCGATGCAGGTGGTCTGGACCGATTTCTCTACCTCCAGGTCGAGGGCGGGCGGGCGGCCCGCGGTCATGCCGTGCACAAGCCTGAGGTATTCCGACCCGCCCAGCTCGTCCAGGGTATCGCCCAGCATCGCCACCACGAGTCCCTCCTCCGGGAAGGCGATGGTGCGGCGGGTGGAGAGGGTGCCGATGAGCCCGACCATCCCCACCACCGGGGTGGGGTAGATGGCGGTCCCGAAGGACTCGTTATAGAAGCTCACGTTGCCGCTCACCACGGGCAGCTCCATATGGCGCGCCGCGTCGGCCAGGCCGCGCACCGACTCCTTGAACTGCCAGAAGATATCCGGACGCTCCGGGTTGCCGAAGTTCAGGCAGTTGGTGAGCGCCATGGGGACGCCCCCGGCCGCCACCACGTTGCGCGCCGCCTCGGCCACCGCTATCTGCGTTCCGCCGTAGGGGTCCAGGTAGACATAGCGAGAGTTGCCGTCAACGGATACCGCCAGCGCCTTGCTGGTGCCCTTTACGCGCAGCACCGCCGCGTCGGAGCCCGGATATACCACCGTGTTGAGCTGCACCATGTGGTCGTACTGCTCGTAGACCAGCCTCTTATCGCAGAGGTTGGGGCCGCTCACCAGGTCCAGGAGCACCCGGTTCAAATCCGAGGGATGCTCGAGAGCCGCGAGGTCCGCCGACTGCACCTCGTCGAGGTATGCGGGCCTCTCGGCGGCGCGTTCGTAGACGGGTCCGCTGGCGAGGGATGAGGCCGGCACCTCGACCACTTTCTCTCCGTACCAGTAGATCTCCAGCATGTCGCCTTCGGTCACCTCGCCGATGACCACGGCGGGAAGCCCCCACCTCTCGCAGGTGGCGAGGACCTCGTCCAGTTTTCGCGGCTCAACGATGGCCAGCATGCGCTCCTGGGATTCGGAGATCATGATCTCGAAGGGATCCATCTCCTCCCGCAGGGGGACGTTCTTGAGCTCGATCTTCATCCCTACCCCTCCGCGCGCCGCCGTCTCCGAGCAGGCGCATGATATGCCGGCGGCCCCCAGGTCCTGCAGCCCCACCAGGAGGTTCTTCTCCAGGAGCTCCAGGCAGGCCTCGATGAGCAACTTCTCGGTGAAGGGGTCTCCCACCTGCACGCTGGGCCTCTTCTCCTGGCTGGTCTCGTCGAACTCCTGCGAGGCCAGGATGGAGGCGCCGCCGATGCCGTCGCGCCCGGTGCGGTTGCCCATGAGCACGACCGCGTTGCCCACCCCGGTGGCCTGGCCGCGGATTAGGTTCTCTTTGGGCATGATGCCGATGGCCATCACGTTCACCAGGATGTTGCCGTCGTAGCACTCGTCAAAATATATGTCCCCGCCCACGGTGGGGATGCCGAGGCAGTTGCCGTAGCCGGCTATGCCGGCGACGACGCCGCTGAAGAGATAGCGCTGGCGGGGGCTCTCCAGGGAGCCGAAACGCAGGGGGTCGAGGCAGGCGATGGGTCGGGCGCCCATGGTGAAGATATCGCGCACGATGCCGCCGATACCCGTGGCCGCCCCCTGGTACGGCTCCACCGCGCTGGGGTGGTTGTGGGATTCCATCTTGAAGGCCGCCGCGAGGCCGCCGCCGATATCGATGATGCCCGCGTTCTCCCCCGGCCCCTGCAGCACGTAGGAGGCGCGGGTAGGGAGCTGTGAGAGCACCGGTTTCGAGCTCTTGTAGGAGCAGTGTTCGCTCCACATGAGGGAATACATCCCCAGCTCGACCTTGCTCGGCTCCCTGCCGAGGATGCGGATGATATCCCGGTACTCGTCCTCCGTCAGGCCCAGTTCCTCGTAAAGCTCCGTCATGTCCTCACCCTACCCTCTCGAGCGGTAATGCGCCATGACGGACTCCCATATGAGCAGCCCGTCCGTGCTGCCCAGGATCTCCTCGGAGGCGCGCTCCGGATGCGGCATGAGCCCGAAGACGTTGAAGCCCTCCCCGCAGATGCCCGCGATGTTGTCCACGGAGCCGTTGGGGTTGGCCGCCGCGGTGACCTCGCCGTCCTCGCCGCAGTAGCGCAGGATTATGCGCCCCTCCTCCGCCAGGGCGGCCAGGGTCGCCTCGTCGGCGGTATAGTTGCCCTCGCCGTGGGCGATGGGTACGCGCAGCACCTGGCCCTGCCGGGCGGCGTTGGTCCAGGGGGTGTCCGCGTTCTCCACCCGCACGCTCGAGAAACGGCAGATGAAGGAGAGGCTGGTGTTGCGCAGCATGGCCCCGGGCAATAGCCCTGCCTCGAGCAGGATCTGGAAACCGTTGCATATGCCGATGACCAGCCCTCCCTCCGCTGCGAAGTCCGCCACCGCCTCCATCACCGGGCTGAAGCGGGCGATGGCCCCGCAGCGCAGGTAATCCCCGTAAGAGAACCCTCCCGGGAGCACCAGGCAGTCGTATGCGGAGACGTCGGTCTGCTGGTGCCAGACGTAGTCAACGTCCTCCCTCAACACCTTGTCGATGACGTGGTGACAGTCCATCTCGCAGTTGGAACCTGGAAAAACCACCACACCGAATCTCATCTGGCTCCTCTCCTTATCTCGCTTACGGGTCAGTCTCCCATCTCAATGCGGTAATCCTCGATGATCGGGTTGGCCAGCAGCCTCTCGCACATCTCCTGCACGCGATCCTCGGCCTTGCCGGCATCGATGTCTTCCAGCCGCAGGATTATGTACTTTCCGATCCGTACGTCGGCCACTTCCCCGAAACCCAGCGACTTCAGGGCCCCCAGGGCGGCCTGCCCCGCGGGGTCGAGCACGCCCTTCTTGGGGGACACGTAGATTGATACCTTCAAGCCGATCTCCTCCTCTTCAATGCGCCCGAGCATATCGGCGTCACCGTGGCACAGACTAGCCCGGCCTTGCCCTCACAATGAGCTCATCGCTCGCCTGGCGTTCCCTCCTATAACTCCAGCGCCTGCAGGCGGATGAAGACCTCCTGCAGGTTGTCCAGATGTTTCTCCAGGTCGAAACAGGCTGCTATCTCGCCCCCGCCCAGAAGCGAGGCCACATCTTCATCCCGCGCCAGGAGGGAGCGGAAGTCCTCCCCGCCCTCCCAGGCCAGCATGGCGTTGCGCTGCACCAGGGCGTAGGCCTCCTCGCGCGTGAGCCCCTTGTCCACCAGGGCCAGCAGCACCCCCTCCGAATAGACCAGTCCGCGCGTGAGCTCGAGGTTTCGCCGCATGTTCTCGGGGTGCACCGCCAGGTCGCGCACCACCCCTTGGAACTTGACCAGCATGTAGTGGAGGAGGGTGGTGGAATCGGGCACGATGACCCGCTCCACCGAGGAGTGGGAGATGTCCCTCTCGTGCCACAGGGCCACGTCCTCCAGGGCGGCCATGGCGTTGGCCCGCAGCACCCTGGCCAGGCCGCAGATGCGTTCGCACAGGATGGGGTTTCTCTTGTGGGGCATGGCGCTGGACCCCTTCTGGCCTCTGTGGAAAGGCTCCTCCGCCTCGCGGACCTCCGTCTTCTGCAGGCCCCTTATCTCCAGGGCGAACTTGTCCAGGCTGGAGCCGGTGATGGCGATGGCCGCCATGTACTCGGCGTGGCGGTCGCGCTGCAGCACCTGGGTGGAGACCTCGGCCGGCATCAAGCCCAGCTTCTCGCATACGTAGGCCTCGACGTAGGGATCCAGGTGTGCGTAGGTCCCCACGGCGCCCGAGATCTTGCCGTAGCCGATCACCTCGCGCGCGCGCCGCAGGCGCTCCAGGTCGCGCGCCATCTCGAAGGTCCAGAGCGCGAACTTCAGGCCGAGGGTCATGGGCTCGGCGTGCACGCCGTGGGTGCGGCCCACCATGACCTGGGCGCGGAACTCCAGCGCTTTCTCGCGCAGCATGCGGGCGAGGGCCTGCGCCTCGGCGATGATGAGGTCCATGGCGTCGCGCATCTGCAGCGCCAGGCCGGTGTCCAGCACGTCGGATGAGGTCATGCCGTAATGGATGAAGCGGGAGCTCTCCCCCACGTTCTCGGCCACGTTGGTGAGAAAGGCGATGACGTCGTGGTTGACCGTCTCCTCTATCTCGAGGACGCGCGCTGGATCGAAGGAGGCCTTGCTCTTTATCTCCTCCAGGGCTTCGCGCGGCACCTCGCCCCGCTCCGTCCGCGCCTCCACGGCCAGGATCTCGATATCGAGCCATTTCTGGAACCTGTTGCGCTCGCTCCACACGGAGGCCATCTCGGGCAGGGTGTAACGCGAGATCATAATTTCCAACCTTTACCAGTCATCTCGTCCGGCACATGTATATTATGCCTCATGGGACCCGGCGTTGACAGGGCTTTTTCACGCCTCCGCCAGGCGCTGGCGGTAGGCCGCGAGGGCCTTCGACACCTCTCCGTACTTGAGGGCGAGGATGGCGCAGGCCAGCAGGGCGGCGTTCTCCGCCCCGTCGATGGCCACCGTGGCCACGGGCACCCCGCGCGGCATCTGCACCATGGAGAGCAGGGCGTCCATCCCCCCCAGGTCGGGCGAGGAAATGGGCAGGCCGATGACGGGCAGGGTGGTCATGGAAGCCACCACGCCGGGCAGGTGCGCCGCCTTGCCCGCCGCCGCGATGAACACCTCCACTCCCTCTGCGGCGGCCGCGTCAACGAAATCGCGCAACTTCTGCGGCTGGCGGTGGGCGGAGATGACGGCGGTCTTCACCCGCACTCCCATCTCTGCGAGGGTCTCCTCGGCCGGGGTCACCTTTTTCAGGTCCGACTTGGACCCCATGAGCAGGGCGACGGTCGATACGGACATGTTCATCACACCTCCAGCGTCCTCAGGGCGATGTCCTTGCGATAGTAGATGTCGGTGAAAGCTATCCTGGCCGCCGCCTCGTATGCCCTTTCGCGCGCGGCGGCGAAGTCCTTGCCCAGGGCGCTTACGCCCAGCACCCTCCCCCCGCTGGTCACGACCTCCCCTTTTTCGTCGAGGCTGGTGCCGGCGTGGAAGACGGTCACGCCGTCCATGGAGCCGGCCTCCTCCAGCCCGGTGACGGGGTAACCCCTGGCGTAATCGCCGGGGTAGCCCCCGGAGGCCACGACCACGGTGACGCACGGGTCGTCGTGCCATTCCAGGTTTGCCTGGGCGAGCCTTCCCTCCACCACCGCGAGCATGGCTTCCACGATGTCGCTGCGCAGGCGCGGCAGCACCGCCTGCGTCTCCGGGTCGCCGAAGCGCACGTTGTATTCCAGCACCTTGGGGCCGCCCGCGGTGAGGATGATGCCGGCGTAGAGTATGCCCTTGTAGTGGATGCCCCTCCCGGCGAGGGCGCGGGCGGTGGGGCGCAGTATCTCCTCGACCGCGCGCTGGTAGTCCTCTCGCGAGAGCACCGGCACGGGGGAATAGGAGCCCATTCCGCCGGTGTTGGGCCCGGTATCGCCGTCCCCCACGCGCTTGTAGTCCTGGGCGGGCTCCATGGGGAGGATGTCCTCGCCGTCCACGAAGCAGATTATGGACACTTCCTGCCCCTCCAGGAACTCCTCGATGAGCACCTTGTCGCCCGCAGCCCCGAAGGAGCGCTTCACGAAACAGGTTTTAAGGGCCTCGTATGCGGCGCGGTCGTCCTGGGCGATGACCACGCCCTTTCCGGCCGCGAGGCCGTCGGCCTTGACCACGTAGGGAGCGCTGTTGTTTCTTATACAGGCCTCGGCCGCGTCGTAGTCGGTGAAGGCCTCGGCCTTTCCGGTGGGCACGCCCGCCTCCAGCATGAGCCGCTTGGCGAAATCCTTGCTCCCCTCCATCTGGGCAGCTTTCCGGACGGGGCCGAAGACCGGAAGGCCTTTTTCCTGGAAGAGGTCGGCGATGCCCGCCACCAGGGGGGCCTCGGGGCCCACCACGGTGAGGTCGATCTTCTTCTCCGCGGCGAAACGCGCGAGGGACTCGATGTCCTCGGCGCCGATGTCCACGCATTCGGCCAGTGCGGCCATGCCCGCGTTGCCGGGCGCGCACCATATCGCGTCCACCAGGGGGGACTGCGCGATCTTCCAGGTAAGGGCGTGCTCGCGGCCCCCTCCTCCTACCACCAGGATCCTCATGTGAACCTCCCTGTTCCTGCCCCGCCTACACCTCTATATTTTATGGGCGGCAGTGACAATCCTGCCCGGGAGGGGATAATGGCCCCACTTTTTGAGCTAACGTCCCTCTCCAGGCACGAGGCGAGACCCCAATGCCTGACTGAGGCACGGGGCAAGGCTTGACCCCAATGCCTGATGATGGCGAGCCGTGATCATCCCGTGGAGGCCTGACCCTCGATGTGGAGAATGGAGGTTTGGCCCCGGGGATTAGAGGTCGAAGTCGCCGGAGGCCTCCGGCTGGTAGAGGATCTCGAGGATCTTGATCTTCCTTATCCCGGCCGGGACGGGCCACTCGATGATGTCGCCCTCCTTGTAGCCGATCATACCCGTCCCTATGGGGGCCAGTACGGAGATCTTGCCCTCATCGATGTTTGCGTCCTGGGGGAAGACAAGAGAGTATATCATCTCCTCGCCGGTTTCTGCGTCCTCCATGCGCACCTTGGAGTTCATGGTGATGACGTCGCCGGGGATGTCCTTGGAGTCGACGACCTCGGCCTGGCCCAGCTCCGTCTCCAGCTCGGTCAGGTAGGCGTTTTCGCCGCCGGTCGCCCTCTTCTCTGCGATGAGCAGGTTCAGGCGGTCCAGGTCGAACTGCGTGATAAAAATACCTCTCTTGTCCATCCCTTCCTCCTCCACGAATCAAACCCCATCATCGACCTCTTGCCGAATGTGGGGGAAATGGCGCGGTATATATGCAACAGATTATACACCATATAGGCCCGGGATGCTTCAAAAGGACAAACGGACTCGACGGCACGAGGCGGGGCTTGACCCCAATGCCTGTGCGGGATGCTTCAAAAGGACAAACGGACTCGACGGCACGAGGCGGGGCTTGACCCCAATGCCTGTGACTCCCAACGACTAGAGGGGGAAATCGTCCTGGAAGAGGAGGCGGCCCTGGCGGAGGGGCTCCTGGTAGCCGTCCAGGAGGATGGTCTGATGCCTCTCCGGCCCCACCGAGACGAGGTTTACGGGCACGCCGGCCCTCCCCGAGATGAAGTCCAGGTAATCCCTGGCTTCCACCGGCAGGTCGTCCAGCTTTCTCGCCTCCGAGATGTCCCGTTTCCAGCCGGGCAGCTCCTCGTAAACGGGCTCGCAGGCGGCGAAATCGCGGCCGATCTGGGGAAACTCCTCGATGACCTCGTCGCCCAGCCGGTAAGCCACGCACACCCGCAGGGTGTCGAACTGCGAGAGCACGTCCAGCTTGGTGATGGCCAGCCCGGTAAGGGTGTTCATGCGCACCGCGTACCTGAGCACGACCAGGTCGAACCAGCCGCAGCGCCTGCGCCGCCCGGTGGTGGTACCGAACTCCCTGCCCACCTCCTGCATGGCGTTCCCCGTCTCGTTGTCCTGCTCGGTGGGGAAAGGCCCCGCGCCCACCCTGGTTACGTAGGCCTTGGTCACGCCGATGATCTCGTCTATGTCCCTTGGCCCCACACCCGCACCGGTGCAGGCAGCCCCAGCCACGGTGTTGGAGGAGGTGACGAAGGGATAGGTGCCGTGGTCCAGGTCGAGCATGAGCCCCTGGGCCCCCTCGAAAAGCACGTGTTGCCCGTCCCGGAGGGCGCGCTTGATGAGTATGGAGGTATCGGTCAGGCACGGCCGCAGCCGTTCCGCGTATGCCCCGTATGCCGCGGAGACCTCCTCCGCGTCCAGGGATGGGGCGTCGTAGAAGCATCTGAAGAAGCGGTTCTTGTCCTCCACCGCCTCCCTCACCCTGGCGCGGAACGCGGCCGGATCGAGCATGTCCTGCATGCGGATGCCGCAGCGGGCGGCCTTGTCGGCATATGTGGGGCCTATGCCGCGCCGGGTGGTCCCGATGCTGGCGGCGCCGCGGCCGTCGTCCTGCAGGCCGTCCAGGTTCTCGTGGAAGGGGAGGATGACGTGGGCGTTATGTGAGATGCGCAGGCGCTCGGCGTCCACGTCCATGGCGGCGAGGTTGTCCATCTCCTCGATGAGCACTGCCGGGTTGATGACCACGCCGTTGCCGATGACGGGGACTATGTGGGAATAGAGGATGCCGGACGGGATGAGGTGCAGCTTGAGGGTATCCCCGTCGCAGACGATGGTGTGGCCGGCGTTGTTGCCGCCCTGGAAGCGCACGACCATCTGCATCTCGTCCGAGAGCAGGTCGATTACCTTCCCTTTTCCCTCGTCACCCCACTGGGTGCCTACCACGACGATCCCGGGCATGGTCTGACTCGCTTCTCTCCTTTGTTTTCTTACGCAGCCCCACACGAGGAAATATTATAGCACTTGTTAATCCGGTTTGCGCAGTTAACCGGCACTCCACAACCGATACGCAGAACGCCAGGCTGTCGGATGTCAGTGGTCAGGCGAGTGCAGGATGGAGCGGGCGACCACGATGCCCGAGGCCGAGGCCTGGACCAGGCCGCGGGTGATGCCTGCGCCGTCGCCGATGGCATAGAGGCCTTCTATCTCCGACTGCAGGTCCGCCCCGAGGCTGGGGCGGGAGGAATAGAACTTGACCTCCACGCCGTAGAGCAGGGTGTCGCGGGCGTAGAGGCCGGGAGTGAGGTGGTCGAGGGCCTCCAGCATCTCCAGGATGTCGCTGATGTAGCGGTAGGGCAGGGCGAAGCTGAGGTCGCCGGGGGTGGCGTCCGGGAGCGTCGGCACCACCGAGGAGCGCGCGATGCGGCTCGGGGTGGAACGGTGTCCCGCCGTAAGGTCGCCCAGCCTCTGCACCAGTATGCCCTCCCCCAGGAGGTTGGCGAGGCGCGCGATGTACTTGCCGTAGGCTATGGGCTCCTTGAAGGGCTCGGTGAAGGTGGTGCTCACCAGCAGGGCGAAGTTGGAGTTCTCGGTGCGGTGCTCGGCGTAGGAGTGGCCGTTGACCGTGAGCACGTCGCCGTAGCGCTCCATGCATACCTGGCCGTAGGGGTTCATGCAGAAGACGCGCACGCGGTCCTCGAAGCGCCGCGTGAAATAATGAAGCTTGGGCTCGTAGAGGTCGTTGGTGATGCTCTCGAGCACCGGCGCCGGCACCTCCACCCGCAGGCCTATATCCACCTGGTTGTTCTGCACGCTCACTCCCAGGCGCTCCATCTCTTCCGCCAGCCAGTCGGCCCCCTCCCTGCCGGGGGCGGCGACCACGTTTCGCGCGAGGTATTCCTCCCCGTCCGCGGTCCTTACTCCCCGCACCCTGCCGCCGTCCGTGAGTATGGACTCCACGTCGGCGTTGGTCTTCACCTCGACCTTGCCGGTGAGGAAGTCTCGCATCCTCACCAGCAGCTCGCGGCAGCGCTCCGTGCCCATGTGGCGGAAGGGGCAGGGGGTGAGCACGAGGCCCACGAGCACCGCCTGCTTCCTCCACTCCGCGACCTTGGAATCATCGTCCCCGTAGATCTGCCTGGGCGCCCCGTACTCCAGGTAGAGCTGGTCCACGCGGTCGATGAGGTCGCGCAATGTGCTCGTTCCCACGTACTCGCCCAGCCAGCCCCCCACGTCTGGCGAGAGGGAGAGCTTGCCGTCGCTGTAGGCGCCGGCCCCTCCCCAGCCGCTGGTGATGGCGCAGGTCTCGCAGCGCCTGCACTTGCCCACGCGCGCAGGGCAGTCCCGCTTCTCGATGTCCGGGCCCTTCTCCAGCATGAGGACGCGCACGCCGTCCCTCTTCACCAGCTCCAGCGCGGCGAAGATCCCGGCAGGCCCTGCCCCGATGATGACGACGTCGTAGTTGTTCATATGCACCACCTATTCTAACATCGCGTAACTTTGGGGGTCAGGTCTTGTTTTTTGCATACGTAAACGGAGATATGCGTGAATAATGCCAGGTTACTGCAGGAGCATATGTAAAATAACTATTACATACCGGAGTATGCAAAAAACAAGACCTGACCCCTTCTGTTAGGTTTCGGTGTAGGCGGAGGCGCCGAGGCGGGCGAAGGTGAAGTCCCCGTCTGCGCCCGCGTCCACCTCGATGAGGTCACCCTCGGCGAATTCGCCCTCCAGCAGCCGTCGCGCCAGGTTGTCCTGCACCTCGCGCTGGATGACCCGCTTGAGCGGCCGCGCGCCGTAATTGGGGTCGAAGCCTTCCGCCGCCAGCCTCTCCTTGGCGCGGTCGGTGAGCTGGATGTCCAGCTTGCGGTCGGCCAGCCGCGCGCGCAGGTTCTCCACCTGGATGTCCACGATGAGCTTGATCTCGTCCATGCCCAGGGCGTTGAATACGATGATCTCGTCCAGGCGGTTGAGGAACTCGGGCCGGAAATGCACCTTGAGCGTCTCCAGCACCATATCCCTCACCTCGTCGCCCACCCCGTCCGCCATCTCGCCGTAGAGATGACTGCCGACGTTGGAGGTCATGATGATCACCGTGTTCTTGAAGTCAACGGTGCGGCCGTGGCCGTCGGTGAGCCGCCCGTCGTCCAGGATCTGCAGCAGCAGGTTGAAGACGTCGCCGTGGGCCTTCTCTATCTCGTCCAGGAGGATGACGCTGTAGGGGCGGCGGTGCACCGCCTCGGTGAGCTGGCCGCCCTCCTCGTAGCCGATGTATCCCGGCGGCGCCCCGATGAGGCGGGAGACGGTGTGGCGCTCCATGTACTCGCTCATGTCCAGGCGCACCATGGCCTTCTCGTCGTCGAAGAGGAACTCGGCCAGGGCGCGGGCCAGCTCGGTCTTCCCCACCCCGGTGGGGCCCAGGAAGAGGAAAGAGCCGATGGGGCGGTTGGGGTCCTGCAGACCCGCGCGGGCGCGCCGGATGGCGTTGGATACTTTTTCCAGGGCCTCCTCCTGCCCCACCACGCGCTGGCGCAGGCGGTCCTCCATGCGGATGAGCTTCTCCACCTCGCCTTCCAGCAGCTTGGATACGGGGATGTGGGTCCACGTGGAGACCACCTCGGCGATGTCCTCGTCGTCCACCTCCTCCTTGAGCATCTTCCTTTCCTTCTGCAGCTCCTGCAGGCGCTGGTTCGCCTCCTCCAGCGCCGCCTGCAGCTCGCCGGTCTCGCCGTAGCGCAGGCGGGCCGCCCTCTCCAGGTCGCCCTCGCGCTCCGCCTTCAGCTCCTCCGTCTTCACCTGCTCCTGCCGCTCCTTCAGTTCGCGGATGCGGCCGATGCTCTCCTTCTCCGCCTGCCAGTGCCCCTTCATCTCCGTGGACTTCTCCACCAGGTCCGCAAGCTCGGCCTCCAGTTTCTCCAGCCTCTCCTTCGAGGCCTTGTCCTTCTCCTTCTTGAGCGCCTGCTTCTCGATCTCCAGCTGCTTGATGCGCCGCTCCACCTCGTCGATCTCGGTGGGCATGGAGTCGATCTCGATGCGCAGGCGCGAGGCCGCCTCGTCCACGAGGTCGATAGCCTTGTCGGGCAGAAAGCGGTCGGAGATGTAGCGGTCCGACAGCACCGCCGCCGCCACCAGGGCCGAGTCCTGGATGCGCACGCCGTGGTGCACCTCGTAGCGCTCCTTGAGCCCGCGCAGGATGGCGATGGTGTCCTCCACGTCGGGCTCCCCCACCAGGATGGGCTGGAAGCGCCGCTCCAGGGCGGCGTCCTTCTCGATGTGCTTGCGGTACTCGTCCAGGGTCGTGGCGCCGATGGCATGCAGCTCGCCGCGGGCCAGGGCGGGCTTGAGCATGTTGGAGGCATCCACCGCGCCCTCAGCCGCACCGGCTCCCACCAGGGTGTGCATCTCGTCGATGAAGAGGATGATCTCCCCCTCCGATTCGATGATCTCCTTGAGCACCGCTTTCAAGCGGTCCTCGAACTCGCCGCGGTACTTGGACCCGGCCACCAGGGCCCCGATATCCAGGGCCACCACCTTCTTGTTGCGCAGGCCCTCGGGCACGTCGCCCTCGACGATACGCTGGGCCAGTCCCTCCACGATGGCCGTCTTGCCCGTGCCGGGCTCGCCGATGAGCACGGGGTTGTTCTTGGTGCGCCGCGACAGCACCTGCATGACCCGCCTTATCTCGGCATCGCGCCCGATGACCGGGTCGAGCTTGCCGCGGCGCGCCAGGTCGGTGAGGTCGCGCCCGAAGCGGGCCAGCGACTGGTAGCGGCCCTCCGCCTCCGGGTCGGTGACCCTCTGGGTGCCGCGCACCTCGGTCAGGGCCTTGAGCACGCGCTCGCGGTCGATGCCGTGGGCGCGCAGGACCTCCGCCGAGGCGCCCTTTTTCTCCTCGGCCATGGCCAGAAAGACGTGCTCTGTTGAGATGTATTCGTCCTTCATGGCGTCGGCCTCGGATAGCGCCGTCTCGAATAGACCCGAGAGGCGAGGGGATATCTGCACCTGGCCCACGGCCCCGGTTACCCTGGGGACGTTCTCCAGCGCGGCCTGCACCTCCGCCGCCATGGTCGCGGCGTCGGCGCCGAGCTTGGCCAGGAGCGAGGGCACCGTGCC
>JAQVFR010000014.1:0-33305 GCA_028697145.1 Actinomycetota bacterium | reverse complement strand
AGCCGCTGGCGAGGGATGTCAAGAGCCATTACTTACATACCCGGTCCACGTCGGACTCCACGCTTGATCACGATCTCTCCCCGCGGCACCGGCACGATATCGTTGCGGAAGCTCTCCCTCACCTGCCGCACCCGCTCCTCGATGTCGGCCCGCATCCCCTCCAGCTCCTCCTCCAGGGACTCCACACGCTCGCGCATGCGCTCCATGCGGGAGCGCATGTCCATGATCATCTTCACCCCGGCCAGGTTCACCCCCATCTCCTGGGTCAACTCCTGGATCAACCGGCAGCGCTCGATGTCGGCCTCGGAATAACGCCGGCGGTTGTGCACCCTTGCGGGGTTGATCAGCCCCTTGCGCTCGTAGATGCGCAGGGTCTGGGGGTGCACGTCGGCCAGGCGCGCCGCGATGCTGATGACGTAAACCGGCTCTTCATTCAGCTTTTTTGCGTCCATCGTCCATCACCTACTCCCCCAGGAAGGCACGGGGGTCCTCCTTCTCCAGCTCCTTTAGCTTCTTCACCAGCTCCTTCTCCTTGGCCGTCATCTTCTTGGGGACGACGATGCGCGCGGTCACGATCATGTCGCCGTGGCCCTTGCCCCTGGGCTTGGGCGCTCCCTTGCCCCGCAGCCGGAACTTACGGCCGTCCGCTGTGCCTGCCGGCACCTTGAGTTTGACCTTGCCATTGAGGGTAGGTATCTCCACCGTCGTTCCCATCGCCGCCTCGGGGAAGGTTATGGGCAGGTCGAGAAGTATGCCTGAGTCCTTCCTCTTGAAATATTTATGCGGCTTCACGTGCACGTTAACGTACAGATCCCCCGGCGTTCCACCCAGGGGCGCCGCCTCTCCCTTGCCGGGAAAACGCACCTTGCCGCCGTCGTTGATCCCGGCCGGGATCTTCACCTTGATGTTGCGCGGCATCTCCACCGCACCCGCGCCCCGGCAGGTCTCGCAAGGCTCCTCGATCACCGTGCCCCTGCCGCCGCAGTTGGGGCAAGGCCGGGAAAAGGCGAAGGGGCCCTGGTTCTGGGAGACGGACCCCCTGCCGCCGCAGGTGGGGCAGGTCTTGGGCAGGGTGCCCGGCCTGGCCCCGCTCCCCTTGCAGGTGGGGCAGACCGTCTTCCCGGTGACGGTGAGGGGGATAGTGACGCCGGAGAGGGCCTCCTCGAAGGAGACGGTGACGTCCGTCTGGAGGTCCCGCCCCTTGCGCGCCTCCCGGCGGCGCCCCGCGCCCGCGCCCGTTCCCATGCCACTGAAAAGGTTGAAGATATCCCCCAGGTCCCCGAGGTCTCCGATATCCCCGGAGTAGGAATAGGAGCGCGATCCGGGGCGCGCGCCCCCGACACCCCCGGGGTAAAACCCCGGGCCCGGGCCGCCCGCGCCGGAGAACATGCCGCCGGAATCGTATTGCTTGCGCTTCTCCGCGTTGGAAAGCACCTCGTAGGCCTCGGAGATCTCCTTGAACTTCTCCTCCGAGCCCTTGTCTCCCGGATTGGCGTCGGGGTGATATTTGCGCGCAAGCTTGCGGTAGGCGTCCTTTATCTCCTTCTCCGACGCCTTTTTGTCCACTCCCAGCAGCTTGTAATAATCCTTCGTCCCGTTCACCTAAAACCGCCTCTTCTTATATATTCACGTTCGATCTGTCCCCCGCAGGGTGGGGGTCTTGCGCCCTAACTACACTGGCTCACCGTCGCCCGCGCGGGGCGCAGCAGGTTGCCCTTGTACCTGTACCCCTTCTGGTGCACCTCGACCACGGTCTCGTCCTCGTGGTCATCGCTCACCACGGCCATCACCGCCTCGCATACCTCGGGGTCGAAACGGTGGCCCTGCGGATTGATCTCCTCCAGCCCCTCTTTCCGCAGCATCTCCATGAGCTGCTCGTAGACCATGCGCACGCCCTGCGCGAGCTTGTCGTCGCGGCCGCCGCTGGACTCCAGTGCCAGCTCCAGGTTGTCTATCACCGGGAGCATCTCGGCCATGAGGGCGCGGTTGGCGCTCTCGATGATGCGGGTCTGCTCCCGTACCATCCTCTTGCGGTAGTTATCCAGCTCCGCTCTCTGCCTCTGCGCGTCGTCGAGGTATTCCCCGGCCTTGGCAAGTGACTCCTCGAGGCGCCCCTCCAGCTCGAGCACGCTGTCCTCGAGCTCCTTCTTGGTGAGGCCGTGCAGCTGCCGGCGCCTTTTCTCCCCGGGATCGGCCGCGGTGCCTTCCTCGCCGGCCGTCCTGGCTTTTTTCTCCTTTGCCTCTCTCTTATCTTCACTCATTCGTTTTTCACCTCTTATCCTCCCGGGCTCCCCATGCGCGGGGGCTGGTCCATCCGGCCAGCCCCCTCATGGCTTCGTCCGGGGAGGAGGTTATTTCTCCTCCTCCACCTTTATGGGGATCTGCTTGGGCTTGGCTTCCTCCGCCTTGGGCAGCTCTATCCTGAGCACACCTCCCTGGACGGACGCGGAAACCTTGTCCTGATCCACCTTGCGCGGCAGGGGCACGTTGCGCTCGAAATAGCCATAGGCCCGCTCGATGCGGTGATAGTTCTCCTCCTTGACATCGCTGGCGAACTTGCGCTCGCCCCTGATGTGCAGGATACCGTCATCGAGCGAGATGTCGATGTCCTTGGCCTCGAGGCCGGGCAGCTCAACCTCCACGGTGAGCTTGTCCTCGCTCTCGTGCATATCGAGCGCGGGGGCCCATACCGCCGCGGTCTCCGCTGCCGCCGGAGTCTCCGCTCCCCTGAAGAAGCTGCGTCGGAAAAGGCTATTGACCTCGTCCTGCAGGTTCATCAGGTCCCGGAACGGATCCCATCTCACTATAGCCATGTGACACACCTCCTCTCTTTTCGAGATCACGCCGCCATGCGGCATTACGCTCGATCCCAGGGGGATCACATCTCCTCGTATTCCGCTTCGTCGATGACCTCTCCCTCGGCTTCCTCGGTGGCGCCGTAGCTGCCGTCTCCCTCGGGGCCCATGTGGGCGCCCTCGGTCTTGGCTTGCGCGTACATGTGCTCGGCCAGCTTGTACGAGGCCTGGGTGAGGATCTCGGTTTTGCGCCTGATGTCGTCGATATCCGAGCCCTTGAGGGCTTCCTTCACTTCCTCCAGCGCCGTCTCGATGGCCTTGCGGTCGTCGGGCGATACCTGATCGCCCAGCTCGTGCAGGCTCTTCTCTGTGGTATATACGAGGCTGTCCGCGTTGTTGCGCACGTCCGCCTCCTCGCGCTTGCGCCGGTCCTCCTCGGCATGGGCCTCGGCGTCCTTGACCATCTTCTCGATCTCGTCCTCGCCCAGGCCGCTCGAGGCGGTGATGGTGATCTTCTGCTCGTTGCCCGTGGCCAGGTCCTTGGCCGAGACGTGCAGGATCCCGTCGGCGTCGATGTCGAAGGCCACCTCGATCTGGGGCACGCCGCGCGGCGCGGGCGGTATACCCACGAGGTTGAAGTTACCGATGAGCTTGTTGTAAGCGGCCATCTCCCTCTCGCCCTGATAGACCTTGATATCCACGCTGTTCTGGCCGTCCGCCGCCGTGGTGAAGATCTCGCTCCTGCGCGTGGGGATGGTGGTGTTGCGCTCGATGAGCTTGGTGAACACCCCACCCAGGGTCTCGATGCCCAGGGAAAGCGGCGTCACGTCCAGGAGCAGGATGTCCTTGACCTCGCCCTTGAGCACGCCCGCCTGGATGGCGGCCCCCATGGCCACCACCTCGTCGGGGTTGATCCCCTTGTGGGGCTCCTTGCCGCCGCTGAGCTTGCGTACCATGTCCTGCACCATGGGCATGCGCGTTGAGCCGCCCACCAGGATGACGTGGTCGATGTTCTTGGGGTCCAGGTTGGCGTCCTTGAGGGCGCGCTTGAAGGGACCCACGCACTTCTCCAGCAGGTCGGCGGTCATCTTCTCGAACTCCGAGCGCGAGAGGGTCATGTCAAGGTGCAGCGGCCCGTCCGGCGTCGCGGTGACGAAGGGCAGGTTGATGTTGGTCGAGTTGGTGGTGGAAAGCTCTATCTTGGCCTTCTCCGCCGCCTCCTTCAACCTCTGCAGGGCCATCTTGTCCTCGCGCAGGTCGACGCCGTTCTTTGACTTGAAGTCGTCGGCCATCCAGTCGATGATGCGCTGGTCCCAGTCATCGCCTCCCAGCTGAGTGTTGCCGGCGGTGGACTTCACCTCGAAGACTCCCTCGCCGATGTCCAGGATGGACACGTCGAAGGTCCCGCCGCCGAGGTCGAAGACGAGGATGGTCTGGTCGCTCTCCTTGTCCAGGCCGTAGGCCAGGGCTGACGCGGTGGGCTCGTTGATGATGCGCAGGACGTTGAGCCCGGCGATGCGGCCGGCCTCCTTGGTAGCGGTCCGCTGGGAATCATTGAAGTAAGCGGGGACGGTGACCACGGCGTCGGTGATCTTCTCGCCCAGGTACTCCTCCGCGTCCGCCTTCATCTTCTGCAGGACCTTCGCCGAGATCTCCTGCGGGCTGTAGTCGGCATCCCCCAGCTTGACCTTCTCGGTGGTGCCCATCTTCCTCTTGATGGACGCGACGGTGTTATCGGGGTTGGTCACAGCCTGGCGCTTTGCCACCTGTCCCACCAGCCATTCACCCGTCTTGGACACGGCGACCACGGACGGCGTGGTCCTCCCGCCTTCGCTGTTGGGTATGACAACGGGCTCGCCGCCCTCGAGGACGGCAACGACCGAGTTGGTGGTGCCCAGGTCGATTCCTACTGTTTTCGCCATATCTCTCTTCCTCCTTCATGAAAATATGGGGTTTCCCTATTGATCGGGCAAATCCTCTATTAATATAACTCTTTATAATCATGTTGTCAAGAATCTTAATATAGGTACATTAACTTATTCTAAAATGGCCATGAGCAGGCTTTTTACCGCATGGGGAATCCACAGCGCGGGCGCCGCAGGGACAGGCGCCAGGGATAAGCGGGACCCGTCGGGACGTTCTCCGGCCCTAATCGAGCACGGCGTTGACCCCGTAGACGAAATAGAACACGAGCATGGCCAGGATGGGATAGACCAGCAGACCGGCATTGAAGCGGATGTGGGGCGGCCGCCACAGCAGGTGCATGCCGATGGTGAAGACGATGGCCCCGGGATAGGCCAGGGCGATGAAGAGCTTGAAGACACCCGGTGCCGGCAGGACGAGGCTCAGGACCACCACCGGCAACATGAGCACGCACATGGGGATCATGGCGTCTATGGTGCGCTTGGCCCCGAAGACCACCCCCGAGGTGCGGTATCCCGCCGCCTCGTCGAAGGGCACGTCGTTGGCCATGCTGGGCATGTACAGGGTGGCCGAGAAGAGGAAGCCGAAGACCAGCGGCCAGGCGGGGGGCCAGGTGGCGGGGTTGACCGCCTTCCAACCCGCGACGAGCAGGACGACGGCTCCCACCCCGTTGGTGACGATGTCGAGCACCGGCCTGTTCTTGAAGTGGAACCAGGGGTGGGAATAGAGGACGCCGAGGATGAGCACCGACGCGATCATGAAGATGGTGAACTCCACGTTGACCAGCAGCGAGAAGCCGATGCAACCCAGGCCCGTCAGCGTAAAGAGCAGTACCGTCTCCAGCCCGCTCATGTCCCCCGTGGCGAAGGGCTGGTCGGACATGTGCAGGTCTCCCTTGTACATGTCGTTGTGCAGGCGGTCCGACTCTACGTCGGCATAGAAGTTGAGGGAGCTGGAGAAGAAGGACCCGCAGAGAAACCCCAGGTACATAAGGGCTATCTTGTATCCCGGTATGCTCCCGCCCGTGGCGGCGGAGGTGGCGAACCCGAGGGTGGTGGGGAAGATATAGATGAACATGGTCTTGAGTCGGAAAAGGATATAGTACTTGTGCAGGAACCTTTCCAGGCGAGCCCTTCTGTCCATCTTCCCTCCTTCCGCCCCTCTCGTCCGCTTAAGTAAAACAGATAACTCGAAAGCGTTCAACAGATCTACCCCCGGCATCTCCCGCCCGCGAGGGACGCCCGGCTCCGGGCCCGCGGCTGGAGCTACGGCGCCGCCCGCACGGCAAGGATCTCCTCCACCCGGCGCAGGATATGCCAGAACGTCTCCGCCGCGTCCTTCTCCTTTTCCACCCTGGCCACGTCGAGCTCGAAGAGGAAGGTAGTCGCATAAAGCGAGCAGGTATCCCCTGCCCTGGGATTATCTGGTATCTCGCCGCCCAGGGCCTCGCGCAGCGCCACGGCGGCCACCTTGCCGGAGACCACCACGAGGCGCGGGCCCACCAGGAAGATCTCGTCCGCGAGAAAGGGGGCGCAGCGGCGCACCTCCCGGCGCGTCACCTTCGGCAGGCGGCAGCGCAGAGCGGTCGAGAAATATGCCCCCTCCGCGTCCCAGCCCCACTCGCCGCAGACCTTCGCCAGGAGCTGTCCACGCCAGTTTCCCCAGGGATTTCCCGCGGCGGCGCCAGGACCGGGCATCCCCGCCAGGAGGAATAGGTCCGCGCCCGCATCGCCCGCGCCGGCAATCCCCTTTCCCCCGCCCGGACAGGACCGGCAACCAGCCACGGCGGTGGATAGGGCGCGCAGGTCGGCATGGAGCTTTTCCCTGATAGACCGGTTTACGCTGTCCCCATGCACGTCAAACGTCTCCTCACAGGTTTCGTCCCTCGAGCGGCTTCCTTAACGCCATGACCATTATAACCCCCCTCGGCCGCCTATCCCCCGCTCGCAGGCGCCCCCCACCGCGCAGAAGGCGCACGGACGCACGCAAGCGGGGACCGGGCGGAGGGGGCGCCTGGAGCCCACATTATGTTGTGTCTATTTGAACAATAGCTCCACAAGATATTGACATAACCTATATATATGGATTATTATAGCTGAAAATATACCAGATGTGGGCTGCTGGAATTAAGGAGGGGATGGCTTGCCGGTAAAGGAAAAGACCAGACCTGTCTATTGCCTGGAAGCCACCTACGACGAGATGAGCGATGAGGACCTGATATCCTGCACCCGGCGGGGCGACTCGCTCGCGGAAGCTTACCTGCTCAACAAATACCAGTACCTGGTGCACGTTAAAGCCAAGTCTTACTTCCTTGATGGAGCGGAGCATGACGACACCATCCAGGAGGGCATGATCGGCCTTTACAAGGCGATCCGTGACTACAAGTTCAACGACATCTGCTCCTTCCGCTCCTTCGCCGTGCTGTGCATCACCCGCCAGATAATAACGGCGGTAAAGACCCATACCCGCAAAAAACATAACCCCCTGAGCTGCTACCGCTCCCTCGAGGCCAACGTCTTCGACGAGAGCGGGGACGTGGTGTACTACGCCGGGGGCGGGGTGAGCACGAAGGCGGAGGACCCGCTGGAACTCTACATCTTCGAGGACGAGGTATCGCGCATCATCTGCATCCTCAAGGAGAAGCTGAGCGGCCTGGAATGGAAGGTCCTGGTCTCCTACCTCGAGGGAAAGAGCTACAAGGAGATCGCGGAAGAGATCAGGCGCGACACCAAGGTGGTGGACAACGCCCTCTGCCGCATCAAGGTGAAGATCAAGAACCACGTCGAGCCGCTGCTGAACTAGCCCGCTCTCTTTCCTGCGCCCATCCGAGACCTCATACTCCGGAATACGCGTCCCGTCCGGGTTGCCAGAGCCTGAGCGCTATTGTAGAATGTGTGCGTACTAAGTATGAATCTGGACTTAATATGGCTGTTCGTAGCAACGTACGTTTTCCAGTGGGAGCAGGGATCGCGGCACGAGTAAGGCGTGGCATACCTGCCTCGCCTTTTCCTTGCGGGGGCTTTCCGGCAG
Source organism: Actinomycetota bacterium (assembly GCA_028697145.1). Taxonomy (GTDB): domain Bacteria; phylum Actinomycetota; class Geothermincolia; order Geothermincolales; family RBG-13-55-18; genus SURF-21. The sequence continues at coordinate 25,557 of JAQVFR010000014.1, read as the reverse complement.
GGCTGGTTCAAGCCCGCCCCCGTTCCGTTTAATGCGGCGGTTCACCCTGGCGGGCTCCGCCGTTCCCATAGCCGTCCCGTCCCGCAACGGGTGAAGTGCACACGTCATCAAGAGCAGAAGGAGGGCTCCGGTGAACAAATGGGGAGAGGAATACAAGAGGAAGCTGACCACCGCCGAGGAGGCGGCGAAGAGCATCAGGGACGGCGACAAGCTGTTCTGCGGCAGCGGCTCCATGGCGCCGACCGGCATCCTGGACGCCCTATTCGACCGGGCGGAGGAACTGAAAGACGTCGTCTTCGGAGGCCTGATCATGCTCGCGCCCACGTACAAGATCCTCTCCGAGGAGATGAGCAGGCACATCAAGTTCAACAACCTCTACGCGACTCCCCTCGACCGGCAGGCGCTGCATGAGGGCATAAGCGAGCACACCCCCTTCCACTTCTCCGACCTCCCGCGCCTCGCCTCGGAGTACGCGGGCTATAAGACGGTCATCACCCAGGCGGGGCCCATGGACCGGCACGGATACATGAGCTGCGGGGTATCCGGCAACTTCCTGGACGTGGTGCATACCCTGGACCGCCTGATCGTAGAGGTGAACGAGAACGTGCCCACCGTGTACGGACGCAATTTCTGGCATATCTCCCAGGTAGAGACGGTGGTCGAGCACCACGCCCCGCTATTCCCCGTCCCCCCCGAGCCCGTCATCGACGTCGACCGGGCCATCGCCGAGAACATCGCCGGGTACATTCATGACGGCGACACCATCCAGCTGGGCATCGGGGCCGTGCCCAATGCCATCGGCGAGTGTCTCCTGGAGAAAAAGCACCTGGGCTGCTACACGGAGATGATCCCCGACGCCATAATGAAGCTCTTCGAGGCGGGGGCCCTGGACAACAGCAGGAAGACCTGGTACCCGTTCCAGTTCAACGCCTTCTTCTCCGCCGGCTCCAACGAGCTCTACCAGTGGCTGGACGGGAACCCCATGGTCTACCTCTCCCCCATCTCCTACAACAACGATCCCAACAACGTGGCCAGAAACGACAACATGGTGGCCATAAACTCCACCCTGGAGATAGACATCACCGGGCAGTGCGCCTCGGAGTCCATCGGCCCCTACCAGTACAGCGCGACCGGCGGGCAGGTCGACTTCACGCGCGGCGCTTACATGGCTAAGGGCGGCAGGGCCTTCATCGCGACCCACTCCACCGCCTTCGACAAGGCCAGGGGCGAGATGGTGTCCAAGATAGTGCCCCACCTCAGGGAAGGTGCCACGGTCACCCTCACCCGTACCGATACCATGTACGTGGCCACCGAGTACGGCGTGGTCAACCTCAAGGGCAAGACCATGCGGGAGCGGGCCCAGGCCCTCACTTCCATCGCTCACCCCGACTTCAAGGGAGAGTTGATACAGTACGCCAAGGACGTCAAGTACTTCATATTTCCCGAACACGAGGAAGCCTGCAAAGCCTAGGGAACATCCGGCGCCCGAGAAGCGGAGCCGGCCCGTCCGGCTCCGCTCTTCATGTCCCCGCTCGTGTTAGCCGGCGGTCGTGACCGCCCGCGATTCAAGCTCGAGGGGCCCGCGCACGATGATGATGGTGGAGGGATAAAGCCATGAGAGATTACAGGAAATGGCTGCAGGTTATCGTCCTGATCGTCCTCGTGATCGCGGCCGTGCTGCTGTTCAGGGCTCGCGGCTGCAGCGGAGAAACCTGAGGCCTCGGAAGCGGGCCGGTTCGGGCCCATTGTTCGATCGGCGCGGTGAGCGCTGCGGCACACGAAGCCGGGATAGAAGCGCTCCTCGATGCCGGCGGGGCGAAGCCGCCGCCCTCGCCTATTTCTTCCTGACCTGTTTCCCGCCGGAACCTTTCCCGCCGGAACCTTTCCCGGCGGGCTTTTTCGCGGCGGGTCTGCCCGCACCGGACTTCTTCCCTCCCTTGGATTTCTTCTTCTTCTTCTCTTCCTCCAATATGTGGTAGTAGAGCCGGTTGTAGGCCGCGGCCAGGAAAGCGGTCTTGCCGCCCTCGAGCAGGGCCACGACCAGCAGCAGGAGGGGGGCGACGTATATCCCAAGGGTGAATTCGCCCAGGAGCATGGCCGCTCCCAGGTAAAAGACTCCCGCGATGAGGTCGGGGATTATGAGAAGTATGAAGGCGTCGCGGTATCTCTCCCTCACCAGGCGATAGCTCGCGCGCAGCACCTCCTCCACCTTCATCCCACCCTCCAGGCACAGCATCTGGGGGACGAGGACGACCAGCACGATGACCAGGTCGGCGACGACGAAGTTCAGGAACGAGTAGACGTAATAGAGGATGCGAAGGCTGGTGTCCGTGGTCCCGCCGCTGACCAGGAAGCTCATGACGATGCTCAGAACGATCTGGGCGGCCATGAGGGCGAACACCCTCACCAGCCCGACGACCAGGCCACTCCACAGCGAAGGCCTGGCCCATCCCGTCATCCGCGCATAGGCACCGCGGTAGGAGAGCTTGCCCTTCCCCCTGACCTCGTCATCGAAGAAGAAGACGGCCATGCACCAGAAAAGGAAGAGCACCGCGAAGCACAGGCAGTACCCGATCAGCTGCAGGGCCATGTAAACGGTCTGCGAGAAGGCGGGGATGGTGTAGAGGCTGGGGAGAAAGAAGTTATCCAGGAAGGCGAGGGGTATGGAGGAGGCGGCCAGCAGCAGCCATATGGCCGGATGCCCCCACACGTCCTTCCAGGCATCGATGGCCATGCCGCGGACCAGGCTGCGTTCTTGCGACGCCAAATCTCCTCCTCACATGCGCATGAAAAAGACGCTACTCCAAGATAAGCACAGCAAAATGCATCGTCAACCGCGAGGAGCGCACGCGGCCCCTGTCACGCCGCGGCGCCGCAGGCGCGTTAAGGTCCCGCTTCTGCGTTATCCCGGCTAATCCTCACTAACGGCGCGGCGCCCGGGAGGTTATAATACTTGCATCGTACGTGGACAAACAGTCTCGGAGGAGGTGGCTCTTAAATGAGTGAGGCAGGTGGAGAGAACCTTGCGCAGCGTGCAGGTACCGTCGTGGGCGTCCTGGCGGCCCTTCTCGTCCTGCGCCGCTTGAGGAAGCGACGCAAGGAGAAAAAGCTGCTCAAGGCGCAGGCGAAGGCGCGGGCGAGGGCGAAGACGCGGGAGATAGAGCGGCGCATCAGGGAGAGAAAAGAGCGCGAAAAGGGCGCCAGGAAGGCGGCCAGGAAGGAAAAAAGCAAAAAGGGCAAAAAGGACAGGTCCGTCGCGGAGCAGCTGATCCGCTTCGCAATCCTCGCGGCCGGGAAGAAGTTCATCTCGCAGCAGATAGAGATGGCCGGGAAGGAGTTGGGGAGCAGCAGGCTCGGCAAGAAGGTCGTGGAGGCCTCCGGCACGGGATGAGCCGCCGGCGTACCCGCCCGAGCACCGTGTGGTCAGGGCTTGAAGCCGGTGGGTGATTTCCCTTCCCTTTCCGCCGTCTCCAGTATCAGGCGGTAGGCCTTCTCGTAGAGCCCCAGATAGGCGTCCGCCTCGCGATACCTGGAACGCTCCTCCTCGCCGGCGAACTCCAGGTACCTGGTCACCAGCTCCAGCGCCACCTCCGCCTGGCTCTTGGAAAGAATCCCGCCGTTCACGGCCTCCTCCTCTCGCCTCATGCGCCGCTCGGCGCGCGGCCTCATCGCGCGGGACCGTCCCGGGAGCGGCATTCCCGCAGGCTGGATTATAATGATTTCGTCTCTCGAGATAAAGCGGGCCCGCCCCGACCGTGAGGCCGGCGAGAAAGGATGGTACAGTTGGCGGTGTCTCTGATCGCCTTCATATTCCTCGCCCTCCTGGGGATACTGGCTGTCCTCTATGCCCTTCACTTCCGGCGCCGCGCTTTTTCCATGGGCGCGGAGAGGCTACGCGCCGCCCTGTCTCGCAGCGTCAGCGGGGAGGATGACGCCGAAGAACCCGAGCTGCGCGAGGGACTCTCCGAACTGGAAGCGCGGTTGCGGCGGGCCTTGTATGTGGTAGGCGGGCTGCTCGCCGCGGTCCTCGCCGTATGCCTTGTCCTCACCATCATGTCCACGCTTCCCGAAGCGAGCCTGGCGCTCTCGGGATTCTGCGTCTTTCTCATCTCTTTGTACGTGAGCATCGTCCTGCTGCGGGACATACCACGCCACATCGCCAGCCTCCTGGACGGGGAACGGCGTTCGGGTTGAGGCGGCAGGCAGACGCAAGGCCTCCCGGGACCGCGGCCCGCCCCAAGGGCAATAAAGGGATGGGCTTGCCTTGTGGGGTATATTTAGTTGGAGTTTCGTTCGCACATGATCGGCGTAACGACCGGGGAGGTGGATTCTATGCGCATGTCGGGCCTTTTGCGTTTTTTTCTTGCCTGCGTGCCCTGGTTGATACTTCCCGTGTTCGCCTACCTGGACCTCACCCTGTGGGGGGCGGCGGCCGGGCTGGCGATAATCCTGGCGATGTTCCTGCTCATGCCCTCCGGGAGGAGATGGGGGATACTGCAGGCCTTTTCCCTCCTGTTCTTCGTGGTGGCATGCGCCGCCGTCATCGTGCTCGGAGACGACATCTCGAGCCGTATCCCCAACCTGCTGGCGGGAGGCTTCGCCTGTCTTACCATCATGGCCGGGTACGGCGCCATAGAGGGGATATTTTTTCCGGCCCAATACGTCTACCTGGACTATCCGGAGAGCATGCGGGAAAGCCCGATCCTCAGGCAGACCCTGTGGATCCTGACCATCGCCTGGGACGCCGTCTTCCTGGCCGGGCTGGCGGTTAACCTGGTCAGCATGCTTGTCCTGCGCGGGGACACCTCAACCTCCACCGCGACCATCGCCTCCGCGGCCCTCATGGCGGCCGGCATGACGGTGACACCTTTCATCATCATCTTCCTGCCGCGACGCATGGAATCAGGCCTGGTGGAAAAAGGCCCCCTTGCCATTAAATGGGACCCGCCTCTCCTGCAGCCCGGTGGTTCCCTGCGCAAGAACGAGTACGACGTCGTGGTGGTGGGCTCCGGCATAGGGGGCCTGTCGTGCGCCTCCCTGCTCTCCCAGGCGGGGATGAAGGTACTGGTCGCGGAGAAAGGGCGCCTCATAGGGGGATACTGCCAGACCTACGACTGGGAAGGCTTCCCCCTGAACTCCGGCCCCACCGTGCTGCTGGGCGGAGGCGAGGGAGGGACCATCAACGCCCTCCTGCGCCGCCTGGGACTCGAGGAAGAGGTGCCCATGCGGCGCATGCACTGGGGGGTCGCGGACGGCAGGATAGCCCTGCGGCTGGGCGTGGGGATAGACGAGGACCTGCTGAAAATGGAGACGAAGTTCCCCACGGCGCGGGAGGGCCTGAGGCGCCTCCTGGGAGACCTGCGCCGCTTCCGGGGAGAACTCATGGACAGGCACGACGCACTGACCTCCCCCCTTCCCTCCAACCTGGAGGAATACCACGAGCAGTTCGTGCGGCATCCCATCTCGGCCCTTTGGCAGAACCTGAGCTTCCAGGCGATGCTCGACGAATACCTGCTGGACGAACAGCTGGGATCCATGCTGCTCAAGACCGCGTCCCTTCTGGGCGGAGACCCGCGTCGCTTCCCGGCGTACGAGGGCGCCCGCATCCTGACCGCGCTCCTGCTGGACGGCATTTATTACCCCGTAAACCACCTCTCGCATCTCAGCCAGAAGCTGGCCGGGGTGGTGCGCAGCGGGGGAGGGGAGGTCCTGGCCTCCTGCGCCGCCGAGGAGGTCCTCATCCAGGGGGAGGGGGCCAGGCGGCGTCCCATCGGGCTGCGTCTCGCGGATGGCTCGCAGGTCCGCTCGGGCGTGGTGGTGCTGGACATGGACCCCCGGCGTGCGCTGACCGGGCTCCTCCAGCCCACGGCGCTGGGCATCGAATTCCTCCGGGAGACGGAGAAGCTCAAGGTGTCGGGGTCGGCATTCGTGCTCCACCTCATATTCCATGAGGACCTGCGCATCCCCGAGAGGGTATTCCTCTTCCCGCCAAAGCCCCGCCGGGTCAGGACGGGGGACACCTACCTCGAGGTGGACTCCATCCTGCTCACCAAGGAGAGGAGCACGCAACTAGAACAGCACGGCTGCGTGCTCCTGGCCAGGATAAACATACCCAGCCAGTGTTACCACGTCTTCGAGGACGAGCGGGAGAGCGCTGAGATGGGGGCCGAGCTCACCTACCTGGTGAAGGAGGAGGTCTCCTCGGTCCTTCCCGCGATAAAGCACGCCGTCAGGGAATTCGTGACCCTTCCCTCCCATTTCAGCCGCCTCACCTCCAACGGCCAGGGCGCCGCCTTCGGGTTCGCTCCCATGATCGACCAGTGGTATTACCGCCGCCCCGGCCCCAGGCTGCCCCTGCCCAACCTCTACCTGGTGGGGGCCTGGAGCAGGTTCGGGGGAGGAGTCGAGGGGGCCGCGTTGAGCGGCATCGTCGCTGCGCGCGAGCTTTGCGGCGAGCGCCCCTACGGCGGCGGCGCGGGTACCGGTGGGGCCGCGAAACCCGCCGCGCCGGAGGAGGCTGAGGAGACGGCGGCGGGAAGGCGCGGGCGGATGCGCGGCCGCCGCGGGAAGAAGAAGGTGGCAGCCGGGGAAGATGCCGGAGGATGACGGACGGCGGCGACGTGGCCTCCAGCCTGGCGACACGCCCAGCAGCTGCGATTACCCGCGGGGCGCCACGAGAGTTTTTCCGGCTATCGACCCTGGCCGGCGTCAGGATCCGCCCAGTATAGCCTGCACCTTTTCCAGGAGGTCACTGAACACGTATGGCTTGGCGATATGGTCCGCCGCCTGCAGCTCTTTTCCCCGCTCGATATCCTCGGGGCGGTTCTTTACCGTGGAGATGATGACCGGGATATCCCGCGTCGCGGGGTCCGCCTTGAGCTCCTCCAGGATCTCCCAGCCGTTCTTGCCCGGCATCAGGATATCCAGGATCAGAAGGTCCGGCCTTGTCTCCCGGCACGTACCCAAGGCTTGCGTGCTCTCCACGCAGCCTACAACCTCGTACTCCTCCCTCTCCAGCTTGCGCTGGAGCATCTCCACGATGGCCGCGTTGTCATCTACGATCAGGATCTTGCCCTTCATGTCACCTGCCTGTCGCGCCTGCTTCACCGCCAGGTAGCGGGCGCGTCGCCCGCTGGCAATATTATAAACCACACCAGGCCAGGGCGCCGACCGGCACCCGTCCGTAACCTTTGCGCCGTACGGATGTTTTAACAGCTGCCATGCCTGGGCATAATGTAATAAATCCGACCGGCAACCGTCCGTAACCTTTGCGCCGTACGGATGTTTTAACAGCTGCCATGCCTGGGCATAATGTAATGAGACACGAACCCACTCATGCTGTAGACACCGGAGGGGAACCACGTTGAAAGTGACCTTGATCGAACCTAAAGCGCCCGGGATCCACGTGTATTCCAAGTTCAAGCTGCCGCGCCTCGGCCTTCCCCTGCTGGGGGCGATGCTGCAACGCGACCTCGGGATCAGGCCAACCATATACTTCCAGGAGTTAGGCGGATTGGACTGGAAAGACGTGGCCTCCTCCGACCTGGTCGGGATATCCACCATCACCACCACCGCCCTCGAGGCCTACGCCATCCTCGAGCGCGTGAAGCAGGCGGGCGACATCCCCGTGGTCATGGGCGGGCCGCACGTGACCTTCCTCCCGGAGGAGGCTCTGGAGAGGGGCGCGGATTTCGTCATGCGCGGGGAGAGCGAGTTCGCCTTCATCGAGCTGGTCAAACGCATAAGGGCGGGGGACGACGACTTCGCGTCCATTCCCGGCCTCTCCTACCCCAGCGGAGACGGGTTCGTCCACAACCCCTCCACTCCGAGAGTGCAGCACCTGGACGACCTGCCCTGGCCGGACCTCACCCTGATCAGGAACCACGAGAAGATCCGTGTCGTACCGGTCCTGACCAGCCGGGGCTGCCCTTATAACTGCAAGTTCTGCTCTGTCACCAAGATGTTCGGGCGCCGCTACCGCTTCCGCGATACCGCCGATGTACTGGATGAACTCGAGGTGCTGCATAAGCGCTCCCGCCATTCCATCTTTTTTTACGACGACAACTTCACCGCCAATCCCAGGAGGACGAAGGATCTGCTGCGTGGCATCATCGACAGGGACCTCAAGATACGCTGGACGGCACAGGCCCGGGTGGACGTGGTCAGGGACGAGGAGATGCTGGACCTCATGCGCGACAGCGGATGCATGTTCCTCTACCTGGGGCTGGAATCCATAAATCCCCGCACCCTGGAGAGCTACCGCAAGGAACAGACGGTGCAGGACATCGCCGATGCGGTAAAGATCCTGCACAAGTACGGCATCAAGGTGCACGGCATGTTCGTGCTGGGTTCGGACGAGGATGACGTGAATACCATCAAGGATACGGTGCGGTTCGCGCGGAGCTTCAGGATAGACACCGTGCAGTTCATGGTGCTCACGCCCTTCCCCGGCACCGAGACCTACGAGGAGCTCGCCGCGCAGGATCGCATCCTGCTCGAGGACTGGTCCAAGTACAGCGGTCACCACGTGGTCTTCGACCCCCTGCAAATGACCCCCTACCAGCTCCAGAAAGAGGGGTCGATACGTTCAATGCGGCGGTTCTACTCCCTGTGGCGGTGCTGGATGCAGGGCATGCGTTTTCGCTGGTGGAACATGTTCACCTACGCCTATGCGCACCATGCCATCCACCGCTTCCGCTCCCGCAACAAGGACTTCCTCAAAGACTTGAAACAGCGGTGGGGCCGGGTACGGGCGAAGGTCCCCCCCCGACGCCTGGGCGGCCTCGAAAACGACGCCTGAGTCATCGCCCGGGAATCCGGGAGTCAAGGGGGCATATACCATACTATCCTCGTTTCAGGGGAGGAAGCCAGCGGTTTATCTGGAATTCTATATATAGAATAGTCCCGTTCGGGTCGATTTATTAGGGAAAGGCCGAGAAGAGGCCCGCATGGCGGGGGTTGGAATCGCTGTATTGAGGTGCTGACTTGGAGCTCAAGGTAGGTTGTTGCGGTTTCCCCCAGGCACGGCAGATCTATTATAGGACCCTACCCCTGGTGGAGATACAACGGACGTTTTACCAGCTGCCCAGGGTAAAGACGTCCCTGAAGTGGCGCCAGGAAGCCCCCGCTCATTTCGAGTTCACCCTCAAGGCCTGGCAGCTCATGACCCACCTTCCCTCCAGCCCCACCTACAGCCGGCTCTCGCATCCCATCCCGGATGAGCTGCGGGATGCTTACGGCTCCTTCAAACCCACCCCGGAGAACTTCAAAGCCTGGAAGGAGACCCTCGAGGTGGCGAGGGCCCTGGAGGCCGAGATAGTCGTCTTCCAGTCCCAGCCGAGTTTCGGGCCGGGGCCGAAGAACATCGCCCAGATGCGCGAGTTCTTCTCGACCATCGAGCGGGACGGCCTGCAGATGGCCTGGGAGCCGCGGGGGCAATGGAGCCTGGACGAGGCGGGAAAGCTGTGCCGCGAGCTCGACCTCCTGCACGTCGTCGACCCCTTCCAGGGCAGGGAGAAGGCGGGCTCCGTCATCTACTGGCGCCTGCACGGGGTCGGCAATTTCCGCCACCGCTATACCGACAAGGAGCTGGGTAAACTGGTAACCATCTTGCGCAAGAGCAAGAAAAGGAAAGCCTACGTGCTCTTCAACAACGTCTACATGTGGGAGGATTCCCAGCGTTTCCTCGAGATCTGGCAGCAGCGCACGGGATGAAATCCCGCGTTCCGCATGGTGACGGGGACTAGCCCCGCAGCTTCTTTTCCACCTCGCCCAGGAACGACCGGGCATCCTCGAGGCACGCAGCGGCCGTTACGGGGTCGGCCTCCATCTCTCCGCCGCCGATACGCCGGTAGAGGTCGGCGACAATGGGCAGCGCTCGTTGGTTCTCCTTGCTCAGCCCCAGGGCGGGCAAGGCATCCGATTGAAAACGCGCCGCCACGTCCTGCCATCCGGAAAGGTCGTCTCCTTGCCCTTCCAGGGCCGCCCTCGCCGCGTAGATCATGGCGAGAAAGGCGCTGGATATCGCCTCCCCGGAAAGCCCGCCTGACAGCAGGCCCTCGGCCGTCAGCAGGGTATAACCGGCCTGATCCAGCCAGTCTCTGCGGTCTTCATCCATTTGCAGCAAGGCCGTCCCATCTCTCGCGGTGCCAATCGTCACCTACTACCTTATAATGTGGGGGACGGTGGAGGTCAAACGAAGGGCCGAGGCCCGCGCGCCCTGCGGGGAGCGCGGCCCACGGCGGAACGCGGAGGAACGATGCGGTTCTTCAAGTACCACAGCCTCGGAAACGACTACATCCTGCTCGACGCGCTGGAGGCGCCGCTCAAGCTCGCGCCGGCGGACATCCAGATGCTGTGCCACCGCCACCTGGGCATCGGCGGGGACGGCATCATCGTCATGGAGCCCTCCGACCGGGCCGTCTGCCGCATGGTCAACTACAATCCCGATGCCAGCCAGGCCGACGTGAGCGGAAACGGCCTGCGCTGCCTGGCCAAGCACCTTTACGAGATGGGCATCCACCCGCGTGAAGAGATGCTGGTGGACACCCCTTCGGGGATCAAGAGGCTGAACGTCCAGACCACCATGGGCAAGGTGAGCTCGGTGGAGGTGCACATGGGCAGCCCGGATTTCCGCTGTTCGTCCATCCCCATGCGGGGCGGGGAAGAGGAGGCCGTGGACGTCCCCATCGCGGCGGCGGGGAGGACGGTAAGCGCCACCTGCCTTGCGGTCGGCAATCCCCACTGTGTCCTCTTCCTGGAGGATATCGATGATGCGCTGGTAAGCGAGCTGGGCCCCGCTATCGAGAACCACCCCCTCTTCCCCCTGCGCGTGAACGTCGAGTTCGCGCAGGTTATCGACGTCTCGGAGATGCGCCTGCGCTCCTGGGAGAGGGGCGCCGGGGAGACCATGGCCAGCGCCACGGGCGCCTGCGCGGCCGTGGCCGCCGCCCTGCGCACCCACAGGTGCAAGAGGAAGATGCACGTGCGCCAACCGGGTGGGCTGATGGAGGTCGAGGTGAGGCCGGACGGCGACATCGTCACCCGCGGCCCGGCGCGGCGCGTCTTCGAGGGCACCCTCGACGAGGACTGGCGTGAGCGCAGCCGCATCATCCTGGCGTAGGGTGATCGCCCGGGCCTCAGCGGCAGCGGTCTTCCGTAAAGGCCCGGCGGCAAGGCTGGTCGTCGTCGCAAGCTCCTCCGAGCACCTTGCTCGCCGGGCCGGAGACGGTCAAGCAGATGAAAGTCTCGCCCGCCAGCATTTCACCCAGGCGGGGTCACTTCTTGCACGCACGCAGTAGAATCCCTGGTGCCAACAGGCAACATACCGGGGTATGCAAAAAACAAGACCTGACCCCCAAGCCGGGAGGGTTATTATCTCGGCGGGGGGTTCCAGCCCCGAGAGCAGGGGATGCAGAGGCGGCGCCCGCCTGACTCCACGATCCTGGTCTCCATGGTCGGCTCGCCGCAGTTGTCGCAGAGGACCGACTGGTGTATGCGCGCCTGCCCGGGTAGCTCGAAGTCTATCTCGTCCACGAAGAAAAGGTCCTCCAGGGGCGCCGTGATCAAGATGCGCAGAGCTTCCTCCCTGCGCGCGGCCGGGTCCAGGTCCCCGCCCGGGGGCGGTATGGCGCCGGCCTTCAGGCTCACCCGCAAAGCCTTTCCCGGCCGCCGCCGCGAGGCGAAGGTGAAGACCTGTTTGCCGTGGTCCTCGAAGACGAGGTTGCCTTTGCCGAAGGTGCAGCCGGCGAGGAACTGCACCGCGTCCACGCTGCAGGAATCGTTCTCCACCACGCAGACCAGCTCCTCGTCGTAGGCGCGGGCAAGGCCCATGCGCTCCATGGCCGCCCTGGACGCCCGGTAACCTATGGTCAGGCCCGGACACAGGTGGCCGTGGAAGGCGGCGGCCTTCCTCAGTTCCTCCGGAATATCCATCTTCTCAACCTCCTCCGGGCGACGTCTGGAATCGCCCTCAGATAAGTCGCAAGGCCCTGGAGGTCTTGATCAACATCTGCAGCACGGGCTTTACCACCCCGGGGGGCGCGTGCAGCGCCTTCACGACCTCCACCAACTCCACCACGTTGCCTTCCGGGTCCTTGATATACGAGAAGGACCCCATGGTGCCCGAGCCCATGTCAACCAGGGTAGGAGGATGATAGAGCTCCGCACCCCTCGAGATAAGCTGGTTCGTCGTATCCGCGACATCGTTCACGTCGAAGGCCATCTCCATGAGGCCGATATCGCCCCACCTCCGCCCCTCGTATATAACCTTGCCCTTGTACTCCGGCGTGTGGACGAGCTTTACGATGGCCCGGTCGAGCACGGCGGCGAACAGGCTCTCGCCCTGCGGCTTGTGCCCCAGAACGGCGATCTCCATCTCCTTGCCTCCCGTTATCTCGTCCATCTCCGGCAAGCGTCCCTCGAACTCGTGCAGCACGTCGGTGAAACCCAGCACGTCGCGGTAGAACTCCCTTGCCCTCTCCATGTCCTTGACCCCGATGGCCACGTGCCTGACGCCCCCGACGGCCGGCTTTTTCCCGCCCTTCTCCTCCACCATCTGCAACAGCAGGCCGTCGGGGTCGCGCAGGTAGGCGTAACGCTCCCGCCCTCCGCTGCTCAGCTCCACACTGCGCGGCGGGGTCAGGAACTCCACTCCCCCGCTCTTGAGGTCGAGGTAGAGCTGGTCGAGGTTGAAGACTTTGAGGCCCAGCTCCAGGTAACCGTAGTCGCCCCACTGCACGGGATCCGGCGGCTCCATGGGGCGCGTGGAGACGTGCTCTATGAGCTCGATTACCGCTCCGCCCCTGATGTTGGCGGCCATCAGCGCCCGCAGCTCAACCAGGGCCCCGATGATAGCGGTCATCTCCTCCATGTAGCTGGTCATATCGCTCAGCTTGAGGCGGAAGCCCATGAGCTTGCGGTAGAACTCGTAGCTGCGGTCAGTGTCGCGCACCCCCATCCCCACGTGCTGAAAAGCGGTGATCAAAGTAATCCCTCCTCGCTTTTAACCTGCTCCGGCCCCTTCCTTCCCTCGTGCCCTTTGCGCAGGAGCTTCCCACGGCAAGGCGCGCTTGCACCCCGAATACCCCTGCTCAGGCTGCCAGGCAGCCGTCCTGTCCCCATATTACACGTCCGGGCCGGCGGCGCAAGCGCGGGGGACGGGGGCGGGAGCGGCGACTGCCGGTCCGGGACCGTTCGGAAGGGAAGGGCAGCGGCGCGTCCCCCGGGGCGCCCGCCTTCATCCCCGCCGGCGAAAAGGTATTAGAATGTAAGTGTTGGCGGCCCGAAAGGAAAGGAGGAGCCTTGCGCACGATAAAGAAGACCCCGCCGCGTCTCGTTGACGACGGCAGGGTGGTGGAGTTCGGGGCCTTCGAGGAGCCGTTCAGGGAATTGAACCTGGGCGAGGCCGAGATCTTCGGAAGATGCGGCAAGGCCCTGCGCGGCCTGGGCCGTTTCCGCCTCAAGGAATGGCAGCACTACGGGTTGATACATCCCCGCCATTACTTCGGCATGGTCATCTTCGACGCCAAGTTCATGGCCATCTCCTTCGTCTATCACTTCGACCGCGTGAACGGCGGCATGCAGGAGCACTCCCGCCAGGCGCCGGGCGGCAAGGCGGAGGTCGCCGAGACCATGTGGCGCGGAGAATGCTCCTTCGCGGCCAGGGGTTACTCCCTCACCTTCGAAAACCGCCTGGAGGAAGGGTATCACCGCGTGCGCGTGGACGCCGCGCAGACGGGCAGGCTCCCGGCCGTCGGCGGCGAGTTCCGCATGCTGGAGGACATATCCAGGTATCGGCCCCTGGTGGTGGTCAGCCCCTTCTCGCCCAACCGCCCCCTCTACACCCACAAGGCCGCCTGCCCGGTGGAGGGCAGGATGAGCGTGGGCGGTGAGACCATCGAGCTGGACCCGTCGCGGGACGTGTGCCTCCTCGACGAGCAGAAGGCGTTCTACCCGTACAAGAGCTTCTGGAGGTGGCTGTGCTTCGGGGGGTTCGGCCCCGACGGAAAGCTCATCGCCGCCAACCTCTGCCACAACATCATCGCGGACGACGAGGAATACAGCGAGAACTGCTACTGGGTGGACGGCGGGATAAACCTTACCGGGGCCGCTCGCTTCGGCTACAGCGAGGACGACATCCTCGGCCCCTGGTTCGTCAAGACCACGGACGGGATGGTGGACGTGGACTTCCGCCCCCAGGGAGAGAGGGCCGAGCGCATGCGCGTGGGGCCCATACTCTCGGACTTTCACCAACCATTCGGGCTCTTCCGGGGGAGCGTGGGGGAGGGAGAGGGCGCGGTCGAGGTACGCGATATCTTCGGACTGTGCGAACAGCACATCACCCGCTATTGAGATCCCGGGACCCGGGCGCCGCGGCACCCCGCTCGCACATGCCCGCCTTTCTCCCGGGAGGGGGACGGTGGCACCGGCCCGGTCGTCCGGCGTAAAGATTTCGGCGCGGGGGACGAAAATAGAGGAAAACGAAGGAATACGAGCACCGGGGGTGATAGCATGAGATGTCCGCTGTGCGGAGCGGATAATTCCGAGCGCGCCGAGAGCTGCTATCTCTGCCAGAACCCGTTGGATCCGGAGCCGCCACAAGCGGCGGCGCCGGCTCGCGATACCGCCGCAGGACAGCAATACCCGCCCCAGGACATCCGCGGGGATATGGGCCCTTCCGGACCGCAGGCGGTCTCCCCGCCTCCCATGGGGCCGGGAGGATACCAGCCTCCTCCCCCGGGGGCCTACCCCGCCGGCTTTCAACCTACGCCTCCTGCGCCCGAGGGACCCGCCAAGGTCAAGATCGTCATCGGGATCCTGGTGGTGTTGCTGATCGCGCTCGTGGGTGTAGGCCTGTACTTCTTCCTGCGGACCGAACCGGTCAAGATCGTCGCGCCCGCGCCCCCGGGCTTCACGGCGGCGGAAGGGGACCTCGTGGACGATCTGAAGGATACGATGAAAGCCGGCTCGGAGGGGATCGACCTGGACGAGCTCTACGTCGACGCCACGATGACCAACTTCATCATCGTGGCCCATCAGGACATCCCCATCACCTTCGGATCCGACAAGCCGCCGGTGGACGATCCGGAGGCCATGGAGAGGTGGTTCCACGAATACAAGGACGAGTGGGTGGGCGCCTTCAACGCGGGCATCGTCGAGGGCGCGGGCATCCCCGTCGATATCGATATCTACGAGGTGGAACGGCTGACGGCTGGAGACGCCGCTCTCCACATGACCACGCGCATAGACGCCCTGGGCACCCCTTTCATGGTGGACACGCTGTGGGTGATCAAGGAGGGGACGGCCTTCTTCATACTGGTCGAAGGCCTGGACTCCGGCTCGGAGGCCATCGAGTTCCTGAGGGATAACATCTCTTTTGAAGAGTGAACGGGCCCGCGTCGCGGCGGGAGCACCACGCCCGCGGGACCGCATCCGCATCGCGGCGCAGGCTCCCCGGGATCGCCGCCTCCGGGAAGGCCTGCGGCCCTCCCTTTCGAGCTTCGGCCCGCTTTTCCGGCCGGCGCCCGATAGTGTTAGAATGGTTCTCCGGGAGGTGATGCGATTTGGATATGCTGGTCTGCCCCGCCATGTCAGTGGACGACAAGTACCGTACCCTTTACGCCGCCCTCATGGGAGTGTTCAACGACATCGCCCAGTATGCGGGCTCCAACCTTTCGAAGCAGCAGATGCAGGACCTCATCAACGCCGCCATGCACGGAGTAGGTTGGAGCGCGGGCAAGCGGCTGGTAAAGGTCTATCGCCTGAAGCCTACCGTCGAGGACGCCATGAAACTGCTGCTGCTGCTCAACAACGAGTCCCTCGCATATCTGCCCAAGCTCAAGCAGATCTATGCGGAGATGGACGGAAATACGGGATACCTCACCATCCGCAGGGATCCGTGGTATGACTGGTACTTCAAGCATATCGGCATAAACTGCGAGGAGTGCTGTTCGCGCTATGAGTTCTCCGGCCTGATCTCCCATCTCCGCGGGAACTTCGCGATAGAGGTCATGGAATCCCTGCCCCGCGGGGACGAGAGGTGCCGCTTCCGCATAACCGAGGGCGAATAGGCTGGCCGTCCCGGCCGCCGGGATCAGATTGCGGCAGTCCACGTATCCAGCCGGCAGTACTTGAAGTCGGGGCGAGCGTTATCAGGCGCTCTCTTCCTCTTTCTTGCGCAGGTCATCGAGGTACGCTGCGACGAACCTTCCTTCCCGCAGCTCGTGCACCAGCTCTTCCTCGCTGGTGATCTCCTTCTCGAAGACGGTCACGCACTTCCCCACCTGCCAGATGGCATGGGCATCGCTACCACCGGTCCCGCGCAGCCCGCATTCCTCCGCGATGGCCATCGCGGCCTCGTTGCTGCGCAACGTGTTCGCGCCGTTCATGGTCTCGATGGCCGCCACCTGGCCGATCAGCTCGCGCGGGAAGACGTGGGCGTGCTTGTGCTTGCGGCCCCACCCGCGGCAGGGGTGAGCGGGCACGATGACCGCGCCGTCCTCTTGCGCCATCTCCGTCAACTCCTCGAAGGTAGTGAGGTGATAACGCGTCTCGTGCTTTAGCCCGTAGACGAGCATGTCTCCCAGCTCGGTGTAGATCTCCACGCCGCGGAAGACGGGGTATCCGCTGGCGGCGGCGTACTCCACCATCTTGTTCGCCCCGCGGTGGGAATGATGCTCGGTGACGCATACGGCATCGATGCCCATCTGCTGCGCCCTCTCCAGCAGCTCGTCCGGTCCCAGCTGCGAGCAGATGGAGCCCAGGTTGGTGTGGATATGCAGGTCTATAATCAATTCTATCTCCAGATCCCCGACAGCCTCACGCTCTCCACCTCGGAGGCGTACGACGCGCGGCACCTTCCCGCCTTGATCTCCTCCACCAGCTCCGCCTCATCCCGTATATCGCGCTCGAAGGCGGTGAGGCAGCGCCCGACCTGCATGAGGAAATGCGCATCGCTCCCTCCCACTCCCGGGATGCCGTACTTCTCCGCGTAGGCCTGTGCCGCCGCGTTCGACTCCGGGCTCGAGCCCCCGTTGCGGGTCTCGATGGCATCCACGTTCGCCAGCAGGAACTCCGCGCCCTCGTCCCCCAGGGTATGGTGGAAACCGTGCGACCCCCGGCAGGGGTGCGCGGGGATGATGGCTCCGCCCGCCTCCCTTACGTCGCGGAGCAGCTCCGCGAACGGGGTGGTCAGGGGAAACCGCGGGCGGTACAGCCCGAACACGAGCATGTCCCCCAGCTCCGTATAGACCTCCACGCCTCGGAAGACGGGAAAGCCCGCCTCCTCTCCCAGGCGCCGGGCCACCTCCGCACCCTCGATCTCCTCGTGCTCGGTCACGCAGATGGCATCCAGGCCGACCTGTGCGGCCACCTCGACCAGGAGACGCGGGTCTATCTGGGAACACGGCGAGGACACGGCGGTGTGCACGTGCAGATCGACCAACATACGTTATTGCCTCCTCGTGCCGCCCCGAAACGGGCAGGCGTGCATATTCTTTCACATAGCGTGCCCCTTCTTCAAGTGCTTCGAAGGGGTGGGGGCAGAGGCGGCCTAGAGTACGGGTTTCATGACCGTCACTACGAGGCTGGCGATGAAGAAGGTGGCCCCGATGACCAGCACCGTGATCCTGATGGCGGGATTCTTGAACTTGGTGCAGATGCCCGCGAAAAAAAGCACGGAGGCGAAGAGCACCGTGAGCAGGACGTAGAAATCCGAGATCTCGATGGCCTCCTTCGCCTCCTCGACCTTTGCGCTGGCCTCGGCCTCCAGCCTGTCGGCCTCCTCCCGGCTGGCGTTCACGTATTGCGGCATCTCGAAAGGGGTGGAGGGAACGGCGGGGTCGTTCATGGGGTCGGCAGCAATCCATGCCTCCACCGCGTCCTTCATCTCGTCCCGGAACAAGCCGGCCTCGATGTATTCCGCCTCAGCGGCGTCCCCTTTGCGGAGCGCCATTACGTACGCGAGGAAGACCTCCACGTCGATATCCAGCTGCGTGTCGGCCAGGTCATCCGCCTCCGCCGCATGCACCCTGGCGGCGTTGGCCTCGTTGAAAAGCACCGCCTCACGGCTGCTCCAGCGCGACGCCTGATATGCGCACCACGTCGTCGCCACCGTGGCAAGGGCGAGAAGGATGGTGGCGAGGATCTCCAGCCACTCGCCGTGCAGCCTCTGCAAGAGGCCTGCCTTGCCGGTCGCTGGACCGCCTTCGCTCCCGATGGGTTCGCCCTGCATGCGCCTTCTCCCGTCCCGTGGGCCCTCGCTCTCCTCGCTATGGTGAATGTTAGCACATGGACGCCGTGCCTCGTCATCGCTTTCACGCAGGGAAACTCCCCATGGGCGAGGAACAAATGTAATGACGCGGGCGCGGAACCTCGCGGTCGCGGGGAGTGTCCATAGATGTAAGGAGATGATGAGGATGTTCGTGAAGGGCAGGGTCACGGCCGTCGTGGCGATATCGCTACTGTGCCTGTTGCTGCTCGCCGGCGCCATCGCGGCGTCCGGCTGCGAGAAGACCACGACCGCCCCGCCGCAGGAGCAGGAGGGGGCGGGGAAGGAAAGCGGGGAAAATGGAGCGGAGGAGGCCACGACCGTCACCCTCTACTTCCGGCGCAGCGTCGAGTCGCAGGAATGGCTCTCCCCGGAAAGAAGGACGCTTTCCGGCGCCTCCGACCCTTATCGCGCCGCCATGGAACTGCTCATCCAGGGACCGGAAGCGGGCTCGCAGCTGCATCCCGTCCTCCCCGATAGCGTGAAGGTGATCGATATCGCGGTCGCGGACGGGGTGTGCACCGTGGACTTCAGCGCGGAGATACTGACCGACGCCAACCAGGTGGGAGTGAGCGCCTCCGGCGAGGGGCTCGCCCTCGCCGCCATCGCCAACACCCTCACGGAGTTCGAGGGTGTCGCCAGTGTCAAGCTGCTCGTCGAGGGCGTACAGAGCGGGATGGTCGAGGGGCGCTTCGTCGAGGACTTCTGGGGCCACGTGGGCTTGCCCGAGTACCTGGAGCGCAGCGAGGGCGTCATTTACACGGGGCCCGCATGATCGAGCCCTCTCCCCGGCCCATGTGGCGAGGACGGCCTCGCGGCGAAGGCCTCACCCGGGGGTAAGGGGTCACTCGCCCAGGGCCTTACTCAATTCCCCGTCCAGCGCCCGGTAGGCGTCCGCGTTGAGGTGCGAGTCGTACGGGTCATCGGTGTATTCCGGACGCAGCCAGCCTCCCGAAGCCGCGAGGACGCCGTACAGGTCGAGGACGACGGCTCTCTCGCCGTACTCCCGCGCGAGCTCGTCCAGGAAACGGTTGTACTCGCGCTGGTTCCACACCAGCCACTCGTCCGTGTACTCCCGCACCTTGGGCAGGGCGTTCCCCAGGATGAGGGTCAGGCCCTTATCCTCCACCGCGTTCTCCACGACCTCGCGGACGATCTCCCGGTTGGAGCGAAGGTTCTCGCGCGCGCCGGGTTCGTCTCCCCCCGTGAAGTCGTCGAAGCAGAGCTTGAAGAACATGTCGCCGCCGCCCTCCGCCGCCTCGCGGGCCGCGTCCCGCGCGCTGTCCACTATCTCCGGCGGGACCTCCATCTCGTGATAGACGAGGCAGCGGGAGCCGAAACGCACGGGGTTCTCCGGGTCGTAATCCCACCCCCAATAATCGAACCACCCCCCCAGCACGGACCGCCCGCACATGTGCACGACGTCCGCCCCGCGCACGCCGGTCTCTCCGCCACCGGCACCGCCATCCCGCTCTTCGCAAAAGACCTCATCGCGGTTTTCCGCCTCTTCGCCGTACGCCCCCTCCCCGTCATCGCCGCAGCCCGGGCACGCGACCACCAGCAAGGCTGCCAGCGCCAGCATCGCAGCAGCCGCCAAGCGGCAACGACCCTGAAGGGACATCGTTCCTCCTCCCCTCCCCGCATGCGCAATACACGATCCGGGCGTGTACACATACCCCGACTCATGCCGTCAACCATCTCTAGTATAATGTTCTCTAGCTTTTGCGTTAAAGGAGATGGGAGATGCATGTAATGGGGTTTGCGATAACGCGCGGCATACGCGTGGCCGTATGCCTGCTGCTGGCGGCGGCGTTGTTCATCGCGTCGGCGACCTGGGCAAATCCCGCGCGGAGCCAGGAAGATCAGGGAAACGCGGCCACGGGGCCCATCGACCCGGTCGCGGGAGCATGGATGACCTACCGGGGCGAGAGGACCGTCGCCGGTGAACCCCAACCGCAGGCGTTCTCGCTGCGCGTAACCTATGAATTCCCCCCCGGAGCCCCCCCGGACGGCAAGGTGCTGGACGCTGCCGTTACCGAAACCGGCCCCGAAGGCGAGGTCGTTTCCTCGCGCACGTTCTCGCTTCAGACCAACGACCGCATCTACAGCAGCCAGGACGGCGCTGAAGAAGGGTACTGGTTATACTGGCTGGCTCCCGGACTTGACAAGGACGACACCGCCAACGTGGAGTCGGCTACGGAACTGAAGGTCGTCGAGGTACAGGATTTCGATTTCAGGGGCAACGTCTACGGGGTGGCAAAGATGAGCGGATCGGGAGTCGAGCTCCTGGTCGAGCGCCGCACCGGCCTCGTGTTCCGCATCGCGCGGGAGGGCGGCGAAACCCTGCAGATAGAGGACACGAACATGCTGGCCCACTATCCCGCCTGGGGATATTGCCTGGACGATGCCGCGGTGGGCGGCAGTTTGGCCGACCTGGCGGAAGAATACCCCGACCTGGTCGAGGTGAGTTCACTAGGCAAGAGCGCCAAGGGCAGGGATATCTGGGTGGCTCACGTCACCGACTTCACCTCGAACGAGCCCAAGAGAACAGTGGTAATGGACGCCGCCGCCGAGGGGGACGCGCCGGAGGGGTGTTCTTTCCTCCTCGAGTTCCTGGAGGAACTCGTTCGCGAGGCCGGGGAGGGCGAGGAGTCGCTGGACCTTCTACGCCAGCTCAGCATCTACGTGGTGCCGCTGGTCAACCCGGATGGAGCACGGCGCTGGCTGGCCATGCCGGACCCTGCCGAAAGCCTCCTGATCGCGGGCCAGGCCCCCCGCAACGGCAACCTGGTGAATATCAACCGTAACTTCGATATGAGGTGGGAGGAGGGGAGTCGCGACCCCTCGACCTGGGATTACGCCGGCCCAGCCGCCTTCTCCGAGCCGGAGAGCCAGGCCATAGGCAGGCTCCTGGAAGACGTCCCAGCGGACCTCTATCTGAGCCTGCACACGGGAGGCGACCTCATCAACGCACCCTGGAACTGGAGCGAGGACCCGGGGTCGAACCCCGAGCGGTCCTTCTACCAGGGCCTGCTCGCCGACCTCTCACAAACGTTTCCGTTCCCGTACGGCATAGGGGCCTCTGCCGCACCCTTCACCGGATCGTCCACCGACTGGGCCTACGAGGGCAACGGTGCATCCTCCCCCATATGCTTCGACCTCTACATGCACAGACCGGCGGAGGGAGAGTTGGCCGATGACAACGGCGGCCTTCTTTCCGTTTACCCGCAGCACCGCGAGGCCATCTCCTTTCTCATGGAGAACCTTCAGTCGTACCTCGCAGTGGATATCATGACCAGCGAGATCGAGGTGGAGGTGAACGTGCCCATCGACGCGGTGGTGGAGATAACGGTCAGCGGGAAGAGAGCCCTTCCCAACGTCACGGCCCGCCTTATCCTCCCCGAGGACAGCGGACTGAAGTTCTCGTCCATGGCCGAAAAGGAAGTCGGGCTGGGAGACCTGGAGCCGGGTTCCAGCGCGAAGGTGACGTGGAGCCTCGAGGGCAGGACCAGCGGGTCCAGCACAGCGACCGTGGTCGTGACGTCCACGTACCCCGGGTACGACCACATACCCGGGACGTATGGTGCCGAGGTGAGAATCTCCATCTCGACCCACCGCACGTTGCTGGTGCTGATCCTCTTGAGCGCATTGATACTGCTCGTGCTGGGTATGGTGTTTCTTTCCATGCGCAAGCACCGCCGGGCTTCCGGGCGGGAATCCCGGGCGGAGTGACACCTGCTTGACCGCGGCGGGGATGGAATGCGGGCGGCGGCCCGGGTCTCTCCCTGCGTGAAGAGGGGCTCTTGGATATGGACGCTACGGCAAACGAGGGACTCCACGCGGGCGATATGTTCGCGCCTTATACCCTGCCGATGTTGATCCGCGCCGCCGAGGGCGCCGACGGCGTCCCCCTGCACACCGTCCGCCTGGGCGGGAAGCCGTCGCGCGGGGTGGTGCTCTGCCACGGCTTCGGGGGGAACAAGAACATCCGCGATTTCGTGGCACTGGCGCAGGACCTGTCGCACTTTTTCTCGGTATATACGTTCGACTTCCGCGGCCACGGTCTCTCCCCCGGCCGTTCCACCTTCGGCTACATGGAGGTCAACGACCTCGAGGCGGTGATCGAGATGGCGCGCTCGGACGGCAACGAGGCCGTCGCCGTCATCGGTTTCTCCATGGGCGGCGTGGTGGCCATGAGATACGCGGCCCTTCGCGGGGGGCTGGACTCGGTGACGGCCATCAGCGTGCCCGCGGACATCCGCACCGCCCGCGCCCCCGGCGCCCGTCTCATCCGCAGGCTCATGGGCAACCCCCTGGGAAGGCTCTATGCGGCCCGGCGATACGGGGTCAGCGTCGATAAGTCATGGAAGCTGCAGGCGCCGCCCGCGAGCCTCGCGCACCTCATCCCGCCCCAGCCCCTGACCATCATCCAGGGGGAGGACGATTTCATCTTCGAGGTGGAACAGGCCAGGGAGCTGCAGCGCCGCGCCGGGGACGGCTGCCGCCTCGTGACCTTTCCCGATTTCGGCCACGCCGAGCAGGGATACGGCCCCCGCCTGTTGGCGTGCCTCCTCGAAGTGCTGGAAAGGGACTTCGAACAATCGGGGCCAGGATAAATCCTGTCCCGCAGCGCTTCGCGTCGCTGGCCTTGGGGGTGGGCAAGGCTCGGTCTTGTCATTCCTCGCCTGCGGCTCGGACGCAAAACCGAGCCGGTGTGGCGGGTTGGGGAGAGGGCGGGGGTGCGCCTGCGGGCTATCGGGCGTTCGATAACAGTTCGAGCAGGACCTGCTCGAGTTCCTCTACACCTTTTTCCCAGGAGAAGCACTCCAGCGCCATGGCGCGGACCCGCTCGCCCAGGCCGTCGCACAGGCCGTCGTCGCGCAGCAGGCGTGCGGTGGCGGCGGCGAAATCCGCGGGGTCGTCGGCGATGAGCATATCCCGTCCGTCCTCGGCGTTCACCCCTTCGGCCCCCAGAGAAGTGGTGACGATGGGCAGCCCCATGGACATGGCCTCGAGGATCTTGCCCCGGAAACCCCCGCCGATGCGCACGGGGTTGACGAAGACCTTGACCCTCTCGAAATAGGGACGCACGTCTTCCACGGTCCCGGTCACGATCACCGAGGGATCCGAGCGCGCCAGCTCCAGCAGGTCCGGGGTTGGGTCCTTGCCCACCACGTAGAAGAGGGCCTCCGGCACCTCCTTCTTCACGCGCGGCCACACGTTCTCGTGGAACCAGAGCACCGCATCGCGGTTGGGATCGTGGGGATAGTTGCCGAGGAACATCACCGCCGTCTCCCTCGCGCACTCCCCGGAGACGCAGAAATGGTCTACGTCAACGCCGTGGGGCACCACCGCTACGTCCAGGTCGGGACGTATGTCCAGCAGCTCGTCCCTGCCCTCGGGAGTGAGGACGAGCACCTTGTCGGCGTCGGCGTACATGTCGAACTCGAACTTTTTCAGTCCCTTGAGGTTGAAGAGCGCCGAGAGGCCCGCGCGCGAGAGCCCCTGCACCTTCCAGGCCTTGCGGCGCGCGAGAAAATAGCACTCGTGCACCGACATCACCCTCTTCATCCCCGCCAGGTCCGGGTTGCGGAAGAGGTACTGGGCTACCATGGAGTACTCGCTGATGACCACGTCGTAGCGGTATCTCGCCACCATCTCCCGCAGCCGCGCGTACATCTCGGCCGAATAATTGTTGAGGAAGTAGACGGGCACGGGGGAGAAGAGCCAGTCCCTGGCCTTGCGAAACGGGTTGTCGCGGGCGGGCATGGGCACGGCCTCGAAATCGCGGCAGAAACGGGAGACGGTCCCCTCGAACTCCCTTTCCTCCGGGGAGACGAAGCAGAGGAGCGAGACGTTGTGCCTCTGCGACAGTATGCGCACGCGGTTATAGATGATGATGGGGCCGCCTATGACCTTCTCGTGTGGCAAGGTCTTGCAGATGAAAAGTATGTCCATTTCCTCCCCTCTCTGTGGCTCGCCCCGCGGTGCGCGAGAGCCGCGTTCCCCTGATCTGTGCAAGATTCTAACCCAACCCGTCGGCCGAGAACAGCAAGGCCACACAGGAGCGGTTTCGACTTTAGCTGCTGTCTCAATATCAATTATCTTACTAAAACAATTAGTCATAATTAGTATCGGGTGTCGGGAGGTACTTTGATACAATCTTCCTGGAAGCGAACTCGAGGAGGTGACAGGCCTTGCGCCTTTTCATCAGCGGCGTGTCTGGATACCTGGGAACCTTGATACTGAAAGCGCTGGAGGACGAGCCCGCCGTAAGCGACATCGTCGGAGTGGACATAAAGCCGCCGCGGGAGGGATCGCCTAAACTCGAGTTCCACGCGGTGGACGTGCGCGACCACGCGGGCATCCGGGACGCCATGCGCGGCTGCGACGTGGTGCTGCACATGGCCTTCATCCTCGACGAGATCAGGGACAAGAAGAAGACCTACGATATAAACGTCAACGGCTCCAGGAATGTCTTCCACGCCTGCCTGGATACCGCGACCCCCTGGCTCATCCAGATGTCCAGCATGGCCGCCTTCGGGGCACATCCCGACAACCCCTTCCCCTTGAGCGAGGACGACTACCCGCGCGGGGACTGGCGCTGCTATTACTCTTACGCCAAGGCGGAGATCGAGCATTACCTCTACCGCCTGGGCCAGCTGTACCCCGAGCTGGAGGTGACCGTCCTGCGCCCCTGCGTCATCGTCGGCAGGCACCTGGACAACACCATATCCTGGCTGTTCAGCCGCAGGATGGCCCTGAGCATGCGCGAATGCGACCCGCACACGCAGTATATCCATGAGGACGACCTGGCTGAAGCGGTACGGCTGGTGCTCATACGCGAGGCGAAGGGCATCTTCCACGTCACCAGCGACGACACCATAGCTTTCTCGCAGATGGCCAGGCGCGCGGGCATGAAGGCGCCCGCCATCCCGGCGGACCTCATGTGCCTGTTGGTGGACGCCGCCTACCGCCTCCGGCTCTCCCCCATCTCCTCACACTGGGTCAACATGTTCCGCCATTCCATGGTGGGCAGCAACGAGAAGATAGGACGCGAGCTGGGCTGGCAGCCCTCGTATACCTCGCAGGAGCTCTTCGAACTGGTCCTGGAGGCCGGCCAGAAACATGCTCCGCGGCGGCGGGAATAGAGGCGCTTCCCCTCGAAAGGCGTTGTGCTTGGCAAAACATCTGGCGGAACGGTGTTCTTTCTTCGCTACACAATATACCTTGAGCTGCGTTTTTACGGATAGAGGTTGCTATGCATGAAGGGGTCGGGAAAAGGTCGA
>JAQVFR010000042.1 GCA_028697145.1 Actinomycetota bacterium | reverse complement strand
GGAGGCCCGGGTGGAGCGGGGGCCTGCATCATGGGAGGCCCGGGTGGTACTGGGGCTTGAGCAGCCGGGCCCAGTTGTTCAGACCGGCCCGCTTGCGCAGCCGCTTCGACCTGTTCAGCTCCGGAGTCCGCCTGCGCTCCGCAATAGGGACAGAACCCGGCACCGTCACCAAGTTCCTTGCCGCATTTCGAGCAAAACATGACGTCCCCCTTGTTCGTTTCCCGCTACATCCCCCTACAGTCTACCAGCCTCGGGCGCCGGGGTCAGGCCCAAATCCGGGCCTGACCCAGGGTCTGACCGGCCACAGGCCACAGGCCACAAACCCGGGCCTTACCCCCATGCTCGGCTCTTCAATGCCTGCACCTTCCACACTGTCCAGCATCGTTCTATAATCAAGCCATACGGGGATGCAGACTGCGGCAGCCTGTAAGGAGGGCATTTGGGCTTCAATAATCGTGAGGTGGCCGGTAGGCCGCTTTTTTTATTCTTGCTATCCCTGCTTGCGTTGTTCGTAATCCCGATGCTTTCATTTGGAGGACAGGCGGAGGCGGCCCCTTCACCTCCGACGGTGCAGACGGACGCCACCACCCGGGACCTCGGCTTCGCCCCCAAAGAATATATCCTTAACGGGCAGATAACCGGCACCGGCGGCGAGGAATGCGACGAGCGTGGGTTCGACTACCGCAAGCAGGGGGATGAGGCCTGGACGTCCTGGACCGAGACGGGATCCTTCGGCACGGGAGCTTTCTCTTCGGATAACCTGGCGGGCCTCGAAGCGGGGGCCGTATATGCTGTTGTGGCCAAGGCTCACAACTCCGCCGGCTGGGGCTACGGCGAGACGCTCACCTTCAGGATCATAGGCGTGCCCGAAATGACCACCGATAGCTCGAGCGATATCACCTCCAGCTCCGCGACCCTGCACGGGACCCTGGTGGACGACGGCGGCGAGGCCTGCTGGCGCCGGGGGTTCTATTACCGCAAGGTGGCTCCGGTGCCCGAGACCTCCGTTTATCAGGACGGGTCCTTTACCCCGAACGTCGCCCTATCCGACGGCTTCGAGGACGGGGACCTGGACCCCTTCACCACGGAAGGCGACATCTACTGGTCCGTGACGGACCAGGATTTCTACACCGCTCCCTACGCCGCCGTCAGCGGGGGCATCGGCGATGGGCAGATAAGCATCCTCAGGCTGGAGGTCGACATGTCCGGCGAGGGCACCGTGCGCTTCGCCCGCAAGGTCTCCAGCGAGGAAGGGCGTGATTTCCTCGCCTTTTTCATAGACGACGTAGAGCAGGATGAATGGTCCGGAGAGGTGGCCTGGGCGCAGGTGAGCTATCCCCTGGAGAAAGGTCCCCATGCCCTGGAATGGAGATATGAAAAGGACGGAGGCAACGCGGCGGGCGACGACAGCGCCTGGGTGGACGCCGTCTACGCCTCCAGCCCCGCTTCCTACAGCATCACCGCCACCGGCCTAGAGCCGGGCACCACGTACGAGTTCTGGGCTTACGCCGTCAACATGAGCAATCTTGGGCACGGCGGTTCCCTGTCCTTCACCACCGATTACGTAGTCCCCACCGTGCGCACCGACCCCGCCACCGCTGTGACCGGCGACGCGGCGACCCTCAACGGATACGTGCTCAACCCCGGGGGCCAGTACTACGACGGGCGCGGCTTCGACTACCGCGAGAAGGGCGAGACGGAATGGCAGGAATATACGGATAGCGCCTACTTTACGGGATCGGGCGCCTTTTCCGGCTCCGTCTCCGGCCTGGACCCCAACGCCGACTACGAGTTCCGCGCCAAGGCCCACAACGCGGCGGGGTGGGGTTACGGTTCCACCGTCACCCTGCATACCCTGGTGGAGCCTCCATTGGTGCAGACGGACCCGGCAACGGACGTCACCCACAACTCCGCCACCCTGAACGCCACCATCACCTACACGGGAGGAGAGGACTGCGACTTCCGCGCCATAGTCTACCGCAAGCAGGGGACGACGATGTGGACGCCTTGGCAGGAGGAGGGCGCCTTCGGCACCGGTGTTTTCTCCGTCGCCATAAACGGCCTGGATGCCGGCACCCCCTACGAGTTCTACTGTTATGCCCATAACAGCGTCGGCACCGCATACGGGTCGACGCTCACCTTCACCACCCTCGACGTGCCGGGTGTGAGCACCCTCGAAGAGAGCGATGTCGTGCCGGAATCCGCTACCCTTAACGGCGAGATAACCTCGACGGGCGGCGCGGACTGTGATGAGCGCGGCTTCGACTACCGCGCGAAGGGGGAGACGACGTGGCAGTCCTGGACCGAGGCCGGCACCTTCGGGACCGGCACGTTCTCCTGGGGCCTCACCGGGCTCTCTCCCGGCAGTTTCTGGGAATTCCGCGCCAAGGCCCACAACCAGGTGGGGTGGGGCTACGGCGATATCGAGAGCCTCGAAACGCCGCCGGTGCCGCCGTCGGTTGCGACCTGTTCAGCGACCGGTATCTCTGGCACCTGGGCCCAACTGAACGGCGAGATCACCGACACCGGGGGCAGGAACTGCGATTACCGGGGCTTCGATTACCGCATGCAGGGGGAGGAAGAGTGGCAGGAATGGACAGAGTACCGCGAGGTAGTATTCAATCAGATTGACGGGTGGGGGGGCGGATACGGGACCGGCACCTACAGCCATGTTCTGACCGACATCGAATCCGGTGCCACTTACGAGTTCCGCGCCAAGGCACACAACCATGCCGGATGGACATACGGAGACGTCCTGAGCTTCACTACCCTCTACGCACCCGTCATGCACACCGACCCCGCCACCGGCGTGGACACCGACTCCGCCATACTGCACGGCGAGATACTCGATACCGGGGGCGATGACTGCGGCTTCCGAGGGTTCCAGTTGCGCCAGCAGGGGGAGACGGATTGGACAGACGGGTGGTCGGAGTACGAAAGCACATATCCCGCGGGCCCTTACTCGCACGAGATCGACGGCCTGTCCCCCGGGACGGACTACGAGTACCGGGCTTACGCCAGCAACTGGTGCGGGTACGGCTACGGGGAGATCGCCGGATTTCGCACCGCGGTGCTGCCGCAGGCGCGCAGCGATCCTGCCACCGGCATCGGAACCACGACCGCCACGCTCAACGGCTGCATCGTGGATGCGGGGGGAGAGAACTGCGACCAGCGCGGCTTCGAATACCGCGTGCAGGGGGAGACAACCTGGCAGGAATGGACCGAGGCCGGGTCCTTCCCGACGGGGTTGTGCCTGGAGGACGGATTCGAGGACGGGGAGCTGCTGCCCTTCCGCACGGGATGGCTGGCAGAGCCCTGGGTACACGACGACGCCACGGCCTACACGGGGTCCTGGAGCATGCGCAGCGGCGCCATAGGCGATGATGGAAAATCCAACCTCTATACTTACATGTACGATTGCAGCCGCATCAGCTTCGCCCGCAAGGTATCCAGCGAGGAGGGTTGCGACTTTCTCGTCCTGTACGAAGGCGAGATAGAGATAGGCCACTGGTCCGGAGCGCTGGATTGGGAGGTTATCAGCCTCGACCTGCCGCAAGGCTCCCACGAATTCCGCTTCCAGTACGAGAAGGACGGCAGCCTGAGCGCCGGTTCCGACTGCGCCTGGGTTGATGACGTTGTCATAGACAGCCCCTTCAGCCATGGGCTGGACGGCCTGCTCCCCGCCACGACCTATGAGTTCCGCGCCAAGGCGCAGAACACGGCGGGATGGGGATACGGGGGCACCCTTACCTTCACCACCCAGGGCATACCCGAGGTGGGCACGTCGCAGGCTACGGGCATCGTCACGGATTCGGCCACCCTGAACGGCGAGATAGAAGACCAGGGAGCCTCCCCCTGCGACTGGCGCGGCTTCGAATATCGCCCCCAGGGGCAGGACCACTGGGACGAATGGACGGAAGGCGGCGCCTTAGGGGAGGGGACGTATTCGCATACCCTCACCGGGCTTGTTCCCGGCACCGGCTACTCCTTCCGCGCCAAAGCCCATAACACCGACGGCTGGGGCTACGGAGAGACCCTCTCCTTCACTACCGCAAAGGCGCCGGTGATGGAGACGGATGACGCCACCTCCATCACCAGCTCGTCGGCGGTGCTGGGTGGGGCAATCGCCGATACCGGCGGGGAGGCTTGCAGCACGCGGGGCTTCCAGTACCGCGTGAAAGGGGAAGATGAGTGGCAGAAATGGGAAGAGGCGGGCAGCTTCGCCCCCGACCGTATCGGCTGCTGGGGATTCGAGGACGGCGCTGTTTCCAGCCCCTTCCAGACAGGCCAGCCGCCCCAGGAATGGTACGCGGAGGAGAGCGGATGCGGCGCTTTCAACGGCGCCTTCTGCGCCAGGTCCCCTTACCTGGGTGACAAGGACTGGGGGAGCGCGCATATCACCCTGGTCGCAGATGTCCCGGATGACGGCTACCTCATAAGGTTCGCGCGCAGGGTATCCAGCGAGGAGTCAAAAGACTTCCTCTTCTTCCACATAAACATGGGCCCCGGAAACATGGAGCCCGTCGAATGGTGGTCCGGCGAGGTGCCCTGGGGGACGGAGGCCTACGAGGTGCCGGCGGGGCACAACGAGTTCTACTGGTGGTACAAGAAGGACCCGGGGCACGCCGGGGAGGACGCGGCCTGGATCGACGACGTGGTGCTGGAGAACACCGTCCCGTACAGCCACGAGTTGACCGGCCTGCAGATGAACACCACCTACGAGTTCAGGTCCATGGCCCTGGATACCCATGGCTGGGGCTACGGAGACCCGGTCGAGTTCACCACCGCCGATTACCCCACGGTATGGA
Source organism: Actinomycetota bacterium (assembly GCA_028697145.1). GTDB lineage: Bacteria > Actinomycetota > Geothermincolia > Geothermincolales > RBG-13-55-18 > SURF-21. The sequence goes on along the minus strand of JAQVFR010000042.1, from coordinate 15,052 downwards.
CCAATCCCGCCACCTGGATCAGCCCGGCCTCGGCCCGCCTCAATGGCAGGATCTACAGCACCGGGGGTCAGAACTGCGACTGCCGCGGGTTCGAGTACCGCGCCCAGGGTGACAGCACCTGGCAGGAGTGGGTGGAGACGGGCGACTTCGTCGCCGAGGAATACGGTGGCGTGATATCGGGGTTAGAGCCCAACCGGGCCTACGAATTCCGCGCCAAGGCCCATAACTCCGCGGGATGGGTCTATGGGGATATCCTGGCTTTTACCACGCCCGCGGCCGTGCCGGTTGTGGAGACGCGGCCGGCAACGGGCCTTGGCGAGGAAGCCGCAACGCTCGGGGGCGATATAAAGGATATTGGCGGAGACGACTGCGACCGGAGGGGATTCGACTACCGCAAGCAGGGGGACTCGGCTTGGACGTCCCGGACGGAGGCGGGCTCCTTCGGGACGGGCGCGTTCTCCCTTACGGTTAACGGGCTGGAGACGGGCAGCACCTACGAATACCGCGCCAAGGCCGACAATTCCGGGGGATGGGGCTACGGTGAGGTCAATAGTTTCACCACCGAAGCCTCTGCCGCCTCCACCTGGTACCTGGCCGAGGGCTCCACGGACTGGGGCTTCGACTGCTACGTATCCATCATGAACCCCAACCCGGAGGCGGTGAGCGTGAAGGTCACCTACATGACCTCAACAGGGCCGGTGCCCGGCCCCACCGTGGCCATGACCGCCCAGAGCCAGGCTACGGTGTTCCCGCGCGAGACCCTGGGGGCCGCGGACTTCTCCACCCGGGTGGAATGTGTGGAGGGGAAGAGCATAGCCGTGGACCGCACCATGTACTGGACAGGCCCCAGCGCCCAGTGTGCCGAGGCCCACTGCGCCAGCGGGGTCACCTCCCCCGACACCACCTGGTATATGCCCGAGGGCTCCACCGCCTGGGGCTTCGAGTGCTACCTGCTTATCCAGAACCCGGGGGATGCCCCCGCGAGCTGCGACATCACCTGGATGATCCAGGGCAAGGATCCGGTCGTGAGCCCGGTCACCGTGCCCGGCTCCTCCCGCGCCACCTACAACATGGCCGATTTCATCGGGGCCGAGGACGCCTCCATCCGCGTCACCTCGGGTGAGCCCGTCATCTGCGAGCGCGCCATGTACAGGAACAACCGCCGGGAGGGACACGACTCCGGGGGCACCACCAACGCGCAAGGGGATTACTACCTGGCCGAGGGTTGCAGCGGCTTCGGGTTTACCACCTACGTGCTCATCCAGAACCCGCAGGACACACCGACGGAGGTGACCGTGACCTACCAGGCGGTCGCGGGACCGGTCCCGGGTCCCTCCTTCGTGATGCCCCCCAATTCCCGCCACACCATATGCGTGAACGACTCCACGCAGATACCCGGGCCCGATCCCTCCTTCTCCACCCACGTGCACGGCTCGGCCCCCATCATCTGCGAGCGGGCCATGTACTGGCGCGGGGGGCCGGACGCGGGAGAGGCGTGCCACGACTCCATCGGCCTTTCCGCCCCCCACACCGCCTGGTTCCTGGCCGACGGCCAGTCATCGGAGGGGCGGGAGACCTTCATCCTGGTGCAGAATCCGGGGGGCGAGGACGTCCAGGTGGAGATCACCTATATGACCCCCACGGGCACGGGCAACGTGGTGCGGGGCGAGATCATCCCGGCGGGCTCCCGCCGCACCTTCAACCTGGCCGAGCACGCGGGCATCACCGGCAGGGCCGCCATCCGCATCACCTGCGGCTTCGGCAAGAAGGTCATGTGCGAGCGCGCCATGTACTGGAACTCCCGCGGGGCCGGCACCGACACCATCGGCGCCTACTCCGACTGAGCCGCCCCCCAGGTCGGGTCTCCTTCGCGAGGCTTGACCCCAATGCCTGAGGCATGTTCCAAGGGTCGAACCCTCAGGATTTGTCCTCCATGATCATCACCCTCAGCTCGCGCTTGAGGATCTTACCCACGGCGCTGACGGGGAGGGTGTCGTAGAAGTTGAGGAGCTTGGGCACCTTGTAGGGAGCCACGGTGTCCCGCAGGTACTGCATGAGCTTCTCCTTCTCCTCCTCGCTCTTCTCGATCCCAGGCTTGAGTATCACCGCGGCCATCACGCGCTCGGAGCCCGGACGGTCGGGGTCGGGGAAGCCTATGGTCGCGGCCATCTCCACGTCCGGGTGCTTGGCGAGCTCGTCGTCGAGTTCGCGGGTGAAGACCTTGTAGCCGGACACGATGACCATGTCCTTGAGGCGGTCGACCACGTAGAAGTAGCCGTCCTCGTCCATGCGCCCCAGGTCGCCGGTGTGCATCCAGCCGTCCCTGATGGCGTTGGCCGTCTCCTCCTGCTTGTTGTAGTAGCCCTTCATCACCTGCGGGCCGCGCACGCATATCTCGCCCGTCTCGCCCAGGGGCACGGGCTCGTCCGTCTCGGGATCGGTGAGCTTGACCTCCGTGTCAGGGTAGGGGATGCCCACCGAGCCGATCTTCTTCATGCCGTAGCGCGGGTTGCAGATGGTGATGGGCGAGGTCTCGGTCATGCCGTACAATTCGATGAACTTGTTCTCGCCGACCACCCGGTTGATATCGGGGATGCTCTCCGGCGGGAAGGGCGCGGCGCCGCTGATGCAGTACTCGATGCCGCTGAAGTCGAGCGCCCTGAACTCCGGCTTCTTCAGCAGCTCGAAGAAGATTGTGGGGACGTTGATGATGGAGTTCGGCTTATGCTTCTCAATGGCGCCGATGATGAAGTCCAGGTCGCGCGGGTTGGGCACGCAGATCTGGCCCATGCCGCCCTGCAGGAGGCCGGCGGCCATGGCCAGCCCGGCCATGTGGAACATGGGGAAGGCCGATATCCCGACCTCTCCGTTATACCCCGGCACGTCCGCCCAGGTGAGGGTCATGAGGCACATGGCCATGAAGTTGCGCTGGGTGAGCACCGCCCCCTTGGAGGGCCCGGTGGTGCCGCCGGTGTACATGATGAAGATAGTGTCGTCCATGGTGCGCGGGACCAGGACGAGGTCCTCGGGCATGCCCTCGATGGCGTCTGCGAAGGAGACGACCGTCTTGCCTGGGATATCCTGCACCTGTACCGGGGGGAACTCCCCGGGCATGAAATCGGTGGTCCCCGCCACGATGACCGTGGAGAAGCCGCACTTGTCCGCCACCCCGGCGATGAGGGGGAAGAGCATGTCCATGGTGAGCACCACCTTGGCGCCGGAGTCGTTGAGCTGGTGCTCCAGCTCGTGGGGGGTGAGCAGGGGGCTGATACCGGTGGTGACGCACCCCGCCTTCTGCGCCGCGACCATGCAGATATAGTTCGCAGGGATGTTGAGGGCGTGCAGCCCGATAACGTCGTCCGGTTTGAGGCCGAGCTTGAGGAAGTAGGCAGCCATCTGGTTGGAGAGGTTGTCCACGTCCCTGAAGGTGAGGACGTTGTCCATGTAGATGAGGGCCCGGTTGTCCGGCACCCTCGCCGCCGCCTCCACGAACTTCTCGTTGTAGGGCTTGTCCTCGTAGTCGAGGAACTCCGTGACGTGGTCGTCGTAGTACTTGAGCCATGGTTTTTGAGCGTAGATGTCCGTCATTCCAAACCTCCCTGCTTGTCCCCGGCGATCCGGCTTGGGATAGAGGTTGTTCGGCTGGGAGTGCGTAGCTGTCTATGGATCGCCCCTTACCGACCTTCGATCAATAGCAGCATTTTACCACAGGCACTGGGGTCAAGCCTCGCCTCGTGCCTCAGGCACTGGGGTCAAGCCTCGCCTCGTGCCTCAGGTATCGCAGAGGCATGGGGGTCAATATCGGGTAAAAAGAAGCGGGGCCGGGATTTCTCCCGACCCCCAGAAAGATCGGCGGTGCGACCCTGCTTACTTGTTCCTCCTGCGCCTTCTCCAGCGTCTGGCCGAGCCGGCGAGGGAGAGCAGCCCCAGGGAGAGGCCGAGCATGAGTATGCCGGTGGCGCTCCCCTGGCCGCAGCTAACCCCGATCCAGAAGGCGAAGAGCAGGCGGGCCTCCTTCCCGCTGGGGTTGGTGACCACCACGTCGTAAGCACCCGGGCTCTGGGCCAGGACCAGAAGCGAGCAGGTGATCTCATTCTCGGACACCACCTTCACGTTGGAGGCGTCGATGACGGCGTCGCCCATCGTGAGCTTCACCGTTGCGCCGGGCTGGAATCCCGTCCCCGTGATCGTGAGGTCGACGAACCAGGAGAACTGGGAGACGGTGTCTGGCGTGACCCCGGTCACCGTGAGGTTAACCGGCGCCCCCGTGGTCGCCTGCACGACGTTGGAGAGGCCGGACCAGTTGGGCACCTCGTCCCCGGCCTTCAGGGCGAAGTAGTACGCGGTGTTCGGGGACAGGCCGGACACGAGGAAGGCCTCCGGCTGGCCGGGCGCCTTCGGGGCAGGCTCGCCCGCGCACTGCGCGGCGGCGTTCCAGTTGGCCTCGGTGATCGGGCTGGTGGAATAGCGTATGTCGTAGGCGGCGGCTCCGGCGTAGGTGCCGTTGTCGCCCGGAGCGGTCCAGCTCAGGGCGGCCGAGACGTCGTAGGCCGCGGTCACCGCCAGGTTGTTCACAGTCGCCGGGGGCGTTACGTCGTTGCTCTCGCACAGGATGACGAGCAGCGACTTGTCCCCACTCACGTCAACGTTCACCGCCTGTCCCGGCCCGTAGCCGGTGGCATCCGGCGGTATCGTCTCCAGGATCAGGGAGGAGGATGGGAAGACGACGGCGCTGAAGGCGCCCTGGCCGTCGGTCGAGCGGCGGCTGTCGAAGCTCCCGGAGAGGTCGCCCCAGGTGCCGCCGGCGGCCATGCCCACCTGGACGCCCGACACGGCGCCCGCCGGGCCGACCACCTTGCCCGTGACGTAGGCCTCGCTGAGGTTGATGTCCATGGTGGTGCTGCCGTTTATTGCGACCGTGCCGGCCCAGGCGACCTGGAAGGAGGAGGGGATGTTGTCCGGGGCCCCGAGGAACCCGCTTATCACCTTTACCGTGTAGTCTCCGGTCGGGACGCCGATGGCGAAAGCGCCCGCCGCGTCCGTGCTGCCGAGCTTGCTGTAACCCGCCTTCTCGAGGCTCACATACTGGTAGGGGACGGGGTCTCCGTCCCTGTCCAGCAGGCTGCCGCTGAAGGTGACCGGGTCCGCCAGGGTGATGTTCCTCGTGCCGTCGGCGGTGACGCTCATGCTGGTCCTGGTGTAGGCACAGGCGCTGGTATCGGGCGGCGTGGCCTCCACGGTCATGGAGGAGGAGGGCAGGATGACTGCCGAGTAGTTGCCCGCGCTGTCGCTGGTGGCATAGCTGTCGTAGCTGCCGCTGAAGGAGCCGAAGGTGCCGCTGGCGCTGAAGTGGAGCTGGACGTCGGGCACCGGGGCGCCGGAGGAGTTCAGTACGGTGCCGCCGAGATAGACCTCGCTCAGGGCGAGGTTGGCGGTGGCGCCGAGCACGGGCCAGAGGTACACGGTCGATGTCCTGGTGAGCTTGAAGGTTGTGGGGGCGTTGGCCGGGTTGGCGAGGAACCCGTTCGACACCTCGATGGAATAGGTGCCCGATTTGGCCTTGATGTCGTAGGAGCCCTCCTCGTTTGTGGTGGCACCCTTCGAGAACCCGTCCCGCGTGAGGGTGACGTTCTGGCCGGGGATGGGGTTTCCGCTCCTGTCCCGCAGCTTGCCGCTGCAGGTGACCGCGCCATCCAATACGACGTTCTTCGTGGTGTCTGACAGGGCGCTCACGCCCTCTACCTTAGTGATGTCGAAGATGCCGATGTCGAGCACGTCCAGGGGAGTCGCCTCGATGGTGAGGGACGCGCAGGGGAAGATGACGGCGGAATATTTGCCGAGCGCGTCGGTGGTGGCGTAGCTGTCGAACCTGCCCGAGAACGCGCCGAAGGTGGTGCTGCCGCTAACGTGGACTATCGTGCCGGGAACGGGGATGACCCCCAGGAGGTCCGCCGTCACCTTGCCGCTGAGATAGACCTGGTTCAAGGTGATGTCCATGGTGGTGTTGCCGCTGAGGGTCACGGTCCCGCTCCTCGTCACCTGGTAGTTGGCGGGCACGTTGGGGGGCACGACGAAGAGCCCGCTTATCACCTCGATGGTGTAGTCTCCCGGGGGGACCTTCATGGAGAAGAGTCCCTGGTCGTCGGTGCTCGCCGTCTTCCCGAAGGGGGTGCGCTTGAGGTGCACCGTCTGGTTGGGGACGGGGGCGCCGTTCCTGTCCAGCACGCGGCCGCTGAAGGTGACCATGTTGGCGGGGATGAAGAGGATGTCCAGGTCGACGTCGGTCGAGACCGACAGGCCCGCGTAGGTCCCTCCCTGGAGGCCGCTCGCGGCGGGAGGGGAGGCCTTCACGTCGAAGGTGCCCGCGGGCACCTGCAGGCTGTAGGCGCCGGCGGGGTTCGTGGTGGCCGTGGCCACGACGGCGTGGCTCGAGGGGTTCTCGGCGTTGACCACGACCCCGGGTACCGCGCTCCCGGCCTCGTTCCTGGCGACGCCGGATATCACGGGCCCGCTGGCCTGGTTGTAGGCGGCGCCGGGCGCGAGGGAGAACAGCGGCCCGCCGTCCCTCGCTGGAGCGGCCCCCGCGCCGCCGACGGCCGGTGGCGCGGGAAAGGCCATGGTCATCGCGATGAGCGTAAGGATCACCGGCAGGAAAAAGGCTCTCTTCATCGTCGTCTTCATCGTCGTCACCCCCGATTACTCGCGCGCTGGCTCGTTTGTGTGAACCACCCTATCTCATTAGATGCCCGTTGCAACGGCGCATGTCGGGGCACGGCCGCGCCCGTCATGCTGGAAACGCCGTATATGACGCGGCACCCCGCGGTGCCGCCGGTAAAGCGGAAATGCGGAGGGAACGGGAAAAGCAGGGCAATACGCCACGGAACATGTTGCCGTCTTCGCGATTGCGGGCAGCGTCTTTCGCATGGGCTTTCGCATCCCTTGCGAGGGTTAACGGTCTCACCCTCTAGTTTTGCGGGAGGTTTACCGGCTGCTTCCCCCAAAATGTAACTGTGCAGTATATATAACATTTATCGTGTCGGCTGGCAATATACGTTCCATCTTGTTCCAGCGTTTCCGCTGGCAATATACGTTCAACCGTTCCCCGGGCAGGATACGTTCCCGCGTATTCCCGCGGCCCCCATGACCGGGCGGGCCGGAAGGTGTATTATATGGGTGTAGGAGGTTTAAATGAAGCACAGGTCGAATAGGTGAATTCTGCCACGAAAACCCAGGAAGAAGACCCCGTACGCTTGTATCTCAAGGAAATAGGGAAGGTACCACTGCTCACCCAGAGTGAGGAAGTTGACCTGGCCAGGAAGAACGAAGCGGGAAGGGAAGCTTCCTTGCGCCTGCGCGAGGGGGCGGATTCGCTCACCCGTGAGGAGCTGAGGCGTCTGCGGCGCCAGGAGCGCACCGGCCTCGAGGCCAGGCGCAAGCTGGTGGAGGCCAACCTCAGGCTGGTCGTGTCCATCGCCAAGCGTTACGTAGGCCGCGGCATGCTCTTCCTCGACCTAATCCAGGAAGGCAACCTCGGGCTTATACGCGCCGTGGAGAAGTTCGATTTTCGCAGGGGTTACAAGTTCTCAACTTATGCCACCTGGTGGATCAGGCAGGCCATCACCCGCGCCATCGCGGACCAGGCCCGCACCATCCGCGTGCCCGTGCACATGGTGGAAAGCATCAACAAGCTCAACCGGGTGCAGAAGAGCCTGGTGCAGGAGATGGGCCGGGAGCCCACCCCGGAGGAGATCGCAGAGCTGATGGAGCTGACCCCCGAAAAGGTAAGGGAGATCATCAAGGTCTCGCAGGAGACGGTGTCCCTCGAGACTCCCATAGGGGACGAGGGGGACTCTCACCTGGGTGACTTCATCGAGGACGCCGACGCCGTGGTGCCCGTGGAAGCCGCTGCTTTCGCCCTCATGCAGGAGCAGATAGACGACGTGCTCAATTCCCTGAACGATAGGGAGAAGGAGGTCATCCGCCTGCGCTTCGGCCTCAGCGACGGCCACCCGCGCACCCTGGAGGAGGTGGGCCGGGAATTCGGCGTCACCCGCGAGCGCATCCGCCAGATCGAGTACAAGACCCTGGCCAAGCTGCGCCACCCCACCCGCGCCGCCCTGCTCCGCGACTACCTCGAATAAACCCCAGGCATTGGGGTCAAGCCTCGCCTCGTGCCTGGGGCTTCGTTCAACTGAGCACCCAACCAGGCATTGGGGTCAAGCCTCGCCTCGTGCCTGGGCTTCGTTCAACTGAGCACCCAATCCGGATCATTGAAACCTCCCGGCTTGGCCGTATATGGTAAAAGTGGAGGTGAAGCAGATGAAGGAAGATAGCAAATCCATCATGGACAAGCTCGGCGAGGAGCTGCCGGGTGTCATGCAGGCCTTTTCGGGGCTGCACGAGGAGGTCCTGAAGGACGGGGCTCTCAGTGCGAGGATGAAGCGCCTGATCATGGTCGGCGCCTCCGTGGCGATCAGGTGCGAGCCGTGCATCCGCGTCCATGTCAACGGGGCCCTGGAGGAGGGCGCATCGCGCGAGGAGATCCTCGAGGCGGCGAGTGCCGGCATCCTCATGGCGGGAGGTCCGGCGGTCGCATATACGGCACTGTACCTGTTGGATGCGCTCGACGGCGGCGCTTGAGCGGAAACATAGGTTGCGAGGAGGGGAGGAGAGACAATGGAATGTGAGATATGCCATGGGAATATAGAGCCGGGGGAGGAGAGGGTGCATCAGGGCCGTACCGTGTGCGAGGACTGCTTCATCGAGGCCTCCATGACGATGAAGGCCTGCGACCCCTGGGCGGTACGCAGCGCGAAGGCCACCGAGAAGATGCTCGGGGGCAAGGCGGAGCTCAATCCGCTGCAGTCGCGTATCCTCGATATCCTCGAGGAGACGGGTGGGCTGGAGAAGGAGGAGCTGCTCGCCAGGCTCGGGGACGGGGTGACGCCCAGGGAACTTGAGACGCAGTTCGCCCTCCTCAGACACATGGAGAAGGCACGGGCCGAGAAGCGCGGGGACCGCGTCGTCCTTCGCACCTGGTAATCCGTCCCCCCCCAACGTCGAAGCCAGGCATTGGGGTCAAGCCCCGCCCCGTGCCTGAGGCATTGGGGTCAAGCCCCGCCACGTGCCTGAGGAAAGCCGCCATCCCCACTCGATCTCCCGGCAAAGCCGCAAGAGGTCAATAATAACTCGCCAACAAGCCCCCTTATTGACAACTTATATAACTTATATAAAATAATAGTTATGTCTAGAAAATTGAGAATACAATTCAAGGGAGCAGGTTACCACATTACCTCACGAGGTACCCTCAAACAGAACATCTTCCCAAAGGACAACGACAAGGCATATTTCCTCAGACTTCTGCGGAACGGGGCAAAGAGATACCGCATAGACGTCTTTTCTTACTGCATTATGAATAACCACTACCACCTGGCGATAAGAATCTCTACCACGAACTTACGGGAGTTCATGCATTACCTCGGATCATCGTATGCGAACTACCTGGTCCGGGCCGGATGGGTGGGCCATGTGTTCGCAGGAAGATACAAGTCGATTTGCATCAATGAGGAGGAATACTTCCTCATCGTGAACAGATATATCCACCTGAACCCCGTCGAGGCTGGTATCGTCAGCAGACCAGAGGATTACGCCTGGTCGAATTACCGTAATTGCATAAGCCGCGGCGGCGAGGATTGGCTTGAGGAAAACTGGCTGGAGGAGTATTTCGGGCCGGGGTTAGCCGCCGCCAGGAGAAGGTACAGGCAGTTCGTCGAGGAAGCGATGGGCCTGGGAGTCTTCTATCCCGAAAACGAGGTCGTTGCGCAGGCGCTGCTGGGTAGCGAGGAGTTCATCAAGCGCATCAAGACCAGCATTCATGGGAAGACCTGGAAAAATGGCGTAGTCGGCCGCAAAGAGTTGGCAAGGGTTTTATCACTTCGCGAGATCCATGATGCGGTGTGTGGGTGTCTCGGGCTTACAGGGCTGGAGCAGGGAGACTATCGAGGCGATGAAGACTATCGCCGTGCATGCTTCCTCTTTATCGATATGGCAAAGGAGTACGCAGTCGCCTCGAATGGAGACATTGCGAGGCTGCTTGGAGGGATAAGTGAAAACGCTGTTTCCCATCGCTTTGTAAGGATGAGGGAGCGTGTCTGCAGTGATAATGCGATGCAGGCCAGGCTTGACGCTGACAGGAAAAGGATTCTGGAGGTTATTTTGAGTACTAGTGAAAGCGGTGGAGGGGGACGGGTCTGAGGCACGAGGCGAGGCTTGACCCCAATGCCTGAGGCACGAGGCGAGGCTTGACCCCAATGCCTGGGGCCGTGCTCTACGGGATGAAGCCCACCACGTCGTGGCCGCCGGTCAAGCCGCGGAAGTCGAAGTACATGGGGCGCTCCACGATCACCGGTTTGCTGGACATGACCTCGGCCGAGATGGGCAGGTTCTCCCCCGCGTCCCAGTTCACATAAACGGTGTAGCGGGAATTGGCAGCGACGGTGGGCTGGTCCTTTACGATGGGGGTCCCTCCTCCCTCGGGGTAATACACTATGGTCACCTGGGCATCGGTGGCGCCGGGATTCTGTATGCACAGCCACTCCTCGAACCCGGGCCCGGTGTAGCCCTCGGCGAAGAACCACGACTCGGCCGTACGGGTAGCCCCGATGACGCAGTGGCCTCCGGTCCAGCCCGAGGCCGCGATGCCCGAGTAGTCGAAGTACATGGGTCTCTCGGCCAGGAAGGGGGAGTCGCAGGCGAGGCGCACCGAGACGTCCTGGCCCGCCCCCACCTCGTCAGGCACGTAGATGGTCGAGCGCTTGGACGCGGGCACGGGGTAGTCCACGTTCTTCACCTCACCGGTCTTCATCATGTAGGTGGCCTTGACGGTGATCCCGGAGCCGCCCGGGTTCTGCAGGGTGAGCCACTCCTCGAAGCCCGTCCGCGTGGTGCCCTCCGCGAAGTAATACAGTGTGGCCAGGGACGGGGCGCCCACGACGCAGTGGCCCCCGGTCCAGCCCGATGCCGCGATGCCGCTGTAGGAGAAGTACATGGGCCTCTCCGCCACCACCGGCAGGGATGACTCCAGCTTGAGCGAGGTGGAGTAGGTGCCTCCGCCCAGCATGTCGTTGACCAGGAAGGAGGCGCGCGAACGGGCGGGCACGGAGTGCCCCTTCACCACCTTCTCTCCCTCCTCCTGGGTCTGGAAGACGGGTGAGGTCGGCGGTTTCGCCCCCGGGGTTGAGCACGCATATCCACTCGTCGAAGCCGGGGCCGGTATAGCCCTCGGCGAAATACCAGCTGAGGGAGGTTGAGGACGCCCCCACCACGTCGTGCCCGCCGGTCCAGTGCCCGCCAGCGCTGGCGTAATCGAAGTACATGGGCCTCTCCGTGATGAAGGGGTACTCGGCCTGGCACTTCACCGAGACCTCCCTGCCCGCGCCTACCACCGCGTTCACGTCCACGGTGAGGCGGGAGAGGGCGGGCACCGCGTATGACTCCTCCTGGGTGGTGCCGTCGCGGAACATGAAAGTGACAACGACGTCCAGGGGAGCGTTCACCGGCTGCCCCAGGCACAGGTACTCCTGGAAGCCCGCCCCGGTATAGCCCTCGGCGAAATAGAAGGTGGTGGGGGCGAGCAGTTCCTTGCGGAACACCTGCTGGTCGCCGGTGGCCGGAGAGACGAGGTTGGTGGCGTACGACTGGAATGACACGAATCTGCCGTCGGGGGTCATGGCGGGGCTGCTGCTCGTAGCGTTGCCCTCGTCCCCCAGGGCGTCGGAGGAGACCAGCGCTATCTCCTTGGTCTTGAGGTCCTTGCGGAAGACCTCCCAGTCGAAGGTGCCGCCGGGGACGAGGTTGGTCGCGGAGCTGTAGAAGGCGACGAACCTGCCGTCGGCGGATATCGAGGGCGCGGGAGCGTTGCTCTCGGCCGGTTCGCCGGAGGCATTGGCCGAGCACAGCACGACGCCGCCGGTCTCGAGGTCTTTACGGAAGACCTGATTGCCGCTGGTGGCGGTGGCGCTGAGGTTGGTGGAGTCGCCCCAGAAGGCGACGAACCTGCCGTCAGGGGTGATATCGGGCATGTAGCTGTCACCGTCACCCGGCGTACCGGACTTGTTGCAGGAGGCGAGCGTCACCCCGCCGGTCTCGAGGTCCTTGCGGAAGATCTGATCGCTGCCGCTGAGGCCGGGTACGAGGTTGGTGGCATTGGACTGGAAGGCCACGTACCTGCCGTCCGCGGAGATGGACGGCGAGCCGCTCCAGGCGTCTGCCTCGACGCCCTCGGCATCGCAGGATACCAGCGCGACTTCGCCGGTCTGCAGGTCCTTGCGGAAGACGTGGTTGGTACCGGAGGTCACGCCGGGGACGAGGTTGGTCGCCCGGGAATGGAAGGCCACGAACCTGCCGTCCGCGGATATATCGGAGTTGTGGCTGTCGTCGTTTCCCTGCTCCCCGGAGGCGTTGCGGGAGGCGAGGAGCACATCCTCCGCGTCCGCCAGCGCCCGCTGCGGCGCTGGCGCCAGGACGAGGGCGGCCACCAGGGCCGGGAGTGCGAGACAGAGCACGAGCCTTTTTGATGCGGGATTTGCGAGGTATTCCGGTTAATTCCATGGCGTTCATAGTGATTATCCCCCTTGATTCGCGGACCCACGGGATCCAGCGAGACCTCGTCTTCTGTAATGATTCTGCCCGCTATAACCCGCCGAAGCAAGCGTACCGGCGCAAAGAGACCTCAATGCCCTGGCGCGAGGTGAGGCGCGACCCCAATGCCTGATTGACCCCGATGCCTGAAGGGAGGAAAATATTAACCAGGGAAGGCCGGATGCCTATAATCAAATTGGTTGAATGTCTGGCCAAGCTGGCAGGATACGCGTAACGGGAAACGATTTGGCAGGCAGGAAAGCATAAATGATGCCTAAATACGTAATAGGGGCGGCACCCCATCAGCCGTTCCATTCTCCCATTTCCTCCCAGACGATCGCCCCTGAAGCCAGGCATTGGGGTCAAGCCTCATCCTGTGCCGGGCCTGTCATCGCGAGGGAACCCCAATGCCCGCTCCCGATCACGTCATCGCGAGGTGGCATCCTCGCCGCCGAAGCGATCCAGAGGCGCAAAGCCCTCTCCATAAGTGCTGTTGGCGAAGCCGCCTCAGGCACGAGGCGAGGCTTGACCCCAATGCCTGTTGACGAAGCCGCCTCAGGCACGAGGCGAGGCTTGACCCCAATGCCTGTTGACGAAGCCGCCCCAGGCACGAGGCGAGGCTTGACCCCAATGCCTGGGTTGAATGAAGGTGGTAGAAGGTGGGTGTGGAAACAATAGTGAACGCCCGCGGTTCTGATATATCAGTGCAGGCTTGCAGCCATTTCCGGACAAAGGAGAAAACGGATGAGGGAAAGTAAGCGCTCCAATGGGGCAAAAGGAAAAACGACGGCGAGGACAGGGGTTTCCCTGGCGACGGTGATACTGCTGGCGGCGTTTCTGCTGTTCACCACCTTGCCGGCCGCCCTGGCGTCGCCGGACTGGTCCGACCCCGACTGGATCTCTACGCTGTCGGAGTCGAACGAGTACGCCTTCATCGCGGTGGACTCGGCCGGCACCGCCCACGTGGTGTGGTTCGAGTGGGATGTGGGAGAGATCTGGTACAACGCCGGCACCCCGGGCGACTGGCCCGACCCGGAACTGCTCTCCACCCATTCCGACTACTGGCAGGAAGACCCCCGGCTGGCCCTGGACCCGGACGACAACGTGCACGTGGTCTGGGAGGGGTACGACGACGCGGAAGATGAATACTCCATCTGGTACTCAACCAACGCCGGCGGCACCTGGTCCGACCCCGTCGCCATCTCCACGCAATCTACATATAGCCAGTACAACGCACGCATAGCGGTAGGCCCGGACGGCAAAGTCAACGTTGTCTGGGAGGGGTATGACGCGGCTGGCAGCGAGTACTGGATCTGGTACGCCAGCAACGCCGGCGGCACCTGGTCCGACCCGGTGAACATCAGCCCCGACGACAACTACCCCTATTACCCCGAGATAGCGGTGGACTCGACGGGCGCCGCCCACACGGTCTGGCACGGGCACAACTATGAGATCGGGATCGATTGCGATATCCTCTACGCCACCAACACCGGCGGCACCTGGTCCTACCCGGAGTTCGTGAGCGGTATCCACGAGCACAGCGGCTCATACTGGCCCTCCATAGCCATAGACCCGTCGGACAATCCCCACGTGGTCTGGGAGGGGTACGACGACGAGGACGGCTACTATTACTGGATATGGTATGCGACCAGGGCCGGCGGGGCATGGTCCGACCCATACCGCCTGTCCACGCAGTCGGGATACGACCAGTATGACCCGAAGATAGCGGTGGGCCCGGACGGCAGCGCCCACGTGGTGTGGTACGGGTACGACGCGGGAGGGGACTACTACCAGGTCTACTACGCCGGCAACTCCGGCGGCGCCTGGTCCGCCCCGGTGCGCCTGTCCACGAATTTGCAGTACGACCAGTACGACCCCCAGATAAGGGTGGGCCCGGAGGGCAAGGCCCACGTGGTGTGGTACGGCTACGACGCTGACTACTACTACTACCGGGTCTACTACGCCAGCAATCCCGGCGGGGCCTGGACCGACCCGGTGCTCGTCTCCCACCAGCCCGAATGGGACAGCTACTATGCCCAGATAGCGCTGGACTTGTGCGGCAACCCCCACGTGGTGTGGGACGATTACGACTCTACGACTTATGAAGACGACATCTGGTACTCCGCCGACATCACCCAGTGCATCGTGAGGGCCGCGGTGGAGGGCGGCCACGGCATGGTCGACCCCGAGATGCAGGCGGTGCCCGTAGGCGGCACGGCCACCATCGCCCTCATCCCGGACGAGGGCTACCGCGTGGGCTCGGTGACCGACAACGGCGCGGCGGTGGAGCCCACCCCCACCGATGTCTACACCATCGAGAACGTCACGGAATACCACGAGGTGGTGGTGACCTTCGTGCCCGCCATCGCCGACTGGTACCTGGCCGAGGGCGCGACGGCGGGGGACTTCGACA
>JAQVFR010000041.1 GCA_028697145.1 Actinomycetota bacterium | reverse complement strand
CGCATACCGACTCGTCTCCGTCCCAGTAGCTCTTGATGCGCAGCCCGTGCTCGTTCCTGTCGCCGCAGCCCCAGCAGGTCTTGAATGCCTCCGGCCACTGGTCCTGGATCGCTTTTTCCTCCATATTCTGTTTCCTTCCTTGATCGCGGAACCTGCCGTTCAGAGATGAATCTTCCGTCTCGCGGTATTTTACCCGCCTATCCCGTCCGCAAGTCAACACTGCCGGTATTTTAACATCCGGCGGGAGAGCCCTTGCGGAGACAGACAAGCGGTTATCCGGATCATCAGCTGTTTAAACGCGACATTTGACGTCGCAGATTACGACATTCAATATCGTATTTCCACGTGGCTCAAAAGGGAGAGGTCAGAGGCATAAAACCCCTGACCTACAAGTTCTGGTGAGCCGTCTGGGAATCGAACCCAGGACACCCGGATTAAAAGTCCGGTGCTCTACCTAACTGAGCTAACGGCCCAGTGATATTATATATGCGAAGGGGAGTCGTTAAAAAGCGCTCTTGGCAAGAAACGCGGGGCGTCATTTCGCGGTGAGTCCATGGAGCAAGCATTCTGGGACAATTCCGCCTCCAGGAAACGGATACAGACGGCCGGATGGGGCCCGGCCCATGTGCGCCTGGTGAGGATGCGCTGCCGGAACGGTGCTTTGAGTACTATCGCTTGATGAGTTCCCGGACCTTCTTCCGGCTCTTCCCCAGTGCCTTTTCGCCTGCTTCGGCGTCTTCCTCGACCGGCTGGGCTTGCTGCTCCTCTTCCGCGGCGCTCTCGGCTTCTTCGGCTTTGGCGGTCTTTTTCCACCTGATGAACGAATATATCGCCGCGCTGGCCGCAGCCAGTCCCGCTACGGACAGCATCTTGGCGATACCGGCCTTGTCCCGGCCCGCTTCGGGCACCTCCACCGTCTTTATCTCCTGTGCCGCGACCGTCGCTTCCTTTTCCTCCGGGGCTTCCTCCCCCTCCTCCTCTTCTTCTCCCTCCAGCTTCCAGGTGAGCTCTATCTCCAGTTCCTGCGAGCTCTTCTTGTGCTTCACCTCCACCTCGAGCTTCACCTCGCCCTCGGGCTCGAAGGCAAGGGTTTTGCCCTCCTTCTCGATGACGTACTTACCGTTCTTGAGCGCGGCGGCGACCGATTCCAGGAACTCGACCGCCTTGTCCAGTTCCATGCTTTCCTCGTAAGAGACCTCTTTCTTTTCCATGGCCCTGACCTCCAATTGTTCTATTGCGGTTTCACCCTTCAGGATTCCCTGCCTCGCGGAGGGTTAAACAAACCCGAAGACCGGCCGGAATTTGGGGGGAAGGCAACGGGCACGTGAACGGGTCAAGAAGCGTGGACCTCTGCATCTTGCGAGCCTGGAGGGCGGAGGCACGGTCGCCGGCGCACGAGGGCCGGCCCCCAGCAGGGAACGGGCGACTGGCCTACAGCACGGGGAATGGAGGCCTGGCCCCGCGTGGAGAATGGAGGGCTGACCCCAGTGCGGTGCTATAATTATGCCGCCATGGAACGCATATTCGAAGCTGACAGCGTAGTCATAGTCGGAATATCCGAGAGGCCCGGAAACCTGGGCCTCAACGTCCTCCAGAACCTCATCGACTGGGAGTACGGGGGCACGGTGTACTGCGTAAATCCCAGGGGAGGGGAGGCGCTGGGCTACCCCCTGTACGCCTCGGTCTCCGACCTGCCGGAGGCGCCCGACCTCGCGCTGCTCATCATCCCGGCGCCGGCGGTGCCGGGGGTGGTGGAGGAGTGCGGCCGCAAGGGCATCACCCGCCTGGCCATCCCCGCCGGGGGCTTCGAGGAGTTCGGCGGGGGAGAAGGCGCCCGCCTGCGGGGCGAACTGGTGGCGGCGGCGCGGCGCCACGGCATCCGCTTCGTGGGTCCCAACTGCCTTACCGCCATCAACGCCCACACCGGCATGTGTCTGCCCTTCGTGCCCGTGCCGCCCGAGATCCCGCGCGGCGGGGTGAGCATCATCGCCCAGAGCGGCGGAATCGGGCTGGACTTCCTCGCCCGCCTCAAGGACGACAACACCGGCTTCGCCAAGTTCATCAGCGTGGGCAACAAGACCGACCTGGACGAGGCGGACTACCTGGAGTACATGGGGCGCGATCCCCGCAGCGAGGTCATCTGCATGTACCTGGAGGACGTGGCGCGCGGCCGCGAGCTGCTGGAGGCGGCCCGGGCAATCGATAAGCCCATCCTGGCCTACAAGGCCAACGTGGAGTCCCTCACCCGCGAGAGTGCCCGCTCACACACCGCGGCCCTCGCCAACGACGACGCCGTCCTGGACGGGGCCTTCCGGCAGGCGGGGATCATGCGCGTGGACCGCCTGGCGCAGCTGGCAGGGTACGCCAAGGTGTTCTCGCTGCCGCCGCTTCGCGGCAACCGCGTCGCCCTGGTCTCGCCCACCGGGGGGATACTGGTGCTGGCCTCGGATCAGTGCGCGCGGCGCGGCTTCGAGTTCCCCCCGTTGCCCGCTTCCCTGGTGGAGGACATCAGGGCGCACCTGCGGGCGGGGGTCATCGACATCTCCAATCCCGTGGACCTGGGCGACGTGCACGATGCCGACGCCCGAGCCTACATCATCGACCGCCTCCTGGGGCAGGACTTTATCGACGGGGTGATCATGCTCCTCATCGCCCGCATCTCCGGGGGGAAGAGGATGGCGGGAAACATCAGGGGCCTGAACAAGAACATCCTGCCCGAGCTCGGGGCGATGATAAAGCGGCACGGCAAGCCGCTCGTATTCAGCCTGCTCTCCACGAGCGAGGTGCGCCTGGAGACGCGCCGTACCGTCGACTTTCCCATTTTCAATGACGCGGAGGAGGCGGTGGACGCCGCCTCCGTGCTGCGCGATCATTCCCTGCGCTCGAAGCGGCGATAGGGAACGGGGGGCGCATCTCGTCCCCGTTCCGCGTGGACCTGGAAGCGAGTATGGATAAGCTGCAGAGGGCACGCAAGGGGCTTTGCTACGGCTGGGTGGTGGTGGGCGTGGCCTTCACGTAAGATCCGGGGTCAGCCCTTAACATTCATCATTTTGTTGCTAAAGCTAACAATGTGGGACGTATGCACCGATTATACCCACGGGGCCGGCCGGTGACGCGAATGACGAAAGGCGGTGGCTGACCCGGGTGATCCCTTGGCTTTATCGCAGGAACTGCGAGATCAACGCGAGCACTTCCCGCGGCCTCTCCATGGGCACCAGGTGGCCGGCATCCGCTACAACCTCGAGTTCGCCTCTCGGGATGACAGACGCGGCGCGGCCCAGGTCGATCACCAGCCTGTTCTCACTCCTCCCGCCCTCCAACAGCAGGACAGGGCAGGCGATCCTCTCCAGCAGAGGCCAGGGGTCCTGCGCCATGCCCCCCATGAACAGGGCCGCTTCCCGCCGGGGGTGGCAGGCGAGCGTGAGTCCGGGCTCTTCGTATGAGCTCATGCCGTGCCGGAGATACAGGTCGAGCATTTCCCCGTCCCAGTTCGCGAAGAGATCCTTGCCGCTGAGATATTCCCTTGCCTCGATCTCGTCCCTCCACGCGTTGCGCCGCCGGATCGACTTCGAGGCGAGAGGGTGCTGTTCGACCGTCAGTCCTGTTTCGTAGAAACCGGAGGGAAGGAAGATAGGCTCGATGAGGACCAGTCGGGAGGCGATGGGACCATGCAGGGCCTCCGCGATGGAAGCGACGGTGGCGCCCATGGAGTGACCCACGATGAAGGATTCCTCGAGTCCAAGGCCCCCGACGAGGGCCGCCAGGTCTTCGGCGAGAAGAAGCCAGCTCAGGCCCCCCTCCTCGGGATCGAACTCCCTGTGGTCGCAGAAATATGGCGCTATGACGCGGAAATCCCCGGCGAGCTCCCTGGCTATGGGGTGCCAGAGCCAGGGGAGGAAACCGGTGGCGTGCAGCATGATCACCGCCGGACCCTCGCCGGGATAGTACAGGAACGGCAGTTCGACATCGCCTATGTCTTGTGACCTTATCTCCGGCAACATGGCTTTTTGGCTCTCTTTCCTTCCCGGACCCTGGAGATATAGCCAATATACCCCATGCGGGAGTGGCGAGAAATGCGGGAGATCAGGCGGCTGGCCACCCCGAAGGCATGGCCAGAAAGTTAGCAATGCTAATGAAATGATGAATGTTAAGGGCTGACCCCCTAGAGGTAGGTTTGGGGGTCGATGCCCAGGGTCTCCGGATGGAGCGCCTCCAGGATCGCCTGTCCCGTCTCGCCGATCTTGTCCTTGAGATAGACCAGGTCCACGATGCGCGGCTCCACCTCGCCTCCTTCGGCGTCGCGTATCACCTTTACCCGAGGCCACAGGGCGTCGTTCTCTCCGGGCTCGTAGATGACCCCTACCTCGCCCGTGGCCAGGCGCACCATGGTCCCCACCGGGAAGAGGCCCATCATGTCTATGAACACCTTCACCAGGAGGGGGTCGAAGGCCGTGCCCATGTCCTTGACCAGCACGCGCATGGCCTGGTCCGGGGTGCGCGCCTTCTGGTAGGGGCGCGCGGAGGTCATGGCGTCGTAGACGTCGCATACCTCCACGATGCGGCTGAAGAGCCCGATGCGCTCCTTGCCTTTCACGTCGGGGTACCCCGACAGGTCATAACGGGCATGGTGCTCGTAGGCCACCATGACCGAGAGGAGGTGCACCCCGGGTTGCGCCATGAGGATGTCGGCTCCCTTGACGGGATGTGCCTTCATCATCTCCCACTCCTGGGAGGTGAGGGGACCGGACTTTTTGAGCACACTCTGGGGGATGGTTATCTTTCCCAGGTCATGCAGGAGGGCGCCCGTGCCCAGGATCATCAGGGCACTGCGGTCCAGGGGGAGCATCGACCCGAGCGCGAGGGAGAGGATGAGGACGTTCACCGAGTGGAATGAGGTGTACTCGTCGTAGTTCTTCATCGTCGCCAGCCCCAGCACCGCGGAACGGTTTTCCCCCACGCGGTTGAGCATGACCCCCACCACGCGGTTGGCCTTGCTTACCGAGAGGCGGCGGTCGCTCAGCACCTGGTCCGCCAGTTCCCGGATGACGTCCACGGCGTCGAAGTACTCCTCCCGCGCCGAGTGCCTCTCTTTTATCTCGCGTGTCTTCTCCTCCCAGGTCCCCGGCTCGTCGAGGATGATGCTCTCTATCTCCTTGTCCTCCATCAGGCGCCTGAGGCCGCCGTAGCGCTCCAGCTCGTCGCTGCCGCGGTTGAGGAGATAGAGGAAGTCGACGAATTCCGCGGCGTCGAGGCTTGCCAGGATGTTTATGCCCCCTATGCCCTTGGACACCAGCTCCTTGATGAGGGGGTAGTAGAGGACGCTCTCCCTGGGCATCAGCTTCTCTTCGAAGAAGAACTCCTCGCCCACGATGCGCAGCGAGAACTCCTCGCGCCAGGAGAGGTATTCCTTGAAGGCGCGCATGAAATCCGTGAAGGAGTTGATGCAGATCTCGTGATTGGGGGGATAGAGGGAGGCGGACTTCTTGGCGGTGGAGAACAGCTTCAGGACCTCCCGCGCCTTCTCCAGCTGTCCCTTGGAGCGGAAGTAATCGAGCGCCTCTTGTTTTCTGCCGATGCCCTCACGCGGCTGTTCCCTGCCCTGTTCGTTCATCTCTTCCTCCCCGGGTGCGGGTGTTTCTGCGTCATCCGCTCCAGCGCTTCAGCCGCCGCCCTGTTTATCTCCTGCCACTCCGCGCGCGCCAGGCGCCTCTGTTTGACCTTGTATTTCTTGAGCACCTCGTAACACTCGGGGGCGTCTATTTCCCCCAGGCTCTTGATGATCTCCTTCTTCATCGCCGGCGACTCCGCGCCAGGCTCCCTGTCCGTGAGCATCTTAATCAGGCGGGGCACCGCGCGGGTCTCCTCCAGCCTCCCCAGCCAGCGTATGCACAGCCTGCGCGTTTGTTCTTCCTGGTCCCCCAGGCCCTTGATGAGAAGGTCGCACGCATCGTGGGAGCCGGTCAGCCCCAGCGCCCGCACCGTCTCCGCCTTCACCTTGGGGTTGGGATAGTCCAGGGTCCGCCGCAGGAAGGGCATGGTCTCGTAGGAACGGTACCTGGCCATGATAGAGACGATATTGCGCACCAGGTACCAGCGCTCGTCGTCGACGTACGCGCCCAGCAGGGGGACGCGGTCGCGGCAAAGTCCTGCGAGAGCGTCTATGATGCGCTTGCGCGCGGACATGTCCTCCTCCGCCCCCAGCGCCTCGACCAGGGCGGCGACGCCCTTTTCCTCCATCTGGCACATATAACGCCTGAGGCCCTCGACTGCCTCCGGCCGGGCATGCCTGCCGCAGCAGAGTTTGATCACCCGCCGCAGCACCTTGTCGCTCGAGGCTTCTTCGACCATGTGGCTGAGGTCGGAGCGGAAGGGGTCCAGGGCGGCGTCCTTCCCCCGCAGCAGCTCGCGCACCCTCTCCAGCACCAGGGCGGCCATGTCCAGCTCCGCCGACATGGTCAGGCCCCAGAAATTCTGCTGCAGCAGCTCCACGACCTTCATCGCGTTGTCCAGGCTGCCTGGCTGCTTCAGCAGGTCCAGCAGCATCGGGGTGGTGTCGGTGAGCAGGTCCGCCGCAGGGTCTAAGTGGGAGATCTGCCTTATCTCCTCGAGCTCCTCGGGCTGGTATTCCCCCAGGATGCCGACTACTTCCTCCAGGGTGGGAAGCTTGTTCGGCGGTCTCCCTTCCCGCACGCCCCGCTCCGGTCCCGTCTCAAGGGAGGCCAGCAGGTCATGCGGTATCTGCCCCAGGTCCACCAGTTTTGCGCGCAGCAGCCTGATGGCGTTGCGCATCTCCCCGTGCCTGAAGCCGATCGTCCCGAGCAGGTCTCCCGCGCGGGGGGTCAGCTCGGGCATGAGGGGGAGGAAGCTCGCGAGCACGTCCGAGATCTCCTGGGCGTTGAACTGGTTCAGGATGGCGGAGCACACCGGCTCCTCTTGCAGCCTGGGAAGCATGTTTCTGAGGAGGAGCAGGTTGCGCACGTCGAGATCGAGGAAGAGCAGGGACTCGGCCATGGAGCGCAGGCATTCCTGCTCGCGCTCCGGGTGCTCGCGCTCGACGATAAGGGCCGCGCTGCGGAGAAAGGCGAAGGCCGCGTCCGCCAGCCCTTCCTTCCCCAGGGGTTCTCCCTCCTCTCCGCTGAGCACCATGAGCACCCGTGCGAGTTCCTCGGGATTGAGCAGCAGCTTGAGGAGGTCCCTGAACTGCTCGGGGTGGATAGCCTCCGTCAGCTCGACGTCCTCCGGTGCCAGTTCAAGGTCCACGCCCGCCCTGTCGCCTTCTTCCTCGTCGACCCTCTGGGCCTCGCTCTCCACCACCGCGATGTTGTTCACCCCCCTGGTGAGGAGAAAGGTCTCGGGCCCCCCGGAAGCGTTCAGTTCCTCGGGATTCGAGACCAGCAGCTCCACCAGGGCTTCCGCCTCCTGGAAGGAGACTCCCGCGCGTATGGAGATCTCCTGCACGTTGAGGGAGCGTATGCGGGAGGCGAGGCTGCGCAGGCTCTCCATCCTCTGTCCTACCAGCCATTTCTCATAGACCAGGCTATCGCGGCCGACCTTGACCGCCATGCTAGGCGCGATGCGCAAGGAATCCTCCATCACCGCATGCAGCAGGATGATGGCGTCGATGGCGGTGGGATGCTCGGCGGGATAGAGAGATCGGGACTTGCAGGCGATGGATAGGCGCGAGAAGAGGTCTACCACCGACCTGAGCCGCCTCTCCTCCTCCTCGGTGATATCCTCGAACTCGCCGTACCCCGGGATGCGCATCTGGCTTTCTTCCATCATGCCCCGCCTTCAACCATTCGCTCTCCGAATGCCGGCAACGCAATATGGCTCCCCGCCGGGGGAGGCCGATATCGTTCTCTCTATCCCTTATCGGACAAAAAAGATTGATATTGAGCCGCCGAGGTGCTTAAATCTTTATGGCCTGGGTCAGGGCGCGTCCCACCGGAGATGTTATCATGTATTAAGGCGCGGGCCGCCGAGGACATTATTCAGTGCCCCCATCGTCTAGTGGCCTAGGATATCGCCCTTTCAAGGCGGTGACACGGATTCGAATTCCGTTGGGGGCACCAGGCGACAAGATTGTCCGGGGTGACAACTTCATATACTATGTTGTAGGGGCCTCGAGGCCCCCGGTGTTGGTTTCGCGCGGAGCCGTGGTGTAGCCAGGTTAACACGCCGGCCTGTCAAGCCGGAGATCGCGGGTTCAAATCCCGTCGGTTCCGCCAAATATAACTCCTTCGGGGGATTATATACGCGGCGAGATAGCTCAGTTGGTAGAGCGCAGGACTGAAAATCCTGGCGTCGGGGGTTCAAATCCCTCTCTCGCCACCAGGAAATAGGCCAGGGCAGAGGCCCTGGCCTTGGCCTTTTTTTAGTGCGCTGCGGGCGGGAAACGGCAGTTATGCGCCGAGTCCGCGTTCCGTGCCGGGGAGTTGAATGGGGTTCGAGCGGGGCGGGTATCGGGTAGCATATATAACGTGGAGGAGGCTGGCGTCCGGAAGCGGGGGAGAGATGGATTTCAGGGAGACGCAGCCGTGCCGTTGCGCGGTGAAGACAACCGCCGGCCTGGTCGAGGGAAGGCTCGAGGAAGGAGTCTGGGAGTTCCTGGGCATCCCCTACGCCGCGCCTCCCACGGGCGCATCCCGCTGGAAGCCGCCCCAGCCGGTTCCCGCGTGGGAGGGCGTTCGGCCCTGCAAGCAGTTCGGCGACTCCTGCCCCCAGCCCTATGCCCCCTGGTACGGCCTGGGCAGCAGGGGTGAGGATTGCCTCTACCTCAACGTCTGGGTCGCGGCGGGAGAGGCGGAGGAGCCGCCGCCGGTCATGGTGTGGATCCACGGGGGCGCCTTCCTCTCCGGTTCGACCTCGTTGGAGCTGCAGCGCGGCCTGCCGCTCTACGACGGGCGCGGGCTGGCCGCGCGCGGCGCCGTGGTGGTCACCGTGAACTACCGTCTGGGGCCCTTCGGTTTCCTCGCCCACCCCCTCCTCTCCCGCGAGTCGGCCGAGGGGGTCTCCGGGAACTACGGGCTGCTGGACCAGCTAGCCGCGCTGGAGTGGGTGCGCGAGAACATAGAGAGCTTCGGCGGCGACCCCTCGCGCATCACCCTCTTCGGTGAATCGGCGGGAGCGGTGAGCATCCTCTATCTCATGGCCAGCCCCCTGGCCACCGGGCTGTTCCGGGGCGTCATCGCGGAGAGCCCTCCGTTCTGGATAAAGCATATCCTGCCGCCCGCGTACCGATCGCTGCGTGAGGCGGAGGCGACCGGAGAGGAACTGGCGCGGTCGCTGGGCGCCGGGAGTGCCGGCGCGCTCGAGGATATGCGCTCACGCGGGGAGGAGGAGATCATCGCGGCCGCCCGCCTGGAGGCCGGCCTGCTCCCGGGCGGGATGCAATTCGGGCCGGTTGTGGACGGGTGGCTGCTCCCCGCCAGGCCGGAAGGACTCTTCAGCGCGGGAAGGCACGGCGGCATGGACCTGCTCATCGGCTATAACGCCGACGAGGCCAATTACTTTCTGGCCGCCCTCGACCTCTCCCGGGAGGAGTATGCGGAGCGGGTGCGGCGCATGGCGGGGGAGTGGGCAGGGGAGGCGCTGCGCCTTTTCCCGGCCGACGCGGGCACGACGCCCCGGGAGGCGCTGAGTGCCATGGTCACCGCCTTCGAGTTCGCGGCGCCCTGTCGCTTCCTGGCGCGGCGCGTGAGCGAGAGGAGGGCGCGGGCGTACCTCTACCGCTTTTCCCGCATCCCCCCTACGCAGCAGGGGAAGGAGCTCTGTTCCTGCCACGGATCGGAGATACCCTACGTTTTCGGCCGCCTCGATCCGGGGGAGGGTTACGGGGACGCCGACCTGGAGTTGTCCTCAGCGATAATGGATTACTGGGTCGGCTTCGCGCGCCGCGGCGATCCCAACGGGGAAGGGCGGCCGCCCTGGCCCGCCTATTCCCCGCAAACCGACCTCAGCCTGGAATTGAACGAGAATCCAGAGGCGAGGCCGGGCGTGCTGCGTGACGCCTGTGACCTCGCCGAGTTAATACACCTCGCGGGTGTCTCCGGCTGAACGCCGGCTTTCCTCCCCTACAGGCTGGCCCGACTAAAGGCTGTCCCCGAAGTAGATCTTCCAGCCGCTGCTTTCCTTGACCAAGCTCAGCTTGTCCGTGAATTCTTCGCTCTCACCCGAGGCCTTGTCCGTGACGGAGATCGTGACCTCGACCGTGGCGCTGTCGCCGTCTATGGTCTCCTCCCCGATGACGTACTCTACGTCGTAGGACTCCATCGCGGCCTCCCCGGACATCTCCTCCATCTGCTCCTTGGTAATGTTCTTGCGGTCGGCCTCGGAGAGGAGTTCGTACGCCGCCTCCACGTCCATGTCCACGCTGGCGCGCATGTATTCGTCCGCGACCTGGCTCGGGGTCTTGCCGCTGTCGCCTCCGCCCCCGCAACCCACGGCCGCGCCGACGCCCGCCACCAGTACCGCCAGACAAACCAGAACGATCGCTTTCTTCACGATGTCTCCTTTCCGCCTCCGTCTGGGCGATTTACCCGCAACGTCCGTCTATCCGTTGGTCATCCGCCGCCGCTCATGCCTTCAATCTTACCGCATCCCTTCACATGATTTCTCTGCGGCGGCATGCGTGACCTTCTTCGCGCGCGCCGGAGGCGGGACGGATGTCCCTTGCGGCGGCCGGGAGCGGGTTGACGGACGGCGTCCCTTACAGGAAGTCGCGCAGGGCCTCGAGGGCGTTGAAAACCGCCGGGCACACCAGGTAATTCGCGTTGATGTTATCGAGGTTCTCCGTCGCGTCCACGGCGAGAGAGTCCGGGTATTCGCGGCAGCAGTCCGGGCGCGACTCGTATATGGTGCACATGTTCCTGTTCAGGAATGGGCAGGGGCGGCGGTTGATGCAGGTATCGCCGTCCTCGTTCTTGCCGATATATTCCGCGCGGAACTCGGAGCGCTTCATGCCCACCGCCTTTGCGAGGCGGGCGATGTCCGCCGTGTCCACCACCACGTAGGCTTCCTTGCAGCAGCGCGCGCAGGCGGTGCAGTCCACCTCGCGCAGGGCTTCCTCGATGAGTTCCCCCAGGCGCGAATCCAGCCCCTCGGAGGAGTCAAATCGCAGCTTCAGCCAGGCGATGAAGGCGTCGACTTCCTCCTCGCGCTCGGCCGCCAGCCTCTTTATCTTCTTCAGGTCTTTTTCCACGCCGCTCCTCGTGCTCAGGCATACATTATAATCCCAGGCATTGGGGTCAAGCCTCGCCTCGTGCCTCAGACGCTTCGGGATGGGATTATATCATCGTCACCACCGGCGATGAAGGCCGTGGATCAAAGAGCGCCCGTGCCCCCGTGAAACCTCCGCTGCCCGCGGTTCACCGCAAGGCTGGCTGGGTTATAATTAGATTGCTTCTAGTCCGCTTGCCGGTCGCATGATCCCGCGCCGCTCCCGGCCGGCCTCACAAGGGAGGTTTGCCTATGAAGGTCCTCATAACCGGTGCCGCTGGCTTCATCGGTTCCCATCTCACCAGGAGGCTGCTGCAGCGCGGGGACGAGGTGCGCGGGCTGCTCATGCCGGACGAGCCCGACCGAGGCCTCGCGGCCGAGGGGATGGAGGTGGTGAGGGGGGACCTCACCGTCCCCGCCAGCATTGCCACGTTGGCGGAAGGCTGCGATAAGGTCGTCCACGCCGCCATGCGGGTCATCGACTGGGGGAGGAAAAAGGACTTCTTCGACCTCGGGGTGGACGGCACCCGCAACCTGCTCGAGGAGTGCGGGGGAAAGGTGGAGCGCTTCGTGTACATGAGCTCAATAGCCGCCTACGGGTTCGGGCCTCATCTCAAGGGCTACGACGAATACGTCCCCCTGGTGAAGACGGGATTGCACTACGGCGATGCCAAGGCGGAGGCGGAGCAGATCGTGGGATCTTACGCTGCCGCCGCGGGCATGGAGGCCACGGTCATCCGGCCCGCCAACGTCACCGGTCCGGGCAGCGTGTGGGTGCGGGAGATCCTCGATGCCATGCACAGGGGGCCCCTGCCGCTCATGGACGGGGGGCGCTGGAGCGCGAGCCTCGTCTTCGTGGACAACCTGGTGGACGGGATCGTCGCGGCCATGGACAGCCCCGCCGCGGCGGGCAGGACCTATAACCTCCGCGACGACTACAGCGTCACCTGGAAGGAATACATAACCTGGCTGGGAGGCCTCGTTGGCAAGAAGCCCACGGGTTCCCTTCCTTTCAATATGGCCTGGAGTCTGGGCTGGATCGTGCAGACTGCCTTCCTTCCCTTCGGCGCGCGCCCGCCCATCACCGCCCAGGCGGTGGGGATCATGGGGACCGACAACGATGTGAGCAACCGCCGCGCCAATGAGGAGCTGGGCTGGAAGACCAGGATCCCCTGGGAGGAAGCGAAGAAGATAATAGAGAAATGGGTCCACGAAAACTACAAACCCCCCAAAAAGAGATGATGACGTTCGACAGAATGTATCGCGAAAGCGATTGCGCCGCAGGCGCAACGGTGCCCGTGCCTTAACGCTTCCGAGTGTTAAGGCCTGGCACGTGTACGTGACGGCGAAGCAAGGAGGGCGGCGGCACGTGTACGTGACGGCGAAGCAAGGAGGGCGGCGGCACGTGTACGTGACGTTAATATGTTCGCGGAGGATTTGACTACCAGGGAGGTAAGCAAATGGCAGAGGTACACGGAGGACGCGTAGTAGCGGAGTACCTGAAGAACGTGGAGGGAATTGACACCATATTCGCCCTCTCGGGCGGCCACATCGCTCCCATCTTCGACGGTTGCCTGGACACGGGCGTTCGCGTCGTGGACGTGCGCCACGAGCAGGCCGCGGTGATGATGGCCCATGCCTGGTCGATCTATACCGGCAAGCCCGGCGTGTGCCTGGTAACGGCAGGCCCCGGTTTCACCAATTCCCTGACCGGAGTGGTCAACGCCTTCCTGGAGAACGTCCCGGTGGTCGTCCTCTGCGGCATGGTGGCACTGCGCGACCTGGACAAGGGAGCCCTGCAGGATATGGACCAGCAGAGCATGGTGAAGCCGGTGGTGAAGTGGGCGGGGCGTTGCCACCAGACGGAGAGGATCCCCGAGTACCTCGAGATGGCCTTCCGCAACGCCGTGTCCGGACGGCCGGGGCCTGTGTTCCTGGAGATAAATCCCGAGGCCCTGTACGGCATGATGGAGGAAGAGGGGGTGGCCTATCCCGCAGCGGCCGCGGAAAGGTATGCCGTGCTCCCCGAGGAGGACGCCCTGGCCCAGGCCGTAGAGCTCCTCAACGGCGCGGAGAGGCCTCTCCTCGTCGGCGGCAGCGGCATCGCGCACAGCCGCTGCGCGGAAGAGGTCAAGGCCCTGGTGGAAAAGGCCGGCATCCCCACCATCCTGCTGGACAACGGCCGCGGCGCCATCCCCGACGAGCATCCCCTCTCGTTGTGGGACGGGGGCCTCATGGGCGTGATGGCCGCCGCCTCCATGGCCGACGTGGTGCTTGCCGTGGGCATCAGGTTCAACTGGGTGCTTAATTTCGGTGATATCCTGGCCAACGCCAAGGTCATCAGGGTGGACATAGACGCGGGTGAGATCAACCGCAACCGCAAGGCCGACGTCGCCCTGGTGGGGGACGCGGGAGCGGTCCTGGGCAAGCTGGGCGAGGGCGTGGCGGAGAAGGACCGCTCCGCATGGCTGGAATCCCTCAGGGGCTCGTTCGCCGCCATCACCGCGGGAGACAGGCAGGCCATGGAGACGCCCGCAGATCCCATCCATCCCCTGCGGCTGGTTCAGAGCATCCGTGAGGCCACCGGAGACGACGCCATCTTCATCGTCGACGGCGGCGACACACTCTATTTCGGCAGCGTGGGCCTGAGGGCCAGGGAGATATCCGGGGTCATCGGCAGCGGCACCCTCTTCGGGTGCCTGGGCACGGGCGTCCCCTTCGCCATCGGTGCCAAAGTCGCGCTGCCGGACAAGCGGGTGGTGCTGCTCACCGGCGACGGCTCCTTCGGCCTCAACGCCATGGAGTTGGAGACCTCGTGCCGCCACGGCGCGCCCATCGTCGTGGTCATCTGCAACGATCAGGCCTGGGGCATGGTCAAGCACCACCAGGAGCTGTGTTACGAGGAGTGCCGCGTATGCGGCACCGACCTGGGCGTCATCCATTACGAGATGATCGCGGAAGCCCTGGGCGGGCGCGGCGAGTTCGTGGACAAGGAGGCGGACATCCTGCCGGCGCTGAAGCGTGCCCTGGATTACGGCGGGCCTGCCTGCGTCAACGTCATCACCGACCCCACGGTGACCAGCCCCGCGACCCTGATGTTCGTGGAGGGTTTCAAGTTCTAGGGTCCATACCGCTAAGCGTTAACGCCCCAGGAGAGGCGGGTAATGAGGCTCAAAAGGGATAAGCGCGATGATGCCGGGGAGGGAGCGGCCATCGCCTGGCACGCTCTCGCGCCACGGCAGGTGTTCGAGGAGCTGGACAGCGCCGAAAACGGTCTGGGTCGGGAAGAGGTGGGGAAGAGGCGGGAGATACATGGCGCGAACACCCTGCCGTCAGTGAAGACTCCCTCTCTGCCCATGGTGTTCCTGCGCCAGTTCCTCAGCCCCCTGATCTACATCCTCATCGCCGCCGCCGGGCTCTCCATAGCCATAGGCGATCTGAAGGACTCCCTCTTTATCTTCGCGGTGATCCTGCTCAATGCCGTGCTCGGGACCTACCAGGAATGGCGGGCGCTGAAGAGCGCCTCGAAACTGCAGGACCTGCTGCACGTTTCCGCCAGGGTGAGGAGGAACGGGCAGGAGAGGACCGTCGATGCCGAGGACCTGGTCCCCGGAGACGTCGTGCTGCTGGTGTCGGGGGACAAGGTCCCCGCGGATATGCGCCTGGTGGAAGACGTCAGGAACCTATCCATCGACGAATCGCTCCTCACCGGCGAGTCCGTCGCCTCCGGGAAATCCCTCCCCGTGCTCGACGAGAAGACGCCGGTGAGCGACCGCGACAACATGGCCTTCGCCGGCACCGTGGTGGCGACCGGAAAGGGTACCGGGGTGGTGGTGGCGACCGGCCTGGACACCGAGGTGGGAAAGATCGCGCGGGAGGTCACGGGGTCGGAGGCCTCCAAGTCGCCCCTGCTCATCAGGATGGAGGAGTTCACCCGGCAGATAACCTATTTCGTCATGGGGGCCGGTGTTATCTTCGCGACGGTCTATATAGCGCTGGGCACGCCCTGGAGCGAGGCCGTGCTGCTCACCGTGGCCCTCCTGGTCTCCGCCATACCAGAGGGCCTGCCGGTGGCGGTCACCGTGGCGCTCTCTATCGGCACCAGCCGCATGGCGGAGAAAAGCGTCATCGTGCGCAGGCTCTCGGCGGTGGAAAGCCTCGGCAGCTGCACCTGCATAGCGTCGGACAAGACGGGCACGCTGACCATGAACGAGCAGATGGTGAGGCGTGTACTCCTCCCGGGAGGGGAGGAGTACGAGGTCTCCGGCAGCGGTTACAGCGGCGAGGGAGAGGTCGCGCCGAAGGGGAACGGCGGGTCTGGCGGCGATGGGCACTCGAGGCTCGAGCGCCTGGCCCGCGTGGCGGCCATCACCAACCGCGGCGGGCTTTTCCGCGAGGAGGACGAATGGGTGCACCAGGGAGACGCCATGGACGTTGCCCTGCTCGCCCTCGCCTTCAAGGCAGGCCTGGATCCGGAGGAGGTCAGGGCGGGGGTCGAGGTGCTGGACGAGATCCCCTTCGAATCGGAGCGCAAGTACGAGGCCAGGCTCTACCGTGAGGACGGTTCCGGGCTCAGGGTTGGGATCAAGGGAGCACCAGAGGTCCTCCTCGATCTCTGCCGCTGCGAAGAAGCAGGAGGGGTCGGAACCCTCAAGGAACAGGCGAGCCTTCTCACACAGGAAGGATACAGGGTGCTAGCGGTGGCGGAGGGCGCCGTGGACGAGGCGCCCGAGGGCGACTTCGACGAGGAGCACTTCCCGCCCCTCGACATCCTGGGCATGGTGGCCATGATCGACCCGCTGCGCCCGGAGGCCGGGGAGGCCGTCGCCAGGTGCGGCAAGGCGGGGGTGAAGGTGGTGATGGTCACGGGGGACAACCCGGGAACGGCGCTGGCGGTCGCCCGCGACGCGGGCATAGCCGCGGGACCGGACGACGTCATCACCGGCAGGGAACTGGAGGAGCTCATCGCCTCCGATCCCGAGGGGAGCGTCGGTGCCATCAATTCCGCCCGGGTGTTCGCGCGCGTCGCCCCCCTGCAGAAGGTGGACATAGTGCAGGGCCTCCTGGACGGAGGCAACTTCGTTGCCGTCACCGGGGACGGCGTCAATGACGCACCGGCGCTGCGCCGCGCCAACATCGGGGTGGCCATGGGTTCGGGCACGGACGTGGCCAAGGACACCGCCGAGATCATTATCACCGACGACAACTTCGCCTCCATCGTGGCCGGCATCGAGCAGGGGCGCCACGCCTACGACAACATCCGCAAGGTCATCTACCTGCTCATATCGACAGGCCTGGGGGAGATCATCCTCTTCGCCCTTGCCGTCATCGCGGGACTGGATATCGCGCTGGTCGCGGTGCAGCTGCTGTGGCTGAACCTGGTGACCAACGGCATACAGGGCGTAGCCCTGGCCTTCGAAGCGGGGGAACCCGGGGCCATGTACCGCCCGCCCCGCGACCCGGACGAGGGCATATTCAACTCGCTCATGATACAGCAGGTGGCCATCTCCAGCCTCTTCATCGGCCTCGTGGCCTTCTTCACCTGGTGGTGGCTGATTGGCGCCGGGTGGGAGGTCGCGGAGGCGCGCAACCTCGTACTGCTGCTCATGGTCCTCTTGGAAAACGTGCATGTCTTCAACTGCCGCTCGGAATACCTGTCCGCCTTCCGGGTGCCCCTGCGCAACAACCGCGTGCTCATCCTGGGGGTGCTGGCTGCGCAGGGCATCCACATCGCCTCCATGTATATCCCCTTCATGCGCAACGTCCTGGGGCTGGAGCCGGTGAGCTTCCTCGAGTGGCTGTACATGCTGCTGCTCGCCCTCGTCGTGCTGGTGGCGATGGAGGGGTTCAAGCTGGTGCGGGGGTGGGTCGTCGCCCGCCGCTGAGCGCGCGGGGGCAAGCCCACGCGTCACCCCCCTGTCACCCCCTGATGCCGCTGAGCATGCTCTCCCGGTCGTGCGCGAAGGATATGGTGCGCGCGGGCAGGGGGATATCTATGCCGTGTTCCCGGTAGGCCCGGTGCAGCCTCTTGACGAACTCGTGCTTGAGCCGGTACTGGTCGACGTACTCGTTCACGCGCAGGACCACCGTGAACTCTATCCTGTATTCCGAGAAGGTGTGGAAACGGACGAAGGGCTTGAAATCGCCCGAGCCTCCCGGCACCTCGCGCAGCACGTCCGCGGCCACCCCGACCGTCACCTCCTCGACCTCACCGAGGTCGCTGGCGTAATCCACCCCCACGTCCACCAGCACCGCCATCTCCTTGCGGGGCTGGTTGTAGTTGGTGATGATGGCCGACGCCAGCCGGGAGTTGGGTACCACCACCATGTTGTTGGGCAGCGTCCTGATGGTGGTGTTGCGCCAGGTAACGTCGGCGACGTAACCCTCCTCGCCCGTATCCAGCTTGATGAAATCACCCGGTTTCACCAAGCGGGAGGCCAGGATGTGCAGGCCCGAGAAAAGGTTCGACAGAGTGTCCTGGAAGGCCAGGGCCACCGCGAAACCGCCGATGCCCAGCGCGGTGATAATGGGAGCGATGGGTATGTCGAGATATGACAGGACGACCAGCAGCCCCGTCAGGAAGATAACGATGCGCAGCATGTTCCCCAGGATGGTGGTGGAGGGCACGGCCCCCTCGGCCTTCCTGACGTAAATGTCCACCAGCCCGGCCGTTACCCTCACCGCCGCGACGGTGAGTGAGAAGATGACGAGGACCATCAACGCCCGCTGGTAGTAGACGAGCACCTCCGGGCTGAAGTCGGTCAGGCGTATGGCGAAGTACAACCCCGCGGTCACGAAGAGCAGGGTGATCATGCCGCGCAGGCCGTTCTTCAGCGCCTCGTAGGCTCCCCACTTCGTCCTGGCCGTTACCTTCTTGAGTATCCGCAAGACGATCTTCTCGGCCAGGAACCCGAGTACCAGGGAACCGGCCAGGAAAGCCAGCGGCAGCAGGAACTGTCCGCTGGTCATGAAATCATAAATCTCCGCCATCTCTCTCTCGCCCTCCGCCTCTCGTTATGGGTCAACAAGGTCTATTAGAGTGCGGGCGCGCCGAAAGGTTCCCCGAAATGCACATGAAGGCAATAATTGCCATGCGGTTGGCGCCCGGGATCGGCCGGACCTCACATATGCGGTAACGGCGTGGGGCAAGAAGGGTTTCGCGGCGGCGGTCCGGAGCAGGGGGCGCGGGCTCTCCGGGGGTCAGGGCTCCAGGGGGTAGCCCCCGTGCGTGTGGGCCGCCTCGACCATCCAGCGCAGCCTCTCCACCGAGACGCCGGGATGGGAATGGTCGGGCGCCAGGATGAAGCCGCCGCCCCGGCCGGCGTCGCGTATGGCCTGCCGCACCGCCTCCTCGACCTCGTCCCGCTCCGCGTCCACCAGGATGTGGGTGATGTCAAGGTTGCCGATGAGGCACACGCGGTCTCCCACCAGCTCCTTGGCGGTGGACAGCTCCACGCCGGCCGTGGGCTCCAGGGGATGCACACCGTCGAAGCCGCAGTCCGCGAACCACTCCAGCAGGGCGGTGGTGTTGCCGCAGGAGTGCATGACTATCTTCATGCCCTGGCCGTGCGCCGTCTCCACGATGCGCCGGTAGGAGTCTCCGAACAGCTCCTCTACGAGGCGGGGGTTCAGCATGGGTCCGGACTTGTACGCCAGGTCGTCGGTATAGACCATGGCTGGAAGGCCGGCGTCCGCCATGGCCTCGACGAGGACGCAGTAGAGGTCGGTATGGAAGGCGATCATGCCTTCCAGGAACCTCCTCTCCCTGCGGGAGGCGACCACGAAGCGCTCGAAGCCCAGGGGCTGCCAGGTGTTCTCGAAGACCCCGTAGGAGCAGAAACCGAGGATGAACATCTTGTCCCCGTGTTCCCGGTAGAGGCGCTTGAAAGCCCCGTTCACCTTGGCCGGCAGGCGCAACAGGGGCTTCTTGTCCCAGGCCCGCCAGGCTTCGGGGCCGGTTATGAGCCCTTCCCGGTAGGTGGGGTTGCCGAGGTTGCCGCTGGCGTCGATCACCACGTCGCTCAGGCGCCCGTACATGTCGACCATGGTCCTGGAGTCCTGAAATCGCAGCACGGGGAAGAAGGTCAGCCAGGCGGCGTCATAGCCCATGCGTTCGGCGGCGGCGGCCCCCAGGTGGAGGAAACGCTCCAGCTCCATGTCGAGCAGCGAGAAACCCCCGGCGTGGCGGAAAAAGAGGTCGAGGATGCCCGCGGCCCGCGGGTCGGCGATGAGCCGGTGCAGCGGGTGTGCCTTCTTCCCGAGTATGGCGTTGTTCGTGGTGTACTCGAGCATGAGGTCGAGGACGGGCACGCGGTCGGGCTCCCGCAGCTCCAGCGCGGCCAACACGCGGTCGTGTCTGTCGGACAAGGGGATCACCTCCACGTCTGCTGCCTGATTATATGCCAGCCCGCCGCCGTTTGCACCACGGCGCTAAGGCGCGACGGGATCGGGGATGCATGCGCGGCTCTGAGAGGTCCCGCTTATTCCGCGAGGGGGACGGTGAAAAAGAACGCGGCGCCCTTCCCGGGCGTGGACTCCACCCACACCTTGCCGCCCCAGGCCGTTACCGCCCGCTTCACGGTGGAGAGCCCTATGCCGAGCCCCTGGGAACCGGCGAGTGAGAAATGCCTGAAAGGCTCGAAGATCTTATCGTGTAGATCGGGAGGGATGCCGATGCCGTTGTCCCGCACGCAGAAGGTGGCCGTGCCGGCCTTCACATCGGCGCTTATCACCACGCTGGGCTCCGGGTCGTCTCCCATGTGCTTCAGGGCGTTGCCGATGAGGTTGCTGAAGACCTGGCGCAGCTTCACCGGGTTCACCCTGGCGGGAGGGAG
>JAQVFR010000013.1 GCA_028697145.1 Actinomycetota bacterium | reverse complement strand
GGTTACGTTCTACTCGCCACCAGGGGTACCGCTCATGCGCTCGCGGCGGCGGGTATGGAGGTGGATACGGTCAACAAGCTGCGCGAGGGACGCCCGAACGTTCTGGACCTCATACGGAACGGGGAGATAGGGATGGTGGTGAACGTGCCGCGTGGCAAGCACCCCCATTCCGATGGTTTCTATATCCGGGCGGCGTCAGCACGGCACGGCATTCCCTGCATAACCAACATGGAGGTGGCACTGGCCCTCGCCATGGGGATACGCCAGGCGGACCCGCCGGCCTGGGAGATTTGCCCCCTGCGGGAGTACGCCGCGCCGGGACAGGAATCCGGGGGTGATTGAGGGTTGCCGGGACGGTACAAGGCCGAGGTGGTCGCCAGGAGAAGGTTCGGAACCCTGGTGGAGCTCGCCTTGGAGACGGGTTCAGCTATCGATGCGGAGCCAGGGCAGTTCATACACGTACGCTGCGATAAGGAGGGCCTTATCCTGCGCCGTCCGTACAGCCTGTCGGGCATGGCGGGAAGCGTGGTGAACATCATGGTGCGGGAGGTGGGTGCTGGCTCCGCGTGGTTGTGCGCGTCCGAGATCGGACAGGAACTGGATATCATGGGCCCCCTGGGGCGTGGGTTCAGCATCGACGGCGGATCGAGGCACGGTCTTGTCGCCGGGGGTACTGGGATAGCGCCCATGAGATTCCTTGCGGACCGCCTGAGGCGGCTGGGCCTGGAGGAGACTCTTTACTGGGGGGTGGAGGGCGAGGCGGAGTACGGGGGGCTTGCCCTGGAACTCGCAAAGGAGTGCGACCTTCTTTTCGCCACCATGGACGGGAGCGCGGGCGAAAAGGGAAACGTTGTCGACATGTTACTGGACGCGGGAGTGGAAGGCCTGGATGGGATATATGCCTGCGGTCCGAGAGGTATGCTGACCGCCCTCGCCGAAAGCTTGAATGACGAGACCCTGGCCGCAATGCAGGTATGCATGGAGGAGCGCATGGCCTGCGGGGTCGGGGCGTGCAGGGGGTGCGTGGTCCCGGCGTCACCGCCTCGCCGCGGATATCTCACGGTGTGCAGGGACGGCCCGGTGTTCCGGGGAAGGGAGCTGGATTGGGAGAGGATAAGAGGATAAATCTTGAGGTGGAGCTGTCCGGCATACGGCTCAGAAACCCCCTGCTGGTATGCTCGGGGACCTACGGCAACGGCAGGGAATACGCTGAGTGGGTGGACCTGGAGATGCTGGGAGGCCTGATGACCAAATCGGTCACCCTGGAGCCGTGCGCGGGCAACCCGCCTCCGCGCCTGTGGGAGACGCCTTGCGGCATGCTCAACTCCATAGGGTTGGAGAACGCGGGTCTGGAATCTTTCCTGGCGGGGGAACTGCCGTGGTTGTCTGCCCTGCCGTTGCCGATATGGGTGAACGTGGCCGGGTTCAGCCAGCGGGAATACGTGGTCGTGGCGAGCGAGATATCACGCAGCGGAATGGCCGACGCTATAGAGCTCAACATCTCCTGCCCCAACGTGAAGAAGGGCGGGATACATTTCTCTTCCGATCCGCGGGAGGCGGCGGACCTGGTCGAGAAGGTGAGGAAAGTGGTGGAGATACCCCTCTACGTGAAGCTCACGCCGCGCTGCGGCGACATCGTGGAGATGGCCAGGGCGGTGGCTGCTGCGGGAGCGGACGGGATAAGCCTCATCAACACCTTTCCGGCCATGGCCGTGGACGTGGAGACGGCGAGGCCCCGCCTTGCCAACAATACCGGAGGGCTCTCCGGGCCGGCCATACACCCCATCGCGGTGCTCCTGGTCTGGGAGGTGGCGCGGGCCCTGGACCTGCCGGTGATCGGCATGGGGGGCATATGGTCCTGGCGGGACGCGGTGGAGTTGATGATGGTGGGTGCCGACGCCGTGGCTGTCGGAACGCTGAACTTTTCGGATCCAGCGGCTCCCCTGGGGATAATAGGGGGTATGCTCGACTTTCTCAAGCGCAAGGGGATAGACTCGGCGGCTGCGCTGGTGGACATGGCGCACCGGGAGGGCGGTTGAGATGAGCGGTGCCCGGGACCCCTTCATCGTGGCCCTCGACCTGCGGAAGAGAGAGAGCCTGCTGGACCTCGCGGACAGGCTGAGAGGCGAGGTGGAGACGGTGAAGGTGGGGCTGGAGGCGTTCGTGCGCATGGGACCCGGGATTGTCGAGGAGTTGCGGGGCATGGGATTCAAGGTCTTTACCGACCTCAAGCTGCACGACATACCGAACACCGTGAGCGGCGCGGTAAGAGGACTGGTGCGCACGGGAGCGAGTATGCTCACGGTGCATGCAAGCGGAGGAGGGGCGATGCTCGAGGCCGCGGTGAGCGCGGCGAGGGAGGAGGCCGCGGCCGAAAACGTCGCCGCGCCTCTCGTTCTCGGGGTGACCGTTCTCACCAGCCTCGATGACGCCGCGGTAGCCGAGATCGGTTGGCCGCAAGGTGCCGCCGGGACGGCGCTTGCCCTGGCAAGGCTCGCGTGGGAGGCTGGGCTTGACGGGGTGGTGGCATCGGCGCGCGAGGCCCCGTTATTGAGGGAGGCACTGGGTGGCGGGGCGGTTATCGTCACACCGGGCAT
Source organism: Actinomycetota bacterium (assembly GCA_028697145.1). Lineage (GTDB taxonomy): Bacteria > Actinomycetota > Geothermincolia > Geothermincolales > RBG-13-55-18 > SURF-21. The sequence goes on along the minus strand of JAQVFR010000013.1, from coordinate 68,906 downwards.
ACGCGCGGCCGGCGCCGCTGTGCAGGACCAGGCGCGGACGTCGACACCGCGGGAAGCCCTGGCGGCTGGTGCCGATTACCTGGTGGTGGGAAGGCCGGTCATCGCTTCCCCCGATCCCGCGGGGGCGCTGCGGGGACTGAGGGAAGAAGCGAGGTAGGAGCCGGAAGAGGCAGCCGGGTCAGGCGTAAGCGGCGCGCACACCGCATCGTGAGACGGGAAGGGAGTGGTGCCATGAACCAGTGGGAGGTACTGGAGATCCTGGAAAGGGAGGAGGCCGTGCGCAGAGGGCATTTTCTCCTCACCTCGGGACTGCACAGCGACACCTACGTGCAGTGTGCCATGGTGCTGCAGCACCCGCACATCGCCGAGAGCTTGGCCGACGAGATCGCCAAGGCCTTTCAGGACGAGGACATGGACCTGGTGATCAGCCCGGCGCTGGGCGGCATAATCATCGGCTACATGGTCGCCATGGCCTTGCGCAAGCGCATGCTCTTCGCGGAGAGGGTGGAAGGCGGCCTGATCCTGCGAAGAGGGCAGAACATATCCCCCGGGGAGAAGGCGCTTATCGTGGAGGACGTGATCACCACCGGGGGGTCGGTCAAGGAGCTCATGAAGGTGGTAGAGGCGGCGGGAGCGAAGATTATAGGTGTCGCTGCCCTGATAGAACGTGGTAAGGGGCGAGACCTCGGGGTGAGGAAGAAGGTCCTGTTGGAGCTCGAGGCGGAGGCATGGGAGGAGGGAGAATGCCCCCTGTGCAAGCAAGGACTGGAGCTGGAAACGCCTGGAAGCAGGGGCTTGGCTTGAGGACGGCCCTCACGCGCAGAGGGCGCGACTGCCGGCGACAGATAGCTTGTATGCAGGAAAAAGGAGGTTTATACTAGGTTAGACCGTTGCTGTAGGGTAAGCTTTGACTCGAGGAGGGTTAATAATGGCCAAACAAAAGCTCCCGGAATTGACAGCCGAACAGCGCAAGGCGGCCCTGGAAAAAGCGGCTAAGGTGAGGAAAGAGAGAGCCGAGATAAAGAAGAAGCTCAAGGCCGGCCAACTCAAAGTCAGCGACGTCTTGAAGAAGGCGAACGATGAGATATACGGCAAGATGACCGTCAAGTCGGTCATCGAATCGGTGCCGGGGGTCGGTAAGCTGCGGGCGGCGAAGATCATGGAGGAGATCGGTATCAGCACTTCGCGCCGCGTGAAAGGCCTCGGCCCGAAGCAGATAGCTGCCCTCAAGGACAGATTCGCCTGATAGCGGCACCTACGTGCGCCACAAGAGATAAACCGCGACAGCGACAGAGAACAAGCCTGCAGGTGAGGTAATGCCCCAGGGACGCCTTTTTGTCGTCGCCGGGCCTTCCGGTGCGGGGAAAGGAACGCTTATCTCTGAACTTCTCCGTCGCTATCCCGCCGTCTGGCTCTCGATATCGGCAACCACCAGGAAGCCGAGGCAGGGAGAAACGGACGGTGTGCAATACCGTTTCCTCAGCGAAAACGAGTTCGGGGAGATGGTAGCGCGGGAGGATTTCCTGGAATGGGCGGAGGTGCACGGCAACCTCTACGGCACTCCCGCCGGCGGCGTGCTGGAAAGGCTGGCGCGCGGGCAGGACGTTATCCTCGAGATAGACGTACAGGGAGCGAAACAGGTAAGGGAGAAGATGCCGGAGGCGGTATCGGTGTTCGTGCTCCCGCCTTCGTCCGCGGCGCTCGAGGAGAGACTGCGGAGACGCGGCACGGAGGACGAGGCGGAACTCCAGCAGCGCCTGCGCAACGCCCTGGAGGAATGCAGGGAAAAGGACGAGTACCAGTACGTGGTCGTAAATGACCAGCTGCATCGCGCTGCCGATGAGTTCTGTGCTATATATGAGAGGGAAAGCCGCCTGCACGAGTGAGTTCATGAGGAACGGAGGTTTCAGAAGCGTGTTGATGAAGACCAGTATAGACGATCTCTTACGCTGGATAGACAATTCCAGGTTTGGACTGACCATAACGGCCGCCAAGCGGGCGCGTCAGATCAACAATTATTTCCGCCATCTGGGGGAAGGGCTGGGACACGATGCCGGCCCGCAGATCAGGTCCGCATCCAACAAGTCTCTCACCCTCGCCCTGGAGGAAATCGCCGCAGACAAGCTGGAGTTCGAGCGCCCGGAAGATGGGGTGAAGTAGCGGCCGGCCCGTATTACCAAGGATATGAACATCATCATTCTGGGCGTGACCGGGGGAATAGCCGCATATAAGGCGGTTGATGTCGCGCGCCAGTTCATCCTCCTCGGCTTCGAAGTCAAGGTAATAATGACCGAGCACGCCACGCGCCTCGTGGGACCGGCCACGTTCAGGGCCATAACCGGCAATCCCGTCGCGATCGACAATTTCGCGGACACGGGCGCTCCCATTCAGCATATCTCCCTGGCGCGGGAGGCCGACCTCGTCGTGGTGGCGCCGGCTACCGCCAACGTCCTCGCCAAGATGGCGCACGGCCTGGCCGACGACCTGCTTTCCACCACCCTGCTGGCCACACGCTCCCCATTGCTGGTGGCGCCCGCCATGAACCTCGAGATGTGGCGCCACCCGGCTACCCGGTCAAACCTCGAGAAACTGAGAGAAAGGGGCGTGTTCGTCGTGGGGCCGGAAAGCGGTTCGCTGGCCTGCGGCGAGGAAGGCGAGGGAAGGATGTCGGAGCCAGCGCGCGTCGTAGATACCGCCCTGGAGATACTGGGCATGGGGGGTAGCCTGGCGGGGAGGCGCGTCCTGGTGACGGCGGGAGGCACCAGGGAGCCCATAGACCCGGTGCGGTACATCGGCAACAGGTCCAGCGGCAGGATGGGCTATGCCCTTGCCGCCACGGCAAAGAGGATGGGGGCCGATGTTGACCTGGTAAGCGGCCCCACCAGCCTGGAAGACCCGGGTGGTGTGGAGACGATAAGGGTCGAAACCGCCGCCGAGATGTGGGAAGAGGTGAAGGCCATCGCGCCCGCATGCGATGTCGTGGTCATGGCCGCGGCCGTCGCCGATTTCACCCCCGCGAGGGCGAACGCGGAGAAGATAAAGAAAGAAGGTCGGAGCGGGCTCACGCTCGAGCTGGAGCCGACGCGGGATATCCTCGAGCACCTCGCCGGATCGAGGACGCCGGGACAGGTGCTGGTGGGTTTCGCGGCCGAGACCGGGGAGTTGATGCAGCGCGCGAGCCGCAAACTGAGGGAAAAGGGCGTGGACATGATCGTCGCCAACGACGTATCGGCGCGGGGGTCGGGATTCGATTCAGACTACAATAAGGCGACACTCTTGTTCGCGGACGGCCGCGTGCTCGATCTTGACCGCATGCCCAAGGAAGAACTCGCGGTGCGGGTATGGCAGGCAGTGCTCGCTATGCTGGAGCACTGAATTGGCGCGAAAACCTCAAGCCCGCCCGGGGCTGGGACGATAATTAATGGTGTGCCGGGATCGCGACGCAGTGCCTGCTGCGTGAGGGTGTTGGAGGAGCGGAATTGGCGAAGATCACGAAACTTGGCATCATACTCAACGTATCAACTTATCCGCTCCCCACGCTTATGCCGAAGAAGAGCGACCGAAAATCAAAGACCCTGACCTTCGACATCAACTTCGATCTCGTGGACGAAGGAGGCAAGAGCACCAAGGTGTGGTTTTACCGTGGATTCCGCTTTCCTCCTCCCCTGGATGACGGGGACCGCGTTATCGTGGTCGGAAAGTTCGGGCGAATCTCCAGGGATATTTTATACGCCTCGAAGATAATAGACCCCAGGAGGGCGAGAGTATATACTGGTTTTCGTAACCGGAGGTTGAAAGGGCAGGAGATCGCTGTAGCGGGAGAGATCTCCGGTGATCAGCAGGCCTGAAGCGTGCGAGTCGGAGTGGCGGAATCGGTAGACGCGCTAGGTTGAGGGCCTAGTGAGGAGTTTCCTCATGGGGGTTCAAGTCCCCCCTCCGACACCAGCATCAGACCCCGGCCGGCGCGGCCGGGGTTCACGCTTTTTTCGTCTCCCATTCCTCGAAGATACCGACCGCCTCCACCGCATCCCTGCCCAGCGCGTCGAGGCCGAACTTCTCCACCAGCTCGGGAGTGGTGCAGGCGCCGCCCACGGCTATCCTCACCCTTTCCCTCAGGCCGGCCTCCTTGATGGCGTCGACTACGTCACCTATGGAGGATATCATGGGCGTGATCAGCACGGACATCCCCAGGAGGGAGGCGCCGCTCTCCCTGAGCGCATCGACCACCCTCGTCTCCGCCACATCCACACCGAGGTCGACGACCTTGAACCCGGCCGCCGACAGCATGGTCACCACAAGGTTTTTGCCGATGTCGTGGACGTCTCCCTTGACCGTGAACAAGACCACGGGTCCCTTGCGTGAGGCCCCATCGCCCGATATGAGGGGCTCGAGTACGGCCATGCCCTCCTTCATGGTCTCGCCGGCGAGGACCAGGTCGGCGAGGTAGTATTCCTCGGATTGAAAGAGCTCGCCGATGTCCTTCATGCCCTCTCCCAGCCCTCTCAGGGCGATATCGAGGGGCGCATTTCCCCCATCCAGGGCTTCCCTCACCGCAGTCTGTATGCCCTCGATATCCAACTCGACCAGGGTCTTTTTCACTCTCTCTATGGCGTCCACCGGCTCCACCTCCAGCAGTCTCGATGCGGCGTTACCCATGTGTAACGCCATTATAAACGCTTTATACGGTTTGAGGGCTCCGTTTCGCCAGTGGCCTCCTGCGTCGGCAGGACTTGAGCGGTACGGGGGAAGAAGCGTTAATATTGATGGGGTGCTGGAGCGATGACCGGAATGGCGGCTGGACGGGGTGCGGTAGCTGCGAGGAGGGAAAGTGAACGCACAGGCACTTCCGCGCATCAGGTTGAAGACGGACGAGACGCCTCCCGTGGGAGCCAACTCGTATCAGGCGATCCCGGAGATGGTTGAATTCACCCGACGCGATGCGCCACCCGCGAGCGTACGCACCCTCGCGCTGGGCAGGGTGGCGCTGGCGCTGGACGGCGAGAGCGGTGAGCTGGCGGGCCTGCAATGCTACGTCAAGACGGGGAGATGGAAGAGGGAGGAGGAGAGCCCGCCGTTAATGCCCGATGCGGAAGGGGTGTTGTTTCTGGAACCTCCCGGCGGAAACGAAAGCCTCACATATCTTCCCGTGGAGCCGCGCTTCCTCTGGCACGAAGCCAGCTCATCCCTGCGCATCTCGCTGGCGGAGGGAGCGGCACTCGTCTTCAAGGTAGCCAGCTGCCTCCTGGTGGGAGTAGACCGGGAGGGGCGCCTTACAGACATCTGGCTCACGGATCTGGATCTTGCGCTGGAGTAAGAGATCCCTGGCGCATGTGGACAAGCCGCGGCATCAGCGTACCCTTTGCGCGGAAGAACGCGTAGCCGCACCCGGCCGGGGTCGAGATCATCCTCCCCCTGCTTTCGTGCCTGCAGCAAGTGCCTCGAGGATCACGGGTTGAACTGGGCCTTTAGCTCCTTCTTCAGGATCTTGCCGGTAGCGGTGCGCGGCAGCGCCTCCACGAATGCCACCCTCTTGGGTATCTTGTACTTCGCCAGCTTGCCACGGCAGAACTCTATGACCTCCTCTTCGCTGACCTCGACGCCGGGGGTAGGCACGACCACGGCCAGGCCCACCTCGCCCCATTTCTCGTCGCTGACGCCGATCACACCGACATCGGCGACCTTCCCGAATCCCATGAGGACGTCTTCAACCTCGGCGGGATAGACGTTCTCGCCGCCCGAGATATACATGTCCTTGCGCCGGTCCACCAGGAAGAGGTATCCTTCGTCGTCGATATATCCCATGTCCCCGGTGTGCAGCCAACCGTCGGTGATGGACTCCGCGGTGGCTTCGGGGAGGCGCCAGTACTCACGGATGACGTTGGGGCCCTTTACCCATACTTCTCCCATCTCCCCACGCGGCAGGTCGCTGCCCTCCGTGTCCACGATCCTGATGTCGGTATGGAAGACGGGCTTGCCGCAGGAGCCGAGCTTTCTCAGGGCGTCCTCGGTGCGCAGGGCGGTTATGGCGGTGGCGGTCTCGGTCATGCCGTAGCCCTGGTTGAAGTTGATGCCGTGTTTCTGCCAGGTCTCGATGAGGGGGCGAGGGCAGGGCGCGCCCCCGGCGATGAAAAAGCGCACACTGGCGTAATCGGTGGTATCGAATTCCGGCACCTGGGTCATGAGCAGGAACATCACGGGGATGCCGAACATGAGGGTCACCCCGTCCCTCTCGATGATCTGCAGGGTCTCCACGGGATTGAAGAATCGCTGTATGGTCAGCACCCCCCCCACATAAAGGATGGGGAAGGCCGATACCGCCAGGCCTCCTATGTGGAAAAGAGGCGCGCAGGCGATGCCCACGTCCTCGTTGCCCATGGCATACATGTTGATGGAGTTGATGGCGTTCCACTGCGTGTTGCCGTGAAGTATGGCGGCGCCCTTGGGTTTGCCCGTGGTCCCCGACGTGTACATGATGAACTGGTAATCATCGAGGGTCACCTCCGCGTCGGGCACCGGCTCCTCCTCGGACTTCCCGGCGATCCACTCCTCGTAGAGCGGATCATCCGCTGAGCCGCCCTCCAACTCCCGGACGTATTGCCTGATCGAGGGCACCGCGCCGTGAAGTGCCTCCGCCGTCTCCGCGAACTCGGGTGAGTAGATGAGCCCCTCGGGCTCCGAATCGTTAAGGATGTACTCCAGCTCGGGAGCGGCGAGCCGGAAGTTCAGGGGCACCATGATCCCGCCCAGCTTGTTCAGCGCCAGCAGTATCTCCAGGAACACGTTGCTGTTTGCCATGAGCGCGGCGAACCTAGTGCCCTTTCTGACCCCCATCTCCTGCAGTGCATGCGCGAGGCGGTTGATCCTGGCGTTGAACTCCCGCTTGCTCAGTTCCAGGTCCCCGTACTTGATACAGTGCTCGTCGGGATAACGAGCCGCCCACCGCGTCGGCCATTCTCCGATGTTCATGTCTCATACCCCCTTGGATCATATCCCGCGCATGTTCATATTGTACCCGGAGACTATGCGGGCGAGCCTGTTGGAATACGCCTCCGCCATCTGGCTGCGGGCGGAGCATTCCCCGCGTTCGAACAGTAGGCGCGAACGTTCACCCCCCCGGGCGAAAACCGCCTGCCTACCAGCCTGATGCCATGTATTATATACTCTAGCCATGAGTAATCACGAGGACAGGTCTCCCTTGCTGTTGAAAGTGGCCTTGAGACAGGCCCTGCGTCGCCTGCGCGATGAGGCCGAAGCGCTTTCACAGTACGAAGCCCTGGCGGGAAACCTGGGGTGGGAGAAAGTCTCCGAAGCGGTGGCGGCGGCCAAGACGGCGATGGCGGAAGCGGCGGAGAGGACGGCCGATGCCGTGGAGGCCGCGGCGGAGGTCCAGGCCGAGACGGCCCACGAACACAGCCACGATCATTCTCACCCGCACAGCCACTCCCACGAGCATCCCCACGAACATCCCCACGGGCACGAGCACGCGGACTGACGGCGGGCGCCCCAGGTCGCCCGGAATGAAAAAGCGGAAACGCAGGGCGCGCTCAACCGGCCGAAGATCCGCCGCCACCGAAGCCGCCCCCGGCGGATCCCCCCCCGAATCCACCGCCGCCGGAACCCGACGAGCGTGGCGAAGAGGTAAGGGTGCTGTTCATCCTGTCGGTCATGCCGTTGAGGGAAGAAGCCAGATACAGCGTGCTGAAAGTAGCTCCGCTGCTCGCATACCACTCGGGGGGAGTGGTGTATATATCCTTGAACTTCCGCGCCCAGGCATCGGCTACCCCCAGGACCATGGCGTAGGGCAGGTTGGCCTGAAAGTTTTCGGGGGTCATTGACTCCAGCTCCTGTTTCTCCGCCGTCTCCATGAACTCGCGAAAGCCCATGGCATGCTCGTAGGCGCGCGATCCCTCGACGCTGCGGCTGGGCATGGCCCATCCCACGATGGCCACGACCGCGCCTATGGGGATGAAGGCGAGGAGCAGGACGGCGAACCAGCCGAGGTCGAACCATGTCGGGAGGACCAGCAGTGCCGCCAGGGGAAGGCCTGCGACGAGAGCGGCCGCGACGAGGTATCTCGTACGCATTGCCCCCGGCTCCGTCGTAAACAGCTTCCTCTCCATGACCTCTTTCTTCACGCCCTTGTTGAGGATGGAGTCCACGTGGGTATAGAACTTGTTCCGGAGGTCGGATTCCTCCACCCTGTCGCCGCTGGAGAACAGCCCCTCCATGATCTCCCGTTCGTAGGGCAGGAGGCCGGAGAGGTCCTCTTTGCTGCGCTGGAAAGCGTATTCCCTCATCCTGATAAAGCTGCGCTTTTCCGACTCGATGATGACCAGGTATCCACGGCGCGCGAGGTCGACGATGGTCGCCGAGATGTCATGCACGCGTGGCTTCTGGTTTACCAGCATACCCAGCATCGCCGGCAGGATCCCCACGGGGGGCTCATAACGGACCATGGCCGTGCCCGTCCTCCCCACGTCCCTACCCTTCCTCCACCACAGGAGAAACATGCCCAGTGCCGCCGCCGCGAGGAGGAAAGAAGAGGAGGCGATGATGGCGATGCCACAGGCCCTGTCGTACTGCCAGGGTTTCGCAACGGCGCCCTTGGGCAAGGCGACGTCGATGGTGAAGGTCGAATAGGGCGGGATCTCCCTGACCTCCCACCGCAGTCTATCGCCTTCGACTACCTGCCCGTAGTCCGAGGGAGGATTGGAGATGTCGATATACTCGGAGGCCTTCACGTCCTCCACCTTTATGCCCTGTGGCAGTTGCACGGTGACGGTGGACGACTTTATCGCTACGTCCCGGTCGATGGAAACGGCGTCCCAGTAGAGGCGGTCGAGATCGTCGGCGAAGATAAAGGCCCCGGTCATGCGGTATTCGATTATCCAGCCCTTCTGTTCGTCCCTGGCCTCGAACTCTATATGCACCCTCTTGCCGCTATCGTAGGATTCCACGCCCCAATGGCCACGGTCATAAGGTTGGCCGTCCAGGGTGAAGACGGCGATGTCGTGGATGCGCACTCTGCCGTAGGTGCGGCCGTTGAACGAGAAGGCGGATTCAGTGCTTATATCGCGGTTGAGCCATTCGAAGCTGCCGCGGAAATTGACTACCTGCGTCTCGCGCACCGTAAAGGACGAGTCCGGATTGACGGTTATCTCGCTGTCGAAGCGCTCGAACTCCCAGCTCTTCTCCTCGCCCGGGGGCGAATCGGGAACCGTGGTGTCCATGAGCGAAGAGGGCCAGTAACAGGTGATGGAATAAGAGGACGCCTCCGCCAGGTCCGCCGCCTCTATCACCGCAGTATCGCCGCCCTCGAAACGCTGGCTTATGCGGCCCCTGTAATCGAGGGGCGTGACCGTCAGCTTTATCGACGCCGCGTCCGCTTCCGCCGGGAAGCGTATCCTGACCGAGGACTCCGTGATGGGGGAGTTGCGGTCCGCGGGAACAGCGGTCCATTTCTCCAGGCCGGTACGTTCCGCGTCCCGAACGAAGGCATCGTCGAGGAGGTACTCGTAGATGCAGGTGGCCACCGTGCCTGTCGCGCCGGTGTCACACCAGAAGGAATAACCCCTCTCGTCCTCGCTGAGACCCCATGTGCCGTCGGGCAGGACCGTCCCATCGCCCCCCAGCACCCTTCCCTCCACGAGCCTGCCGTAAAACGAGGGAACGAACAGCCCGACGAGACGGGACGATGCGGGGAATTCATAGGTAACCTTGTTCCGCACCAGGAGCGAGCCGTTCGCGTTGATCTTCATCTCAGTGTGGAAGGCAAGGTAGGTATAATCGGTCTGAGCCAGGGCGGGGAGCTGCGAGCACACGGTGAAGGCCAGGGACAGCAACAGGGCTACGATAAACAGCGACCTCGCGATGCTGCTTGACGTACTCTTCGTTCCGCCGGTTGCGGGCACGCCGTTTCTCCTGCTCTATTAGGCGACCGGGTACTCTTCCTCCCTTGGGCTAAAGGTTATCACAAAGGCGGTGGCGATGGCAGCGCCCATGTCGCGGCACGGAACGCGCTGCGGGGAGGAGGCGCGATGGAGATATGGCCGGAGGTGCGCAGGGACGCTTTACGCGCCGGGCGCACCGAGCATACCGTTTGTGGCACGAGGGCAGGATAGCGGTTAGAATTCCTAATAGCGGCCCGTTTCACGAGTTCCTGCCGATGTGATAACGCCGATAAACGGTGGAGGAAGAGCCGGTCGTTTCCTCTGAGCGTGAAAGGGTGGCGGATAGGGGGGGCGATTCCATACTCCGGGAGATAGGCATAACGGGAGCAAGATAAGGAGGCGGAGTGGTACAGACCCTGTCGCGCTGCCGGGAATGCGGACTTCCAGGCAGGTTGGCGGAGAGCGTGGCGTGGGGGCCCGGCGGGCTGGTCGTCCTGCGACGCATGCAAGGGATGCGCCTGGCCATGCTAGACGAAAGGACGCTGGAGAGCGTAAAGGCGGCGATGTCGGGCGCGGTAGGGGCAGCGGCGGTCCAGGAAGCCCAGCGGGATGCCGCAAACGCGGCGGCCTCGACGCAAATGCGTGCCAAGGGCAGGTTGTCGCGCTTCGGTACGGCGAAGAGAGAATTCCTGGTGAGGCTGGAGGAGCTTTCACTGCTGTTGGGTCTGGGCCGCGTGGAGTTGGAGAAGTTCACCCCGTGTGAAGGAGGCTCCATGCTTCTGCGCATGCCGTTTGACCTGGAGATGATGGCGGCGGCGATCACCGGGGCGCTCGAACGGATGGACCAGTGCGTCTATGCGGTCGAGGTGTCGGGCATTGGCGAGAACGTCTTCAGGCTCGCGCTCGAGGCCAAGGGGAGGAGCGAGGACAACGCCCTCAAAAGAGTGCATGCAGTCTCGCACGGCCGCATCGATGCCGGGGGCGGGGATGGAGAACGATGTGGCCAGTGCGGGCTGCCGGTCTGCCTGGCCGGACTGTGCTGGGACGAGATGCACGGCGTTATAAGGGCGGGGGCGGACGGGAGGAGGTTGGTCTTGCTTCCCCACTGCATGCTGGCGGCCCAGGAACACCTGGTGGAAGCACCTGCTGGTGTCGCGGCAAGCATGCAGGAGGCGGTTTTCCGCTCGGTGCGCGCCGGCATGGAGTACGGAGAACATGATGGTTACGAGAAGGCGTTGAACGGTGGCAAAGCCGGTAGTGAGGGCTGGTGCGGTAGTGTGGGCGGGATGCTGGCCATGAGGGGCTGGGGGGCCCTGGCCGGCATCGCTTCGGAAGGCGACAGATGGAGGATCGAGGTGATGAACCCGGTCAGCGACGGGCTCGTCGCGGGCTGGTTGCGGGCGTTATATACTGTTGCGGTAGGGAGGGAACCGCTGGTCACAGCAAGTGGAGACGCCTCGCTAAGGCTATACGAGATGGGCTGAGTGGTGTCTCGAGCAAGCACCGGCACCGCGTGTTGCGATGGGAAAGCCGCGAGAAAAGGAGGTCGATAAAGTTGTACGAGGAGCAGTTCTCCCTTGAGGGAAAGGTGGCTATCGTCACCGGTGGCAGCCGTGGGATCGGGCAGGCCATAGCCGAGGGCTATGCCGAGATGGGCGCGAGGGTCGTGCTGGCAAGCCGCAAGGCAGAAGCGCTGGAGGAAGTCCGCAAGGGCATCGTCGCCGCCGGGGGAGAGGCCCATGTCATCCCCACCCATATGGGCGACATGGAGGGCATCAACCGGTTGGTGCGGGAAACGCTGGAGAAATACGGCACCATCGACATCCTGGTGAACAACGCTGCGACCAACCCGATCTTCTGCGGCACCGGCGATGTGGAGGAACCGGCCTTCGAAAAGATCATGGAGGTCAACGTCAAGGGGCTGTTCTTCCTCACCCAGCAGGTGGGCAAGGTGATGTGCGACAAGGGATCCGGAACCGTCGTCAACATTTCCTCGGAGGCGGCTTTCTGCCCCACCCCTTTCCTGGGGGTTTATTCCATCTCCAAGGCCGCCGTGAACATGCTCACCAAGGTCTTTGCGCAGGAGTGGGGGCCGAGGGGAGTCAGGGTCAACGCTATCGCGCCGGGACTGGTGAAGACCCATTTCAGCCAGGCTTTATGGGGCAACGAGGCCATCCTGCAGGCGGCGCTGAACTCGATACCCCTGGGGAGGATGGCCGAGCCCGAGGAGATGGTGGGCCTGTGCATCTTCCTGGCGTCAGACGCCTCCAAGTACATAACAGGGCAGGTCATACTCATAGACGGGGGAAGGGAGATTTCATCCTGATAGGCACACTACCCGCGTTATAGAAGGGAAGGCTGGAGATGGGCGCATCCCTCTGGGACACGGTGAGCGTGGGAGGCGTGAAGCTCAGAAACCGCGCGGTGATGCCAGCCATGGGGACCGCCTACGGGTCACCACGGGGCGAGGTAACGGAGCGGCTCGAGGCTTACCACAGGATAAGGGCTGAAGCCGGCGTAGGCCTGATAGTGACCGAGGTCTGCGCGGTGCATCCGAGCGGCAGGGCATTCCCCTCCGAGCTGGGCATATACGACGACTCCTTTCTCCGCGGGCTCGCGGAGCTGGCCATGACCATCAGGAAGGCGGGGGCGGCGGCGGCCGTGCAATTACACCACGCGGGCCGGGAGACCTTCCCATCCGTCATCGGCGAGCAGCCGGTGGCCCCTTCTCCCGTCGCCAGCCGCGCCATGGGGCAGGTCCCGAGGGAGCTGAGCGCCGAGGAGGTCGCGGAGCTGGTCAGGTGCTACGCCTCGGCCGCCAGGCGCGCGCGAGAGGCGGGTTTCGACGCGGTGGAGGTCCACGGCGCCCACGGCTACCTGGTGAACCAGTTTCTGTCGCCCTACTCAAACCATCGCGAGGACGCCTACGGAGGTGACGACGCCGGGCGCTACCGCTTCGCCCGGGAGATCGTACAGGCTATCAAGGGGGAGGCGGGCGGGGATTTTACGGTCATCTTCCGCTTTTCCGCCAGCGAGGAGGCGAAGGGCGGCTATGACCTGGACTATATCCTGCCCCTGCTCCCACTCCTCCAGGAGGACGGCGTGGACGCCTTCCACGTGTCATGCGGTATTTACGACTCGCCGGGAAATCCCACCAGCCCCGGCCTTCACCACCCTCCCGGCATCAACGTGGAGAGGGCGGCGAGGGTAAAGGTAATGGTTGACAGGCCGGTGATCGTGGCGGGGAAGATACACGACCCGCGCATGGCCGAGGAGGTGCTGCAGGCGGGAAAGGCGGACCTGGTGGCCTTCGGACGCCAGCACCTCGCCGATCCGCGGTTCCTGGCCAAGGCGGCGCGCGGTCGCTACGAGGACATACGTTTCTGCCTGTCGTGCAATCAGGGTTGTATAGAACGCCTTACCTTTGACCTCAAATCGACTACCTGCGTCATCAATCCCCTCTGCGGGCGCGAGGAGGGGGAGAGGAAGGGAGAGGAAGCCTCTCGGGGACCGTTCCTGGTGGCGGGAGCCGGGCCTGCCGGCCTGCAGGCGGCCATCACCCTGGCCGAGGCCGGCGCGGAGGTGAGGATATACGAGAAGGATGGGGAGGCGGGAGGCCAGCTGAGGCCGGCATCACGGCCGCCGGGTAAGGATCCCTACGCGGAGTGGGTCGAGTGGGCGTTGAGGAGGTTGGAGTCGCTGGGGGTGCGCGTGGAGTGCGGGGTGGAAGTCGGCGCGGAACTCCTGCGTGAAGGCGGATGGCGCGGCGTCGTGAATGCCTGCGGCGCGAGCCCGCTGCTGCCGCAGGTGAAGGGGTCCGAGTTGGATACGAACAGGGAGGCGAGGGAGGTCCTGCTGGGCGTAGCCGGCGTGGGCAAGAGTGCCCTGGTGGTGGGGGCGGGGCCGGTGGGTATGGAGACCGCCCATTATCTCATCTCGGCCGGGCGGAAGGTGACGGTTGTCGAGGAGAAGGAGATGCCCCCGGTAATGCCCCTGACCTCCCACGGCTATTTTCTGCACCGCGTGTTGAGGGAAAGCGGGACCCTGCTGCTGGGGACCAGGGTCGTGGAGGTCACCACGGGTGGAGCCGTGGTGGAGGCGAAAGGCGACACGAGGAATATAGAGGCCGATGCGGTGATCTGGGCGGTGGGCTCCGTTTCCCGGAGGGAACTGGAGGAAGCGGCGCGGGAAGCGGGCCTCGCGGTGGTAGCGGTTGGCGACGCGGTGGAACCACGCAGGCTCCTCGATGCGGTGCATGAGGGTTACAAGGCCGCTGTCGGGTTTCTTTACGGGGAAGAGGAGACGGGTTGACGGAAAATGGGGGCCGGCGGGTCTCGGCCCTGTTTGCCGCAACGCCAGCAAGGGCGGGGAAACGCCGAGCCATACGGTCAGATAGCGAGGGGAGGTGCTTGCTTTGCGGGAATTCCTGAAAGGCAGGGTAGTTGTGACCAGGGGTGACATAACCGACTGCGACGTGGACGCCATCGTCAACGCCGCCAACAGGAGCCTGCTGGGGGGAGGCGGCGTAGACGGCGCCATCCACCGCGCGGCCGGGCCCGAGCTACTGGAGGAGTGCCGCACATTAGGCGGCGCCGAAACGGGTGAGGCCAAGATAACCCAGGGATACCGGCTGAAGGCCAGGCACGTTATCCATACCGTGGGCCCGGTGTGGCACGGAGGCGGCAGGAACGAGGAAAAGCTGCTGGAGGACTGCTACCGCAACAGCCTGATGCTTGCCGTGGAGAACGGGCTGAAGAGCATCGCCTTTCCGTCCATAAGCACGGGAGCCTATGGCTTTCCCATGGAAAAGGCAACTCCCATAGCCATACGCACGGTGAAGGAAGTGCTGGAGGCGGAGCCGAGCCTGGAGAAGGTATGCTTCGTCTGTTTCTCCCGGGATGACATGGACGTATATGTCGAGAACGCATCCGTCATGCTCGGTGATTGAGTAAATGACCCGCTGCAGGGATAATGTTTATAGCCGCGCAAGCGTGGCCGATTCAAGCATAAAGCAAGATCATGTCGGGATTGTGATACACACCGCGGCAGCAAAGGAGCGTCGCTTGAACATCCTCTTCGTCTGTACCGGCAACATATGCCGCAGTGCCATGGCCGAGGCCTTCCTGAAGGAGGAGATAGCCACGGCCAACGGGTATAACGGCATCAACGTCTACTCGGTCGGACTGCAGGCCGAAGAGGGCGCCCCTCCTCATCCCGAGGTCCTCGCGGTTATGCGGGAGATGGGTTTCGACCTTTCCGGTCACCGCGCGCGCCCCTTGCGGGAAGAAGACGTGGATGAGGCAGATCTCATCCTGGCCATGGCCATGCATAACAGCTCGCGGCTGCTCACCGCCCACCAGGAGGCGGTCGACCGCGTCTTCACGCTCAAGGAGTTCGTGATCCAGGGGGAAAAGAGGGGGCGGGAGCTGGAGGAGGAGGACCCCGAGAAAAGGCTGCAAGAGCTGCGGGGATGGATACGGCGCGTCGAGGGGCTGGAGCTGGAGGCGGGGAAAGGCGAGCTGAACGAAGAGCTTCGCCTCTTTCTCCTCCACTACTTCCACATCTACGACCACAGCTTTACCATAGACGATCCGCTGGGCCAGTCCATGGACTTCATGCGGCGAACCGCGCACGAGATCAGGGAGGCTGTGCACAAGCTGGCGGGGGCGGATCTGCTGGCATTGACAGGGAGATAGCAGGCGACGGCCGCGGCGACAGGGGACACTCCCGCGCGGCGGCTCACAGGCAAGGGAGGTGGGCATTGGAGGACGTACTCTTCGAGCGGAAGGACCAGGTTGAGATCATCACCCTGAACCGGCCGCAGGCATTGAACTGTTTCAACAACGAGATATTGTACGCGCTGACCCGCAGGTTCGCGGAGCTGCACCAGGACGACGACTGCCGCGCGGTGGTCATCACCGGAGCGGGCAGGGGTTTCTGCACTGGTGCCGACCTCACGGGAGGGGGGGCTCGCGCCGATGCCGCCACCCCGGTGGGTATGCGCCTCACCACCCACATCTATTCCGCCGTCATCCGTGGCCTGACCACCATGGAGAAGCCGGTGATAGCGGCCATCAACGGCGACGCCGCCGGCGCGGGATGCAACTTCGCCCTCGCCTGCGACATCATCGTGGCCTCGGAGAAGGCCCGCTTCATCCAGGTCTTCGTGAGACGTGGGCTGGTGGTGGACATGGGCGGTACCTTCTTCCTTCCGCGCCTCGTGGGGCTGTCCAAGGCCAAGGAACTGGCATTCTCAGGAGAGGCCATAGACGCACAGAAAGCCCTCGAGCTCGGACTGGTATCCAAGGTGGTGCCCCACGAGAACCTGATGGACGAGGCCATGGAAATGGCGCGCGTTCTGGCGCAGGGGCCGACGCGTGCCATCGGGATGATCAAGCGCATGCTCAACCGTTCCTTCGAGACCGACCTTGAGACGGCGCTGGAGATGGAGGCCTCACTGCAGGGTATAGCGGTCAGCACCCCCGACGTAGTCGAGGGCATCACCTCTTTCCTGCAGAAGAAGCAGGCCAGGTTCACCGGCAAGAGCTGTTGAGGCGCGACCGCAAGCGTGACGGCCGCCGACGATTGGAGGGGGCTTATCATGAGAGCACTGACGTTCGAGTACAGCATCCCCAAGTACCTGCTCACGGGAGCGCTCTGCGACCGGCATCCGCAGGTGCTGACGTCGCAGCTGGCACCGGTGCGGGTAAGGGAGGTGGAGGAGCCCGGGCTGCTCGGTCCTGACTGGGTTAAAGTAAGGCCAAGGCTGTCCGGCTTCTGCGGCAGCGACCTCAGCATCGTCAAGTGCCACGAGGATCTCACCCTGCAGCCCTTCGCCTCCTTTCCCTTCGTGATGGGGCACGAGGTATGCGGGGAGATCGCGGAGACGGGAGACGCAGTGGAGGGTTTCGCGCCGGGGGACCGCGTGACGGTGATGCCCGCCCTGGGATGCCTACAGCGAGGCATCGATCCCCCCTGCCGCGTCTGCGCCGAAGGCCGCTACGGCATCTGCGAGAACTGGACCGAGGGCAGCCTTCCGGCGGGCATGTTCGTCGGCAACACCGCCGAGGTCCCCGGCTTTATCAGCGAGATGGGCGTCGCCCACGCGAAGCAGCTCTACAAGGTGCCACAGGGGGTGAGCGACGAGAATGCCGTGATGACCGAGCCCTTCGCTACCTCCCTGCACATGGTGGTCGGCAACAGGGTGCAGCCCGGAGAGACGGCCATGGTCATCGGACACGGGGTGATGGGATTATGCACCATTGCGGCGCTCAGGGCGCTGCATCCCGACGTGCGCATCCTGGGGGTCGAGGTCGACCCCTTCCACTCAGGGGTGGCGCGGGACATGGGAGTGGAGGAGGTCATAAAACCGGGGGGCAAACATCCCTACAAAAGGATCGCGGAGCTGACGGGGGCCAAGATGTACAAGCCGCTCATGGCCAAGCCCATACTCATCGGTGGCGTGGACCGCGTATTCGATGCCGTGGGCTCGACGGACACCGTGGATTTCTCCCTGCGCGTCCTGGCCCACGCCGGGACCTACAACATGCTGGGCATAAGCAAGGTAAAGAAGATCGATTGGACGCCGGTGTGGCTGAAGGAGCTCACCCTGAGGGGCATCTACGTTTACGGCAATGAGGAGGTAGGCGGAAGGACGCTGCACGATTTCGAGCTGGCACTCGATCTCTTCGCCCGGGGAAAGGCCGATCTCTCGCACCTTATTACCCACCGCTTCACCCTGGACGAATGGCCCAAGGCGCTGGACACCGCCCTCAACAAGGGCAGGGAGAAAGCCATAAAAATCATCTTCACCAATTAAAGCATTGAATTTAAGATAAGGTACGTCCGCGCGGCAGGGCCTGGCACGCGTAAGTGGCAAGAGTCCGACCTCTAAAGCGAGGAGAGCACATGTCAGAAACACCCATCGCCTTTTTCGACCTCGACCACACCCTGCTGGACGGCGCCAATGGCAACCTTATCGTGATCTACATGGTGAGGAAACGCCTGCTGGGCATGGAGGCCGTATGGAAGGCGGTGAAGTTCACCATCCTCTACCGCCTCAACCGGCTGCCGAGGGAGGAGGTCTACCGCTGGACCTTCCAGGAGTGCGGAAAATATCCCATTGAGGAGCTTGTCCGCCTGCTGGACGAGGCCTACGAGGAATGCATCATGCCCAGGCTGTTCCGCGAGGGCGCCGAGCGCGTTGCGGACCACCGGTCGCGCGGACACCATACCGTCATCGCCACGGCGGCGGGCGAATACATATCCGAGAAGGTGAGGGTGCAGCTGGGGGCCGATGACAAGATAGCGGCCAGGGCCCCGGTGAGAGGCGGCTACCTAACCGACGAAATGGAGAGGCCGCTCCCCTACGGCGAGGGCAAGGAGGAACTGGCGAGGGTTTACGCCGCCGGGAGGGGAGTGGAGTTGAAGGACTGCTTCTTCTACTCGGACAGCCTGGCCGACCTGCCTCTGCTGCGGGCGGTGGGCAATCCCGTGGCGGTGAATCCCCAGAAAGCACTGAAGAAGATCGCCGGGGAAAAGGGATGGCCGGTCATGTACTGGAGCACGCCGGCGGGCTTTACCGAGCCCAGCAAGGCGGAGGAACTGACCTTCTAGGCGCACCGGGCAACCAGTGCCGTACAGCCGGAAGCTATGGTACAGAAGAGGGTGAGGGCGGCATATGCCGAGGCGCTGGCACCATACATGCTTGACTGAAATGGCTGGGGCAAATATAAAGATATTGCGCGTCCTGGGAGGGGTGCGAGCGCGGGAGGCTGCAGATGGGGACATCGGGTAAATCACCTCTTAGATCCGCCTTACCGTTTGTTATCTGCCTGTTTCTGGGAGCATGCCTGGGTGCCGCCTGGGCGATGCGACTCGATGACGAGCAGAGGCGGCGCATTCAGAAGAACCTTTTCGAGCTGCGCGAGCTGCCGTTCAGGGTCTTCATATAAAGGGGTGGTGAAGATGGGCTACGATTACGATGCGATCATAATAGGAGCTGGCGTAGGAGGCCTGACCGCCGCCTCCCTCATGGCCAAGGAAGGCCTCAAGGTCCTGGTGCTGGAGAGGCTGGAACGGGTGGGGGGATGCTGCTCAAATTACGACGTGAACGGCTTCAAGCCCGAGGTGGGCGCGGTTTTCGTCATCGGGCACGAGCTCTACTACAAGCTCTTCGAGCTGCTGGACCTGCCGCTGGAGGAATACCTCGACTGGGACATCATCGACCCCGTTTACCAGGTATATTTCGAGGACGGTAATGACGTGGCGCTGCCCCGTGATATCGACGAGATGGCCCGGGTGGTCAGGGATATCGCGCCCCGGGACGTGGACGGCTACTACCGCTACTGCCGGGACCTCGGCAAGGTCCAGGACATCATCACCGGGTTCACCAGGAATCCCATGCCTGAGATCAGGGATCTCACCAAGCTGAGCAGCCTCGCCAGGCTCTTCGCCACCAAGGCTATCGTCCCCTCCGTGCCAGTGCAGATGAAGCTGGGCCTGAATAATCTCGAGAAGGTGGTGAAGAGCTACTTCACAGATCCGAAATTGCAGCTCATATTCGGGTGGGAGAACATGTACGCCGGGCTGCCCGCCCACCGCTGCTTCGGGCTCTTCGCCATGATAACCTACATGGGGCACATGGGGTATTTCTACCCCAAGGGAGGCATGATCTCCATCCCAAAGGCGCTGGCGCGCATCGCACAGGATTTCGGCGCGGAGCTGCGCCTGGAGGCGGAGGTGGACGGCATCGTCCTCGAGGGACGGGAGGCGAAGGGAGTGAGGATGGCGGACGGTGAGGTGCTGACCGCCAGGGCGGTGGTGTCCAACACCCACTCCCGCTTCACCTATTTCAACCTGCTCAGGGACGCGGGACTGCCGGGATGGGTGACGCGCACTGTGCGCCGCCAGCCCTGCTCCATACCGGCCCCCATGTTCTATGTGGGGCTCTCGGAGAGGCTGGACAGCGTCAAGGCCCACATGTCCCTGGTGGCGCAGGGGAACGAGCAGGTCGACAACATCTGGACCGATTTCTACGACCGCGGGCTGCTCTACCGCGCCGCCGACGGCATGTACCTGGTAATCGACCCATCCTTTGACGACCCCGACCTCGCGCCGCCCGGCAAGCAGGTGCTGTACGTCATCTACATAGCCCCGTATAAACTCAAGTACCACGACTGGGACGATATCGCCGACGACTGGGCCTGCGAGTGCATCGACTACCTCGACAAGAGGTGTTACCCGGGACTGGCCAGTCGCGTGGAGTGGATGGACTCCGTGCCGCCGACGGAGCTGGAGAGGCGCCTGAACGTCGCCGAGGGGGCTTTCTTCGGCATAGAGATGAGCCTGCCCAACATGGGACCGTTCCGCCCCAATTACCGCTCGCGCCTCATAGACCGGCTCTACCAGGCGGGGCAGAGCACCAACCCCGGCCTGGGCGTGCCTGGCGCCATGATCTCCGGCATGGCCGTGGCCAGCCTGCTGCTCAACGACTGGCCCAAGAGACTGTCATGAGATGGAAGCATGGACTGTCTGCGAGGCGGGAGGACGCGTAGCCCCGGGGGCCGTTCATGCCGGCCCCCGGAAGGCGGCACCTCCCGCCTGCGTCCCGAGGAATGGCGAATGTCGAGGCTTGCCCCATTTGACAGGTGACCATGCTGATACTATTGTAATGACATGTCAGTACCAAAAAAACGTATGCCCGCAGGGGAGAGACGGCAACAGATACTCGATGCTTCCGCGGAGGTCTTCTCCCGCAAGGGATACCGCATGGCCGCCGTCTCCGACGTCGTCGATGTAGCCGGGATAGGGAGGGGCACGTTTTACCTCTATTTCGACTCGAAACGGGAGATATTCCTCGAGCTGATCGAGGAGTTTTTCCGGGGTTACGCAAGGCTTCTGGAGGAGAATCACAGGCACCTGGAGGAGGCGTTCGACGTCCAGGGAAAGGTGCTGCGTACCTGGAGAGACAACATGCTGAGGGTGCTTACATACCATAAGGACAACCCCCACCTTACAGACATCGTCTACCGAGAGGCCATGGGACGGGACGAGGACTTCTCGGCCCGGGTCAGCGAGCTGTCCGAGCTGGCGCGGGAAAAGCTCGTCGCTGAGTTCCAGATGATGTACGACCACGGCATGATGCGAGAGTGCGACGTCGAGGTGGTGACTTCCATCGTCATCGGCTCCGTCATCTACCTGGTCATGAACCACCTTCAGCAGGGCAACGACGCCGATGTGGAGACCCTCGCGGACATGATGGTCGAGTATCACATCCGGGCGCTTATCCCCGAGGTGGGGAACGTGGACAGGGCGCTGCGCAGCGCCCTCGGCAAATAACGGCGCACCCATTGCGGCCGGTCGGTGAGCTGGCGGCCTCGAGGGGGCTCTCCCTGCAGTAGGCGTACCCCCGGTGTGTCTGGCCATGACGTGTAGGAAAGGGTTATAAAGGTAAGGCTCGACAGGATGCGACAATGGATCGGCCGAATGGCGGGAAAGGAGGGCTTAGCGGAGTACTGTCAATGGCGCAAACCCATACGATGAATCTTTTCGCAGGATAAAGGGGTGAAGCTTATGGTCTCGTTTGAGATGAGCGACGAACAGAAGATGGTCCAGGAGACGGTCGCCTCCTTCGCGGCTGACCATATGGAACCCGTGATGCGGGAGAGTGACGAGCAGAACGCGGTTCCGGAGGAAGTCATCGCCAAAGGATGGGAACTGGGCCTGCTGGGAGGATGCATCCCGGAGGAATACGAGGGATTCGGAGAGGAGATCTCCGCCCTCACCGGGCTCATCGCCATGGAGGAGCTGGCGTGGGGCGACCTCTCCATCGCCATGCATCTCATGGCGCCGTCCGTCCTGGCCATCTCCGTGCTGGATCAGGGGACCGAGGAGCAGAAAAAGAAGCTCCTGCCGGCCTTCTGTGAGGAGGAGTACAAGGCGGCGTCATGCGCCATCGTCGAGCCCTACTACAACTTCTGCGCCTCCGCCCTCAGGACCACCGCGGTCAGGGATGGGGAGGAGTACGTGATCAACGGCGCCAAGTGCCTGGTGCCCCTGGCCGAGACAGCCGAGAACATGCTGGTCTTCGCGGCCACCTCGTCGGGGATGGGCTTTTCCGGGGTGGATGCTTTCATCGTGCCAGCGGGCGCCAAGGGGATGAAGATAGGGGAGAGGGAGAAGAACATGGGTATAAAAGCCCTCGCCACCTATCCAGTTACCTTCAAGGAATGCCGCGTGCCGCTGCCCGCACGCCTGGGCGGGAACGCCGGCTGCGATTTCCTGCGCGTGCTCTCCCGCTCGCGCCTGGCGCTGTCGGCCCTGGCGGTGGGCATGAGCCGCAAGGCGCTGGGGCATTCCATCGACTATGCCACCCAGAGGATCGCCTTCGGGGAGCCCATAGGCTCGCGCCAGGCCATCGCCTTTATGATCGCCGAGATGGCCATCGAGGTGGATGCGGCGCGTCTGCTAGCCTGGGAGGCGGCATGGAGATGCGATAAGGACATGGAATTCGAGAAGGAGGCCTCGCTGGCGAAGAACTACGCGGCGGACACGGCGATGATGGTGTGCGACCGCGGGGTGCAGATCATGGGAGGCCACGGATACGTTCGCGATAACCCGGTCGAGCTGTGGTTCCGCAACGCCCGCGGGTTCGCCACATTTGAAGGCTTCGTGATGGTTTAGGGAGGTGGGAAAATGATAGATTTCGAACTCTCTCCGCGCATCAAGGCCACCAAGAACATGGTCCACATGTTTGCGGATCAGGCCGTACGTCCCGTCGCCCGCCAGTACGACGAGAACGAGCACGAGAAGCCCTGGGACCTTCTGAAGATGGTCCAGAAGGTGATGGGCGGCGGCATCGCCGGAGCCCTGGGCAGCCCGGAGAAAAAGGAGAAGAAAGAGGGCGAGGAGCCCAAGGAGAAAAAGCCCAAGGAGGCCAACCTCGCCGGCGCCATCACCGTCGAGGAGATATTCTGGGGAGACGCGGGCATAGCCCTGGCCTTCCCCGGCCCGGGCCTGGGCGGCGCGGCGGTGCAGGCCAGCGGCACGCCCGAGCAGAAGGAGAAGTTCCTGGCCCGTTTCTTTACCGATGAGCCTGCATGGGGGGCCATGGCCATCACCGAGCCCGAGGCCGGCTCGGATACCGCCAACCTCAAGACCAGCGCGGTCCTGGACGGCGACGAGTGGGTCCTCAACGGCGAGAAGATCTTCGTGACCTCGGGGAAGAGCGCCCTCGAGGATTCCGAGGGATTCGTGGTGGTGTGGGCCACCATAGACAAGAAGGCGGGAAGGGCGGGCATCAAGCCCTTCATCGTGGAGCATGGCACCTCCGGTATGGAGATAACCAAGATAGAGGACAAGATGGGCATCCGCTGCTCGGATACCGTCTCCATCTCCTTCATGGACTGCCGCATACCCAAGGAGAACATCCTGGGGAGCCCCGAAGTGGTGGACAAGACGAAGACCGAGGGCTTCAAGAAGGTCATGGCGACCTTCGACGCCACCCGCCCGCTGGTGGCGGCCATGGCCATAGGCGTAGGCCAGGCCGCCCTCGATTTCCTCAAGGAGAAACTGACGGAGGAGGGTATAGAGCTGCGCTACGGCATCAACCCGCACCGCATGACCTCGCTCGAGAGGGACGTCATGCAGATGGAGGCCGACCTCAAAGCCGCCCGCCTGCTCACCTGGAGGGCCTTGTGGATGCTCGACAACGGGCTCCGCAACGACCTGCAGTCCTCCATGGCCAAGGCCAAAGCCGGGCTGGCGGTTACGCGCATCACCCAGAAGGCGGTCGAGGTCATGGGGCCGCTGGGATACTCGCGGGAACTCCTGCTCGAGAAATGGATGCGCGACTCCAAGATCAACGACATCTTCGAGGGAACGGGTCAGATCCAGCTGCTGATCACGGCCAGGCGCCTCCTCGGTTTCTCGCGAGAGCAATTGAAGTAGAGACGAGACACCCAGAGTTGAACGGGCCGGGTTTTCCCGGCCCGTTTACCGTCATGGGGTGGGAAGCGTGACGTGGGCGTGCTGGAGCGGCGGGGAAGAAAAAGCGGATGCGGCGGCTGCTGGAGCCGTCCGCGGAACGCAGAGGCTGAAACACGCGGCCATGAACCGGCACGAGGCTGTTGCCTGGAAGAGAAAGGTGCTGGTTATGATAGAATCGTTATGTCCTGGGAGGAGAACGGCGGGGAGGCAAACGTAGATAGCTGGATAGGGGATCATGGTGGGGAGGAAATGGGGTGATGAGCCGCGGGGCGCGGTCATCATGCCCGGAAAGAGCTGGGTAAAGGGCGAGGGCTTGTCAAGGTTCAAGCCTTTCCTGCGCGTGTGTAAAGAATGCGGCGTTCCCCTGGCCGTTTCCGAAAACCACGTATGGGAGGAGCATGGCCGCATCCTGAGCAGGGACGGCTCCCAGAGGCTGATAATCGTGGAATCGAAGATCATCAACGGCATCATGAACAAGGTATCCGAGATGATGGGCAAGGAGATCGAGGAGACCTTCATCCATGCCAAGGCATTCGACGCCAGCCGTTACGTGCGCTCTCTCATGGTGGGGTGGAGGAAGCTGCTGGCCGCATATCCCCTGGCCAGGAGGCCGTTTTATCAGCTCATGTGCGATCAGGCGCGCATCCTGGGCATGGCCGACGCGAAGCTGTTGCATTACAGGCGGGGTAAGGAAGCGGTCCTTTCGTGTACGCGCTGCTACAACAAGACCTTCTTCGCCGGAGATATCCTGGGGGCGCTTTATGTGGGTGAGAACAGGGAAGCGGTCGTGGAGGTCGACGAGAAGGACGGGGAGATCTTATATACCGCGACCATACTGGAGAACGAGTACAGCGAGGCCATAGACGGCTATTCCTTCTTCTGGGAGGTTCCCCTGCCGGGCTATATAAACTACAAGCGCTGCAAGAGCTGCGGCATACCTTTTTCCGTGAGCTTCTTCTCGTGGGACATCGCCAAGGGCTTGATGGTCGATACCCATAACGGCGAGCCCGTCGCCCTCATAGACGTGGCGGGAATGAGCGCCGTATACTCCGAGATCAGGGCGGAATACGGGGACTGGGTGGACGATTTCCTCGCCACCCAGACCAAGGAGATGGTGGATGGTATACTGCCAGGCCTGGAATGGAAGAGGCGCCGCCCCGAGGAGAAGGTGCGCGACCTTTTCTTCCTCGCATATCGCGGCATGGGCAACCCCATCTTCACCGAGCCCACAGGAGACGGCATGAGGGCGAGGATAGAGAACCCCTTCAATTACCCCATCGTGGCCGGTATAGCCGCCTCGTTCCTCTCGCGCGGCAGGCAGGTCGCCTTCGACTGGGAGAGGTCCATGCCAGGCCGCCTGGAGCTCAACCTGCATTTTCTGTAAGTGAGGCGGTGGTGCCCAACCGCCAGGTCAGGACTCGGGCCGTCTGCGCTCGTCGAGGTCTCCCCATTCGTCCTTCAGGAGGTCGAACAGCTCTCTGACCTCTCCGCGGATCTCCGTCTTGCGTTCTTCCTCCCTCATGCGACGGCGCGTCTTGAAGTCCGGATCGTGAAAGACCCTGCGTATCATCTCCTCGGCGTCTTCACCGCTGAATTCCCTGCTCAGGAAGAGGGCTTGGCGGTTCTCCTCGCCGTCCTTGTGCCATTTTTCGACGGCGATGCCGTAATAGCGGCAGAGGACGTTCTTCGCCTTGACCATCTCGAAGTCGTCCACGCCGAATTCGCGCTCTATGTCCGCGTCGTAGACATAACCTCTTTCGTTGATGATATAGGCGATTCTCTCTGCGAGTTCTCGCGGGTCCAAGATTTACACCCCTTTTCTGACAGGCGGCTAATATTGTATCGGTATCACAGAGCCGGTGATTTAGGCCGGGAGGTCAAAAAGCCGTCGCGAGCGATGCCGGAAGGCCGGTATGGATGCGCGTCAACGATGGGTTGACAGGTTGGTGATGAAAGAGCGGCTTCCCGTTTCCTCGCGCAGGTATTCGTCGAAGTCCTCTTCCGTTACCTCGACCCCGGAGTGCAGGAAAAGGGTATAGAGGTAGAAGCTCATGTAAGTCCACTCGCGCTGCAGGTCCTCCATGAGCTTATCGCGTTTGCTCTTGATGGGTATCAGGCGCTCGCCCTCGTAGTCGAGCTCGTTGATCTTTCTGCGCAGGTCCCTGCAGGTCCTGATGGCGTCTCGAGTCTCGTATTCCAGGTCCATCTTGCTCATGTTGTTGATGTTACGTATCCAGGGGGTGATCTTGTCCGACGGCTTGCCGTGCTTGTGCAGGTTGTAATAAGAGGCCAGCTTCCTCAGGACCTCCTCTGGCACGTCCATCATGTCAATCCCTCCTAGGATAGAACGTCTAACATTGTTGGGTGGGATCAAGGGTCAGGATCTTGCGGGCCTGTTCGGGGTAACGGGCGATGAAGAGCAGCTCGTCCTCTACAAGGGGTTTCTGGGTGGACACGTTGGCGAAGCGGACGAGCTCCAGGATCTCCCGGGCCTCCTCCTCGCTCTGGAACTCCACCTCGAGTTTCTCGTAGACATTGCGGAAACCCTTGATGCCCGAATACTCTCCTATGGTGATGTTGCGACCCGTCTCGATGATCTCCGGTTCTCCCCGTCCCAGTTCCTCGTAATCGTACAGCTCGTAATTGCGCCGGCTCTTCAAGGCGCCGTCCGCGTGAATGCCGGATTCGTGCGCGAACGCGTTGTCGCCGACTCCCGGTTGATTTACCGGTATGGGAACGCCGAAGGCGTAAGAGGCATATTTAGCCGTTTTCCAGGCGGCCATGAGGTTGACCGCGTCGTCGAGCACGTCCTCGCCGTCGAACAACGTCGATTTCTTCACGGCCAGGATGGTAGATACCAGGTCGGCGTTGCCGGCCCTCTCCCCCATGCCGTTTATGGTGGTGTTGATATAGGCGTTCACCCCGCCGTCCAGGGCCCCCTTGGCTCCGGCCATGGAGCAGCCCACCGACATCCCCAGGTCATCGTGGAAATGCAGCTCGATGTCTATTCCCGTTTCCTCCGCAAGCAGCTTGATGCGGTCGTATACGGTAAAGGGATCGTTGTAACCAAGGGTGTCGCAATAGCGCAGACGCGCCGCGCCGTGCTCCTTGGCCGCGCGCGCGAACTCGATGAGATGGTCGTCCGAGGTGCGGGAAGCGTCCTCGGCGTTTACGCCCACGGACTCGAAGCCGAGCTCCAGCGCCGCGTCGAGAGCATCGGTCATCATGGCGACGACGTCGTCAAAGGTGTATTTCCCGTTCCACTTGCCGTTGATCATCTGGTCCGAGGTCGAGATGGAGATGTTGATGAACTTGAGGTCCGGCACCATCCTGCGGGCCAGTTCGACGTCCTTGGAGATGGCGCGCACCCATCCCGAGAGGCGGGTGTGGGAGATGGCTCCGAGTTCGACCAGTTCGAGGTTTCCCTGGAGATAGTTGACCTCGTGGCGGGTGGTGGGGAAGCCGAGCTCGCTCTGCCAAATGCCCATCTCGTCCAGGAGCATGTTGATGAGGGTCTTCTCGAGCTTGGCCAGTCCCAGGCGTGAGGTCTGGACGCCGTCACGGTTGGTTACGTCTACGAAATATATACGCTTGTGCCTGTCGGCGGTGTTACTTCCTCCGGAAGCAGTAGCTGATGCAGACATCTATTTCCTCCCGGTCTTTTCAAAGTTCTTATCCAGGTCTTTTACGCCAGTATAAAGTATATCAAAGAGGTCTTTGATCTGCTCCTTCTCAATACAGGAGAAGGCAATACGGATGTCACGGTCCCCCATGGCGATGACGCCCACGCCGTATTCGTCCAGGAGGTGCCGCCGCAGCAGCTCCGCGTCGGTACGAAGCAGCCTCAGGCACATGAAGTACCCGGAATTAAAGGGATAGGCCCGGAAGGCATCGGCGTAGTCATAGCCGGAAAGAACGGTCTTGACCTCATCGTAACGGTCCTTGAGAAGCACGAACTTCTCGTCCTTCTCCTCCCGATAGCCCGCGGTCTTCATGGCATGGACCAGCAGCGACTGCGCCGGCATGGAGCTCTTGGAGATGGTGCCGCGGATCAGCCCTCCCACCTTCTTTTCCAGGACGCCGTAGACTTCTTCGCGGCCTTCCGATTCCGCCAGGGAGAAGGTGATGAAGCCCACGCGGAACCCCCACACGTAATCCTCCTTGGTCGGACCGTCTATCTTGATGGACGCAATGCGCGGGTGCGCACCGGCGAGGAGCGAGAACAGGGATTCGTTGAATATATCCTCTTCGTAGAAGAGCCCCGTATAGGCGTCGTCGACGCAGGCCACGATGTTGGCGCCGACTTCAGCCGCATCGACCAGGGCCTCCACAAGGGCTGAGGCCTCCCCTGGGCAGGGAGTATAGCCGGTCGGGTTGTGGGGAAAGTTAAGCAGAACCAGCGCCTTGGGCCGGTCCTTGAGGGCGAACAGCGCCTCGCGAAAGGCGGTGATATTCAGCTCCCCCTCGGGAGAGAAGAACGGGTAATGACGGAGTTCCGCACCGCGGCGGGTAGCGAAGATCATGCGATAGTTGCCCCACATCATGTCCGGCAGGAGAAGCACGTCGCCCGCGTCGCAGAACATGTCGGCGAAGATGCTCAGGCCATGGGTGAGGCCACTGGTCACGACGGGCATGGAGAGGCACTTACCCTCGAGGCGGGGGTTCACCTCGAGCTGGTGCTTCCGCCATAGCTGCCTGAGTTCCGGCAGCCCTAAGGTGGGAGCGTAGGGGAAGGTCTCCTCCGGTTTCAGGTACTTGAAGAATTTGCGCAGGCTTTGCAGGAATAGCGGCTTTCCGTTGTGGGTGGCGATACCTATGGTGGCGTTATAACGCGTGGCCGCCCGTTTCGCCTCCGCGGCTTGTGTGAGTATCCCCTTGGGAAAATAGAGTTCGCGTCCCAGTGCCGACAGGGCGTCATAGAGCAGGGGCGCCCGCTGCCTTATGACTTCGTTCGCTTCGATGGCCAGGGTCTCTATGGTACGACCTCCTTTTCTCTGTTGTCCCAGGGCGACATGGATCTCGGCTGAAACCGCGGCTTTCCGGCGTCGCGATAGCCATAATTATATAGGAAGTCATCGCGGTGCGAATAGTTGATGGCCGCGCCGGAGGTCAGGGCCTGCGGCGACCGTTACGGATGAGCCCGGCGGGTTCCATGCAGGAGGACAAGCCCTTACGCTTATCCTCAGGACTTGCCCAGTCTGGCCTTGGCTATGTCCCAGGCATAATCATAGAGGTGCATTCCCTTGGAGAGGGCCAGCGTCTCTCCGGGCTGCACTCCTATCTCGTCCGCCATGAATTCCTTGAGGAGCTGGATGCCCGCAAGGTTGCTGGGGAAACCGGCCCAGAGGTCCCAGGAACGGAAATAGACTATGAAGTGCAGCTTGCGCTCCTCGGGGTAGATGCGGGTGTCTATCTGCCGCAGACAGGGCGGATCCTCGAGGTAGATGGCGCCGGGGTCACATACTGCCATGCAGGCCTGGTTGGTACCGAAACCTTCCTCGCGGTAGATGCGTATGACCTCCTGTATCTGCTCCTCGAGGTACATGCCGTAGGTGTAGTCCTCGTTCTCCGCCTTTGAGCAGGACGAGCAGAGTTTTTCGAGGTATTCGTGCACGTATTCCATGTCCGTCGGCGGCGGTAGGCCGATCCCCGGTGGGATGTCGGGGATAAGGGGGCGCGTTTCCGGGAAGCGGATCTTCACGACGACGAAGTCGAATTCCTTGCGCAGGTTGCCCTGGAAGCTGCCGCGGTCGATACGGTATTCCCTGCCGTTCTCGAAGATGCCGTACACGCATTGGAACCATGCGTCCGGCAGATCTCTAGCCTCTATGAAGGTAACGTCCATGTCAACTCCATACCCTCTCTGCGTTAAGACCACTATTCAACGCAACCGCAATCGATTCCTCCATGCCAACATAGTATCACCCACCGGTGACGTGCGGCATCGCGATGCGGCATCCGCACCCGGGCTCTTGCGCGGGCCGCTTCTGGTAGAATTACAGTCGGGTTCAGGGCGGGCGGAAGCACGAGAAAGGAGACGGGAGGCGATATGGACGACACAGCGGTCGTTGCGGGTTGCGACGTGGGCTCGACCACGGGAAAAGCCCTGATCATGAGGGACGGAGAGGTGCTGGGGTATTCAATCGTGCCCTGTGCCGTGCGCCCCGAGACGACCGCGGAGATATCCCTGGCGGGCGCCCTCGCAGAGGCCGGATTCTCCTCCCGGGAGGAGCTGGCGTATATCGTGGGCACCGGCTATGGCCGCGTGCGCATTCCCTTCGCATCAGAGAACGTGTCCGAGATAACCTGCCACGGGCTGGGAGCTTTTCACCTGGATCCCGCGGACCGCACGCTGGTTGACATCGGCGGGCAGGATTGCAAGGTAATCAAGATCAGCCCCAAAGGGAAGGTGGTCGATTTCGCCATGAACGACAAGTGCGCCGCCGGCACCGGCAGGTTCTTCGAGGCCATGGCGCGCGTGCTCGAGATATCGCTGCACGATCTCTCGGAGCTGTCGCTGCAGTCGAGCAACCCGGCACAGATAACCAGCCAGTGCAGCGTTTTTGCCGAATCCGAGGTCATCACCCTGCTGAACGAGGGGGTCGAGGTCTCCGATATAGCCGCCGGCATAAACGAGGCCATCGCGGCGCGCCTGGCTTCCATGGTGCGCAAGGTGGGGTTGGAGGAACAGGTCACGGTATCCGGCGGAGGCGCCAAGAACAGGGGGTTGATAGCGGCTCTGGAGAACAAGCTGGGAGTGAAGGTCAAGCCACTGGCCATGGACCCCCAGGTCATCGGCGCCCTGGGCGCGGCGTTGATAGCAGGGCGCAGGTTCGCCGAGGGGGCAGGGGCACGGTAGGCGGAAAGAGGATTTCCACAAGCCCCACCTTTACCGCCTGCCGCAGAGGGGCGAGAATAGGGGTACCAGGGTCGATTCGCGGAGGCACGTGATGAGCGAGGACGATAAACCGCACGGAGAAGAGCGCTATATCGAGAAGATAAAGGAACTCGACCTGATATGGCGCATAAACGAGCAGATCATGTCCTTCGAGGGGCTGGATACCCTGCTGCAAAGCATCCTCAAGGCCGCGGTCGAGGTGATGGAGGCCACCTCGGGATCGATTATGCTCATCGAGCCCGCGGGCGGCGATGTCATGGTGATCAAGGCCGCACACGGCTTACGCAAGGACGTCGTGGGCAAGGCGAGCTGCAAGGTGGGCGAGGGGATAGCGGGGCTGGTCGCCGAGCGCCGTGAGGGCATGCTTCTCCTCGACGACCTGATGGATCCGCGCCTGCGCAGCCGGCGCAAGGTCAGCGATGCGTTGAGCGTTCCCATCGTCGAGCAGGGTGAGCTGCTCGGTGTGCTCAACCTCAACACAAAGAAGGACAAGGCGTTCAGCGAGCTCGACCTGTTCCTCCTCAATACGCTTATAAAGCAGGTGGCGGCCGCCATCGAGAGGGGAAGGAGCCTGGAGAGGATAAGGCTACGCCTCGGAGAACTGGAGGAAGAGGAGGGGGAGGTGCTGGACGCGATGCACCGCTTGTCCTCGGAACTGGATGAAAAGCGGCGCTACTATCAGAGACTGCGGCAGCAACTGGACAAGCTCTACCGGGAGCTGGCGGCGCTTTCCGGCCCGGTGGCCTGAGCTTTTCTTCTTGACCCCCGTGGGATAATCCCCATCATCGCCGGCACGGAAACCAACTCGCCCGAAGCGTGTTAAAATCTACGCCTGGAGGGGTAAGGGAGGTTCTTTACATGGCTGAGGCAACACGGCAAGCGATCGACCTCACGCTGCGCTGGCCGGACGGCGCCGGGAGGACCTTGAGCAAGCTCGCTTCCCCCCGCGTCGACAGCGACCGGTGCATCAACTGCGGCACCTGCCTGGAAGTCTGCCCCACCGGGGCCATACGGGAGATGCAGCGCCAGATATGTCGGCTGTGCCCGGATTGCGCCCAGGGCCCCATCATGTTTCCAGAGGAAATGCTCCGACTGGCCTCAAGGTCCTGCGCGGCCGCCTGCCCCATCGGCCATTACCCCGAGGGATACGTGAACATGATAGCCCGGGGTGACTGGGAGGGGGCGTGGAAGCTCGTGGACGCGGTCAATCCGCTTCCAGGGGTTCTGGGCCGCATATGCAGCCGGCCCTGCGAGGAGGAATGCAAGCGGGGGGCGCTTATAGACAGATCGCTGCCCATCAGGGCCATGAAGAGAGAGATAGCGTCATGGGCATATGAGCACGGCATGGCCTCTGCCCGCGCTTACCGCCGCAACATCGACATGAGGGTGGCGGTAGTCGGGGCGGGACCGGCGGGGCTGACCGCCGCCTCCGACCTTGCGTCATTCGGGTACCGGGTGACCGTCTTCGAGGCGGGCCCCGCTCCGGGCGGCATGCTTCGCCTGGCCGTGCCCGCCTTCCGCCTGCCCGACGAGGTATGGGAAAGGGAGTTCGCGCGCGCTCTCTCGGGCGGCATCGAGGTGGTCTGCGGCGCCTGTGTCGGGACTTCACCGTCCCTGCGGGAACTCCTTGACGATGGCTTCAAGGCCGTAGTGCTGGCGACGGGGGCGACGCGCGGCAGGAAGCTCGATATACCCGGCAGCGGTTTTCAGGGTGTATACAACGCCCTCGATTTCATGGCCTCCGTTAAGAGCGGCAAACCGCTGGAGGTGGGTGAGAGGGTGGTGGTCGTGGGAGGCGGCAGCGTGGCGACGGACGCGGCGCGCACTGCCCTGCGCAAGGGAGCCCTGGAGGTGAACATGGTCTGCATCGAACAGGAGCGCGAGGTGCCCGCCCTCGCCTGGGAGATGGAGGAGGCCAGGCGCGAGGGCATAGGGCTCATAGCGGGATACGCCCCGCTGCGCATAACCTCTTCCTGGATGAAGGCGGAGGCGATCGAGCTGGCGCGCGTGGAGCGGATATGCTGCGACGATGCGGGAAGGCTCACGACCGAACTGGACGATTCCACGACCATGACCCTTCCCGTGGATACCGTGGTGTTCGCGGTGGGGCAGGCGGTTGACGCCGCCCAACTGAAACGCATGGGGCTGGAGACGACGCCAGCGGGCGCGTTGCGGTTCGACCCCGAAACCGCTTCCACCTCGCTGCCGGGGATTTTCGCCGCGGGAGACCTTGTGAACAGGCAGGGATCGGTGGTGGAGGCCATGTCCTCGGGGAGGACGGCCGCACGGAGCGTCGACGCCTATCTCTCGGGCCGGTCGTACGCGCGCAAGGCCGCAAGCCCCTCACGGGCGCCGCTGGAGGAGAAGATATTCCCGGTGCGCCTGGAGAAGGCGGAGCCGCTGCGGTTGCCGCACCTGGAGACGCGCGAAGCCCTGGCATCCTTTCGCGAGGTGGATCTACCCCCCGGGCGGGAAAGGCTCGAGGAGGACGCCAGGCGCTGCATGCGATGCGGGTACATCGAGGTCGACCACGATCTGTGCCTGGGCTGCGGTATCTGCAGGGAGACCTGCCCGGCCGGCGACGTCCTGACCATGGGCGCACCGGTAGCGGGGGGTGAGAGGTGATGCGCGCGCAGTGGGACGTGATAGTGGTCGGGGCGGGACCCGGCGGCAGCACCGCGGCCGCCAGGCTGGCCCAGGCGGGAGTGGACGTGCTCCTGGTCGACAAGGAGAGGTTCCCCAGGGAGAAGCCCTGCAGCGACATCTACGGCCCGTTCGGAGCCCGTACCTACGAGGAACTGGGAGTTTACGAACGATTGCTGGAGGCGGGGTACGTTTACCCCGGCGTGCTCCTCTCGAGCCCCGACTACACCGCCATCTACGGCGCCAACGGCAAGGGATTGACCTGTCCCCGCCGCGTGGGAGACAACATCCTAAAGGAGAACGCCTCGAGGCTGGGCGCGGAGGTATGGGAAGAGTTCTGGGTACACGACCTCGTGGTGAAGGACGGTCAGGTGCGTGGAGTGAGGGCAAAATACCAGGGTGAGTTCAGGGACTACCGCTGCGACGTGGTTATCGGAGCCGACGGCTCTCATTCCTGGGTGGCGAAGAGGCTGGGCCTGTTCGTGGACGATTACGATCAGGTCTACCTGGCGGGGAGGGCTTACTGGCGGGGATGCAGTCCTCCCCTGCGGGACGTGGAGGTGCATTACGATCCCTCCTTCAACCCCGGGTTCGTCTGCCTGTCCCCCCACCCAGGTTACGATGACGTGGTCAATATGGGGGTGGGCATCCAGATGTCTCAATACGGGCGCCTGTCCCTCAACGCCGAGGAGATGGTCGAGAAGTTCGTCGCGGAAAGCCCGCACGGCGAGAAGATGCGCGGAGCGGAACGCGTATCGGACTGGACGGGATGGCGGGTGCCCAGCGCGGGCCAGATAGGCAAGAACTACGCGGCGGGCGCGGTGCTGGTGGGAGACGCGGGAAATTTCGTCGAGCCCTTCATCCTGGAAGGCGTGGCGTCCGCGGTGAGGTCGGCCAACTACGCTGCGAGGGCCGTTCTCGCGGCGTTGGAGGAGAGGGACTTCAGCGAGGACTCCCTTTCCCGTTACGGTGAGAAGTGGGAGAAAAAGATGGGGCCGCAGCTCAGGGCGCTGCAGGGCATGGCGGTGACCGCCGCCGACGCCGATGCCCTGAACGGATTGTTTGGAGGGCTGAAGGACGATCCCGAGGCGGTGAGCAGGGTCTTCGGGGAATGATGATCGAGAAGGAGGGTGTGTATGAGGCAGGGAAACCGCTATCTGCTGGCGCTGTACACCAGCCCGCGGCGCAAGGGGAATACGGCGACTCTGCTCGATGCCCTTGCCGGCGGCGCTGAGGATGCCGGCCTGCGCGTGGAGCGATTTCACACCGCCACCATGGACATCCGGCCCTGCCGCGCCTGCAACCATTGCTTCAAGGAGGGGGAATGTATACAGCAGGACGATATGCAGGTGATATACCCTCATCTCTTCGCCGCGGGCGCGGTGGCCATGGCCGCGCCCATCTTCTCCATGAACATCTGCGCCCAGGCCAAAGCGCTCATCGACCGCTGCCAGCGCCAGTGGTCTATACGCTACGTGCTGGAGAAGGAGCCGGTGGACAGGGTGTTCGCGGAGGAGCGCAGGGGTTTCTTCCTGTCATGCTGCGGCCGCGACAAGCCCGAGACCTTTGACTGCACGCGGCCCACCCTCGCATACTTCTTCTTCATCATCGGGGTTGGGAACTGGGATTCGCTGACCTTCGCGGGCGTGGATGAAGCGGGGGACATCCTGAAGGTAGAGGGGGCCGTCGACAAAGCGAGGAGCATGGGAGAGGATCTGGCGCAAATGGCAATGCCGCATTGACACGCCGGGTTCCCGCGCGCAGCCGCGTCGCGACACGAGGACATGGGGGTACGAGTTGGACGACAAAGCGGGAGGAAGGCCATTCGCCGTTCCCGCCTACTCGGTCTCGGCCGGCATTTACGACGACATGGTCGGCCTCTGCGCCTTCGAGCACTGGGAGGAGAACTTCGAGCGGCTGAGATCGAGATACGGTCTGGATACTACCGCCGTGGCCGACGTCGCCTGCGGCACCGGGCTCGCGGCCGCTCACCTGGCGCGCTCGGGAGCCCGGGTCTTCGCCACGGACCTGTCTGAGTGCATGCTGAGGGTGGCGTGCGCAAAGAACCCCGGCAGGCTCATCAGCTATGTGAAGCAGGACATGAGGTACCTGCAGCCGCCGTGGCGGGTGACCCTCGTGAACTGCGCGACCGATGCCTTGAACCACCTGATGTGCGAGGACGACTTCGGGCGCGCCCTGGCGTCCTTCCGGGCGTCGCTTCTGCCGGGGGGAGCGGTCTTTTTCGACATGAACACCGCCTGGCAGCTGCGGGAAGGAAGCGATACCTCGTCGTGGGAATTCGAGGTGGAGGGAAGGCGCATGAGCTGGAGGAGCGCCTGGGACGAGGAAAAAAAGACCTTCACCCTGACCATGATCATCCGTGATGCGGGGGGGAGGGGAAGGGACGTTATTGAGGTGCATCTCGAACGTGCCTATGACTGCGGCTGGGTGCTGGAGCAACTGGAACGCGCGGGCTTCGTGGACGCGGAGGCGATGGACGCCGCGGGCCTCGGGAAGCCTTCGCAGCGGACGAGAAGGTTATTGTTCGTGGCGTTCGGGTGAGAGGGGCTGCCCGCACGAGGGAGGGGCGCAGGGACGCAATGCCTTGTCCTCCGCGGTTCACGACGGCATATAATTAAACGAGTTCACCGCCTGGGCGGGTGATGCGAAACGAGCGCACGATTGTCTTCCATACCGTAGGCCTGTTCGAAAGGATGTGAGGAGGGGATCATGGCTTTGATGAACGGGGGAGAGGTACTCGTAAGGGCCCTGCTGAAGGAGGGCGTGAAGTGGGTGTTCGGCATACCGGGAGGGCAGTTATGCACTTTCACGGACGCCATAGCTCGCGTCGGCGTGCCCAACGGCATGGAGTTCGTGATGACCCACCACGAGGCGGTGGCGGCGCACATGGCGGATGCCGTCTCACGGACCTCGGATATGGTAGGAGTATGCACGGGGACGGTGGGCCCCGGCGCCGTAAACCTGGTGACGGGGGTATACGCGGCGTACAACGACAGCATTCCCATGGTGGTGATAACGCCTCAGATCCACTCCGACCGCTCCTACCCGTTCAAGGGATCGCAGCAGCAGTTGGACCAGATCGGCCTGTTCAGACCGATCACGAAATGGAACGCCCTGGTGAACCGCTGGGACCGCATACCGGAGATGGTACAGTGGGCGTTCCGCGAGGCGACGAGCGGTCGGCCCGGGCCGGTACACCTCGACATAAACGTCGACGTGCTCTTCGCAAACGGTGAGATCGACGAGTCAGCGTTCCTGGCGCCCGAGCGCTACCGCACCCTGGTCAAGCCCTGCGGCGATCCCGACGCGGTGGATAGGGCGGTGGAGATGCTCCTGGAGGCGGAGAAGCCGCTCATCCACGCCGGAGGCGGGGTGATGCGCTCCAAGGCCTGGGGCGAGGTGAGGGAGCTGGCGGAGTATCTGCAGATCCCCGTGACCACGAGCGTGTCCGGACGGGGAACGCTGCCGGAGGACCACCCCCTTCTCTTCCTCCCCAAGGGCATGGGGGCGATAATGGCGGAATCGACGTCGGACGTGGTCCTCAACGTGGGATGCACCATGTCGGAACTGGACTTCTGGGGCAAACCCAATATGTGGGGAGAGCCAGCGGTGCAGAAGTTCATCTACGTGGATATCGAGCCCAGCGTGATCGGTCTCAACCGCCAGTTCGACCTCGGGATCATCGGCGACGCCGCGATGGTCTTGCGCCAGATCGTCTCCAGGGTAAAGGAGGAGACCGGGCCGGT
Source organism: Actinomycetota bacterium (assembly GCA_028697145.1). Classification (GTDB taxonomy): domain Bacteria; phylum Actinomycetota; class Geothermincolia; order Geothermincolales; family RBG-13-55-18; genus SURF-21. The sequence continues at coordinate 31,719 of JAQVFR010000013.1, read as the reverse complement.
CTCCACACGAGATTACATGGCCGCCTACCGCGAGATGGAGGAACAGGCCCTGGCCGCATATGAGGAGATGGCCAGGTCGGAGGCGAAACCCATCCATCCGCTGCGGCTTATCTCCGATGCCGTCGAGTTCCTGGGCCGCGACGGCATAATGGTCATGGACGGAGGCAACACCGCCCTGTGGGTGAACATCGCGGGCAGGGTGTACGAGCCGCGCTCCTATCTTTTCGCCGAGGGCACCGGGCAACTGGGCGTTGGTCTGCCTTACGCCATGGGCGCGAAAATGGCCAATCCCGAGAGGCCGGTCTACGTGCTGCACGGTGACGGCTCCTTCATGATCAATTGCCAGGATATCGAGACTGCCGTGCGCCTCGACCTGCCCATCATAGACATCGTCTCCAACGACAGCGCTTGGGGGATGATAAAGGGCGCGCAGCACGCGGCCTTCGACCGCAGGTACTGCGGGGTCGAGTTCAGGGACTCGCGCCTCGATAAACTGGCCGAGTCCATGGGGGCGAAGGGCATCAGGGTGGAGAGCCCCGATGAGATCAGGCCGGCCCTGGAGGAGGCGGTGTCGTCCGGCCGCGTAACGGTCATAGACGCGGCGGTCGACCGGGAGGCCAATCTCGACGTGCCGATACTGTTCGGGATGATCGTGGACCTCTGGCTGCAGGGGTGCGACGCGCCCTATTGCGGGTTGGAGGAGTAGGGGCCGGTAACCCACCTTCCAGGGCGGAGCGACGGGTAGCGCCGGGAAGCATGAACCACGTTGGACTTAGCTTGGGGTCACGTTGTGCAAGTTCGCAATAAAATCCCAGCTGCCAACAGGCAGCATACCACGGTATGCAAAAAACAAGACCTGACCCCGGAAGAAGCACGTCAGGTCTGTTGCGCGCCGGGCTCCTCCTCGCGGTCTTCCCAGTCATCGGGGAGGAGTTCGCGGATGCGCTCCCTGATCAAGTCGGTTATCTGTGGCAGGACCTTGTGCGGCCTGCCCTGCAGGTTGGGAACGCTGAAGGGCTTGCCTATGTTGATGTGGTAATCGACGCCCTTTTTCTCCGTCACCCCGATGGGAAGCACCCTCACGCCGGTCTTCCACGCGAAGTAAGCGGCGCCGTGGGTGAAGGGGTGCAGCACCTCGTCGTCGAAGCGGGTCCCCTCGGGGAATATGCCCACGCAATCGCCTTTGTCCAGGTAGGAGATGGTGCGCCTTATGGCCTCGGGGCCGGGATGTTCCCTGTCGACGGGATAGGCGAAGAATATGCTTACCATGAGGTACTCGAAGAGCCCGTTGCGGGGATCGAACGCCTCCTTCTTGGCCATGTACCGCACGGGCCGCCTCAGCGAAAGATTGATGGCCACGGGGTCCTTGCGGCTGTTATGGTTGGCCACCACCAGTAACGGCTCCTTGCGTGGTACGTTCTCGTATCCGCTGTAGCGTAGATGATATGCCATGGCCACCAGCCGGAAGATGGGCCAGCCTATGTAGAAACGTATCAAGGCAATCTCCTCCCGCAGAACTCCTTGTTTTTCCTTGCGGCGATCATGCTGCATCAAACGGCCCGCACAGTGGACACGTCGCTCGGGTGCCGGACTTTTTAATGATAATATCAAGGTGTGCAGGGTTAAACCATAGAAATATTCAACAAAGAAAGGTGGCCGCGCGTCGGGTTTATGCGGGGCGTGATGAGGACCGGGTGGAGGCCGAAAGGAGAGCGATGGCTTGGTAAAGAACAAGGCTTTTTTCTATTATCACAACAAGGCACCGGGGCTGGGCATCGTGGCCCAGCATGAGATCGAGGGCTGGCAGAGGGTCAATTTCTACAGCTTCGGCGTCGACATGGACGGCCTGCAGAAGAGCATCGAGGAATCCTGTGAGGAGGATCTCCTGAGGGAGGGGACCCTTGCGGCCAGGCCGGCCCAGTCAAAGGTGATCATCGCGGGAGGGGTAGTCTTCAAGGGCTTGACCTGCCTGGCGGGCGAAGGGGCGTCGTCGTCTCTGCTGTTGCGGGAGTTCGAGAGCAGGGTTCCCGGGTTGCGCAGCATCGACGCGCGCTCACTGGTGGCGGCGGAATCGATCTCTCCCCTCGAGGTCTATTGTTACACCTACAGCAGGAAGGTGATAGGGATATCACGCGTGGTCTTCTTCGAATACGCTACCCAGATGTCGCTGGTGGGGGTCTACCGCGACCAGGACAGCAACCTGGTCGACGAACTCTTGGCGGACCTTGCCGGGCTCCACGAGTATATGACCATTCCGAATCCCCTGCGCACCGACGAGAGAGATCAACGGGTCGAGGTCAACATGTTCATGATCCGCCATCCCGTCAAGGAGGAGCTGCAAGCCGATTTCGTGCAGGCGATCATGAGGACGAACAGGCTCGTCTTCTACACCGCCTGATCCCACACCCCCGCTCAGACATCCCTGCCAATCGCCGCGGCGACCTTGCGCAGCTTGGTCATGAGCGCGCTGAAGGTCTCGAAGTCGAGGGATTGCGATCCGTCGCAGAGTGCGGCGTTCGGATTGGGGTGTATCTCGACTATCAGCCCGTCCGCTCCCGCGGCCACGGCGGCCATGGACATCGGGGTCACCAGATTGGCGATGCCCACTGAGTGGCTGGGGTCGACGACCACCGGCAGGTGCGAGAGCTTCTTGATCGCGGCGACCGCGGAGAGATCGAGGGTATTGCGGGTATAGGTCTCGAAGGTGCTGATGCCCCGCTCGCACAGTATTATATTGCGATTCCCTTCCTTGATGATGTATTCCGCCGCAAGCAGGAGGTCTTCGATCTTCGAGCTCGGACCCCTCTTCAGGAGCACGGGATGTCCGCTGCGGCCGATCTCGGTGAGGAGGACGAAGTTCTGCATGTTCCGTGCGCCGACCTGGATGATATCAGCATATTCGCAGAAGAGGTCGATCTTGCGGGGATCGGTGATCTCGGTGACGACCGGAAGCCCGGTCTCCTCGCGGGCCTCGGCCAGGTAACGCAGCCCTTCCTCCCCCAGGCCCTGGAAGCTGTAGGGAGAGGTGCGCGGCTTGTATGCTCCTCCCCTCAGGATCGACCCCCCGGACAACTTTACCAGGCGTGCGGTGTTGAGGATCTGTTCGGGGCTTTCGACCGCGCATGGGCCCGCCATGACGACGACCTTGTCGCCGCCTATCCTGACGCCTGACAGCTCTATCACCGTATCCTGAGGGTGGGTCTCGCGCGAGGCGAATTTGTACGGTTTGAGTATGGGGATGATCTGCTCCACGCCCGGATAACCGGCCATGGTCTCGACTACCTTGGTCTTGTCGTCTCCTATGACGCCGATAACCGTCTTCTGGACCCCGTAAATGGGGTGGGTCTGGAGCCCGAACTCCTCGATCTTGCGCAAGACCGCTTCAACCTGGTCGCGGCTTGCCTCCTGGGACATCACGACAATCATCTCGACACCTCACTGCTCCGCCGTCGGATCGGGTAACGCGTCCAGCATGGAGATAAACGCCCTTATGAGATCGGTCTCGGTGATGATCCCGACCAGTTCCTCGCCTGAGACTACGGGCAAGCCGCCGATCTTACGGTCGAGGATAAGCGCAGCGGCCTCTGCGATGGGCGTATCGGGCTCGACGGTGATGGGGTCCGGGGTCATGATGCCGCGGACCTGGATGCGATCGAGGATGTAGTCCACGTATCTTCTTTCCTGCACGACCTGGGAGCTGATGTCCGCCTGCCTCACGTCCCGGTCCGTCACTATCCCCACCAGCCTTCCGTTTTCGACGACTGGAAAGCGACGAAGGTTCTTGTCCTTGATAAGGTCACGCGCCTGGCGCAACGTGTCCTCCGGTCCGAGGACTACGGGATCCGGGCTCATGTGGTCGCGTACGCGCATTCCTCCTCCTTGCCGTATCCGAGGCCGTCATGGCGCAGACGACCTAGGGTTAATTATAACGCCTGTCGGCAGCATGGATGTATGCTCGAGGGCTCTTCGCGCGCCTGGATGGTTCATGTATCGATGGCTACGAAGGCGGTCCGACCCGGGGGACCGTCCCGTGGAGGAACTAGTATACCCAGCCCGGAAAGGTGCAGACCCGCGCGGGATTTTTCAGGGGGAGGTACATCTCTATGTCCTTCCAGGGTTCGCCCAGGATCCCGTCGTGGATCGCCCAACTCCTGCCCCGGACGGTCTTCTCCATGCCCGGCTGCCGGAAAGGAGTGCTCCCGTCGAGCCTGGACAAGAGCTCGCCGCCGGGCTGGAAGCCCTCGTGTATGCAGTCCATCTTCTTCCTGCCGCGCACGTAGTTGAAGCCGTGCTTCTCGAAGATTATCGCGTCGTGATAGGTCAGTGGTTCGGCGACCAGCATGTCCTGCCCCATGCAGGCGAGGAACTCCACTACCAGGGGCATGAAGTCCTTGAGCATGTGCAGACCCTTGCGTACCTGGCCCGGCGCCAGCCCGGCCTCCATGGCCCTGACCTCCTCGGGCTTGTTTCTACGGGTGGTCCCGAATTTCGTCCTGCGTCCCGCGTCGTCGATGTCGGTATTGAAGCGGGGCGAGCGCGGATCGTTGATGATGAGGAAGGTTATCTCCACCTTGAAGAAAGGCGTGTCCGCGATCTCCAGGAAGAAGATGCAGTCACGGTCGTCTGGATGCTCCCGCACCTCCACGATGGCGAAGCCGGCCTGGCGCGGCGACACGACCCTCACCATACGCTCGTCCTGGGCGTTGGTGAAAGCGGAGCGGTCTATACGAAACATCTCGAAGATCCTGTCCGGTATCAGGAGCGCATAGACCCTCTCCTTTATTTCCGGGTCCAACTGGTTGATAGCGTGGATGTTGTGGCGAGGTGAATCCAACGTCAAGGCTTTGAAAACGTCACCGACCCCACGAGCCATGATGCTGCGCATTGTACTCCGTCCTGTCCCGCAGGTCATATAAGTCATGGACGGGTATATTATAGATTAACCCTGCTATATACTCTAGGTTCGCGGCGGGGCGGGGAAGACACGTCTCGATGCCGCCGCCTGAAGATGGCGGGTCGGACGTGAACGGGTCGTGGCAACAACCATGCCTGAACGGGAGGAAATGTTGGACGCGGAGCGAGAGCAAGCCGATGTTGTCGAGACGCCGAGGGGAAAGGTGTGGATCGTCGCCAAGGCCAGCCCCGAACTCATCGCGTCTCTTCAGCTCGAGGAGGGGATGGGGGTTTTCGCGGCGCCGCATTATCCCGCGTCACGTGAGAAAAAAGCCCTGGAGCGTATAGCTAGGGGGGAGGAGAGCAATATAATACTCGCCTTCAACGAGGACGAAAGGATCGTCGGATTCGTGGCCATCGCCCCGCCCAGTACCGCCGAGAGGTGGGGGAAGCTTTCCGGGCAGGGGCTCATCGAGGCCATGGCCATCGAGGTCAGCCAGAACTGGCGCGGGCTGGGCATAGCGAACAAGATGATGGAGATAGGGCTGCGAGACCAATTCTTCGATGACAAGATAGTGATCTGCACGGGCTACACCTGGCACTGGGACCTGGAGAGCAGCGGCCTGAGCAAGCAGGATTACCGCCGCATGCTCCTGGAATACCTCGAGAAGGCCGGGTTCATGTATTACGAGACCGACGAGCCGAACGTTAACCTGGACTCGGCGAATTTCTTTTCGGCGCGCATTGGTCCACGCGTGGACACGGACCTCTACAGCCGTTTCGAGCAGCTTCTCTTCAAAGACCAGGCATGGGCGGATTTCCGCGGCAGGCCGCGCAGGATGAGCGAGGTGCTGGGCAAGGGCGGTTTGACCATGCGAAAGGCGCCGGCGGAATAGACGGGACCGGCCCGTTTGTCGGCTTAACGCTCCCTTTAAATGCTATACTATGCAGGATGCGCATGATTGCGCATCCGCTTGAAGGAGAGGAATGTGCGATACCGGGGATTGGTGATCCGGCCTCCCAGCGAGGCCGGCAGCTATATCCTGCAGGTGACCTATGGCTGCTCCCATAACGCCTGCACGTTCTGCCCTACCTACACCGGTACGCGCTTCGCGTCGCGGGACCTGCGGGAGGTTCTGGACGATATCGAAGATGCGTCACGCATAATACCACGCACGCGACGCGTCTTTCTCGCCGACGGCAACGCCCTCTGTCTCCCGACCGAACACCTGGAGACCATCCTGGGGGCTTTGGGACGCGCCTTCCCGGCGCTGGAGAGGGTCGGCGTTTACGCCAACGGCAGGGACATCAACGAAAAGACGGAGGACGAGCTGCGAGACCTTGCCGGGCTGGGCCTGGGGATCGTCTATATGGGGCTGGAGAGCGGCGACGACCGCGTGCTTGAGAGGGTGCGCAAGCGAGACCGCAGTGAGGACATGATAGCGGCCGCCCTCAAGGCGAAAAGGTGCGGGCTGCAGGTATCGGTGATCGTGCTGCTGGGACTGGGCGGAAGGGAGGGGTCTCGCATGCATGCCGCCGCAAGCGCGCGGGCGGTATCGCGCATGGACCCCCATTACCTCAGCGCCCTCACCCTGATGGTAGTACCCGGAACCCCGCTCCACCGTGAGCAGGAGGCGGGCGAATTCGTCATGCCCAGCCAGCAGGGACTCCTGGAGGAATTGCGGATGTTCCTCCAGGGCTGCGAGCTATCGCAGTGCGTGTTCAGGACAAATCACGCCTCCAATTACCTCCCCCTCAAGGGCGTGCTCTCGAGGGACAGGGAAGAGCTTATCGGGATCATTGACACCGCCATGCGGCAGCCGGAGCTTCTTAGGCCGGAATACATGAGGGGCCTGTAGGCCGGCACCGGAGAACACGATGCAGGATGTTAGTAATTTATGGAAGACTCCTCAAGTTAATAAGTTATATAAACGATAAGAGAAGTAAGAAAGCAGGATGCAACAGGAGCTCGCAAAGATGAAGACGATTGCTTATATCGAGGACGATCCCGATATGATCGACCTTGTCTCCATCATCCTGCAGAAACACGGCTATAAGGTGACCGGCTTCACCGAGAGCAGGGAGATAATACCCCGCCTGCAGTCCATCAAGCCCGAACTCATCCTCCTGGACCTGATGATGCCCCACGTCGATGGCGTAGAGGTCTACAACGAGCTCAAGAGCCGCGAGGACATGGGAGACATACCCGTGATAATCATCTCCGCCATGAAGAGAGCGGTCGAGGAGATAGAGAGGGAAGGCAAGATAAAGGTGGAGGCTTGCCTGGTCAAGCCCTTCACCATCGGAGAATTGCTGGATACCGTCAACCGCATTCTAGAGACCCCGTGACCTCGGGGCTTCAGCGCACCGGACACCTTCATCCCTGCATGATGTGGGGGTTGACTAATGAGTACCCACGGAACAAAATGAAGACTGGCCTGTTCCTGGGGCGTGTGCAAACGCCCTCCGTCATATTGAAACGCGGAGGTGAACCAGATGGCGGATGAGGTACTGTCAACGGGAGAGAAAGCTCCAGCCGGAAAGTACTACTGCGACAAGTGCGGGTACGAGTACGAGCACAAGGACGAGAACGAGCCCCTTCCGAACTGCCCCGACGAGGGCATCTACACCGTTTGGAACCCGACCAAGATGAAGCCTCGCTTCGTGGAGAGCATATAAGCGAGCGGATCGAATTAAGGGTAAGAACAACGCCTCCCTGCGGCGGCGTTGTTTTTTGTCCGCGTCAGACGGCGCCCTTCCTCTCCAGGTAGCGGCGGTAGCCCAGCATCCTGGAAAGGATGATCGCAGCCTTTTCGGGCGCGGTGAAGATAACCGTTTCGCCCGCCTCGAGATCGCGCAGGCTTTCCTCCCCGATGAACTGCATCTCCACGAAGATGATCGGCTTGTTGTAAGTGAGCATCAATTCCTTCGCCCTGTTGAGCAGGCTGATGTTGCGGTCTTTCAGCTCGGTGAAGAAGCCCTTGAGAGCGTCATCGCTCATCTCCATGATCAGTTTCTGGGATACCAGGACGTTGAGTCCGATGATGGTGCCCGTGCCGAGTGAACCCAGCACGATCATGGCATCAACCTCGGGCGATCTGGCCATGGCCTCGAGTATGGAGAGATGCGTGTCCATGTAGATGTTGCCCACCAGGTCGATGGGGTTTGCGCGGCTCCAGAAGGGCGGAAGGAGCTCATCGCAGACCCTGATCACGTCATCGTCGAGGCGCGCCAGCTTCAGACCGGCCATGGCCGTGGCGTCGGTGGCGAGGACGCCCCATCCTCCGCCGAGGGTCATGATGCCCAGGCGGTCGCCCCGCGGCAGCGGCAGCCTCTCGAAGGCCTTGGCCAGGTCCAGCATGTCCTGGGAAGTCTCGGCTCGTATGGCGCCGCTCTGCGCGAAAGCGGCATCGTAGATATGATCCGATCCGGCCAGGGAACCGGTGTGCGACCTGGCGGCCTTGCCTCCCTCCTCGGTGCGACCGGACTTGAGCACGATAACAGGTTTGGCGACGCTGATGCGGGAGACGATGTCGATGAACCTGCGCCCGTTGTCGACTCCCTCGAGGTAGGCCAGGATCAGCCCGGTGTCCCCGTCCGCGCCGAAATAGTCTATATAGTCCTCCGCGTGCAGGAGGGCCTCGTTCCCGCTCCCCACGAACTTTCCGAAACCGATGCCCTGGTTCATGGTCCAGCCGAGCATATTGGCGCCGACGTTTCCGCTCTGGGAGACGAATGATATCTTGCCGGGATGCAACTGCACCGGCGCGCCGACCGCGAAGATCCTCCGCCTCGTGCTGACTATGCCCATGGTGTTCGGGCCCACGATGTTCAGGTCGTGGCGGCGGGCCGTCTCTGCCAGTTCCCTCTCCAGGTGGACCCCGTCCTCTCCGACCTCGGAGAAGCCGGAGGAGATGACGATGATGTTCCGAGTGCCCCTGGCGGCGCATTCCTCGAGGATGCCCGTGACGGTGACTGCGGGAGTGGTCACGAATGCCAGGTCGGGTACGACCGGCAGGGCCGCGATGGATGGATATGCTGTCAGCCCGTGTATCTCATTTTCCTTGGGGTTCACGGGGTAGATGTTCTCCCTGGGGTATCCTCCCGCAAGAAGGTTGATAAGCAGAAAGGAGCCCCATTTCGACGGGACGTTCGACGCCCCGATCATTGCTATGGAGTCGGGATTGAACACCTTGTCCAGGTCTGCGGCCATAAAAACCCTCCTTGGATCGATCTGGGTTTGATTATATGCGAAATGAAAAATCGGCTTCAAGCGATCCCGTCATAAGGGGTTTTGCTTTCAGCGCGCCAGGGGTTGACAAATAACGTTATTTGATTATACTAATGTTAATATTGTTAAAAATTAATATAAATGTTTAACAATAGAAACGAGGTGATGGCTGTGAAGGATCGAGCCGAATTGAGCCTGGACGATTTCTTCTGGTGTGACAGGCTGCACGTCCTGCGCGAGATCATAGACGGAGAATCACTCGAGTTGAGGGGTTTCAAGGCATATTGCGGCAAGATGGGGAAGGACATAGACGATTCCTTCTGCCATCGCTGTTTTCTGCACGGATAAGCCTCATCGCATCTCGTCCTTCAACCGGTCGGGGCGGCCAAGGCCGCCCCGACACCTTTTTGCAGGGAGACGGAGGCTATACATGCGCCAGCGGCGAATGTTGTAAAATGGATTGAAGCAAAGAGACAAGGAGTTTGCGAATGGGCATGGGAGACGCAACCGGCAACAGGAGCAACTCTTCGAGGGTACCCACGGGCATTACCGGGCTGGACGAAATGCTGGGCGGTGGCCTTTTGTTCAATTCCATCGCGGTCGTGAAGGGCGCGCCGGGTACGGGCAAGAGCTGCATCGGGATGGAATACGTGTCGCGCGGCATCCTCGAGCACGGCGAGCCGGGCCTGATCATAACCTTCGAGGAGTTCCCCCGCCAGCTCTACCGCGACGCCATATCGATAGGTTTCGACCTGCGCGCTTACGAGCGCGAGGACAAGCTGCGCACCATATTCACGACTCCGGCCGTGTTCCTGCGCGAGATACAGCAACCCGGCGGCATCTTCGACCGCACCATTGAGGAGATCTCGGCGAAGAGGGTCTTCGTGGACTCCATGACGCAGCTTGAACGCATCACCCAGGAGCCCGTGCAGCTGCGCGAGATAATTTACACCTTCCTCAACGGGTTGCTGCGTTACGATATCACCGCAATCGTCACCCAGGAAGACGCTTTCATCACCGGGAATATGTCGGTGGCCGAGGCCGGCCTCTCATATATCGTGGATACGATAATCCAGTTGCGTTATGTGGAGATAAGCTCGAGTATCGAGCGGGCGCTGTTGGTGCTCAAGCACCGGGCATCGGACCACGACAAGAGCATACGCCGCATGCTCATCACGCCCTCCGGGATAGAGATCAAGGCCTCTTTCGAGGGCCGGGAGGGGATATTGAGCGGCAATCCCTACGTGACGCGCCGTCTCAAGAAGGCCGAGGAGTTCTTCAAATAGAGAGAAGATAACGAGGTGTGATCCTGCGATGCTTGATTTCGATAACCTTGACCAGCAAGTAGGAGCCTTCGTAGAGGAATACGTGGATTCCTTCATCACCTGGGATCTCATCCTGTTTTTCCATGAGAACCCCTATACCGTGGGCTCACCCTCCAGCATCGCCATGAGTATAGGCAGGCTGGGCTCCGACATCGAACCATACCTCGAGAGGATGGCAGCGAAGGGCATACTCTCTTACGAATACAGGGCGGGCGACGGCGCAGAGACCATCTACGCCTACAAGCCCGAGCCGGATTTCGAGAAGATGGTCATCGATTTCAAGCGGGCCCTCAAAGACAGGGCCAGCAGGCTGATCATCGTCAGCAAGGTACTGCAGAAGGAGGCGAGGAGATAGGGCGGCGCCCTTGAGCAACGCGACGGGCGATGCTAGAATCTTGAGTTGTGAGACGGGCGGAAGTGGCTCAGTTGGTAGAGCATCACCTTGCCAAGGTGAGGGTCGCGGGTTCGAATCCCGTCTTCCGCTCCAGGACTACAGGTAGGCGACCCGTCGTCTACCTTTTTGCGGCGGTTCAGGCCGCGGCGGTTATGAGGCGGCGTGGCCAAGTGGTAAGGCAAAGGTCTGCAAAACCTTGATCACCGGTTCAAATCCGGTCGCCGCCTCCAGCAGCGACGAAGGCCCTCTACGGAGGGCCTCTCCATTTGAGGCTCAGACGGTGATGATGGGAAAGGCTGCGCTCAGGCGCGCCATGCGTTGCGACATGGCGGGCTGGGTGCGGAAGGGCCTGTACGAGGAATAATCGACGACGGGATGGAAGAGCAGGGCGTCGAAACAGGCCGGCAGCAGGATGACGTCGCGTACGTCCTCCGCCGCCTCCTTGACCGCCCCGTAGACGGCTGCGGGGTCGCGCATGATATAGACCGCGTGCATGTCGGCGCTGTACTCCCTGTTTCTGTCCAGCACCAGCCTCAGCAGGGTGTTGGCGATGATGGGGAGGATCGCCAGCAGGGCGAGGAAGATGACCGCGAGGGTGAACCAGAAACCGCTTCCGGAAGATGCACCTTGCCCGGGATCCCTCGTGGACCCGACGACGAGCAAAATCGCCGCCGCCGCAAGCAGGAAAGTGAATATGGAAACGTTCAAGGACTTGACGGGATCGCGGGTGGCGCCCGGAAGCCCTCCCACCATTCTTCTCAGGGACCTTGTCCCCGCCAGGCGGATCATGATGGTATAGATGGTCGTGTCCCCGGCCTGCATGTGGGCGATCTCGTGCGCGAAGACGGCGACGCGCTCGTCGTGAGGAAGCTTGGACGCGATGCCGCTGGTCGCGAAGAGGGCGAAGGTCCCGTCCGGCAGGGAGAGCGAGAAAGAGTTGATGTCGTCGTCGGGGATCTCGAACAGGCGCATGCGATCCGCACTCCCCGAGGCCAGGCAGGCTGCCATGAGGGCGTCCTCGAGGCGCCTGTCGACTTTCCAGGAAGGGAGGATCTTAATCCCCTTCAGCACCCACATGCCGCCAAGGGCATAGCGGATAAGGACGTAGAGCAGGCAGAGGAGCCAGAACATGGCCCACAGCAGCCAGGGATCGAGGGGGACGCGGAATACCTCTCGGAGCAGGATGACGACCAGCCCGGAAAAGGCCATCAAAGCAAGACAGAATGCCGCTGCCGCCAGGACCAGGCGCTTGCGGTTGCGGGACATGCGGTCATATATGTCCATGTAAAAGTCCTCCCTCATGTTAATCTCAATCGGCATCCTGAGGGATTGTTTTGAGAACGTTCGCGGTGATGTGATAGTGTTGCGTAATGGTCTGAAATCGCACACAATATTAGCGGTACGGGCGCGTAGCTCAGTGGGAGAGCGCTTCCTTGACGCGGAAGAGGTCGTGGGTTCAATCCCCTCCGCGCCCACCACGCCTCAAGGCCCGATGGGTCTTGGACAATACAAGCTGGAGGCTCCCTTGATCTCGGGCAGGAAGCGCGGCGACGCGGGGGACCGTTTTTCCGCCGCGGGGCCGCGCGATGTTTTAAGGGGAGTTTTCAAAGAAGGAATCCTTTTTATGGCATGCAACAGGGTATCAGCCGGAGGTATGCGATGAAGTGTCCCAAGTGCCAGGCGGAGAACGCGGAGGATGCCGAATTCTGCTCCCTGTGTTACGCGAGATTCGAGGTTCGCCTGAGGTCATCACGTGTGGACGAAGCGGCCGACGCCATGCGCGAGGAACACCAGGGATCGAGACTGCGCTGCCCGAGCTGTGGTGAGATGAGCCCCCTGGATTGCCAGTTCTGCCTTCGCTGCGGATTCGTCTTCGAGGACCTGGAGGCTTTGATGGTCTCCGAGGAGGAAGTGGAGAGACTGGAGCGTGAGGCGCGGGCCCTGAGGGAAGGGGTCTCGGGAAGCGGCGGGGAAGAGAGCATCACGATAACCCCGGCATCAGACGGCGTGGCCGTGATGCGGGTCCTATCGGACCGACTGGTGAGAGGCCTCAAGCCCTGCATCAACGCACGCGGCCGCGATGCGATAACCTATGCCATGAAGCTCATCTCCCTCCTGGGCGATGAGCTGCGCGCCGGCGGCAACGACCTGCGCCTGATGTCCAGGCTGATCGGCGAGGGGCCCGTGACGTACCTCGAGGACGTGGAGCTGGAGATCGTGTTGGAAGCCTTGCGGGGGGGAAATTGAAGATAACCATAGGAGCATCGACCGCTGGCGATCCCTCATCCCGGAAGAGCATACTCGCATTATTGCGGGAGACGAGACCGGCTGAGGCCGAGGAGGCTGTTGCGGCGCGCCTCAACGGCCGTCTCGTCGACCTCACCGCGCCGCTCGAGGAGGGCGAGCTGGAGACAGTGGCCTGGGGGGACGAGGGGGCGAAGGAGGTATACCGCCACTCCGCCTCGCACGTCATGGCGCAGGCGGTGACGGAGCTGTTTGCAGGGACAAAACTGGCCATCGGCCCTTCCATAGCTGACGGTTTCTACTATGATTTCGACCTGGAGACCAGCCTGACGCCTGACGATCTCCCTCGCATCGAGGAGCGTATGGCCGAGATAGTGGAGAGGGACTTGCCCATGGTGCGGGAGGAATGGGCGCGGCGGCAGGCGATTGATTTCTTCCGCGAGCGGGGGCAGGACTACAAGGTCGAGATCCTGGAGGAGATCGAGGACGACACTGTAACCGTGTACCGCCAGGGCGAATTCGTGGACTTGTGCCGCGGTCCGCACCTCCCCTCGACGGGAAGGCTGCGCCATTTCAAGCTGCTCAACCTCGCGGGTGCCTACTGGCGGGGGGACGAGCATCGACCCATGCTGCAGCGCGTCTACGGCACCGCCTTCGATGAGAGGTCCGAGCTCGAGGCTTACCTGCATTTCCTGGAGGAGGCGGAGAGGCGCGACCACCGCCGCCTGGGCAGGGAGCTTGACCTCTTCAGCTTCCACGAGGAGGCCGGGCCGGGGGTCGTGTTCTATCATCCCAGGGGGGCGGTGCTGCGCGAGATCATCGAGGATTTCCTCAAAGAGGAGCACAAGCGCAGGGGCTACCAGATGGTGGTAACGCCCCATCTCTTCAAGGGACAGCTGTGGCATATCTCCGGGCACATGGACTACTACAAGGAGAACATGTACTTTTTCGAGAAGGACGGGATGGAATACGTGGTGAAGCCCATGAACTGCCCCGGCCACCTTCTCATCTACAAGACGCGGCCCCGCAGCTACCGCGATCTGCCGATAAAGTACTTCGAGCTCGGCACCGTGTACCGCTACGAGCGTTCCGGGGTGCTGCACGGATTGATGCGGGTGAGGGGATTCACCCAGGACGACGCCCATATCATCTGCACCGAGGAGCAGTTGGAGGAGCAGGTAGCGGAATGCCTGGAGTTCGCCTTTTTTTCGCTTCGTTCCTTCGGGTTCGAGGATTTCGACGTCTACCTGAGCACCCGCCCGAAGAACGCCGTCGGCAGCGACGAGCTGTGGGAGAAGGCCACCGCCATCCTGGGGCGGTCCCTCGAGGACATGGGCATCCCCTATACGTTGGATCCCGGGGAAGGCGTTTTCTACGGCCCCAAGATCGACGTCAAGCTCAAGGACGCCATCGGCAGGTCCTGGCAGGGGCCGACGGTCCAGGCGGACTTCAATAACCCGGAGAGGTTCGACCTCACCTATACCGGCCCAGACAACCAGCCGCACCGGCCGGTGATGATCCACCGCGTGGTGCTGGCGGGCATAGAGCGGTTCTACGGGGTGCTCCTGGAGCACTATGCGGGCGAGCTCCCCCTCTGGCTTGCGCCGCTGCAGGCGACGATCATCCCCATTGCGGACAGGCACCTGGACTACGCGCGCGAGGTGGAGAGCGTCCTGCGTGAGGAAGGCCTGCGGGCCGAGGTGGACGATGACCGCCAGACGGTCAACATGAAGGTCCGCCGCGCCCAGATGCAGAAGGTCCCCTTCACCCTGGTGGTGGGGGACAGGGAGATAGATGCACGGGCGGTGTCCGTGCGCGACCGCGGGGGAGTGGAGAAGCGGGGGGTTCCCCTGGAGGAATTCCTGGCCCGCGTCCTGGCCATGGTGCGGGAGAGAAGCACCTCGAGCGCCTGGGAGGGCTGATGGAGAGGCTGTGGAGGCCGTGGAGGGGGGCATACGTGCGCAATATCGAGAGCTTCCGTGACGAGGGCTGCATATTCTGCACCAAACCTGGCTGCGGAGACGATCGCGCATCTCTTATCCTGCACCGGGGAGCAACCGCCTTCGTGATCATGAACCTCTACCCATACAATACGGGCCACGTCATGGTCGCCCCCTTCCGCCATGTCGGTGAGCTGGAGGCCCTCGAGGAGGGAGAACTGGGAGAGCTGATGGGGCTTGCCACGATGATGATCAAGGCCATCAAGGTGGAGATGCAGCCCCAGGGCTTCAACCTGGGGATAAACCTGGGTAAGCCCGCGGGAGCCGGGTACGACGAACACGTTCACATTCACATCGTGCCCCGCTGGCAGGGCGACACGAACTTCATGCCCGTGGTGGGGGAATCCAAGGTAATGCCCGAGAGCATCGAAGGGACGTATGAGAGGTTGCTGAGGGCTTTGGGGGAGCTTCCCCGCTAGTCCTTTTTCTCCTCCTTAGAGGCCTCGATTACCTTGGCGGCGATGTGGGAGGGGACCTCCTCGTAATGGGAGTGCGTCATGCTGAAGGTACCCCTGCCTCCGGTGATGGACCTCAGGTCGATGGAATAGCGCAGCATCTCCGCCATGGGCACCTGGGCGCGCACCACCTGCAGCCCTCCCTCTGATTCCATGCCGAGTATACGGCCGCGCTTCGCGTTGAGGTCGCCTATCACGTCTCCCATATACGCCTCGGGGACCATTATCTCCACGTTCATGATAGGTTCCAGCAGGTAGGGGTCGGCCTGATCCATGGCGCTCCTGAGCGCGAGGCTTCCCGCGATCTGGAAAGAGATATCGGAGGAGTCGACGGGATGATATTTGCCGTCGTAGACGGTGGCGCGGAAATCGACTATGGGATAGCCGGCCAGGTAACCATCCTCCATGGCCTTGCGCACCCCTTTCTCGACGGAAGGGATGAACTGCCTGGGTATCACGCCTCCCACTATCTTGTCCACGAATTCGAAGCCGGATCCCCTCTCCAGCGGCTCCAGCTCGAGCCAGGCGATACCGAATTGGCCATGGCCGCCGGTCTGTTTCTTGTGCTTTCCTTCGGCCCTGGCGGTCTTGCGGATAGTCTCCTTGTAGGGAACCCGCGGCAGTTCGGTGCCGACGTTGACGCCGAACTTGCGCGCCATGCGCTCCATCATAATGTCCAGGTGCGCCTCTCCCATGCCGGACACTATGGTCTGTTTGACCTCGGTATCACGGCGCACGTTGAAGGTGGGGTCCTCGTCGCTCAGGCGCGAGAGCGCAACGGAGAGCTTGTCCTCGTCGCCCTTGGTCTTCGGCTCAACAGCCAGCGACATGACGGGCTCGGGGAATTCGATGGCGGGCAGAACGATGGGGCGGTCCTTGTCGCACAGAGTGTCACCCGTAGAGGTATCGGTGAGCTTGGCCACTCCCCCCATGTCTCCGGCGGGTATCTCGCGCACGACTATCTGGTTTTTTCCGCGCACGATGAAGACCTGGCCGATGCGTTCCTCCTTGTCGCGGTTGGGATTATAGACGGTGCTGTCCGCTGACAGGGTGCCGGAGAAAACGCGGAAGTAGGTGAGTTTCCCCACGTAAGGGTCGGAGATGGTGCTGAAGACCAGCGCCGCGAGGGGTGAATCCTCGCTGGCCTTGAGGGAGACCTCCTCATCGGTCCCCTTCCTGGTGCCGCGAACCTCGTCGAGGCGGGCGGGCGACGGCAGGTAGTTCACGATGGCATTGGCCAGCTGCTCGGCGGCGACGTTGTGGGTGGCGCTGCCGCAGAGGACGGGGATGATGGTGCCCTCGGACACTCCTCCGAGCAGAGCGGAGAGGACCTCCGCTTCGTCGAGCTCCTCTCCCTCCAGGTATTTCTCCATGAGTTCGTCGCTGGCCTCGGCGGCCCCCTCGATGATCTTCTCCCGCGCCTCCTGCACCTGCTCCGACATCTCGGGGGGGATGTCCGACTCTTTCGCCGTGCCGTCATCCCCGTAGACGTAGGCCTTGACGGCGATGAGGTCAACTATGCCGCGAAAATCGTGCTCTTCGCCGATGGGCAGCTGAAAGGGAACGGCTCTGGACCCGTAGAGTGACTGTAGTTGTTCGAGGCAGCGCTGGAAGCTGGCGTTCTCGCGGTCCATCTTGTTAACGAACACCACGCGGGGGTATCCGTACGAATCCGCCATTTTCCACACCAGCTCCGTCTGGACCTCGACGCCGGCGACGGCGGAGATGACGAAGATTGCGCCGTCGATGACCCTCAGGGTGGAGGTAACCTCGCCGATGAAGTCGGCGAAACCCGGGGTGTCGATCAGGTTAATCTTGTATCCCTTCCACTCCATCACCAGCGGCGTCGCGCTGACCGAGATGCCGCGTTTCTGCTCGTCCGGCTCGAAATCGCTGACGGTATTGCCCTCGTCCACTCGGCCTATGCGCTTTATCACGCCGGCGTTGAACAACATAGCCTCTGCCAGGGATGTCTTGCCGGAATCGCCGTGCCCGAACAGGGCTACGTTGCGGATATTTTCCATCTCGAACCTCTCCATGAAATCCCCGTTCCTTTCCTCGATTCTGGATAACGTTAACTATTATATGCGTGGCGCAGTCTCGAGGCTACATGTTATTGCCCGTACGGAAGACGAAAAGGCGCCGGCACGGAGGGGCGCATCGCATGCGCCGCACCTTCCGGGCGTGACTGAGTTTTAGCACTTGAGAGGCTGTTTATTACGCTTTCGAGTTGTTGCTGGGAGTCGGAGGTTGTGCTATACTTCGGTTATAAAAGAGCGTAACACTGGAGCCGAGTGGGCAAGTGCCCACTTTTTATTTGATGTTGAGGTGGTAACATGAACGGCCTGCCATTGAAGGACATGGAGATCAGCCTGGAGGAGTTGATAGATCCGCTCGCGGCCGACGCCGGGCTGCGCCTGGTCTCGGTGGACGTCGAAAGAAGGGGCAAGAGGCTGGTGGTTACGGTATGCCTCGACCGCGAAGGCGGCATCGACGTGGAGGCCTGTGCGGAGATGAGCGAGGAGATAAGCCGCCACCTCGATGTGGAGGACGTCATCAGCGAGAGCTATAACCTGGAGGTCGAATCGCCCGGATTGCAGCGGGTCCTGCGCAAACCGCGGGAATTCCGCTGTTTCACGGGCAGGGAGGTCGATATCGTACTGCGCCAGGCCTTCGAGGGGAGGCAGAAGATTCAGGGAAGGCTGAAGGCCGCCGACGATGAGGGGATAACCGTGCTCGCCGATGGCGAGGAGATAACCTTTCCCTATCAGGCCTTGAAGAAGACGAAGCTCCACTTCGATGCGCCCTGGTAGAGACGACATGCGGATACGGAGGAAATCAGAGTGAACGTGGAATGGCTTGATGCGCTGCGACAGATTGAGCGCGAAAAGGGTATTGATGCGGAGACGATAATCCAGGCCCTGGAAGCGGCCCTTCTGTCGGCATACAAGAAGAACTACGCAACCGAGGAAGAGGCGAGGGTCGAGGTGAACCGGGAGACCGGCTCCATACACGTATACGCCGAGATAGAGGACGAGAAGACGGGAGAGGTCAGGGAGGAAGAGGTCACCCCCGGCAATTTCGGAAGGATAGCGGCACAGACCGCCAAGCAGGTGATCCTGCAGCGTATCAGGGAGGCCGAGAGAGACCTCATGTTCGAGGAATACCGCGAGAAAGCCGGGGATATCGTCACCGGGATCGTGCAGCAGTCGGACCAGCGCTACACGCTGGTGGACCTGGGCAAGGTCGAGGCCCTGCTGCCGGTGTCCGAGCAGATGCCGGGCGAGAGGCCCAGGCACGGGATGCGCGTAAAGGTGTATATCGTCGAGGTGCGCAAGACGAGCAAGGGGCCCCAGATACTCGTTTCCCGCACCCATCCCGGTCTGCTCAAGCGCCTGTTCGAGCTCGAGGTCCCCGAGATAGCCGAGGGTTACGTGGAGATAAAGGCCGTGGCCAGGGAGCCCGGACATCGCTCGAAGATCGCCGTCGTATCCCACGATCGCAACATCGACCCCGTTGGCGCCTGCGTGGGAGCCCGCGGTTCACGGGTGCGCATGGTGGTGAACGAGCTCAAGGGGGAGAAGGTCGACATCGTGCCCTGGAGCGAGGACCCGCGGGAGTTCGTATCCAACGCCATCAGCCCCGCGAAGGTCAAAGAGGTCAGGGTTTACGAGGACGAGGAACTGTCGGAAGTCATCGTGCCCGACAGCCAGCTTTCGCTGGCGATCGGGAAGGAAGGGCAGAACGCGCGTCTGGCCGCTAAGCTCACGGGGTGGAGGATAGACATAAAAAGCGAATCGCAGGCCAGAGACGAGCGGGAAGGGTATACGGCCCACGCCGTGGAAGAGGACGATGATACCGGCGAAGGGATGGGCTTCGAGGAAGACGAGGAATCGGTCCCGCAAGAGGAAGTGGCGGCGGAGGCTGGCGAAACCCCGCCCGGTGAGGATATCCCCCCGAAGGTCGAGAACGAGGACGGCGGGAGTGTATTATAAGGCGAACGGGTCTTCCGGCATCGCCGCGTATGTTGTTTAATTAGGCCTCAGGGAGGCCAGGACGGGAGTCAGAATGGCGGGAAAGAGAGTACATCAGTTAGCCAAGGAGATCGGTATCACCAGCAAGGAGTTGCTGGAGTTGCTGCAGTCCATGGGCGAGGACATACAGAACCCCCTTTCGTCCATCGGCGATGACCTGGAGAAGGCAGTCCTGAAAAAGATCTCCAAGCCCAAGCCGGAGAGGGCGAAGAAGAAGGCGCCCGTGAAGGAGAAAGCCGCCGCCAAGCCGGCGGCGAAGAAAGCGAAGCCGGAGCGCAAGGAGGAAAAAGCCGCCGGGACGGCGGCGGAGAAGACGGCGGGCCGTGCGGAAACGGCCGAGGCGAAGACGAGCGCGACGGAGACTCCCGTGAAAAAGGCCGAGGCGCGGCAGGAGAGGCAGAAGCCCGCCGCCGCACCGCATGGCGGCCCGGCAGCCGGGACGCGGCAGCCGCAGCATCGCCCCGCGCCCGCGAAACCCGCGGTGAGCGGAGAGAGGCCGGCGAGGGCGCCGGAGAGACCGAGGCAGCAGGATAGGCCTCCCTCGAGGCAGCGCTATGACAGGCGCGAGGCGGCGCGGGTGGAGAAGGCCGCCCCCAGGGAACCCGGGACCAAGCCGATGAAGAAAAAGCTGCGCGTTCCCGCGGGGATAACGGTACGCGAGTTCGCGCAGAGGGTCGGAAGAAAGCCATCACAGATACTCTCCATACTCATGGGCCTGGGGGAGATGATAACCATCAACCAGGCCATCTCGGAGGATGCACTGGCGCTTGTTGCCGAGGAGCTCAAGATAGAACTGGAGGTAAAGTCGCGCCCACCGGAGGAGGTCGAAGCCTTTGAGGACGCTCCCGAGTCGTTGCGGCCCCGCCCTCCCGTGGTGACGGTGATGGGACACGTGGACCACGGCAAGACCTCCCTGCTCGACGCCATACGCAACACCTCCGTCACGGACCAGGAGATGGGGGGGATAACGCAGCACATAGGAGCTTCCGTGGTCACGTACGAGGGCAAGACCATAACCTTCATAGATACGCCGGGCCATGAGTCCTTCACGGCCATGAGGGCCAGGGGAGCAAGCGTGACGGATATCGCGGTTCTGGTGGTAGCGGCGGACGACGGCGTTATGCCGCAGACCGTCGAGGCCATCGATCACGCGCAAGCCGCCGAGGTGCCTATAGTCGTGGCCGTGAACAAGATCGACAAGCCGGAGGCGAATCCCACGCGCGTGCGCCAGCAGTTGACTGAGTTCAACCTGCTTCCCGAGGAATGGGGAGGGGATGCGATTTACGTCGATGTCTCGGCCAAGCAGGGGACCAACCTGGACCATCTCCTGGAGATGCTGCTCCTGCTGGCGGAGATACAGGATTACCGCGCCAACCCGGAGGCGCCGGCCAGCGGCAACGTCATCGAGGCCCGCCTCGACAAGGGCCGGGGGCCGGTGGCCACCCTGCTGGTGAAAAGAGGCACGCTGAGGCGCGGAGACGCCCTCATGGCCGGGAAGACCTTCGGCAGGGTGAGGGCGCTCCTCGACGACAAGGGCCGCATGATGGAGGAGGCCGGACCATCGACACCCGTGGAGATCCTGGGCTTGAGCAGCGTCCCGGAGGCCGGTGACGAGTTCGCGGTGGTCGAGGACGAGAAGAAGGCGCGCGCCATCGCCGAGGCCAGGGTATCGCGCGAAAGGGCCGCGGACGACCGCAATGCCGTGCCGACCCTCTCCCTGGAGGACCTGTTCCGGCAGATACAGGAGGGCGAGGCGCAGGAGTTCAACCTGATCATCAAGGGGGATACCCAGGGGTCGGTGGAGGCGGTCAAGGACTCCATCGCCAAGATCAAGGTGGGCGAGATCGTGGTGAACATCATCCGCACCGGGGTGGGGGCCATCACGGAAAACGACGTCATGCTCGCCAGGGCCTCGGGCGCGGTGGTCATAGGCTTCAACGTCAGGCCGGATTCCAGCACCCTGGACATGGCGGCGAGGGAAAAGGTCGAGGTGCGCACGTACCGCGTGATCTACCAGCTGCTGGAGGAACTGGAAGCCGCCCTGGTGGGGATGCTCAAGCCCGAATACGAGGAGATCAAAGTAGGGGAGTTGGAGGTAAGGGCCGTATTCCGCGTTCCGCGCCAGGGCGCCATAGCGGGAGCTTACGTGCGGGAGGGGGAGATCAACCGCAACTCCCGCGTGAGGCTGCTGCGGGACGGGTCCATAATTTTCGAGGGCGGGATCTCGTCGCTGCGCAGGTTCAAGGACGACGTACGTTCCGTGGCGGCGGGGTACGAATGCGGCGTGGGGCTGGAGAACTTCCAGGACATCAAGGAAGGCGACGTAATAGAGGTCGTTGAGACTCGCGAGATACCCCGGGGCGGTGAGCAAGCCGACTCCTGAGGAGGGCGGCGCTTATGTTCGTAGGCGCGCTGATGATCGAACTGCATATGCCCCAGTGCCGGACACTCAAGGAAAAACGCCAGGTCGTAAAGTCGATCATCGACCGTACCCGCAACCGCTTCAACGTGGCGGTGGCGGAGGTAGACAATCAAGACCTGTGGCAGTTATGCAGCCTGGGGGTTACCTGCGTGGGCAACAGCGAGTATGCGGTACGGGAGATGCTCAACCGCGTCGACCGCAGCGTCAGGGCCATGGGCAAGGCAGAGGTCCTGGAATCGCCGATGTTCGTGTTCAGACCCTGAACGCGTGCGGCAGAAGGTCGAGGTGGTCGATATGATTCCGGAACGCATGAAGAGGGTCAACGAAGCCTGCAAGGAGGCATTGGGGGAGATCCTGCAGGAAAAGATCAAGGACCCGCGCATAGGTTTCGTCACCGTGACCTCGGTCGAGGTCACGCCTGACCTGCATCAGGCCAAGGTACGGCTGAGCGTACTGGGCCCGGAGGAAGAGGTGGAGACGGTGATGCGGGTTCTGGAGAGGGCAAAGGGTTTCATGCGCAGGGAATTGGGGCAGAGGGTGCGCATGCGCTACACGCCGGAGCTGAGGATATTCCTGGACCGGGGCCCCGAGGTAAGCGAAAGGGTGCAGAGCATTCTGCAAGATCTCGCGGAGGAAGGCGAATGACGGAGCTGGAGAGGACAGCCGCGGCCCTCGAGGGCGCGGAGGTCGTCGGGATAGCATCCCACGTGAACCCGGACGGGGACAGCGTAGGGGCCCTGCTGGCCCTGGCCATGGTCCTGACCGGGGCAGGCAAGCGCGTCCTCCCGTGCATTCCCGAGCCCTGGAAATACCCTCCCCAGTACGATTTCCTGCCCGGGAGGGAGATGCTCATCGCTCCGGACGAGATCGGGGAACAGCCGGGGCTGTTCGCTGCTCTCGACTGCAGCAATATCGAACGGCTCGGACCGCTGCGCAAGAAGGCCGAGGCCGCCGAAACGCTCGTGAACATCGATCACCACGAGGACAACACCATGTTCGGCGGGATCAACCTCGTTGATGCCATGGCTTCCTCCACCTCCGAACTCGTATACAAGGTGATCAGGAAGGCCGGTTGGCCGGTCAGCCCGGAGGTGGCCACCTGTCTCTATACCGGTGTCGTCACGGATACCGGCCGCTTTCACCATCGCAACACCTCCCCCGGGACCTTCGTAATCGCCCATGAGCTCGCCGCGGCGGGGGCTGACTTATTCCGGGTGGTGAGCGAGGTGTACGACAGCCAGTCCCTCTCTTACACGCGGCTCCTGGGACGTGCCCTGCAGCGCGTGGAGGTCATGGCTGAACACGAGTTCGCGTACAGCTATATAACCCAGCAGGACCTCGCGGACACGGGGGCTACCCTCCCCGAGACGGAGGACCTCATAGATCACCTGCGTTCCGTTCGCGGCACCCGCGTGGCGGCCCTCTTCAAGGAGCTTCCGACCGGAGAAGTCAGGGTAAGCCTGAGGTCGCGTGACGGGTTCGAGGTTGGGCCCATAGCGCGGTCAATGGGAGGAGGGGGACATGCCATGGCCGCCGGTTACACCTCCGATTCGGACATCGCGGGAAGCGTAAACGAACTGGTGGAAAAACTGCGGGACAGGCGTGGATAAAGAGAGCCGGAGCGGACTGCTTCTGATCGATAAACCCAGCGGGCCGACCTCGCACGACGTCGTGGCGGCCGTGAGAGGATTCCTGGGCAAGGTGAAGGTGGGGCACACGGGGACCCTCGACCCCATGGCGTCAGGCCTTCTCGTGGTCCTGGTCGGAAGTACGACCAGGCTGGCCCCCTACGTTCGTGACGATCCCAAGATATACGAGGGAAGCATATTGCTCGGCGTGTGCACCGACAGCATGGACACGCAGGGCGAAGTGACATGCGAGAAGCCATATGGCGGCGGACCGCGCGAGGCGCGCGAGGCGCTGGCCTCACTGCTGGGGGAGCTGGAGCAGGTCCCTCCCATGTATTCCGCGGTAAAACACCGAGGCAGGCCCCTGTATCACTACGCGCGCAAGGGGCAGGAAGTGGCCAGGAAAAGCAGGAGGGTGCGGTTATACCGCGTGGAGATGACGGGATATAGAGACCTTGGAGAGAGGGCCGAGGTTGATTTCGTCGTGGAATGCTCTCCAGGCACCTACGTGCGCGACCTGGCGGCGCGGGTGGGTTGCGCGCTGTCGTGCGGAGGCACCCTCAGCCGGCTGCGCCGCACGGCGGCCGGGCCCTTCAGAGTCGAGGATGCGTCGAGCCTGGAGGCGGTGGGAGACGAACTTGCGAGGGGCTGGGAGGTCCTGCTGCCGGCGGAGGCGGCGCTGACCGGGTACGCCAGGGTCGAGGTCACCGGCGCTGCCTGCGGAGCCGTGCGAAACGGAGCGCCTGTTACCCGGGACATGGTGTCCGGAGCGGACGCGGGCATGGCGCTGGGCGACGTGGTGGCGGTGTTCGGGGGTGGGACCCTCCTGGGGGTGCACCGCGTGACCTCCCTGGAGCCGTTCGAGTCCCGCGCCGCGCGTATGATGTAAGCTCCCCATATTGCCGCGGGCGCCTCGTCCGCGATTGAAATGCGCGGGCGCGGCCTATACTCTATAGGGTGATATCGGCGGAAAGATACCCCGGCGTGAAGCGATGCGGGAAAGCTGACGGTTGAAGATGGAGATAATACCCGGAATAGGAGCGATACCGGACGACACGGGCGACACGGTAGTCACCGTCGGCATGTTCGACGGGGTCCACAGGGGTCACCAGAAGATAATCCACATCGCCCACGAAAAGGCGCGAGAGCGCGGGTTGAGGTGCGTGGTCTTCACCTTCGACCGCCATCCCCTGGAGGTCCTGAAACCGGGCAGACACCCCAAGCTCCTCTCGTCCAGCGCGCAGAAGCTCAGGCTGCTCGAGGAGCACGATGTCGACATGGTGCTCATGGCCCATTTCGACGAGGAGTTCTCGGTGGTTTCCGCCGAGGCTTTCGTAGAGGAGCTGCTGGCGGGCTCTCTGCATGCCCGCGAGGTGGTGCTGGGGGAGAACTTCCGGTTCGGCAAGGGCGGCGAAGGGGACGTGTCTTTCCTCGCGGATGCGGGAAAGCGGTTCGGCATGGTCACGACCCCGGTCCCGCTGCTGCGCGACGACGGAGAGGTGATATCCAGCACCCTCATACGCAGGATGATCGAACGAGGGGAGGTCGAAGAGGCCGGAAAGCTGCTGGGGTGGGATTACATGATCGAGGGAGTAGTGGTGAGGGGCGACGCCAGGGGCAGGAGGATGGGATTCCCCACAGCCAATATCGAGGTCCACGACAACCGCTGCATTCCCGCCAACGGCGTTTATGCTGGCGAAGCCCACCTCGAACACCGCGTCCTGCCTGCGGTCAGCTACGTAGGGTCGGTGCCCACCTTCGTGCACGGAGGGGAAGCGAAGCGCCGTGTCGAGGTGCATATCCCGGGCTGGGAAGAGGATCTCTACGACCACTTCATGGGCATAACCTTCCATGCCAGGCTGAGGGGCGAGGAGTCCTTTCCGGACGTCGCTTCGCTCGTGGAGCAGATCGGGAAGGATGTGGAGAAAGCTCGGGAACTGCAGGACGGAGAGCCGCCGGGCTGAACGGATGTATGGCGGGAGACCCTGCCGCGGCGGCGCGCGCGGCGGGTATTGCCGGGGCGGGGCATGATGCCATCGATTTACCGCGCGAGCCCCGCTGTGTTATCATCACGTCGTGTGTAACGAGAGAGAGGATTAATAAAGCGGCGGGAGGGCCGCTAGAACCTGGTCCTAGGATTGGAGAGTGCCGACTCCTGTCTTGGGTCCACGGGGATAAGGAGGTGAAAAGGCATGCCCCTCAGCAGTGAACGGAAACTCGAGATAATCGAGGAGTACAGGTCTCACGAGCAGGACACGGGATCCGCTGAAGTACAGATCGCAATCCTCACCAAGCGTATCGATGAACTTACCGAGCATCTCAAGGTGCATAAGAAAGATCACCACTCTCGCAGAGGACTGCTGAAAATGGTAGGCAAGAGAAGAAGACTGCTCGATTATCTCAAGGACAAGGACGTGGAGCGATATCGCAACCTGATAGAGAGGTTGGGGCTGCGGCGATGATTAGCCCGCGTTCGCATTGCATAATAGGAAATGAATGGAGATGAAGAAGGAATGACCGAAGAAGAAGTTAAGAAATACTCGGTGGAGATAGCTGGAAAGCTAACCGGGTTCGAGGTCGGCAAGCTCGCGATCCTGGCCGACGGGGCGGCCGTTGTATCCTGCGGCGGCACCGACATACTGGTGACGGCGATGGGATCGAAGCACGAAGTGGACAGGGATTTCTTCCCCCTGGTGGTTGACGTCGAGGAGAGGATGTACGCCGCGGGCAAGATCCCCGGCGGCTTCTTTCGCCGTGAAGGCCGCCCCTCGGAGAAATCGATCCTCAACGCACGGCTCATCGACCGTCCGCTCAGGCCCACCTTTCCCGAGGGAATGCGCATTGAGGTACAGGTGATCGCGACGATCCTTTCCGTCGACCAGATGAATCCCCCGGACGTAATGGCAATCAACGGTGCATCGGCGGCCCTCAGCATATCCGATATACCGTTCAACGGGCCCGTGGGAGCGGTCAGGGTAGGCCTGATGCCGGACGGCTTCACGCTCAACCCCACCCTGCAGGAGCTGGAGAACAGCCGCCTGGACCTGGTCGTTGCGGGTGTGCTCAACCAGGAGACCAACGAGATCGAGGTGATCATGGTCGAGGCCGGAGCCATGCAGGTCCCCGAGGACGAGATGGTCGACGCCCTGGAGTTCTCGAAGCAGGGCATCCGGGAGATGATCAAGGTCCAGCAGCAGATGATGCGGGAGATCGGGAAAGAAAAACGCAGCGTTAACCTGAAGAGCTATGATTTCGACGCGGTGCGTGAGCGCTTCCCGGAGCTGCAGAACCGCGTGGAGCAACTGGTGCGCGAGACCGCCCGCAACCAGCTGAACAAGCCGGAACGCGACCGCGGCATGGATAACCTCCAGAGCGAACTGGTCCTGGCGGCCGAGATGGAGGGCGCCGGCGCCGATTTCGTCGAATCGATAAAGGAGTACTTCAGCCACCTCGTGGGCGAATACACCCGCCGCATGATCGTGGAGGAGGACATGCGCATAGACGGCAGGCGGCCCGAGGAGATCCGCCCCATTACCTGCGAGGTTGGACTCATATCGCGCACCCATGGCTCGGGGCTCTTCCGGCGCGGCCTGACCCAGGTGCTGACGCTTCTCACCCTGGGGCCCATCAGCGACATGCAGAAGATCGACGACCTCTCGCCCGATGAGAGCAAGCGTTACCTGCATCATTACAATTTCCCCCCCTTCTCCGTCGGGGAGACCGGGATGCTGCGCGGGCCGCGCCGCAGGGAGATAGGACACGGCGCGCTGGCCGAGAGGGCGCTGGTGAACCTCATCCCCGACGAGGAGGACTTTCCCTACACCGTACGCCTGGTGTCCGAGGTGCTTTCCTCCAATGGGTCGACCTCCATGGCCTCGGTATGTGCCTCCACCCTGGCCCTCATGGACGCGGGAGTCCCCATGAAGGACAACAAGGCCGTGGCCGGCATCGCCATGGGCCTGATAAAGGAGGAGGACAAGGTCGCCGTGCTCACCGACATCCAGGGCTTCGAGGACAAGTACGGAGACATGGACTTCAAGGTGGCGGGGACGGACACGGGCATAACCGCTCTGCAGATGGACATGAAAGTGCAGGGCATATCCGTTGAGACCCTGCAGCGCGCCCTGGCCCAGGCCCGGGAGGCGCGCCTTTACATACTGCGTAAGATCAGTGAGGCGCTGCCGCAGCCAAGGGGCGAACTTTCCCCGTATGCTCCGCGCGTAGTCACCTTCGAGGTGCCGGTGGACAAGATCCGCGAGGTCATCGGCCCCGGCGGCAAGGTGATACACAAGATCATGGCCGAGCACGACGTCGAGCTGGACATCGAGGACGACGGAAGGGTGTTCATCACCGCCAAGGACCTGGAGAGCGCCCAGGGCGCGAGGAGGATGGTGGAACAGATAATACGCGAGGCCAAGGCGGGCGAGCAGTACGACGGCACGGTCACCCGCACCACCAGCTTCGGGGCTTTCGTCGAGATCCTTCCGGGCAAGGAAGGGCTCATCCACATCTCCAAGCTGGCCGACCGTCACATACCTCGCGTAGAGGACGTCATCAATGTCGGCGACAAAGTCAAGGTGGAGGTCACGGAGATCGACAAGATGGGGAGGATAAACCTCAGGCCTCTTGACCTCAAGATCCCCGACGACCTTCCCGATACCGGGCCGCCTCCGCGCAACGACCGCAGGCCGGACGGCCGCAGGGACTCAAGGCAGCAGCCCCGCTCCCAGTCGGGACCCGGGCAGGGCAGGCAGGATGGTCGTGAAAGGGACAGGGGAGACCAGAACCGCCCCAGGCAGGACAGAAAGAACTGGTAGCGGATCACCATCTCCATGATGGAAAAGCACTTCCAGCGCAGCGAGAGCAGAAAAGGCATCCGCATCCTTTCGGAGCGGATGCCTAACCTGCGCAGCGTCACCTCTGGTTTCTGGATAGGCGTGGGGTCGCGAGACGAACCGCAGGAGCTCTCGGGCATCAGCCATTTCATCGAACACCTTCTCTTCAAGGGGACCTCCCTGCGCAGCGCAAAACGTATCGCGGAGGAGTTCGACGCCATGGGAGGCGAGCTGAACGCTTTCTCCGCCAAGGAATACACCTGTTACTACGCCAAGGTGCTGGACGAGAAGGTGGAAGACGCCTTCGAGGTGATGACGGACATGCTCCTGCGTTCCCTCATGCGTCCCAAGGACGTGGACGCGGAGCGGAAGGTGATCCTCGAGGAGATCGCCATGCACGAGGATTCACCGGACGACATCATTCACGACCTCTTCGTGTCGGCTTTGTGGGAGTCCCATCCCCTGGGGCAGAGCGTGCTCGGCTACCAGAACGTCATCCGCACCCTGGGCAGCGGGGAGATAACGTCCTATTTCAACCGCTTCTACCGGCCGGACAACATGGTGGTGGCGGTGGCGGGCAACATCGAGCACGACAGGGTAGTGGATCTGGTCGACAAGCTGATGGACAGCGACGGCGGCGGGGAGGGGCACGAAAGGCACAGTGTGGTGCCCGAGATAAGGCCGCACACCGTCGTCTATAACCGCCCTACCGAACAGGCGCACATAGTCCTGGGAACACAGGGGCTGCAACGACAGCACCCGGCGCGTTTCGCCCTCGCCATTCTCGACAACATCCTCGGCGGCGGCATGAGCTCTCGTCTCTTCCAGAAGATAAGGGAAGAGCGTTCCCTTGCCTACTCCATCTTCTCCTACCACTCCATGTACGTGGAGACGGGTCTGGTCGCCGTTTACGCCGGGACAAACCCGGAGAACGTGTCCGCGGTGCTCGAGATCATAAAGGGAGAGATCGATCAATTGCTGGAACACGGCGTGAACCCGGAGGAACTGGAGCGGGCAAAAGGACATCTCAAGGGGAACCTGGTGCTCAGCCTGGAGGACAGCGGGAGCCGCA
This sequence comes from Actinomycetota bacterium, assembly GCA_028697145.1. Lineage (GTDB taxonomy): Bacteria > Actinomycetota > Geothermincolia > Geothermincolales > RBG-13-55-18 > SURF-21. The sequence continues at coordinate 2,186 of JAQVFR010000013.1, read as the reverse complement.
TGACCAGGATGGGAAAGGCCGAGATCTGCCAGGGCGAGATCCTCAGCCTGGACGAGCTGCTGCGCAGGGTGGATGCCGTAACGGAGGACGACCTGGGCAAGCTGGCGGAGGACATCTTCGGTCCGCGTAAGCTCGTGGCGACGGTGATCGGGCCCTTCGGGGACAAGGAGATCCAGGGGCACCTCTTCTAGGGACGCACGATGCGCGCCTGCGCTTCGCGCCGGGAGCCGTTTTCCTCCATCAAGGTCATCGCGGACAGGAAAATCCATGCCCGAAGAGAGGGTATTCTGAAAAAAGGGGGGATCACCCGTGAGAGTTGGCGTTTGCGGAGCTGGTGGGCGCATGGGCCGCGAGGTCTGCAGGGCGGTGGAGTCCGAGCCGGACCTCGTGCTGGTGTGCGCGGTCGACCCCGTGTGTGCGGGGACGGGACTGGACGAACTGGTCCCCGGACACGGCGGCGGCATAACCGTTGCCGCCGGGCCGGAGAGCCTGGTGGAGAGCGGCGCGGAAGTGATGGTCGATTTTTCCATCGCGCCCGCGGCGCGGGAAAACGTCCCTTACGCGCTGGAAAGGGGGATAGCGTGCGTGGTGGGCACGACCGGATTCCTCCCGGAGGATATGGAGGGATTCGACCGTATCGCAGGCGAGAACGGTGTGGGCTGCCTGGTGGCCCCCAACTTCGCCATCGGTGCCGTGCTGATGATGGATTTCGCCCGCCGCGCCGGGCGTTTCATGCCCGATTGCGAGATAGTGGAGCTGCACCATGCCGCAAAACTTGACGCGCCATCGGGCACGGCCATGACGACGGCGCGGCTCGTCCTGGAGGAGAGGGGGATGGGCGGAGCGGAGGCGAAGGACGATGGGCCGCGGGGCCTGGACCTGGGGGGGATACGCATCCATTCCGTGCGCCTTACCGGGCTGGTTGCCCACCAGGAGGTCATATTCGGAGCCATGGGGCAGACCCTAACCCTGAGGCATGATACCTTCGACCGCGCTTCCTTCATGCCCGGGGTCATGCTGGCGATACGGGAGGTCGGCGCGCTTGAGGGGCTGGTGCTGGGACTGGATAAGCTCATGGGGCTGCGGGACTGAAGACGCTCTTGGAGGAGGAGAGGACGAGGAACGAAACGCGCACTGCACGGGAGGAGAGAGGAAGAAGATGAAAGACTTGAACGGAAAAATCGCAGTGGTGACGGGCGCGGCCCGAGGCATGGGAAGGCTGCACGCGGAGAACCTCGGCCGCGAGGGGTGCGTGGTGGTTCTCACGGACGTGGACGGGGCGGGTCTCGACGAGGCCGCCCGCGACCTGGTCTCGCGCGGGTTCGAGGCTCACGGCTATGAGCTGGACGTGTCCGACCGCGCCGCCTGTTTCGAGGTGTGCGAGAGGGTGAGGTCCGAGGTGGGCCCCATTGACATTTTGATCAACAACGCGGGTATCACGGAATGCTATGCCGTGCTCGACCTGTCCGAAAGGGCGGTGCGGCGCATGGCCGAGGTAAATTACATGGGATATGTATGGATGATGCAGGCGGTAGTGCCGGAGATGGCGAAGAGGGGACGTGGCCACGTGGTCAACATATGCTCGGTTGCGGGCAAGGTAGGAACCGCGAAAATGGGAGGCTACTGCGCCACGAAGTTCGCCGACATAGGCATAACGGATGCCATTCGCATGGAGACGCGCGGCAGCGGGGTGGATTTCACCATCGTCAATCCCGGTTACGTCTCCACCGGCATGTTCGAGGGCGGAAAGGTGCCGTTCATAACCAGGTGGCAGGATCCCATGAAGGTCTCCAGGGCGATGGTGGATGCGATAAAGAAGAACAAGGCGGAGATATGCGTACCCCGCAGCAACGTGCTCCTCGTCGCCTTTCTCAGGGGACTGTGCATGCCCAAGCTCATCGACTTCGCCTTCCATGCCATGGGGGTAGACAAGTCCATGGATGGCTGGTGCAGGGTAGACGAGAGGCCTTTCTGAGCGGGGTTCATATACGGCCCGGGGCCTCCGGGTAACGGTCTCGCTCGCAAGGCCTCGCTGCGACCGACCCGGTAGTTCCCCGGGCTGGTGGCAGCGCAGACGGGTTTTCTTCCGGCCCGGGGCCTCCGGGTAACGGTCCCGCTCGCAAGGCCTCGCTGCGACCGACCCGGTAGTTCCCCGGGCTGGTGGCAGCGCAGACGGGTTTTCTTCC
>JAQVFR010000001.1 GCA_028697145.1 Actinomycetota bacterium | reverse complement strand
TCGTGGAGGGCCTGGAGGGCCTGCTCCTGGTGGATGGCGGCGGTGTGGAGATCACCGGCATCTCCTATCACTCGCAGCGGGTGGAGGGAGGGGACCTCTTCGTTGCCGTCCCTGGCCACGTGACCGACGGCCATCTATATATAGAGGAGGCGGTATCGCGTGGCGCGGCCGCGGTGATGGTCGCGCGGGATTGGCAAGGCGTCGCCTCCATGCCTTCGGGCGTCGCCCTGGTACGTGCGAAAGACACCCGCCTGGCCATGGCCTTATTGAGCGACCGCTTCTTCGGGCACCCCAGCGGCAGCCTGAGGCTGGTGGGAATGACGGGCACCAACGGAAAGACCACCACCGCTCACCTGGTGGAGGCCGCCGCCGCCCGCGCCGGACTCGTCTCCGGGCTCATCGGGACTGTGGTCTATCGCGTCGCCGGACGCGAGCTTCCCGTCGGGAGGACCACGCCCGAGTCCGCGGACCTGCAGCGCATCCTGGCCGACATGGCGAACGCGGGGTGCGAGATAGCGAGCATGGAGGTGTCCTCGCACGCACTCGCCCTGCGGCGCGTGGACGGCTGCGATTTCGAGGTCGCCGTCTTTACCAATCTCAGCCAGGACCACCTCGACTTCCACGCGGACATGGAGGACTACTACCGCGCCAAGGAGCGCCTGTTCACGTCGGTCACGAGGGGAGGGCTGGAGGCGAAGGCCGCGGTGATCAACGTCGACGACCCATACGGGCGGCGCCTCGCGGAACGCGCGGCGGGCAAGCCGCTTACCTTCGGCACCGTGGAGGATGCGGTCCTGAGGGGCGAGCTGCTGGAGGCGGGCCTCAAGGAGAGCAGGGTGAAGGTGACCTGCGGCGGCGAGAGCTGGGAGGGGAGAACGGCGCTCACGGGCCGCTTCAACCTCCACAATATACTGGCCTCACTGGGGGCCTGCATGATGCTCGGGCTGGACGCCGGAGAATCCCTGGCGGGCATCCTCTCCCATCCCGGCGTTCCCGGGAGGTTTCAGGCGGTGGAGGAAGGCCAGGACTTCGCGGTGCTGGTTGACTATGCCCACACCCCGGATTCCCTGCGGCGCGTGCTGGAAGCGGCGCGCGAGACCACGCGGCGCAGGGTCATCGCCGTCTTCGGTTGCGGCGGGGACCGCGACCGAGGCAAGCGCCCCCTCATGGGCGAGATAGCGGTGCGAACGGCGGACGTTGTCTATATCACCTCCGACAATCCCCGCAGCGAGGACCCGCTGGCCATCATAGCGGAGATCGAAAAGGGGGCACGTGCCGCCAGGGGAGGAGCGTCCTACCGGACGATCGCAGACCGCCGCGCCGCCATCCGGGCCGCGATTGCCGGCGCAGAGGCCGGCGACGTGGTGGTCATTGCGGGCAAGGGCCATGAAAAAGGACAGATATTCGCGGACCGCGTGCTTCCCTTCGACGACGTGGAGGAAGCCAGGCACGCCCTGAGGGAGAGGGCGGGGAACGCATGATACCCATGAAGGTCGACGAGATCGCGCATGCGGCCGGCGCGTCGCTGCTGCTGGCGGGAAGCATGCCCTCACGCCCCGTCTCCCTGGTCGCCACGGACACGCGGTCCCCCGTGAAGCATGCGCTCTTCATCGCCCTTAAAGGGGAGCGTTTCGACGCCCACGACTTCCTGGAGAGCGCGATCGAGAAAGGCGCCGCCGCCCTGCTGGTGGCGCGCATCCCCCCCCGCGCCTTGGAGCTGGCGCGCGGGAAGGGGACGGCGGTTCTGCGCGCGCGCGGCACCATGGCCGCCATGACCCGTCTGGCCTCCCGGCAGCGCGAGCTGACGGGAGCGAGGGTGGTGGGAATAACCGGATCGACCGGCAAGACCCTGACCAAGGATTTCGCGACGGCGATACTCGGGCGCACGGGGACTACGGTCGCGTCCCGGGGGAGTTTCAACAACGAGGTGGGAGTACCCCTCACCATGCTCGAGGTCGTGAGCGATACCGATTTTCTCGTGCTGGAGATGGGGTCGCGCGGCATGGGGCACATCAGGGAGCTGTGCGCCTTCGCCCGGCCGGAGATCGGAGTGGTGACCAACGTGGGGTGGACCCACATGCGGTATTTCCGCACCCGCGAAAACCTCGCAAGAGCGAAAGGGGAATTGCTGCAGTCGCTGCCGCGCGAGGGAATGGCGGTGATAAATGCCGACGACGACTACGCGGATCTGCTGCGCGGTCTGAGCCCCTGCCCGGTGATCACCTTCGGAAGGTCACGTACGGCAGACGTGTGGGCAGAGGACGAACGCGTGGATAAATATGGGAAGGTAGTATTCACCCTGAGGTCGAAAGGAGGTGGTAGGAAGAAAATCGCTGTGCCGTTGCCCGGCCGCCACAATGTCGATAACGCTCTGGCGGCCGCGGCGGTAGGAGAGATCATGGGGGTAGACATGGAAAACATTGCTAAGGGGATAGCGACGGCTGAGACCACACAATGGAGGATGGAAATGATCAATAAACCGGAAGAGATCACCATCATCAACGACGCCTACAACGCCAACCCGGTCTCCATGCGTTCCGCCCTGGTGGCGCTGGGCGATATCTCCCGAGAGAAGAGGGCGATTGCCGTGCTCGGGGACATGGGAGAGCTGGGACCCGTTTCGGAAGAAGCCCATGTCGAGGTGGGGAAGCTTGCCGTTGATTTCGGCACGGACATCCTCATCACCGTGGGCCGGAAATCGCGCAAGACGGCCCAGGCGGCCCGGGAAAAGGGCCTGCCGCGTGGCAGCATCTTCACTGCAGACAGCGTAGACAAAGCCGCGGAGATTCTGCGGGCCATCATCGAACCTGGGGACGTGGTCCTTATCAAGGGTTCGCGTTTCCTGGGCCTGGAGAGGCTCGTCAACCTGGTGGCGTAAGCAACGATGGCATAGAATAGTCGCTTGAAGGCCGGCCCGACCCGGCCTGCAGAGTGACTCACGAGGAGGAAGACACCCTTGCTCAGGGTACTGGCAGCATTACTGACTGGACTGGTGATATGCATCTTCGCCATGCCCCTGCTCATGGGCTGGCTGAGGAGGCGCGGCATCGGCCAGTTCATACGCGAGGACGGCCCCCAGGCCCACCTGGCGAAGGAGGGGACCCCCACCATGGGAGGAGTGCTCATCGTCCTCTCCGCGCTGATCGGGTTCCTGGCCTGGGCGCAGAAACTGCAGGGCGGGACCGGCTTCGCCCTGGGACTGGCGCTGATCGGCGGGGGGCTGCTCGGCTTCGCCGACGATTACACCAAGCTGCATTATGCGCGCTCCCTCGGACTGAAGGGACGTACCAAGCTCTTGTGGCAACTGGCGCTGTCCGTAGCCCTTGCCTACCTGGCCACACAGCACTTCGGCGTGGACACCAAGCTCTACTGGTTCCGCTCCGACGCCGTGATCTGCGACCTCGGCCCCTTATACTACCTGCTGGTCTTCATCATGATCATCGGGGCCTCCAACGCGGTCAACCTCACCGACGGCCTCGACGGCCTGGCGTCGGGAGCGACCGTACTGGTGATGACCGCGTACATACTAATCACCTTCACCCAGTTCCGCAACCACCAGTACCTTTACACCCACGTACAGGGCTCGCTCGACATCGCCATCTTCTGCGGAGCGCTCCTGGGCAGCTGCGTCGGGTTCCTGTGGTGGAACTCGCCGCCGGCGTATATTTTCATGGGGGACACCGGCTCCCTGGCCCTGGGGTGCAGCCTGGCCACGGTGGCCATCCTCTCCAAGACCGAGCTTCTCCTGGTCATACTGGGGGGGCTCTTCGTCCTGGAGACCCTTTCCGTCGCCATCCAGGTCCTGGTATTCAAGGCCACCCGCAAGCGCGTCTTCCGCATGGCCCCCCTGCACCATCACTTCGAGCTCAAGGGATGGTCGGAGGTGACAACCCTGATCCGCCTGTGGATCGTGGCGGGGTCGTTCGTGGGCGTAGGTTTCATCATCTTTTATATCAATTACGTGGGAGGAAAATAGTGGAGATGGCGCAGGAGAGAGGAGTGCGCGGACTGGAAGGAACGGCATCGGCCCTCGTGGTCGGCCTCGGCATCTCCGGCCGCGCAGCCGCGGAGAGGCTCCTGCGGGAAGGCATCAAAGTCACCGTAAACGATATGGCCGCGCAGGGGCCTCCGCGGCAGGCGGCCGAGGAGCTGCGCGGGCTCGGGGCGGTCAGCGTCCTCGGCCATCACGATCCTTCCCTGCTCGCAGGGATAGACCTGGTGGTGGTCAGCCCCGGGGTTTCCCCGCGGCTTCCCCTGCTTGCCGAGGCGGAGGAGAGAGGCATCCCGGTATGGAGCGAGGTCGAACTGGCCTGGCGGCTGGCGCGCGGGCCGGTGGTGGCGGTGACGGGGACCAACGGCAAGACCACGACGGTAAGCATGATCGCGTGGATATGCGGGCAGGTGGGCCGGCCGGCGGTGGCGGCGGGGAACATCGGCCATCCCTTCGTTACCGCCGTGGAGGAAGCGGAAGAGGGCATGCTGCTGGTGGTGGAGGTGTCGAGTTTTCAGCTCCAGTACGCCGTGGAATTCCGACCCGCCGTGGCGGTGCTCCTGAACATCGCCGAGGACCATCTGGACTGGCACGCGGAGATGCGGGAGTACGTTGCGGCGAAGAGCCGTATCTGGATGAACCAGGACCCCGGCGACGTGGTCATATGCAACCTGGACGACGAGACAAGCGCGCGGGCGGCCGCGGCCGCGCCGTCGCGGGTCGTCTTTTTCTCGCGTCACCCTCATGACGCGGCAGAGGTGTACATAAGCGAGGGGCGGATGTTGAGCAGCATGCCCGTGGCCGCGATCGGCCGCGGGCAGCGGGAGATAATGCGGACGGAGAGACTGCGGCTGCCGGGAGAACACAACGTGGAGAACGCCATGGCAGCCGCTGCGGCCGCCATCGCCATGGGGATCGACGCGGAGGCGGTGGGAGAGGCCCTGGCGTCGTTTCGGGGGCTCTCCCACCGCCTGCAGTTAGCGGGAGAGGTGGGCGGCGTCCGCTTCTACGATGATTCCAAGGCCACCAACCCCCATGCCGCCCTGCGCGCGCTGAGCGCCTTCCGGGAACCTGTGGCGATAATCCTGGGGGGAAGGAACAAGGGCCTTGGATTCCGGGAGCTGGCGGAGGAACTGGAGAGGCGCGCTAGCGCGGGAGGGGTGCGCGCGGTATACCTCATCGGAGAGGCGGCGGGAGAGATTCGCTCCGCTCTCGTGGGCGCGCGGTGGCTGGATATCCGGGAGTTCCCAGGCTTGGAGGAGGTCTTCGAGGACCTGCCGCGCACCGTTATGGATGGGGACGTGGTCCTGCTCAGCCCCGCCTGCGCCTCCTTCGACCGCTACGAGGATTACAAGCATAGAGGGGATCATTTCCAGGCACTGGTGCGCGCATTAGATTTGGAGGGAGACCAGGGTGGGTGAGCATGCCGCGGCCAGGAAGCCATCCGCCAGGGGCAAGGAGCCCCCGAACGCGCTGGTGGAAGCCCGGCGCAGGAGAGACAGGGATTCACAGGCGGGGCGTACCTCTGCCTCCCGCGGGGCGAAGGGCTTGAGGGCGGTACCCGCGGAAAAGCCAGCGGCGGTTCGCAAGGCCGCGGGATTGACGGGAACCGGCTACGGCGTCCTGGGCGTGACCCTCGTCATGTTCCTCTTCGGCATGGTGATGATCTTCTCGGCGAGTTCGGGGCTGGCACTGAACACCCATGGTTCGAGCTATTATTTCCTGCTGCGCCAGGCTATCTGGTTCGCGGTCGGGCTCGTCGCCCTCGCGGCCCTCGCCTATACGGACTATCACCGCGTGGCCGAGTTCTCGCCCGCGCTCGCGGTCGCGTCCCTGGTCCTTCTCGCCGCGGTACCCCTTATCGGCACCGAGGCCTACGGGAGCAAGAGGTCGATCGTCCTGGGCCCCATCGTGGTGCAGCCCTCGGAGATAGCCAAGATGGCCCTGCTCATCTTCGCCGTATATATCTACAGCAGGCGCAAGGACAGGCTGGAGAGCTGGAGGGAGCTGATCATGCCCGTCCTCGCTGTCACCGCCCTCGCCTGCCTCCTCATCATCCTCGAGCCGGACCTGGGGAGCATGCTGGTGGTGGCCATCTCCGTGTACGCGGTGCTGTGGCTGGCGGGGACACCGCTGCGCAAGATGGCTCTGCTCGGGCTTCTGGGCGGGTCGGCCACCCTCCTCTTCATATTCACCTCGGGGTATCGCAAGGCGCGTTTTTTCGCCTTCCTCGACCCGTGGAGCGCTCCCCGTGAGGGGGGCTTCCATATCATCCAGTCCATGATCGCCCTGGGCTCCGGGAACATCAGCGGGCTCGGCCTGGGCATGAGCCGCCAGAAGTTTTTCTATCTGCCCAACGCGCACACCGACTTCATCTTCTCCATCATCGGCGAGGAAGCCGGACTCATCGGGACCCTTTGCGTGCTGGGGCTCTTCGCCGTCTTCATCTACATGGGATGCAGGATCGCCAAGAACGCTCCCGACCGGCTCGGCCGCCTTCTGGCCATGGGCATAGTATGCATGCTGGGGGTGCAGGCCCTGATCAACATGGGGGGCGCTTCCGGGGTACTGCCCATAACGGGTATAACCCTGCCCTTTTTCAGCTACGGGGGCTCGTCCCTGGTGATTTGTATGTGCCTTGCCGGTATACTCATTAACGTCTCCCGCCACGAGGGCGGGGCGGGCGCATCTCACGATGGGAGGAACAAGCGTGAACGTGGCGATATGCGGAGGAGGAACCGGAGGCCATCTCCATCCCCTGCTCGCCCTGGCGGAGGAACTCGCATCGCATGACGGCGTGGAGACAGCCCTCTACCTGAGCCGGAAGTCGCCGTCCAGCGCCCTGCTCGCAGGAAAGAAGGTGATAGCGCTGGAGGTGAGCGGCTTCGTCCGCCGGGCAGACGCGGCGAACATCAGAGCTATACGGGACCTGCTCGCCGCCTTCAAAGCCTGCCGCCGCGAGATGCGGAAAGACACACCCGCGGTGGCGGCCGCCTTCGGGGGCTACGCCAGCGTTCCCGGCGCGCTGGCGGCGCTCAGCCTGCGCGTCCCCCTCGTCATCCACGAACAGAACGTCATCCCCGGGCTGGCAAACCGCCTGCTCGCTCCGGCGGCAAGCGCGCTGGCGGTCTCTTTCGACCAGACGCTGGCCAGGTGCCCGCGCTGGGGGCGAAAGGCGGTGGTCACGGGCAACCCGCTGTTGAGGAGACCACGGCAGGGAACGCTGCGGGAGGCGCGGGAGTCTTTCGGGTTGAGCGAGGGCAGGAAGACCCTTGCGGTGGTGGGCGGGAGCCAGGGAGCGGCGTCCCTCAACCGCGCGGTACTCGAGGCGCTACCCGCCTGGAGCGGGCGCTCCGACCTGCAACTCGTGCACGCCGTGGGAAGGGACAAATTCGACGAATTCATGACGCAGGCGGAGAAGATGGAACGGGGCGAACTGGTGTACAGGCCTATGCGCTTCATCGAGCGCATGGACCTTGTTTACGGGGTCGCCGACCTCGTGGTGTGCAGGGCGGGCGCCTCGACCATAGCGGAGCTGGCCGCCGCCGCCTGCCCGTCTATCCTCGTCCCGTATCCGTATGCCACCGCTGCGCACCAGGATGCAAACGCCGCCGTGCTCTGCGAAGAAGGAGCGGCTCTGCTCCTGGAGGACCGGCAACTTTCGGGCAGCCGTCTCGCGCGCGAGGTGGATTCGCTGCTGGCTGACGCGGGCAGGCTGGAGGCGATGCGCGAAGCTGCCCGCCGGGTGGGAAGGCCGGACGCGGCGGCCGCGCTGGCCGGCCTCGTCCTCTCCATGGCCTAGGAGGTAAACGTGGAGGAAAGGAAAAGGATACACTTCGTTGGGATAGGCGGCGCCGGCATGAGCGCCATAGCCGTGGTGCTCCTGGCCAGGGGCATGCGGGTGAGCGGCTCCGACCTAAAGGAATCCCGCAACACCAGGCGCTTGCGGCAGATGGGGGCGAGCATACGCATAGGCCACAGGGCGGATAACGTCGAGGGCGCCGACATCCTGGTGGTGTCCTCGGCCATATCGGAGAGGAACCAGGAACTCGTGCGGGCGCGCGAGCTTGGGCTGCAGGTGCTCCCCCGCGCCTCCATGCTGGGCCTCATCATGGCGGAAAGCAAGGGTATAGCGGTGGCGGGGACCCACGGCAAGACCACCACAACCTCCATGATCGCCATGATCATGCGGGAGGCGGGCCTCGATCCCACCTACGTGATCGGGGGAGAGCTCAACGACGTGGGGAGCAACGCCCATGCCGGCAGCGGCGAGTTCGCCATCGCCGAGGCTGACGAGAGCGACGGGTCTTTTCTGCTGCTGCGTCCATGGGCGGAAGTGATAACCAACGTCGAGGAAGATCACCTGGATTTCTTCCGGGACGGAGAAGAGATAAGGGACTACTTCCGGCGCTTCGTCTCGCTCCTGCCGCGCGACGGCGTGCTGGTTTTCTGCGGCGACGACCCGGGCGCCGCATCCCTGAAGGACCTCGGCCCGGAGCGCGAGGTTTCGTTCGGGGAGGGCGAAGGGAACGACTTCCGCTGTGTGAGCGCGCGGCTCTTCCCGGGTGGGAGCAGTTTCCAGGTGTACCGCGCGGGGGAATGCCTGGGGGAGGTGCGGCTGGGGATACCGGGGGAGCACAACGTGCGCAACGCCATGGCAGCCCTGGCGCTCACCCTCTCCGTGGGGGTGGACTTCGAGTCCGCGTCGCGGGCCCTGGGAGGGTTCCGCGGCGTGCAGCGGCGATATCAGCTCATCGACGAGGTGGGGGGGATAAGGCTGGTCGACGACTACGCCCACCATCCCTCGGAGGTGCTGACGACACTGCGGGCGGCGGCGCTGGAGGACGCAAGCCGCGTGGTGTGCATCTTTCAGCCCCACCGCTATACCCGCACCTCCGCGCTGTGGCGGGGGTTCGGAGGCGCGCTGCTCCTGGCTGACCTGGTGATCGTCACCGACGTCTACGCGGCGGGAGAGGATCCGCTGCCCGGGGTAGACGGTAAGCTGATCGTGAACGCGCTCCTGGAAGCCGATCCGTCGAAACAGGTGGTGTACGTCCCCAGGCGTTCCGAGTTGGGCAGGGCGGCGGCGCGCCTGCTGCATTCGGGCGACCTGGTCCTTACCATGGGGGCGGGGGACATAACCCAGTGCGCGGGCGAGATCGTGGAGATATTGAGCGAGGAGGGCGGGTGTGACCGCACCCCCAGGGAGAGCTGAGTGCTTATGTCCGTTGTGGAGGTTGGCGAGAGGCTGCGCGGCCGGTTCTCGGGAATCCTCGGGGAAGCGGTGCCCCTGGCGGATTACACCACCTTCCGTATCGGTGGCCCGGCGGCTTTGCTGGCCGTCCCCCGGGGCAAAGAGGATCTCGCCGCGTTGATGAAGGCGGTGGCTGAGTCGGATACGAGGTTCCTGGTCCTGGGCGGAGGCTCCAACGTACTCGTATCAGATGCGGGTTTCGACGGAGCCGTCGTCGTTCTAGGAAAAGACCTTGGCGGGATCGAAAGAATAGCTAAATATGAAGTTTACGTTGAGGGAGGCTGCAGCCTTAACAGGCTGGTGGAATGGGCTATCGAGAGGGGACTGTCCGGCTTGGAGGACCTGGCTGGCATTCCCGGCAGCGTTGCGGGGGCGGTGCGCATGAACGCGGGGGCCATGGGCTGTGAAGTGGGGGAGAGGGTAACGGAGGTCGACGTGATGAGCCTGGCCGGGAGAGAGGTGGTCGCAAGACGCGTGACAGGGGAGGAAATGGGTTTCTCCTACCGCAGCTGCGCGCTGGGCGATGACGATGTCATATCGGGTGTGCGGCTGCGGCTGAAGGAGGGGGACGGGGATGCCCTGAGATCCCGCCGCAGGGAGGTCCTGGCCTGGCGGAGAGAGAATCAACCCTTGAGACAACCGTCGGCCGGCAGCGTGTTTCGCAACCCTCCGGGTATGTCCGCGGGGGAGCTGATCGACCGCTGCGGTTTGAAGGGGATGCGGGTGGGGGAGGCGATGGTCTCGAAGAAGCACGCGAATTTCATCGTCAACCTGGGCGGGGCGAGCGCGCTCGACGTACGCACTTTGATGGCGCGGGTGAAGCAAGAGGTCATGCGGGCGCAGGGTATCGAGCTGGATGAGGAGATCAGGCTGGTGGGAGAGATAGGAGAAGATACCAGATGAGCCGGGTAGCGGTCTTGAAGGGAGGTATCTCGTCGGAGAGGGAGGTCTCGCTCCTCTCGGGGGCAGCCGTATCCAAGGCGCTCACCGAACTCGGACACGAGGTCCTGGACGTGGACATGGGCCCGGAAGTGGTCGAGCAGCTTGCGGGGTTGCGCGGGAGGGTGGACGCGGCTTTCATCGTCCTCCATGGCCGCTTGGGAGAAGACGGCACGGTACAGGGGTTGCTGGAGCTGCTCGGGATACCATATACCGGCTCGGGGGTCATGGCCAGCGCGGTGGCCATGGACAAACTGATGACCAAGCGCATCCTGGAGGCCGAGTCCATACCGGTCGCCGAGGACGTGGCGGTATCCGCGGCGGAGATAGCCGGTTCCGGCCTGGCCAAGGTGGCGAGCGGCGTGGCGCTGGATCTCGGTTTCCCTTGCATGGTCAAACCCAATTGCGAAGGCTCGACCGTCGGCGCCAGTAAGGCGAGCAATATCGAGGAGTTGGAGAAGGCCGTCGTGGAAGGCCTGGAATACGACGACCTCCTGCTCATAGAGCGCTACATCGAGGGCAGGGAGATGACCGTGGGCCTGTTGGGAGAGGGACCGCTGGTCCTGCCCGTCCTCGAGGTGGTGGCGAGCAAAGGTCTGTACGATTACGAGTGCAAGTACACAAAAGGCATGACGGAGTATATCGTCCCCGCTGCCATCGACGACAGACTGGCGGGAGAGCTCGGGCGGCTGTCCCTTAGGGCTCACCATGCCCTCGGATGCGAGGGGTTCTCGCGGGTGGATTTCATGCTCGATGAGGCCGGCGGATATTACTGCCTGGAGGTGAACACCATACCTGGCATGACGGAGCTGAGCCTGATACCCAAGGCGGCTGCGGCGGCTGGATATTCCTTCACGCAAGTGGTGGAGATGATCCTTGCCACCGCCTCCCTCAAGATCGATCGCGGCAAGGGATGTTGAGGGGACGGAAGAAGGGTGTGGCCGGCGGGAACATGTGCCCGTCCGGCAGCGGTACCTCCCGGAGGCGGGGGGCGGAGAGCGGCGGAAAGGCGTGGAGAGGCGGCCATGGGCGGAAAATCCGAGAAAATGCGCGGCGCTGAGGTGAGGGCGTCTCGCGCCAGGTCCCGCGTGGAGGCCAGAAAGCGTACGCGCGGCAAGAACCGTAAAAAGCTTAATGTCCCTGTCGCGGGGGGGACCTCCTTATACGACCAGGCCGCGGGGGATGCCGCGGCGCCGGCCGCAAACAGGACGGATGACGTATCGCGGAAGCCAGCACCCGCCGAAGGCGGCAAGGCGGATGCGGAAGAGGCCGGGCATAAAAAGGAGAGAAGCGCCGCTCACGTGAGGACGGCCTTGTTGGGAGCGTTGCTGGTCGGTTCCCTCGGAGCCCTGCTATGGATATACACGGGCACCGGGGTACTCAACGTGAGGCACGTGGAGATAAGGGGGAACGAGATACTGCAGGAAGGATACCTGCGCACCCTCTCCGGCATAACCAGCGATACCCACTTGCTCAAGATGAACGTCAAGGCCGTGGAGAAAGCCCTGACGTCGGAGCCCTGTATCGCCGCCGTGGACGTCTCGAGGCACTTCCCCCATACCGTCGTTATCGAGGTGAAAGAGCGCCGGCCCAGTGGGGCGATACTGCAGAACGGCAGGTACAATATCGTCGACCAGGAGGGGATGGTCCTCGCGAGCTCGGAGTCGATGCCGGCGGGTATCGTGGAGATACGGGACCTGCAGCTGCCGCTGCTGCTGCCGGGGACGGAGCTCAAGGGAGCCGACTTCGCAAGCGTGACCTCCCTCCTCGGAAGTCTCCCGCCGGCGCTGCTGGAGAAAACGTCGGTGGTGGGATTGAGAAAAGACGAGGGGTTGTACCTCGAGGCGGGAGGCACCCTGGTCATCTACGGGGAGGTCCGTGACCTCTCCCGCAAGAACGAGATAGCCATCATGGCCCTCGAATCGCTCGTTGGACGCTACGGGGCGGTCGAATACATAGACGTATCCTTCCCGGACCATCCGGTCATCAAACCCGCGGGCGCGGTATGAGCCGAGGGCTGCGGTGCCGTGCCAACCGCCTATATGCATTGAGACTTAACATTTACTCTATTTTGTAAGTATAATGTTATCGTTAAGGTATAATAATCCAACGGGAACCTTGGCAATCCGCCACGAGGGCAGGGTGGGGTGAAGGCCTCGAAGAATGGCGCTGGACTGAAAAGAGGAGCTTAAGCGCCTGTGGCGATGGCGCACGTGGCGTCGTTGAGGGGATTGTTGTGGCGAGAGAGAAAGCCGTAAAAAGGCGGCTGGAAAAAGTATGAATAAAATCGGACGGCGGGAAGGAGATAGAGACGGGCTTGTCGTAGATTATGGAAGATGACGGAGAAAGGCTGATGCCCGTCATGGATAAGGCGACACTCAAGTAGCAGTTTAAGGTTTGACAGCGAGCCTCACGGATCTTTCTGCAGGGGCAAAGGATAAAGGAGGGACTGGAAATGCCGGAGACCGCGACCAATTACCTGGCGGTAATAAAGGTAGTCGGTGTGGGGGGCGGAGGCACAAACGCGATCAACCGCATGATCGATGCGGGGCTCAAGGGAGTAGAATTCGTGGCCATCAACACCGACGCGCAAGCCCTCCTCATGTCCGACGCCGATGTGAAGGTGTACATCGGCGGCAACATCACCCGTGGATTGGGAGCAGGCTCCAATCCGGAGGTCGGAGAGCAGGCGGCGCTGGAGAACAAGGAGGCGGTGGGTGAGTCCATCAAGGGAGCGGACATGGTATTCATCACCGCGGGAAAGGGAGGCGGCACCGGAACGGGAGCGTCCCCCATCGTGGCGGAGATCGCCAAGGAACAGGGAGCCCTGACCATCGGCGTGGTCACCCGCCCGTTCTCCTTCGAGGGCCGCAAGAGGGCGCAGCAGGCGGAGGAGGGGATAGACAAACTGCGCGAAAAAGTGGACACGCTGATCATCATCCCCAACGACCGCCTCCTGGAAGTGGCGGAACAGAAAACCTCCATCCTCAACGCCTTCCGCATGGCCGACGACATCCTGCGCCAGGGCGTGCAGGGCATCACCGACCTCATCACCGTGCCTGGCCTGATCAACCTGGACTTCGCAGACGTCAGGACCATCATGTCGAACGCGGGTTCGGCGCTCATGGGCATCGGGGTAGGTTCCGGCGAGAACCGGGCCTCGGAGGCGGCGCGCTCGGCCATCTCGAGCCCACTGCTCGAGGCCTCCATCGAGGGAGCCAAGGGCATCCTCCTGAATATATCGGGAGGGACGGACCTGGGCCTCTTCGAGGTCAACGAGGCGGCGGAGATAATTGCCAGCGTCGCCGACCCGGACGCGAACATCATCTTCGGCGCGGTTATCGACGATTCTCTGGGTGATGAGTTGAAGGTGACGGTGATCGCCACCGGCTTCGAGTTCGGCACGATCCCGCAGCGGCCGGGTCGCCGGGCGGCGAAGGCGGAGACCCCGCCGGAGAAGACCGTGGTCTTCGAATCGGAGGAGCTGGACATCCCGGTATTTCTACGCAATAAGTAAACGGGAAAGCCAGCCGGCGGAAAGGCGACGGCCCCGAGCCGGACCCGGTCCGGAAGCGAGACGCTAGCGAGGCGGCTGCATGCCGCCTTTGATTTTTTGGGGGTATGAATTGAGCGAGGAGACGGAGCTGTTCCTCGGGGAGGAACTCGCGGGGGTGACCCGTCCCGGGCGTTACCTGGGCATAGAGGTCAACGCCTATCGCAAACCTTTCCGCTCCGCCGACGTCACCTGCGTGCTGGTCTATCCGGACGCCTACGAGATCGGTATGTCGCACCTGGGCCTCTCCATCCTCTACGAGGAGATAAACGAGAGGGATGACGCCATGGCCGACCGCGCCTATCTTCCCTGGGTGGACATGCAGGAGAGCTTGGAGCGACGGGGCATAAGGCTGTTCGGGCTGGAGAGCCGCGTCCCCCTGGGTGAATTCGATCTCGTGGGCATAACCCTGCAGCACGAACTGACCTACGCGAACGTGGCGCGGGTACTGGGCCTCGCGGGTATCCCGCTCACGGCGGCGGAGCGCGGCGAGGGTGTGCCCCTGGTGATAGGGGGAGGGCCGGGGGCATTCAATCCCGAGCCGGTCGCGGAGCTGTTCGACCTCCTGGTGCTGGGGGAGGGAGAAGAGGTACTCCACGAGCTCATCGACGCCGTGAAGGGATGGAAATCGACGGAAAGGAGAGAGCGCGGCGCTCTCTTGCGGGCATGCGCGGCCATCCCCGGCGTCTACGTACCTTCCCTCTACAGCGTGCATTACCGGCCCGACGGCGCGATCGAGAGCATAGAGGCGGAGCGGGGAGCGCCCATGCCGGTGCGCAAGCGCCGGCTCACGGACCTGGACCGCTGGCGCCACCCTCGCCGCCCGGTCATCCCTCTCGTAGAGCCGGTCCACGACCGCTGCAGCCTCGAGATATTCAGGGGTTGCACGCGAGGCTGCCGCTTCTGCCAGGCGGGGATGATCTATCGTCCCGTGCGGGAAAGGGCTGAGGAGTCCCTGCGAGCCTGGGCGTGGGAACTGGTCGAAAACACCGGCTGCGACGAGATCTCGCTCTCCTCGCTCAACAGCGCCGACTACACCCGTATCCTCTCCCTCTCCGGCGGCCTTGCCAGCGAGATGGGGGAAAAGCACGTCGCGGTTTCGCTGCCGTCGCTGCGCACGGACACTTTCTCCGTGGAGTTGGCCGCCCGCCTGCGGCGCGTGAAACGTACCGGGCTCACCTTCGCACCGGAAGTGGCCTCGCCGCGGCTGCGCGCGACCGTGAACAAGGTCGTCTCGGACGAGGACCTCCTGTCCGCGGTATCCGCCGCCTACCGGGAGGGGTGGAGAAAGATAAAGCTATATTTCATGGTCGGGCTGCCGGGCGAGAGCGAGGAGGACGTGGAGGAGATATGCGCGCTGGTGAGGCGCATCATGCGCGAGGGGGCGCATGGCGGCCCCGCCAAGGGGCTGCGCCTCTCGGTCAGCGTATCCACCTTCGTGCCCAAGTCCCACACCCCGCTGCAGTGGGCACGCCAGATGTCACTGCCAGAAATTACTAGGCGGCACTTCATACTCAAGGACGGCTTGCGCATGCGCGGGGTAAATCTCAGGTGGCACACGCGCGAGATGAGCTATCTCGAGGGCGTGCTCTCGCGCGGTGACCGCAGGCTGCTGCCCGCGGTCCTGGCGGCTTCGAGGCAGGGCTGCCTGGACAGCTGGAGCGAGTTCTTCTCCTGGGAACGCTGGCTCGGCGCCCTGGAGGCGGCGGGGCTGGACCCGTCATGGTACGTGGAGAGGGAGCGTCCCCGCTCCGAGACGCTGCCGTGGGACCATCTGCACGCGGGGGTGGACAGGGACTTCCTGTGGGAGGAATACGAGAAGGCAGTTCGGGGGGAGACGACGCCGGACTGCCGTTTCAGCGAATGCAGCGAATGCGGCGCATGTTCGCCGCCGCGCGCGCAGTTGCGCCTGGCCGGAGAGGCGGCACCGTGAGGAGGTTGTTGCTGAAATATCGCAAGGAGGGAGACGCTTCGTTCTTGTCACACCGCGAGGCGATGCGCGCCATGGAGAGGGCGCTCCGGCGCAGCGGCCTCCCGCTGGATTTCAGCGAGGGTTTCAGTCCCCGCCTGCGCATGAGCTTTTCTCCCGCCCTGCCCCTTGGGGTGGCGGCGGAAGCCGAGTACCTGGAGGTGGGCGTAGCCGGAGAAGTCGACCCGGATGAGGCGAGGGAGAAACTCAACCTGGCCCTTCCCGCGGGATTGCGGGTCAGCGAGGTGCTGCCTGTACCGCCAAACATGCCGAAGCTCTCCCGCTGGGCCCGCTTCGGGTTGTTCAGGGTGGAGGACGGAGGAGAGACGCTTTACCTCCTGCTGGCCCTGAGCGGCGAAGGCCAGGGCCGCCTGAAGGACGCCGTGGTGGCGCTGGCGCAGCGGGGCATGGCCGCGGAGAGACCCATGCTGACCAGGGTGGGCCTGTACGCCTCTCCGGACGAGGTATTCGAGGACGTACGGGGCAAGGTGATTATTTTCGATGGGCGCACGGGGGAACTGAGCGAGATCGAGGAGGAGCCGGACGGGCTCGACTGAAAGCGGGTGGAAATGTCGTACGGTTTTGCATTAAATAAGCAAGGGATGGATGAAAGAAGGCCAGGGGTGAGAGAGTTTGGATAAGAAAAAGAGAGGAAGGCGCAGGGGGAGCAAGCCAGCCGCCCCGAAGAAGGAGATAATCGTAGCGAGCTATCAGAAAGAGACGCGGGTGGCGGTGCTCGAGGATGGTGTCCTGCAGGAGATACTGGTGAGTCACGAGGACCGGCGCTCCATCGTGGGGGACATCTACAAGGGCAGGGTCCAGAACGTCCTCCCGGGCATGGAGGCGGCCTTCGTGGACATCGGGCACAACCGCAACGCCCTGCTCTACGTCGGGGACATCTTCGTGGATGGGCCGCGGCAGCGCGAGCGGCAGGACATCACCAAGATCCTCAAGCAGGGGCAGGAGATCGTCGTGCAGGTGACCAAGGACCCAATGGGCAGCAAGGGCGCCCGCCTCACCACCTATATCTCCCTCCCCGGGAGGTACCTTGTGCTTCTGCCCCAGGTGACCACGGTGGGCATCTCCCATAAGTTGAGCGAGGAGGAAAGGGCGCGGCTGCGCAAGGTCGTGGAGGAGGTACGCCCGAAGGACGTGGGGATAATCGTGCGTACCGCGGCAAGGGACGCCGAGGCCACAGAGCTGAGGAAGAGCCTGACCTACCTCAACAAGGTATGGCGCCAGGTTCACCGCGCGGCCGAGAAGAAACGGGCGCCGTCCATCCTCTACGAGGAGCCGGAACTCGAGCTGAAAGTGATAAGGGACATCATGGATGCCAGCTATGAGCGCGTTCTGGTCGACTCGCACCGCTCCTTCCGGCGCATCAAGCACTACCTCAAGCTGGTCGCCCCCGCGCTGGGCGACCGGGTAGAGCGCTATGCCGACGAGACCCCCGTATTCGAAGCGCTGGACATCAACCGCCAGATCAGGGACGCCCTGAGCCGCAGCGTCCCGCTGCCATCGGGCGGCTCCATCGTCATCGATTCCACCGAGGCATTGACGGCCATCGACGTGAACACCGGCAAGTACGTGGGCAACAAATCGCTGGAGGAGACGGTGCTGCGCACCAACATTGAGGCAGTCACGGAGGTGGTGCGGCAACTGCGCCTGCGCGATATCGGGGGCATAATCATCATCGACTTTATCGACATGAACGAGTCCAAGAACCGCCGCGCCGTTATCAAGGCTTTGAACCAGGAACTGGAAAAGGACCGCACCAAGACCTACGTGGTAGAGCTCACCAAGCTCGGGCTGGTCGAGATGACGCGCAAGAACGTATCCGAGGGCCTTATCGAGGCGTTCGGGGAGACCTGCCCGGCATGCCACGGGCGCGGCATAGTGTTCCGCGAACCGTGAGTGGGGGTGAAGTGTTTGCCTGGCGGGGAGGATGCCGCGGCGGAGGAGAATGGAGCATCGCCGCTCGCGGGGGACGGTTCACGGCGGAGGCGGAAACCGCGCCGCAAGGGCAAGGTACTGATAATAGTCGGGCTGTCCCTGATCGTCGCCGGGCTTCTCGGCCTGGCGGGAGTCTACTCCTACATCTACTACACCGACCGCAAGGCCGCCTACGCGCAGGACGAACTCTCCAAGCGGTGGGAGGAGGAGCCGGCATCATCCGAGGAAGGTGACGTCTCCGTGGGGGACGGCATCGCGAGGATCCTTGCCCCGGGCATAGGGCTGGACGCCATCGTGGTCGAGTTGTGGGGACTGGACGACGCGGACAACCTGAAACGGGGCCCCGGCCACATCCCCGGCACCGCCTATCCGGGACAGCCGGGCAACATGGTCATCTCCGGCCATCGTACCACCTACGGCGCGCCCTTCCGCCATATAGAGCAGCTCTCCGCCGGGGACGAGATCATCATCATGACCGCGGACAACCGCTACGTCTACGAGGTATACGAACAGCGCATCGTGCTGCCCTCAGACCTGACGGTGCTGGAGCAGACAGGGGAGCCCAAGCTCACGCTCACCGCCTGCCATCCCTGGTACAGCGCGGCTCAACGCATCGTGGTCATTGCCAGGCTGGTTGAAGACGAGGTGAAGTGACAGCGAGGCCTCCCCCGGACGCATGCCGGCGGCGCGGGACGAACCGGATAACCGGGACCCCGCGGGATCGCCCCGCGGGGTCCCGGGTATATTGCCTGGGATCAGGGTAAAAGAAAGACCGGAAAGTGGGCAGGCTTCCCGGTCAAGGCCAAAACTCACTCGGCGTAGATATTTTGGCAATATATATATCGGCCACCGGCCCCCGCGACTTTAGCGCTATTCCTTTTCCCCGCATCCGCATCGGGCATGCGGGAGAAGCTTAGATATGTGATTTTATATAGACACTCAATATATAGATCCTCAAGGAGTCCATACAAGTTGTCGATACAATATATGAACATTGAGAATCGAATATCCCTAAGGTGATAAAGGCAAACTCTTCCGAAAGGAGAGGGCGCAAAGCCATGGGTCTAAAGCCGTGACTGCGGTTAAGATCGCCAGGCTGCCGCCGAACAGGCGAAGCCCTTTCCACCTCGGTGGAAAGGGCGGTTTCGTTTAAGGAACAAGAACGGGCTTTCGATAGGAAGATTTGCCACCAATCCTCGGGGACACAAGGAGAGAGACAAGATGAGGGTACTCACTCGGTGGCAGAAGAACGCGACTGTTTTCTGCGCTGTCGCATTACTCACCCTCGCCATCGTGCAGCCGCTTCTTGGCGGCGATGATCTCGCGCTGGCGGCCGTAAACACCTCCTCCGAGGAGGCACGCATGCTCGAACTCATGAACGAGGCGCGCAGCGGCGCGGGGCTTCCTGCCATCTACGCGGAGCAGCAGCTCACGGATATGGCGCGCAGCTATTCCAGCGAGATGCACCAGTACGATTTCTTTTCCCACGTATCTCCCGTCTCGGGCACCCTGCAGCAGCGCATCTCCGCGTGGGGCATCACGGGATGGAAGCTCGCTGGCGAGAACATCGCCAAGGCCCCCAGCGTCGACGTGGCTTTCCAGGCCCTGATGGAGAGCCCGTCGCACCGGGAGAACATCCTGCGGCGTGAGTTCAACTGCGTGGGAATCGGCGTGGTACAGGGAGAAAACTGCCTCTACATCACGCAGGAATTCATGTACTTCTCGCCCATCCCGGCCACCGCGGACCGCGGAGCCCCGACAGCCGCGGTCCCCGCGCCCGCCCCCGCGCCCGACAGCTTCGATTCCTACCTGCTGATCATGAACCCCAACGACCAGGACGCCCGGGTCGAGGTGACATTTCAGGGAGAGGACGGCTCCAACAAGACTTTCAGCTACGGCGTCGGGGCCAACAGCCGCTTCACCGTGCCGGTGAGGGAGACGGCGGGCAGCGGCTCCTTCTCCACGGACGTCAAGAGCGATATCCCGGTCCTGGCCGAGCGGGCCATGTACTTCAGGTACAAGGGAAGGAGCGGCGGGCACGATTCCATCGGCGCCATCGCGCCCTCCAGCAACTGGTTCTTCGCCGAGGGATACACGGGGGATTCCTTCGATACCTGGATCCTGCTGCAGAACCCCAACGGATCGGATGCATACGTGACCCTGGGCTTCATGCGCCCGGACGGTGGGGTGATAACGCGCCAGATCACTGTCGCCGCGCGCAGCCGGCACAGCGTGCACGTCGACGAGGTGCCGGGGCTGGAGGCGACGGACGTCTCGACCCAGGTCTCCTCCAACCTCCCCATCGTCGCCGAGCGCGCCATGTACTTCGTGTACGGGGGCAAGGACGGGGGGCACGACTCCATCGGCGCCAGCGCGACCTCGAACACATGGTTCTTCGCCGAGGGCTACACCGGTGAGAGCTTCGACACCTGGATACTGCTGCAGAACCCCAACGACGGCACCGCCACGGTGACGCTGAACTTCATGAAGCCGGACGGCTCCGTTATCAGGCAGACGGAGAGCGTTCCGGGGCGAAGGCGTCACAGCGTGCACGTCGACCAGGTGCCGGGGCTGGAGGCGACGGACGTCTCGACCCAGGTGGATTCGGACCTGCCCGTAATCGCCGAGCGCGCCATGTACTTCGACTATCAGGGGAGGAAGGGCGGCCATGCCACCATCGGAGCGCCGGTCCCGGACCGGCAGTGGTTCCTGGCCGAGGGTTACACCGGCGGCGAGTTCGACGAGTACGTGCTCCTGCTCAACCCCGGCGCCGAGGCGGCCAGCGTGGACGTTCTCTTCATGCGCCCCGACGGGGTGACGGTGAGCCGCAAGGTGGACATGGGGCCGCACTCCCGCTACACCATCCACGTCGACGGCATAGAGGGCCTGGAGGACACCGAGGTAAGCACCAAGGTGAACTCGTCGGCGCCCATCGTCGTGGAGCTGGCCCAGTATTTCGACTTCCGCGGCATGACCGACGGGAACAACGCCATCGGGTCTACCCGGCCCTCCACCGACTGGTATTTCGCGGAGGGTTGTGTCAGATAAAGACCGGTTGAGGGTTTCATAAAGGGGCCGCCTGGCGACCAGGCGGCCCCTCAGCATCTTCTTTACAGGCGTTTTAGGCCGTGTTAGTGTATTAAGCTGTGATAAAATAGCCGTGGAGGTAATCATGTACGCAGTCGTAGAGACGGGTGGAAAACAGTACCGCGTGGAGAAGGGCACCCTCATCAGGGTGGAGAAACTGGATGTCCCGGTGGGCGAGAAGGTGGTCTTCGAGCGCGTGGTGCTGGCCAGCAACGAGGGAAAGGTGTTAGCCGGACCCGAGGCGGAAAAGGTCAAGGTAGAGGGAACCGTGGTGCGCCAGGGCAAAGGCGGGAAGATAATAGTCTTCAAGTACAAGCCCAAGAAGGGTTATCACCGCAAGCAGGGACACAGGCAGCTCTTCACGGAGATAAGGGTGGAGAAGATAAGTGGCGGTCCGCGGGCAGGAAAGGCGAAGAAGGATAAGGCGGAGGCGGAGGCCGAGGCCGAGACCGCATGAGTGATTTCGGAGAGGAGATAGGCCATGTCGAGCAAGAAGGGTGTAGGCAGTTCCCGTAACGGGCGGGACAGCCACTCCAAGCGCTTGGGAGTAAAGAGTTTCGGTGGCCAGTTCGTAACCGGCGGATCCATTCTGGTGCGTCAGCGCGGAACGAAGGTAAAGCCCGGAGACAATGTCGGGCTGGGCAGGGACTTCACCCTCTACGCGAAGATGGATGGTTACGTCAAATATCACAGCAGCGGAGACAGGCATTTCGTGAGCGTATTGCCGGCGGAATAGAGCGATCTATCCGCCGTGGATCACGGTAAGAGCATGGTCCCGGCATTGCCGGGACATTTTATTTACGGCGGAGCCCGAAAAGCATTGACAGGCGGGCCTGCGCCTTGACATCTCCGATCCAAGGCCAGGCCTGCCGGGACGCGGATATTCCGGGGGCACGGACATGTTCATAGACGAGGTCGAGATATACGTACGCGGCGGCGACGGGGGTGGGGGATGCGCCAGCTTTCACCGCGAGAAGTTCCAGCCCTTGGGAGGACCGGACGGCGGCGACGGCGGGAACGGCGGCTCCGTCATCCTTCGTGCCTCGGACAGCGTGAACACCTTGGTGGAATATACGCGGCGGAGACATTACCGCGCGGGCAGGGGGGGAAGCGGGGGCGGCAACGACCGCCATGGGGCGGAGGGAAAAGACCTGGTCCTGAACGTACCGGTGGGCACCCAGGTGAGGGACGAAGACGCATCGCTGCTCGCCGATCTTTCGCGGTCCGGCAAGGAGGCCGTGGTGGCGAGGGGAGGCAGGGGCGGCCGCGGAAACGCCTCCTTCGTGACGCCGTCGCGCCGGGCTCCGGACTTCGCCGAACGGGGCGAGGCCGGGGAGGAGAAGAAGATAAGGCTCGAGCTCAAGCTGCTTGCCGACGTCGGAGTGGTGGGATTCCCCAACGTGGGTAAGTCCACCCTCATATCGCGCATATCCGCGGCGCGGCCGCGCATAGCCGATTACCCTTTCACCACCCTCGAGCCCGTGTTGGGAGTGGTCAGGGTGGACGAGGAGAGGAGCTTCGTGGTGTCGGACCTCCCCGGGCTCATCGAGGGGGCTCATGAGGGGAGGGGGCTTGGCCTGAGGTTTCTCCGCCACGTGGAGAGGAGCGTCGTCCTGCTCCACCTCCTGGACGTGTCCCAGGGCGGGCTGGATGAGCCGGCGCGGGCGCTGGAGATCGTGCTGGACGAGATGGGCTCCTACAGCCCCCGCCTGCTGGAGCGCCCTCAGGTGGTAGCCGGCAACAAGGTGGACGCGGTAGACCCCGGGCGGCTGGACGAGGCCAGGGGGGCGGCCTTGGCGCGGGGATGGGACTTCTTCCCGATCTCCGCGGTCAGCGGCGAGGGGATACCGGCGCTGGTGTGGCGACTGGCCCAAATGGTGGAGGAGGCACGGAGCGCGGTGGGCGTGGATGTTCCCGAGGAAAGGACGGTATACACCTTCGACCCCCAGCGGGAGCGCGGTTTCCGGGTGTTACGGGAGGAAGGGGGCTTCCACGTGACGGGCGACCGCGTGGAGAAGCTCTTGCGCGCGGTGGACATCGCGAATCCCCAGGCCCTGGCGTACGTGCAGGGGCGGCTGAAGCGGATGGGCGTGGAAGACGAGCTCCTCCGGCAGGGCGCGCGCGAGGGCGACGCCGTGATCATAGGCGACTATGTGTTCGATTTCCTGCCCGAGCGCTGAGCGACGGTATAGAATTAACGATAAGAGTGATTGCGGAAAGGAGAGCCTGCGGTTGAGCCCCAGGAAACGCGACATCGAGGCAAGGCGCATCGTGGTAAAGGTCGGCACCTATACCCTGAGCGACTCACGGGGGAAGCTGGACCGAGCGCGCATGAAGGACCTGGTGGGCCAGCTCGCTTCCCTGCGCGAGGAAGGCCGTGAGGTCATACTCGTGTCTTCCGGCGCGATAGCGGCGGGAGTAGAGCTCCTCGGGCTCCCGGAGAGGCCCCAGGACATCCCCTCCCTGCAGGCGGCGTCGTCGGTGGGCCAGGGGATGCTGCTCAACCTATACGGGAGCTTCTTCGAGGCGAGGGGGATACTGGTGGGGCAGGTGTTGTTCACCCAGTACGATTTCGCCCACCGCCAGCAGTATCTCAATGCCCGTAACGCCTTCCGGCGCCTGCTGGAACAGGGGGTCGTTCCCCTGGTGAACGAAAACGATACGGTCGCCGTGGAGGAGATCCGCTTCGGGGACAACGACCGCCTGGCTGCGCTGGTGGCGGTGCTCACCGACGCGGACCTCCTGATCATGCTCTCCGATATCCAGGGCCTCTATACCGCAGATCCCAAGAAAGACCGTGGTGCCCGCCTCATCCGCGAGGTGGAGCGGATAACCCCGGAGATGATCACGCGGGCCGGCAAGGCGGTGGAGGAGCATTCCTCCGGCGGAATGACCGCCAAGCTCGAGGCGGCGCGCATAGCCACCGCCTCGGGGATAGGGGTGGTGGTGGCGCCAGGCCGCGAGCCCGGGATCCTCGCTGCGATACTGGGGGGCAGGCTGGCAGGCACCTATTTCCATCCCAGGAAGAAGAGGCTACGCGATCAGAAGCACTGGATCGCCTACGGGGCGCGCCCCCATGGCTCCATCCTCGTCGATGCCGGGGCCAGGGACGCCATAATGCACGGGGGCAAGAGCCTGCTTCCGGCGGGAGTGGTGGAATGCAGGGGGAACTTCGCTCCCGGCGACGCCGTCGAGGTCATCGACGAGGACGGCAGGAAGATAGCGCGGGGGCTGTGCGGCCTCTCCGCGGTAGAGCTCGACGAGGTGAAGGGGATGCGCAGCGCCGAGGTGGCGCGCCGGCTGGGAGAGGAGAGGAGCGAGGAGGTCATCCACCGCGACTACCTTGTTATCCTGGAGAGGGAGGACTGACCGTGCGGCGGCGCGTCCGCCGCGGAGCCGGGGCCGCCATGCGGGCGGCCCGAGCCGGCAGGCAGGAAAGAAAAGCGGTCTGGTAGGATGATTGCTAGAGACACGGAGGGCAGCATGAGTGTTGTGAAGGAGCTGGGACAGAGGGCGGCGAAGGCCGCGCGGGAGCTTGCCGTGGTGACGGCCGAGAAAAAGAACGCGGCACTGGAGGGGATGGCCCGGGCGCTCATATCCAGGACCGCCGAGATACTCGCCGCCAACGAGGAGGACCGCAAGGCCGGCCGCGAGAACGGCATGAGCGATGCCCTCATGGACCGCCTGACGCTCAGCGAGAAAAGGGTGGAGGAGATGGCCTCGGGCCTGAGGGAGGTGGCATCCCTCACCGATCCGGTGGGAGAGATCGTGGAGGGATGGAAGCTTGCCAACGGCCTGGAGATACGCAAGGTGAGGGTACCTATGGGCGTGGTCGGCATCATCTACGAGGCGCGGCCAAACGTCACCGTGGACGCGGCGGGCCTGTGCGTGAAGTCGGGCAACGCCGTCATCCTGCGCGGCAGTTCCTCGGCCATATCCTCCAACCGGCTCCTCGCCGAGGTCATCGCGCGCGCGGCGGAGAGCGCCGGGCTTCCGGAGGGCTGCATCCAGCTCGTACCCATCGTCGACCGCGAGAGCGCGAAGGAGCTGATGAAGCTGCGCGATCACGTGGACGTCCTGATTCCGCGCGGCGGAGCAGGCCTCATCCGCACCGTGGTCGAGGAGAGTACGGTTCCGGTGATCGAGACCGGCGTCGGCAATTGCCACACGTACGTGGACGCCTCCGCCGACCTGGACATGGCGGAGAAGATAGTGGTCAACGCCAAGACCCATCGCCCCGGGGTGTGCAATGCCATGGAGACCATGCTGGTGCACGAGGCGGTAGCCGCCGAGTTTCTGCCGCGGGCTGCGCGTGCCCTCGAGGAGCGGGGGGTGAAGCTGCGCGGTTGCGAGCTGACGCGCCAGATCCTGGCGGGGATCGAAGCGGCCACCGAGGACGACTGGTACGAGGAGTATCTCGATCTCATCCTGGCCGTGCGCGTGGTCCCGAGCCTGGAAGAGGCCATCGATCATATCAATGCTTACGGCTCCAGGCACTCCGAGGCCATCGTCACCGCCGACCTGGATGCCGCCCGCCGCTTCACGGCCATGGTCGACTCGGCGGACGTATACGTCAACGCCTCCACGCGATTCACCGACGGCGGACAGTTCGGACTGGGCGCGGAGATAGGCATCTCGACGCAGAAACTCCACGCACGCGGGCCCATGAGCCTGCGGGAGCTGACCTCCACCAAGTACATCATTTACGGTGAAGGCCAGGTGAGGTCCTGAGATGGGAAGGCTGAGGATCAAGCGCATCGGGGTGATGGGGGGGACTTTCGATCCCATCCATAATGGCCACCTCGTCACCGCCGAGGAAGCCTGGAAACAGTTCAACCTCGACCAGGTGCTGTTCGTGCCCAGCGGCAGCCCTCCCCACAAGGAAGACCGCAAGAGCCTGGACCCCGAGAGCCGCTATCTCATGGCGGTCATCGCTACCGCGGCGAACCCGCATTTCAAGGTGTCGCGCATGGAAATCGACCGCCCCGGCCCCTCCTATACCATCGACACCGTGCACGAATTGCACCGCGTCTACGGCAGGAACACGGAGGTCTTCTTCATCACCGGCGCGGACGCTATCCTCGAGATCCTCACCTGGAAGGAACCGGAAAAGGTGCTGCGGGAGGCGATATTCATCGCCGCGACGAGGCCCGGTTACGACCTGAGAAGACTGGAGGAGTCGCTGCCCGAGAGCGAGAAGAAGAGGCACGCCACCGATCCGAGGGTCCTGGTCATGGAGATCCCGGCCCTGGCCATATCGTCCACGGACATCAGGAAAAGGGTGAAAGAGGGGCGGGCCATCACCTACCTCGTACCCGAGAGTGTCGCGAAATTCATCGAGAAGAGCGGGTTCTATATTTGAGCGAGAAGAAAGCACGGGAAGACATCTCTAACGGCGTTGAGCGCGAGGCTGCCGGCACGGAAAAGGAGAAGCTGTCCCGCCTCAACAAGAGGCGCCGCAAGGAGGCAAGGAAGAAGCGCCGCGCCATTGTCGCTGCGCTTCTCCTGATAGTCGGCGTGCTGGCCGTAGGGTCCATCCTGGATATACCGTATATAAACATCGCGCGTAGGGCAGGGGCCTGGATAGGGGAGCGCTTCTCGTCCGGGGGTGAGGGCGAGAAATCCGTCCCGCATTATCCCTATTTCACCAGCCCTCAAGGCTCCGGGGAGCTGGAGGGAGAGGTCGCCGTGCTGGCCTGCGTGTACGCCGGCGAGAGGAACGGACAGCCCTCGCGGGATGTCCTGGGCATCGTGCTGCTCACCTATGACAGGGAAAACGGCGGCGGCGAGGTGTACCTCATCCCCGAGGCCTCGGTGGCCTATAACGCCGAGGGCGGGCAGACCGACCTCATGCACACCCTGCGGGAGGAAGGAGGAGAGGACCTGCTGCGCTCGACGGTGAGCAACCTGGCCGGCATCGATGTGGACTACATGCTGTTCCTGGAATTCTGGGGGGCGGTGAAGCTCCTGCAGGGGTTGCGGCCGCCGCAGGCGTTCCTTGCGGAGCAGACGGTGCTGGTGAACCCGCTCAACGGCGAGACGGATTTCCTCGTACCCGGCGTGGAGATAGGGGACGCCGACCGCCTCATCCTCTACCTGCTCGCCAGCGACGAGCTCGAGACGTGGGCTGCCTTCTCCGCCAGGCTGGAGCGCACGAGGGCGTACCTTCCCGAGCTCTTCTCGGCGCCGAGCGGGGAGGAGCCGGGGGGACTGGAGGAGGTGCTGTCCGGGCTGGAGGGCTCTTACCACCTCGAGCCCGGTGCCGGCTCGGCGCGGGAGGACGCGCGCTACCTGGCGTCCATGCTGCGGTCTTTCTCCGAGCTGGACGAGGGGGGTCTATCGGTCAAGGCGGTCCCGGCGGTGGAGGTGCTCAACGGGTGCGGCGTGCCTGATCTCGGGAAGAAGGTCGGAGAGCGCCTGGGTTCGTTGGGGGTGCCGGTGGCCGGGACCGGGGGCAACGCGAAGATAACCGTGGATGGAGAGGAGATCAACGATTTCACCCACGAGACGAGCACCATCATAGCGCGCAGCCAGGACTCGAGGGTCGAGGCTTTCGCACGTTACCTGGGCGTGCTCCTGTCCGTCGTGGACATCGTCGTGGAGCCCGGCCCCGGGGCCGAGATAATCCTCATCGCCGGAAGGGACATGGCGGTGTGAGCGGATGGGGTTTCAGGGGCGCGATGTGGTAATCTGTGGTAGTGAATACATGTAGTCCGGAGGAACCGCCTGGCGGTGGAATGGGGACGGTCAGGCTGGAGGAGGTGCGTAGCGGCGGACAGCAGGGAGACAGCCATCGAGGCGGCGCGGGCCGCCTCGGACAAAAAAGCCCACGATATACTGGTGATGGACATGAGGGACGTCCTCATAATCACGGACTATTTCATCATCTGCAGCGGCAAGACCGATAGGCAGGTGAGAAGCATACAGGAGGGAGTGGAGGAGCGTCTGGCCGCGATGGGGGTAAAGCCGGTACGCCGGGAAGGCGTGCAGCACAGGCGCTGGATCCTCCTCGATTACGTTGATATCGTGGTCCATGTCTTCCGCCAGGAGGAGCGCGAATATTACGAGATCGAGAGGCTGTGGAAAGATGCCCCCAACATCACATGGGAGGATGGCACGTCGGGGGTGGCCGATTCGCGATAATCCGCCCGTAGGGCCGCGTGTCGTTGACGGTGGATTGAGCAGTACTTATACTTCATAAGGTATCTCTGGGGCCGTAGCTCAGCCTGGGAGAGCGCTACCTTGGCATGGTAGAGGTCGTGGGTTCAAGTCCCATCGGCTCCACCAGACTGCAGCCGGGATCGTGCGTGGACATGATCCCGGCTTTCTTTCCCGCTCCCTGGATTATTCGTGGAGGGGGCGGGGGATACTGGAAAAGGGTGGGACTTGCCGCGGCGGAACGTAGAGGAAGGAGATGTCTGTCGTGAGGGGAGCGGTCGTTTATTACAGCCGTTACGGGAACAACGAGAAGACGGCTGAGGGGGTGGCGCAAGGCCTGCGGGAGGCCGGGCACGAGGTGGAGCTGGTCAACCTCAAGGCAAACAAGGAACTCGCGCCGGGATACGATTTCCTGGTGGTGGGGTCTCCCACCCGGGGGGGAAGGAACAGCGGGCCGGTGAGGAAGTTCATCAAGAAGAACGTGGGGGAGCAGTGGAGGGGCAAGCCCTTCGCGGCCTTCGGCACCTGTATGCATCAGACCTGCGAGAAAGGCCAGCCCAGCGCCGCCGGGGAGATCCACACCGAAATGGAGGCGAGAGGCATGGAGCCGCTGGCGGATTCCTTCGACAATCCCGTCTCGGGCATGAAGGGTCCTCTGGCGGCGGACGGGGAGGAGAGGGCCAGGTCGTTCGGGCGCGAGGCGGGGGAGAAGCTGAGGGGCTGAGCGGCGGAGAATGTCGCGGAGCTGCCGCAGCAGCGGTTATAATAAGGGGGCGCGGAGAACGGAAGACGGTTATTGCCGCGGAAAAGACCCGCGCGGCAGAAGACGAAGGACTAAGAGGGAGGGAGGCAAATGAAGAAAATCCTTGTGCTGTTGATGCTGCTTACCCTGGTGGCAGGCCTCGTTGCCGTCGCGGGCTGCGGTGACGACAAGAAGACGGTGAGCACTCCCATGGGAGATGTGACGGTGGAGGAGGAGGGAGGCGAGGTCACCTACCAGACCGAGGAAGGGGATGTCACCTACGATTATTCAGACGAGGCCCCCAGCGAGGAAGACCTCGGCGCTCCCATCTACCCGGATGCCGAGTACGTGGAGGGCAGCGGGGGCGTGGTCTCGGGCAGCTCCGAGGAGGGTGAATTCACCACGGCGGGAGCGGAATTCACCACGAGCGACAGCTTCGCTGACGTCGTCGACTTCTACACGGACGAGCTCGGAGATCCCTTTATCGTCGATGACGCGACGAAGGAGGCCAGTTGGATCGTGGACCTGAGCGACGAGTCCGTGATCACGGTGACCGTGAGCGACGAGGGGACGGAGGTCCTCATCTACATCGGAAGGCTCGGCGGAGGCGCATAACGGTAGCGACGAGAGGACCGCATAAAAACGGGCCGGGCGCTCAGCCGCCCGGCCCTTCGCATATCCCGACAAAGGCGGCTCCGCCGCGCGCTGCCCTGAACCCGCCTGCCGGCATGCCGGTCCGGGCATCACCTCGTCAGTTGACTAACCGGTAACATGAAAGTATAGTAATGACGCGTCAGTTCCGGCAGGTTTAACCCGTACGGCAAGGTATCGCGAGGGCTACAAGGCTTTCGGGCGAATATATTATAATGTACGGTCTGGTTGAGCCCGGACGGGGTCACAAGCTGTGAAGGGGGTTGTTTCCGTGGATTATCCCTGGTTCAAAGAGTACAAGGTCGTAGGCATCCCCGAGACGCTGGAGCCGTATCCCAACGAGCCGACCCACTACTTCCTGGACCAGGCGGCCGCGAAGCGGCCCCACCTGGGATGCGTGCAGATGGGGCTGGAGATCACCTACCCCGAGATGAGGGACCATGCAGACCGCCTCGCCAATGCACTGGCGGCCATGGGAGTGGAGAAAGGGGACAGGGTGGCGACCCTCCTTCCCACGTCCGTGCAGTTCATCATCGCCGATACCGGGATATCCAAGGCGGGCGCGGTGCACGTGCCCTGCAGTTTCCTGGAGCCCTTCGACACGCTGTCCCACAAGTTCAAGGAGTGTTCTCCCAAGGCACTGATATGCCTGGAGGAGAACCTGCCCCTGGCCGAGTCGCTGCGAGACTTCATGGACGCGCCCAACGTCATCATAACCAGGGTGGACGATTACTCCGACCGTCCCTCCCCGCGGGCGGAGCTGCCGGATGCCGCGTGGATGACAGAGATCATCGCCCAGGCCCGTCCGGAGCCCCCGCGCGTGGACATCGATCCCTCCCGCGACCTGGAGACCCTTCTTTTCACGGGAGGCACCACCGGGCTTCCCAAGGGATGCATGCTCACACACCGTAACATCGTGGCCAACGCCCTGCAGAACCCCGCCGTCTTCGGGCCCATAACCAAAATCCTCAAGGGCAACACGTCGGCCCTGATCGGGCTGCCCTTCTTCCACAGCTACGGTCACTGCATCATGCACACCATGATCGGGGGGATGTTCTCCAACCTCCTCATAGTCACCGATCCCCGGGATACCAAGGGTATGCTCAGGCTGATCCACGAATATAATCCCGTTCTGCAGTTCGGAGTGCCGACGCAGTTCATGAAGCTGCTGGAGGAGGACATCAAGGCCACACGCATCATCGGCATCTCCGGCTCCGCGGCCCTTCCCCCTAACGTGCAGGAGAAGTTCGACCAGGAGAGCAAGAGTTTCGTCTCGGAGGGATACGGCCTCTCCGAGCTCTCACCCGTCACCCACTTCAACGTCTCCGCCAACATACGCGCCATGGGGGGACGCAAGATGGTGCCCGTCATGAACAAGCTCCTCTTCAACCCCGTTAGCAGTTCCTTCATGAACCTGTCGGCGCGGCTGTTGGGGCCGAAGCAGTACGGGAAGGTCTTCCTGGCCATCCTGGGCATGGTCTCGGACCGCAACCGCAAATCGGACAAGCTGAAGAAGGTCGAGAAACGCGCCACCATCGGCATACCGGTGCCGGATACCACAGTCAAAGTGGTGGAGGTCGACACGGGGGCGCCCGTCCCGTTCAAGGAGATGATAGAGGACGGCCGGGTAGGCGAGATGCTGCTCTCCGGACCCCAGCGCATGCTGGGGTACTGGCCGGAGCCGGGGAAGGGCCTCGATGAGGAAGGCTTCGTGCACACCGGCGACGTGGTCAAGATGGACGAGAACGGGTACTTCTCCATCGTGGACCGCACCAAGGACATGGCCATTGTCTCCGGTTACAAGGTCTACACCAGGGAAGTGGACGACATCCTCTACGACCACCCGGCGACGGAGGTGGCCGCCACCATCGGAGTTCCCGATCCCGAGCGGGAGGGGAGCGAGCGCATCAAGGTCTTCGTCCAGGTGAGGGAGGAGTACAGGGGCAAGATCACCGAGGAGGACTACGTGGATTACCTCAGGGAGAAAGTGGCCAAGTACGCGGTGCCCAGATCGGTGGTCTTCCTGGACGAGATGCCCCTGACCGAGGTGTTCAAGGTGAACAAGAAGGTCTTGCGCGAGATGGAGCTGGACGGACTGCAGCAAGGATGACTTCCCGGAGATAAACCCGCGGGGGACGGACGTCTCTATCGCTCCCGCGCGCGGGCGTCCAGCCGGTCGAGGACGAGATCAGAGCAGGAAGCCGCCCTCCAGAATATGGGACCTCACCGCCTCCAGCGCGGGGCACGCGGGCAGGTCGAGGAAGCTTTTGGCTTCGGCGTCGAATTCCCCCACCGTGTCGTCCTCCGGAATCCAACCCAGGAAGGGAAGGTCGCTGCGTGAGGCCAGGCGCCGGGCGTCTTCCTCTCCGCGCGCGCGGTTGACGACCAGCCCGAGCTTCCTGAAATCAACGGCGTCGTCCGCCACTTTACGTATCGCCTCGGCGACGCGCACGGCCTTGAGGGTGGTGTCGCTCACCAGGAGCAGGTGGGATACGGAGCGCATGACGCGGCGGTTTACCTGTTCCACTCCCGCTTCGGCGTCGATGAGGGTGAGGTCGAAGTGGGCCGAGAGAGACTCAATGGCCTCCCTCAGGAGGGTGTTGAGCTGGCAGTAGCAACCCTCCTCCTCGGGGCGTCCCACGGAGAGAAAGCCGAGATTGCCCGACTCCATCACGATCTCCATCATCTTGTAATCCACGGAGGCGGCGAGGTCAACGCTGTCTGTGGAGCGCTCGCGAACCGCGGAGATGATCTCCTTGCGCACGTCGTTCACGGTGCGTTTCGGGAAACGGTCCAGGGCGATCCCCAGGCCGACGGCGGGATCGGCGTCGACCACGAGCACCCTGCCGCTGCCGTCCTCGCGGAACAGGCGCGAGAGGAGAGCGGATATGGTGGTCTTGCCCACGCCGCCCTTGCCGCATATGGCTATCACCTTGCCCGGCGTTTCGGGAGCCGTTTCCGCCACGACGCTATTCGCCTCCTTTCCTCTCGGCCTTCAGCCTCTCACGGATCTGCCTCAGCTCCACGACCTCGTCGCACACGTCGACGTATTCGCATTCCTCGCAGTCGAAGTTCATCTCCTCGTACATCTTTATCAGGGCCTCGACGATATCAAGCACCTTGTCGGCGGGAGCGGCGAGCTCTTCCACGTCATTTCTCGAGGAGGTCACGAAAAGGACTTCGGCGGCGCGCACGAATTCCAGGCGCTTCAGGGCCTGGATGAGGGAACTGCCCAGGACCTGGGCACTGAAGCCCCCGGCCAGGGCAT
The DNA here is from genome assembly GCA_028697145.1 of Actinomycetota bacterium. Taxonomy (GTDB): domain Bacteria; phylum Actinomycetota; class Geothermincolia; order Geothermincolales; family RBG-13-55-18; genus SURF-21. The sequence continues at coordinate 187,939 of JAQVFR010000001.1, read as the reverse complement.
TCTTGCTCACGCGGCACCAGATGGACTGCCTGCCGGGAAATACGCGGCTCATGAAGCCGCGCAGGCGGACGTTGTAGGTGGCGTCGCGCAGGTCGCGGTAGCAGTCGTATTCGTCGCTGAAGTCCCCCCCGACCATGACCACCTGCGCGAAGGGGAGACTGGGGGAGGGCGCCGCGGTGAAATCCGGGCCCACCAGGGTGATGCGGCCGTCGATTACCCTGTCTCCCGTGTCCCAGAGCAGCAGCGAGCGGGAGGCCATGCCAGGATTTCCCAGTTCCAGGCCGGTGTCCTCGCTCAATATCACCTGGCTCGATTCGGCGAGCGGGATCACCGGGGTGAAGGGCAGTTCCCTGGCGGCACCGCTGCGGTGTCTGTCCTCCATGTATTCGTAGATCTCACCCAGAGGGCGGTCGAAAAGTCCCATACGCATCCCCCACCGATCAACGCGACAGCCTCACGCTCTTACCGATTCTATGTTCCAGGGCTCATGGGAACAAGGGCCTCGCTTTCAGGGGAGCTTACCCGGGCTAGCCCGGTGCCCGCTCCCAGCGCGGAGCGCCCGAGCGCTATTGCCCCAGGATTCCGCCCAGGATTCCCCCGGCGGTACCGCTGCCGCCTCCCCGGGGATCCTGGAGGCTTGTCGACGGAGCCACCTCGCTGGGTTGCACCACCACAAAGCCGTCACCCTGGAAGGCGAGTTGGAAGAGCTCACCGTGCCTGGATCCGAGCAGCCCCTTGAGGCTGCCCAGGTTGGCGTCCATGTGGATGGTGGGATTGAGCGACTGGGACCAGGCTATGGTGGCGTTGGGATCGGTGAAGGTGGGCTGTTCGGGCGTCACTTTCATGGTCATGGGCTCGCCCTTGGAGATGAGGGCGAGGTATCCCGTTCCCGTTAACTCCACCGTCCACAGGCCACCGCTCATCATGCCCGCGGCGCCCTTGATCATCTTGATGTCCCAGGAGATGCTCGGGCTGAAGGCCAGCAGGTTCAACGCCTCCACGGTTATGGCCTCATTGTTGAGGTAGATGAGCACGATGTCGTTGGAGGCATCGGCCAGGAAGAGGTCTCCCGTCCCCTGGCACAGCATGAGGGTGAACGCCTCCCCCGATACCGCTTTCTTCACCCACTTCGCCGCTCCGCCGCTGCCCTGGCGGGAGAAGCTGATCTGTCCCTGGTAGGCGATCATGGAGCCCGCCTTGGCCAGGACCGACCCTCCCGAGGCGGCCATGTTCACGCGCAGCAGTTTCTTGTTCTGCAGGTTGAAGGCGTTGGGGCTCTCCACCTCCAGCGATTCCTTCACCAACGCGGCCAGACTGGTGGGGGCAAGCTCCTCCGAGAAGGGCGTGGACGGGCCGCCTGGCGCCGCCGCTTGCGGTGGGGGGGCGGCCGGGGCAGCAGCGGCGGCCGCTGGCGCCTGGGTCGGGCCCTGCGCCTGTTGCGTGTCTGCCGCTGCCTGCAGGGAAGACCCGCAGAACCTGCAGAAAGCGGCGTTATCCTGATTTTCCTGACCGCATTCGGGGCATAACATCGCTTACCTCCTTGTCACCGGCGAAAAGCCAAACGGATCGATACGCATCAACTCATGGACTGATTATAATCCCGGGAGAGGATGTTTTGTCGCGCGGTGCGGGAAAACGCCAGACATCTCCGCGCGCGAATATCAGCCGCGGTCGCAGGGGTCCCCGGCCCCTCGCGGGCGCAGGAAGCCGTCCTTTAAACGGAAGTAGAGGCGCAGGGCGCTGTCGGCGGCCATCTCGGTGCCGATACCCCGACCCCCGGCGTCCGCGCCCACCAGGAAGAGCCCGCCGATGGGGGTGGCCGGCGTAGGGCGGCGGCTGCCGCTCTGTCCCACCTCCTGCGCGGCTCCGATACAATCGCCTCCCGCCCGCCCGCTCAGGCGCGAGATATCCCCGGTGAGGACCATCTCCACGGCGGTCGCGGCCTTGTCTATCTCGGGGAATATCCCGCGTGCAAGTTCCTGCGCCAGATCGAGCAGGGAGCGCGCCTGGTCCTGGCGACCGAGGCTGCTGGGCGCAGGGACGCCCACGATGAGGCAGTCTCCTCCCGGCGGCACCAGGGAAGGGTCCCAGTTGCCGGGAGCGGTGACGAAGAGGAAGAGGTCGGAGGGCACCCCGCCGTCCTCGAGGTAGTCGAACATGGCATGGGGAGACAGTCCGGGCATGTGCAGGAGGCAGGGCGTGCGCATGGAGGACACCTTGCGCTCGAGAAAGAACTTCACGGCGACGAAGGCCTCGGAATCGCGAAGCCCGTCCGCCACTTCCAGGTAGTCCCGCGGGAAAGCGTCGCGCCCCGCCAACTCGACGGTGCGGCGCAGGCCGGCGCTGGAGATGACCACGTCCGCGGGCAGAAACTCCCCTTTCGAGCTGGTGACTCCGCGCACCCGGCCCTCTTTGGTCTCGATCCTCGAGACCTCGCAGTCGAGGCGTATGATGCCGCGTTTCCTGCGGAGGGCGCGCAGGAAGGAGGCTGGAACGGCGCCGGAACCACCGCACGGGTAGCAGAGCCGCGAGGCCTGCATGGTGCTGGCGAGGATGTATGCGAACTCCCCCATGCTGGCGCGGTGCCATGGCAGGACCATGGTCAGCATGGCCTGGGCATGGAAGGTGCGCAGGAAGTCTTCCGAGCCGGAGAGCGTGGTCATGAAATCGCGCACGCTCACGTCCTGGAGCTCGGCATAGAGGGGGTAGCGCGGATGGTTGAAGCGGCGGGCCAGGGAGAAAAGGCCGCGCGGCCCCAGTGCGCCGAGGGCCCTGGACGCGGTCGAGGTCCAGCCCATCCTCTGCCAGCCCCTCGCATGGCCTTTCATGAAGTTGAGGATGGAGATGGGATGCAGGATGGACGAGGCCATCTCGAGCCTGCCGCCCGGCAGGCTGAGGGTGAAGGAAGGCGTAGAAGCCAACCAGGTCGGCCCCTCGCCGAGGATGCGGCTTATCGTCCCGAAAGGGCCGACGGGTCCACGCCCGAACATGTGCACGCCCGTGTCCACGACGAACCCGTCCCGCGGCAGGGACGAGCACTTTCCGCCCGGAAAAGCGTTCCTCTCCACGAGGGTGACGTCGTGCCCGGCATGGGCCATGAGCGCGGCGATGGCGGAACCGCCTGGCCCCGAGCCTATAACCACTATCCTGTGCCGGGACATGTTTTACCTGCGGTTACAGCGGCGCTCGAGGCGCACGGGGGCTTGTGTGTTGTTGCGGCACGAGGCCCGCCCATAGCCCGCGGAGGGACGGGCGTCTGTGCTGTGGAGGAGCCGGTCTCGCCTTTCCCCGTCCCTCCCATGGCATCATACCTCGGCGAAGAGCTGCGAGACGGTGTCGCCGTGCTGGTGCACGAAGATAAAGGTGAGTTCGCCGCGGGGTTCGAACGAGGCACGCTCCGCCAGGACCAGGTGATATGGGCTGGTGAGCACCTGGGCGGTCATGGAACCGGGCTCGGGTTCGACAGCGTTTATCTCGACCGTGACCTCGCCGCCCACCTGAAAAGCCCGCGTGATGGAGATGGAGTACCCGGCCGTGTTCTTGGGGCCCTGCATCACGGCCATGACGATATTGCTTTCGAAATCCACCTCGGGTATGGGTTCGGGAAAGTAGGCCAGGGAGATAAGGCGCTGGAATTCTTCCTCGTCGTCTATTGCCAGGCATTCCGGGGGAGCGTCTTCAGGGACGGGCATCTCGTCGATGCGGCCGTAATCGCTGCTGGCCCCCTCGGCAAGGGTCTCGAGGGGGATGATCCTGGGGCCGCCCCCAGCGTCGTCCGCGGGGGGAGGAGACCCGCCGCAGCCGGACAGAAACACGAGGGAGAAGGTCAGGCAGACGGCCATCGCCTTCACTGAAGCGCGCCTCCCGTATCGCTTCGAAACGCCACGCAACCAGATCACCTCGCGGTATTGATGGACTTAGCGGCCTGAACCGCCCCACCAGTCCATTATAAAGCAAGCAAGCCGGGCGGCAAGCGGTCGGGCGTGGCGGGTCAGCCGCGCCGCGCGGTGACGAGCGTGGGCGCCGCCGGAATGATAACGCCTTTTCGATATGATAATATCGAAAAGCTGATCGAGCTCGAGGACGGCATGGGGCTCGGGGCGTGTCAGGACCTGGGTCCCGATGTCACCCTTCTGTAACGACAGCGGGATCGGGTATATAATGTATAGGCCGCTCACGCGGCCCGCATCGCCAGATGGAAGGTCCGGCGGGGAGGATACGACCTAATATCGCGGACGTATCGCCTGCGAACGAGGCACGTGAGACCATGGGGGGCACTCCCCCGAGGAAGGAAAGGAGAGGGTTTATGGCAGAGGTAAGATTCGATGACCGCGTCGCAGTAGTGACCGGGGCCGGCGGCGGCCTGGGTAGGGAATACGCCTTGCTCCTTGCCAGCCGCGGGGCCAAGGTCGTGATCAATGACCTGGGCGGCGCCTTCGACGGTACCGGGTCCGGACACACCGCCGCGGAGCAGGTATGCCAGGAGATCAAGGACGCCGGAGGAGAAGCTGTCCCCAACTTCGACAGCGTCGCCGACTGGGAGGGGGCCTCTAACATCATCAAGACGGCCATCGACACCTGGGGCAAGATCGACATCCTCATCAACAACGCCGGAATACTGCGCGACAAGAGCTTCATCAAGATGGAGATGGAGGACTACGAGAAGGTTCTCGCCGTCCATCTCAACGGCACCTTTTTCTGCTCCAAGGCGGCCTTTCCCCACATGCGCGAGAACAACTACGGCCGCATCATCTCGGCGTCATCCGGCGCTGGCGTGTACGGCAACTTCGGGCAGGCCAACTATGCCGCGGCCAAGATGGGCATCGTCGGCCTCATGCACGTCCTCAAGCAGGAGGGGGCAAAGTACAACATCATGGCCAACGCCATCGTCCCCGTCGCCGGGACCCGCATGACCGCCACCGTATTCCCCGCCGACCTGCTGGATGTCCTCAAGCCCCAGTTCGTCGCTCCCGTCGTGGCCTGGGCATGCTCCGAGAACTGCACCGTCTCCGGGTACACCTTCACGGCCGGCGGAGGCTATTTCAGCCGCACCGCCTTTATGGAGGGGCCTGGGGTGTATTTCGACGTCAAGCAGCCTATCACCCTGGAGATGATCGACGAGAACATCGACAAGATCACCAGCCTGGAGGGGGCCGTAGCCATCGGGAGCGCCACCGAGCACGCCGGCCTGATCCTGGGCAAGATGAGCCAGGGCTAGAGAAGGTTCCCATCGAGTAGAAAAGGGGATGATAAGATGCCGATCGATCTGTCAGTCGTGGGGAAGGAGCTCCCGCAGCTGGATCACGAGTTCACCACCCGGGACGTTATGCTCTACAACCTGGGGATCGGAGCCGGCTACGAGGCTGACGAACTCAAGTTCGTGTACGAGAACGGCCTGGAAGCGATACCCACCTTCGGGGTCATCCCGCCCTTCCCGGCCCTCATGGGCCTGGTGGCGGTGGAGGGAGTGGACATCAACCTGGTGATGCTCGTGCACGGCGAGCAGTACCTGGAGATACGCAAGCCCATCCCCACCAGCGGCAAGCTCACCACCAAGCCGAAGATCGCGGCGGTGTGGGACAAGACCAAGGGCGCCGTCATCGACCTGGACGCCGATACGGTGGACGAGTCGGGAGAGGTGGTCTTCTATAACACCTTCTCCAGCTTCATCCGCGGCGAGGGAGGTTTCGGCGGGGAGCGTGGCCCGGATCCGGGTAACGAGCCCCCCGACCGCGACCCGGACAAGGTGGTGGAGATGAAGACCCTCACCATCCAGTCCATGATCTACCGCCTCTCGGGGGACTACAATCCCCTGCACGTCGACCCCAACTTCGCGGCCATGGCGGGGTTCGACCGGCCCATCATGCACGGCCTGTGCACCTTCGGCCATGCAGGGCGGGCGGTGCTGCGCGAGTACTGCGGCAACGACACCTCCAAGTTCAAGGCCATCAAGGTGCGCTTCAGCCGCCCGACATGGCCCGGTGACACCATCGTCACCCAGATGTGGCAGGAGGCTGACGACAAGATCCTCTTCCGCTGCACCACCAAGGAGCGCCCGGAGGAGTACTGCATCACCAATGCCGCGGTGTGGCTGAACGTATAAGGTTATGAAAAAAGAGGGCGGGGACACCCCCGCCCTCTTTTTTATGAAACGCGGCGGTTCGTCGGGGCGCTGGGCGAGAGGTAATGGCGATTGGCGTCAAGCCTTGTCATGCTCTTCCCTTCGTTGCCCTGGAAAGGGAGTGGTCCCAAACGGCAGGGGCGGCTATCTATCGATACGCTGGGCGGAAGGTAATGGGAGGTGGTGCCAGGATAAATCCTGGCACACGGCGCTTCGCGTCGCTGGTCTCGATGCGTGGCTGAGGACTCGGTCTTGGCATTCCTCGCCGGGGGCTCGGATGCAAAGCCGAGTCCTGTCGGCGGGTCGAGGAGAGGACCGGGGTGTGAAGACCAGCGTTGGTCAGAAGTTGGGGATGAAGTCCTCCTCGCGCACCACCTTCATGGAGATGGCATCCTCGGGGCAGGCGACCTGGCAGAGCCCGCAGCCCATGCATTTCTCCGCCGCGATGACGGACAACTCCTCGCCGTCGCGCTCCTCCATGGCGATGGCCTCGAAGAAGCAACGGTCGACGCAGGTCCCGCAGCCGCTGCAGGAATCCCCGTCCACTACCGCCAGGAAACGGCTGGGGTCGACGATGGCGGAAGCGGAGATGGGCAGCCCGAAGGCTACGCAGCAGTCCTCGCAGCAGTTGCAGATGATATGGCTGCCGTAAGCCTTGTTCATGGCCACGTGGATAAGGCCCGCTTCCTCGGCCATGCGGATGATCTCCATGGCCTCCTCCGCGCTGACCTCGCGGCCGCTGCCGCGGTCGATGGCGTAATCCGCGCCCTTGCCGAGCTGAAGGCATACCTCGAGGGGCTTTCCGCAGGCCCCGTCCACCATGCGGCAGGTGCACTTGGCCACGGCCAGCCTGCCCGCGTCACGGACCATCTGCTCGACGTCCTCGTAAGCGAGGATGCTCTGCCTCGCCTCCACCGGCTGGTCCACCGGGACCACCCGGGTGAAGGGCTTGGGGACCACCATGCTCACCATGTTGATATAGTCGGGGAGTTCCTCTCTGGTCTGACGCTTCCAGAGGTCGAGGTACTCCCGGGTCACCCCGTCCCAGAGGATGGTGGCGTCGTGGAACTGGGTGATGTCGCGGCCCATGCGGTATAGCGTGCCCTGCGGTTTATCGGATTTGAACACAAGGCCCTTGCGGTAGAGCACGTCGAGCTTCTCCTCCATATCCTCGACTGTGTAACCGAGCCTCTCGGCCAGCTCCTCGGCCGTTCCGGGAGTGGCCAGCATGATGCGGGCCTCGTCCTCGTCGGCGACCATGCGGAAGAGGTCCGGTATAAACTTGCTTCCTTTGGTGAGAATGCGCTCCGACAACTTTTCGTAGAGGTCTTCCTCGTTCATCCTATCCCTCCTGTTTGTGCCATCCGATGCCGGTGGGGTGTATGGAGATTATAACACCGCGCGGGAAGGGGAGGCGCCTTTCATGGGAAGTCAACGCTCGCGGGGAGGGTTGAGCGGAAGCGCTACGGGCCCCCTGACCCGGCTCATGGCAAATGTTTACCTGTGGTATTAAAAAGGAATCATAGAGGTTGAAAGGCCTCGGAGAGATGAGAGGGGGTAGTTAAGGTGGACCAGAAATCTATGCAGAAAATGGCGGTGGAGGGCATGCGTTCAGGCATGCTCATGACCTTCGACACCATGAACTCCGTCCAGGAGCAGATGGAGAAGATGTGGAAGACGCTGCTGGACCAGGGCGGAGAACTCCAGAAGGAAGGCGAGAAAGTGCTTGCGGACTGGCTGGACAACATGCGCAAGGGCCGCGAGGAGTTCCGCCGCAACCTGGAGGAGGGACTCCGCAAGATGGAGGACCTGCTGGGCCAGGAGTAGACGGAAGGGGACGACCCATGCCAGAGAAAACGGACACTTGGCCGGACATGTGGAAGAGATGGCAAGAGACCCAGGCGGACATGTTCAAGGGGTGGATGGATGCCTGGACGCGCGTGGCCGGAGGATGGGGTCAGGGCGGGGAAGGCGTGGAAAGATCGGTGCCGGACGCCATGGATTTCTACCGCAGGTGGGCGGAGTACGTCCAGGAGATGATGGGTAAGTTCTCGGTCCCCGCCGAGGGCATCGGCCCCGAGGCCTTCATGAGGATGTTCCAGACCGCGGACGTATACTCGCAGCTCTACGCCATGTGGCTCGAGATGTTCGAGGCCTATCGCAAGGCGGCCGGAGAGGGCGGGGAATACGACTTCGAGGCCGTGAGCAAGGTGCTCGAGAAATGGTCGGAACAGTACCGGGAGATCGTGCAGAAGGTGTTCGCGCCCGCCCTCCCCAGCCAGCTGCAGTGGATCGCGGAGCTCTATGACGGCGAGATCCCCCTCCTGGCCTCCGGGCTGCTCATGCGCCTGTGGGCGCCGTGGTACGAGTACGGGCGTCGCATGGCGGACCAGGGGATGAAGATGGAGAAGCTCTCTCCCGAGGCTGCGGTGGGGGTCTACGAGGGATGGAGGAAGGCCTACGAGGAGAGCTTCGGCCGCCTGCTGCGCGCGCCGGCGATGGGTTATTATCGCGAGGCGGCGGAGAAGCTCAGGTACACCGTCGATTCCCTCGCCGAGTTCAACATCATGCTCTCGGAGTTCTACGCGCAGCTACAGGCCGCGGGCACCAGGTCCTTTCAGAAACTGCAGGAGAAGCTGGCGGCGATGCAGGTGGAGGGAAAGGCGCAGCCCATGTCCTTCCGCGACCTCTACCGCATGTGGTGGGAGACCAGCGAGGAGCTGTATATAGAGCTCTTCCGCACCGAGGAGTTCTCGAAGCTGCAGGGTCAGCTGGTGGACAAGGGCATGCAGTTCCGGCGCGATTTCCAGGCCTATGTGGAGGAGGCCACCAAGGAGCTCCCGTTCCCCAACCGCTCGGAGATGGATCACCTCTACAAGATCGTGGACAAGCTGAAGCGTGAGGTGAGGACGCTCAAGAAGGAGCTGAAGGAGCTCAGGGGAGCAACGGGGGAGGGATGAAGATGTTGAGGGAGTTCATGGACCCGAATTTCTTCGTACAGGAGCTGGAGGACATAAACCGCAAACTGGTCAAGGGAGCCGAGATCCTCAGCACCATCTCCGATGTGGAGGTGGAGCCCACGCCGAAGGAACTGGTGTTCGAAGAGGACAAGATGAGACTCTATCATTACCTTCCGGGCGAAGCCCTGACCTGCCCAACCCCTATCCTCATCTGCTACGCCCTGGTCAACCGGCAGTACATGATGGACCTGCAGTCCGACCGCAGCCTCATCCGCAACCTGCTGGGGCAGGGACTGGATATCTACATCATCGATTGGGGGTACCCGGACCACGGCGACCTCTACGTGACCATGGAGGACTACACCGACGTCTATCTCAACGACTGTGTCGATTTCGTGCGGGAGCGGAGCGGGTGCGAAAAGATCAACCTGCTGGGAGTGTGCCAGGGCGGGACCTTCACCCTTATCTACTCCGCCCTCTACCCGGAGAAGATACGCAACCTCATCACCATGGTGACGCCGGTGGACTTCCATACCACGGACGGCCTGCTCAACGTGTGGAGCCAGTACATGGACATCGACAACATGGTGGACACCATGGGCATCATCCCGGGCGAGTTCATGAACGTGGGGTTCCTCATGCTCAAGCCCTTCCAGCTCATGGTGGACAAGTACGTCGGTCTCATGGACAACCTGGACGACCCGGCCACGGTGGCGAACTTCGTGCGCATGGAAAAGTGGATCTTCGACAGCCCGGCGCAGGCGGGCGAGGCCTACCGCAAGTTCCTCAAGGATCTCTACCAGGAGAACAAGCTGGTGAAAGGGGAGCTGACGATAGGGGACAGGCGCGTGGACCTGAAGAGGATCACCATGCCCCTGCTCAATATCTACGCCACCGAAGATCACCTGGTGCCTCCCGCTTCCTCCATCCCCATCAACGACCTGGTGGGGAGCGAGGACAAGACGCTGTACAGCTTTCCGGGCGGCCATATCGGCATCTATGTCAGTTCCCGTTCGCAGAAGGAGCTGGCGCCCGCCGTATCGCAGTTCCTCATCGAGCGCTGCCCCGAGGGCAGGGACGGCAACCAGGTGTGCGGCATGCCCGCCAGGAGTCTGGCGGATGCGCAGGGGGAGAAGATGAAGGCCGCCCCGAAGGCGGCAAAGCCGGCCGCGAAAAAGGCGGCGGGCTCCGGTGCCGGGAAAAAGCCCGCGGGGAAAGCGAAGGCGGCCGCAAAGCCCGCGAAGAAGGCCGCCAGGAAGAAATAGGCCGCGCGCGGAGGCCATATATGGAAGAGGGAGCCTGCCCGCCCGGCGCCGGATATCAGTCCTCGGCTATGTAGTCCTTCCAAAGGCGGGCGATGGCTGCTGCTCCCAGTCCCAGGGTCCAGAGGTTGATGAAGAGCATGGTTGCCCTGTCGCTGTCCAGCGGCCAGTACTTGCGGTTTTCCAGGGAATAGAGGATGTCCAGCAGGGCGAGGAAGACGAGGGAGCTGCCCGCCGCCGTCCCCAGGAATAAGCCCTCGCGCTCGCCCCGCCACAGGTGCCATGCCGCCAGCATGCTCAGGGCGCTCATCCAGGCGTCCGCGAGGGGAAAAGCGCGCTCGAAGGCCTCGTCCTGTTCGGTCTCGGTGGCATTCATCTTGCCGGAGAAGAAAAGGACCCAGAAGGTGGCCGTCCCCAGACCGGTGAGGCCGAGCAGCCCGCCCAGGATGCGGCGCCCCCAGTCGACTTCGGGTCTGGCGTTCTCGCTCATGCCCCCATTATATCAGCTCCCGGCCGCGGGCATGATGGCGGGACGAGGCTTGCGCCGGCGCTCAACGCTGCGCGAGAAACGAGCGCATGAACGCCTCCAGGGAAGCAAGTGCCAGGTCCCTTCCCCTGGCCAGTTCCCTCACCCTGGCGATGGTGCCGGCGTCGCTTACCGCGAGCCGGAAGCGCCTCTGCCATATGTTACGGCGCGGGTGCCCCCTGTACTCGAGGAGGTCCTCCAGGCCCACGAAATCATGGGACGATTCGTCGCTTATGGCGCGCACGGCGGCGAAGGGCAGTCCCTCGCCGGCCGCCACCTGCGCTGCGGCCGCTCCCTCCATCTCCACCGCCACGGCGTCGAAGACCTCACCGAGGTGGGCGCGCAGCTCCGGCTCCACGACGACCTGGTCACACGTGAGCACCCTGCCGAGCCGGTAGGCGAGGTGCGCGCCCTCGGCCGCCCTGCGGGCGCTCTCAAGCAGGTCCTCGGACGCGGAAAAAGAGGGGCAGAAGACGAGGCGCTTATCCTCGCAAAGGCCAGGTCCGGTGGTGCTGAAACCCCCCGAATGGGCGATACCTACGTCTCCAGGCAGGAGTTCGCTGGCAATGATGAGGTCACCCAGCTTTGCGTGCGGGGAGAGGGCGCCGGCAATGCCATATATCACCAAGGCCTCGAGGGGATAGCGATCGAGAAGAAAGCGGGCCGCCGCCGCGGCGGGCACCTTGCCCACCCCCGCCGAGAGTGCCAGGACGTCCAGCCCGCCCGCCTTTCCCGTCACCAGCCTCGTTCCCGCCGGGGATGCGGCGTCGGCGGCGGCGGAGAGGAGCGGGGGTATGATCGCCAGCTCCATCGGAGTCGCGCACAGCAAACCGATCACCCGGGTCTCCTTCCCTTCCGCGGTTCCGCCGTCCATCTCATGCAGGTAAAATATATTAGGTACCTGGAATATAGTATCAACGAGCAGGACGGCGGGAAAGCGCAGCGCCACCCGCGAGCGTTCCTCGAGCAGGGAAGGAGCCGTTTGCTTGGAAACGGATGATGCCAGCGGTTACAGGGCCTGCCTCCGTTGCGGCAAGATTATGCCCGCCGCGGCCCTTTACTGCAATTCCTGCGGTGCCGACCTGTCGGCCGAACCCGCTCCGGGCCTGCGGGGCGCGGCGACCCTCGAGGGGTTTGGCGAGTCGCTGCGGTCAAGCCAGGTCCCCGAAACAGGGACGTCCCCGGCTGCGCGCCCCCCCTCGACGACGGACGGAAGCAGTACGGAGACGGCGGCGGGCTCGTATTACCGGGCCGCTCCCCCCAGCTGCCCGGCTTACGCGTATTCTCCCCTGGCATATGCGCAGCGAAGGACCGACAACCTCGCCATAGCTTCACTGGCTTGCGCCCTGGCCAGTTACGCCCTGGTCCCCATCCTGGCGGCCGTGGCCGCCATAGTGATGGGATACATGTCGAGGGAGCGCATCCGCAAGGCCGGTGGTGAGCTCGAGGGAGACGGTATAGCGCTGGCCGGGATAATCGTGGGCGTATCCAACATCATCCTCTACGGTGCCGTTCTCCTGCTGATCATCGTCGCGGCGGTATCATCGTGAAGGAGGACGCCGGGATGCGCGAGCATCATTCCGGCAGCGAGTCCTCGAGCCGGGAGAAGAGAAACGGATCCTCCGCGAGTTCCCGCAGGGCGCGCATCTCGTGCTCGCCTCGCTTGCGCGCCGCCAGGCTTACGTAGAAGCGGGCGGCCTCGAGCACCTTGCGGTAGGTCTGGGGATACAGCTCGCGCACCGCCATCTCCAGGGAGTCGTCGAGGGAGAACCCCGATTTGCGCTTGCGCTGGGCGAGGGCGAAGATGCGGGGATAATCGGCGATGGCCTCGGGGTGCTTGCCCCCGGGGCTGCCCTGGTAGCCTTCCGCGTCGGTCCTCTCCCTGCGCATCATGTCGGCAAGGCCGGGCCTGTCCGCGAGTTCCCTCAGCGCCCGCAGGGAACCCCACTCCCGTTCGCGCTTGAGGCGGGCGAGCATGGACCTGGCCTCGACAACCATTTCCCTGTAGGTGAGCGGATAGCTCTCTCTCAGGCATGATTCCAGGGCTTCCGATACAGCCAGACCCTTGCCGACCAGGATAAGGGCCCCGGAGAAAACGACCTGATAGTCTACGAAATCCGTGGGGCGAAGCTCGTCTTCCATACCGTTATTCTACACCCGGGGCGGCGAAGTCCGGGACGCGTCGATTATGCCGGCTTCCAGGGGCTGCGGGAAAACGAGGCCAAAGCCGTGGAGGATACCACCAGGCCTTCGTGCAATAATAGCAAAGCGGCTTTCTCGCGGCCGTTTACGGCCAGGTGGGAAAGGATGGCGATGAAGAAGCTCCTCGTCCTGGTGTGCGTGGTCATCTTTGTGGACAGCCTCGGGTACGGCGTGGTGGTCCCGGTGATGCCCGTCTACGCCAGGGATCTCGGCGTCAACGAACTGGCCCTGGGAATGCTCTTCGCCTCTTATGCCCTGGGAAACATCGTAGCGGCCCTGCCGTTCGGCCTCATCTCGGACCGCCTCGGACGCCGCCCTTTTCTGGTCTTCGGCATGCTGGCCATGGCGGGCGCCTTCGTCCTCTACGCCTATTCCACCACCTATACCTCGCTCTTTCTCTCCCGCTTCCTCGACGGGGTCACCGCCGCGGCAAACTGGTCGGTGGGGCTCGCCATTATAGCGGACGTTTATCCCGCGGGAGAGAGAGGGCAGGGGATGGGCGTGGTGATGGGCGCAATGGGTGCGGGGTCCATAGCCGGGCCCGCGTTGGGCGGGATACTCTACGATCATATCGGGTACAAGGCCCCCTTCCTCCTCGTAGCGGCGATATGCGCGGGAGCAGGTCTTTTCGCCCTGTTCAGCCGGGAACTCAAGAGGCTTGCCCCGCGGGGGAACATGGGGGGATACAGGGGGATGGCGCGCGCGGTATTGACCCGCCCGGGCATTGCGCTCACCCTGATTATCGTGATGATGGGCACGGTCAGTCTGGGCGTGCTTGAGCCCCTCTTCCCTGTGTATCTCGAGGAGAACCTGGGCTTGGGCAGCAGCGGTATCGGCCTCCTTTTCGCCCTGACCGTGCTGGCGTATTCCCTCTCCAGCCCGGTGGTGGGAAGCCTGGCGGACCGTTTCGGCAGGAAAGGATTGATGGCCGGCGGTCTGCTCGCCACGGCGCTTGCCGCGCCCATACTGGTCTTCGCGGGAAACCTGGCCCTGATCGCCGTGCTCTTCGCCGCGTACGGCATAGCCATAGCTTTCTTCGAGACCCCCACCCTCCCGCTCATCGCCGACAGGATAGGCGGCGGAGAAAAGGGCGAAGCCTACGGCACGGCCTTTGGCCTGTTCAACATGGCCTGGGCTATCGGGTATCTGCTAGGTCCGGCCGCGGGAGGTTTTCTGGCCTCCAGGCACGGCCTCCCCACCACCATGATCATCCTCTCGGTCCCCCTGGTCTTCCTGGCCTGGAAGGTATACGAAAGCCTTTAGCGCCCCTTACGTCCTGTGCTCGCCCTGGTCGCGAAAACCTCGGGCGGACATTTCTGAGGGTATACTTAGCTATGTCAAAGGAATGACGGCGAGGAAGGCGGTATGGCTGAGAACGGAAAAGGATCGTGCGCAAAGCGCAGAGCCCTGGTGCTCTTCTCCGGTGGGCTCGATTCCGTGCTGGCGGTGGAATTGCTGCGGCGGTGTGGGCTGGAGGTGACCGGCATGACCTTCACGTCGCCGTTCTTCGGGAGCGCCGCGGCCGAGGAGGCGGCGGCGAGGATGGGCATCGAGCTGGAGGTGGTGGATATAACGTCCAGGCACCTCGAGGTCGTCAGGAGACCCCGCTATGGATACGGCAAGAACATGAACCCATGTATAGACTGCCATGCCCTCATGGTCCGCGTTGCGGCGGAACTGATGGATGGACTCGAGGCGGATTTCATAGCCACGGGCGAGGTGTTGGGGGAGCGGCCAAAGAGCCAGAACCGCCAGGCCCTGGACCTGGTGGCGGGGGCCTCCGGCGCCGGGGAGCTTCTCCTGCGCCCTCTTTCCGCCAGGCTTCTGCCTGAGACCAGGCCGGAGAAGGAGGGATGGGTGGACCGGGAGTGCTTACTCGACCTGTCAGGGCGATCGCGGCGACGCCAGATGGACCTCGCGGAGGAATGGGGCATAGGGGAATACCAGAGCCCGGCGGGGGGGTGCCTGCTGACCGATGCCTCCTTCAGCGGGCGCCTGAAGGAGCTGATGTCGAGGGTCCCCGCCTTCGACGGCTCGGATGTGGAGGCGGTCAGAGCGGGGCGTATCTTCTGGTCGGGAAGCACCCTTATCGTCCTCGGGCGCCGTCACGAGGAGAACATGCGCCTCGTGGAGCTTGCGCTGCCGTCGGACAGGCTTCTGAGGGAGAGGGACGCTCCCGGACCCACGGCGCTGCTCCGCGCCTATCCCCGCGGCGCCTCCCCGAATCGCAGGGAGATCGCCGAAGCGGCGCGACTCCTGGGCGTTTACGGTAAGGGCAAGAAACCCTTGGCCCCGCGCGAGTTGGTGGAGGTGGAACGGCGCCGGGGCGAGGCCGAGCCGGCGTCATGACCGCCTCACGGTGGCCGGGAGAGAGCGGAAAGCCCGCGGCGGGAGAGTGGGGACGATTGCCAGGATTCAACTTGCTAAAGTTATATAACTATAATATAATCCTCACGGTCGCTGGAGCCGGGGACCCGGCGGCACGGCATCCGACTTGCGCCGCAAGCAAGCATAATTTACCTTTACTGTAGCGCGGCAGAAGGCCGAAGAGCGGTACACCGTTATCGCCGATCACTTTAGCGCCCGAGATTACAGGAAGACAATGGGAGAGAAATACGACTTCAAGAGCATCGAGGAGAAGTGGAGACGCCGCTGGGAGGAGACCGGCCTCTACGCGACAAGCGAGGACCCGGGGCGGGAAAAGAAATACGTGCTGGTAATGTTTCCTTACCCTTCCGGCCCGGCCCACATAGGCCACGTGGCCAACTATAACCTCGGCGACGTGCTCGCGCGCTACCTGCGCCGCAGGGGCGTGAACGTGCTTCACCCCATGGGATGGGACGGCTTCGGGCTGCCGGCGGAAAACGCCGCCATCCGCTCGGGTGTGCATCCCGCCGAGTACACCCACGGGAACATCGCCCTGCTCAAGGAGGGCCTGCAGCGCCTGGGCTATTCCTACGACTGGGGACGCGAGCTGGCCACCAACTCCCCGGATTACTACCGCTGGACGCAGTGGCTCTTCCTCAGGTTCTTTGAAACAGGTCTGGCGTACAAGGACGAGGCTAGGGCTAACTGGTGCCCGTCCTGCCGCACCGTCCTCGCCAACGAGCAGGTAATAAACGGCCGCTGCGAACGCTGCGATACCCTGGTGATCCAGAAGATGTTGAGCCAGTGGTTCTTCCGCATCACCGCTTACGCCGAGAGGCTGCTGGCGGACATGGATCAGCTCTCCGGGTGGCCGGAGGGCGTCCTCACCATGCAGCGCAACTGGATAGGGCGCAGCGAGGGATGCGAGGTGGTCTTCCGCCTGGGCGGGGCGGGAAGGGAGATGCCCATCTTCACCACGCGGCCGGACACCCTGTGGGGGGTGACCTTCTTCCTGCTCGCTCCGGAGCATCCCCTGGCCGACGAGCTGACCCGCGGCACGCCGTACGAGAAGGACCTCGAGGCCTTCCGCGAGCGGCTGCGCGGCGTCTCCGACATCGAGCGCACGGCCATGGAGACGGAGAAGGACGGCGTCTTCACCGGCGCCTACGCGGTAAATCCGGTTAACGGGGAGGAGGTCCCGATCTGGGCCGCCAACTTCGTGCTCATGGAGTACGGCACCGGGGCGGTCATGGCCGTACCCGCCCACGACCAGCGGGACTTCGAGTTCGCCCGCAAATACGGCCTGCCCATAAGGGTGGTCATACAGCCGCCGGGGGAGGCGCTGGACCCGCAGACCATGACCGAGGCCTACGTGGACCCCGGCACCATGGTCAATTCCGACTATTTCGACGGAAGCGACAGCGAGAAGGGCAAGCTGGAGCTGGTCCCCGATTACCTGGAGGAGAGGGGTTGGGGAAGGAGAACGGTAAACTACCGCCTGCGAGACTGGCTCATCTCGCGCCAGCGCTACTGGGGGGTTCCCATTCCCATCGTCTACTGCGACGAGTGCGGAACGGTGCCGGTGCCCGACGCCGACCTGCCGGTGCTCCTCCCCGAGGACGTGCAGTTCATCTTCGAGGGCCCCTCGCCGCTCGAGCGCTCGCATGAGTTCCGCAACACCACCTGTCCCTCTTGCGGCGGCGCGGCGGTGCGGGAGACCGACACCATGGACACCTTCGTCGATTCCTCCTGGTACTATATCCGCTACGCCAGCCCGCGGGACGACACGCGGCCCTTCGACGCCGACGCGGTACGCTACTGGCTTCCGGTGGACCAGTACATCGGGGGCATCGAGCACGCCATCATGCACCTGCTCTACTCGCGCTTCTTCACCAAGGTGCTGAAGGACCTGGGGCTGGTGGGCTTCGACGAGCCCTTCACCAACCTGCTCTGCCAGGGCATGGTGGTCATGGGAGGGGCCAAGATGAGCAAGTCCAAGGGCAACATCATAACCCCCGACCAGTTCTTCGAGCTCTACGGGGCGGATACGCTGCGCCTGTTCATCCTCTTTCTAGGCCCGCCCGAGGCGGACAAGGAATGGAGCGAGTCGGGCATAGACGGCGCCCACCGCTTTCTCAACCGCGTATGGCGCCTCGTGGACAGGTACCTGGGCATCCTCACCTTCAAGACCCAACCGGTCCCCGAGGACTCCGAGGTCCCGAGGCGGCTTTCCTTCCTCACCCATGCGACTATCATGAAGGTGACCGGAGACATCGAGCGATTCGCCTTCAACACGGCCATAGCCGCCATCATGGAATTCACCAACGGGCTGTACAGGGCCATCGAGGAGGCGCCAGACGCCTTCAACACCTTCGAGGGGCACGAGGCCATGCGCAGCCTGGTCCTGATGCTGGCCCCCTTCGCCCCCTTCATCGCCGAGGAGCTCTGGGAGGAGCTGGGAGGGGAGTACAGCGTCCATTCCCAGCCCTGGCCCGAATATGATCCCGACCTGGCCAGCGCGGAACGCATCACCATGGTGGTGCAGATAAACGGCAAGGTCAGGGAGCGCATCGAGGTCGACGCCGGCATCTCCCGCGATGAGATGGAGAGGGTGGCGATGGCCTCGACCCGCATCGGCGATCTCCTCCAGGGCAAGGACATCGTCAAGGTCGTCACGGTTCCGGGCAAGCTCGTGAACATAGTCGTCCGCTGAGCGAGCGGACGATCCCCACGAGGACCGCCTCCAGTACGCATATCCACGCAGGCGCCGGCCGCGCCGCCTCGGTTGGAGACCAGGGGAGATGCTGGAACGATTCTTTGATTTCCTGGACAGGCTGTTCAGCCTTCCGCGCTGGCAGCTCGCCCTCCTCGCCGTGATGGCGGTGGCGCTTGCCGCTGGGGGGTATCTTCTCCTGCGGCCGGAGCCCCGCCCTGCCCCGGATTTCCTGGCGGCCGAAGACGCGACCGATAGCGCGCAGGAGGAGCCGCGGGAGTTCACCGTCCACGTGTCCGGAGCGGTCGCCCACCCCGGGGTGGTCCTGCTCGCGCCGGGAGACCGGGTGATCGACGCCGTCGAGGCGGCGGGAGGGCCCCTGCCCGAGGCGGACCTGGAGAGGCTGAACCTCGCTCAGCCGGTCCAGGACGGGCAGAAGGTCGAGGTGCCCCTGCAGGGAGAACAAGGAGAGCAGGCGACGGGCGGCACGGGGGAGGTGGGGAGAAAGATCAACCTCAACACCGCCGATCGCAGGAGCCTGGAGGGACTACCCGGCATCGGGCCGACGCTCGCGGACCGCATAATCGCCTATCGCGAGAAAAAGGGCGGTTTCAGCAGCGTGGATGAGTTGAAACGGGTTTCGGGCATAGGGGAGAAGAAGTTCGAGGAGATCCGCGACCTGGTGGAGGTATGACGGGGGATACGTGAAGCGGTGAGAGGATCGCTGATACGCGCACGCCTCCTCGCATGTGCCTGCGCGGCGGCCCTGGGTGGCATGGCGGGGAAGGCCGGCATTTCGCCGCTGTGGGTCTTCGCGCCCGGAGCTGCTGCGTGCCTGCTCGCGCCGTACGCGCGCAGGCTGGGCTGGAGGGCCGGCTGGTCCTTTGCCTGCCTGCTCTTCCTGTGCGCCGGCTTCTACCTGGGACACGCCCGCGCCGCGGACTGGAGCGGAAGGGGAGGCCCGGCGGGCGAGGTGTGGTTGGAGGGGGAGGTGTGCGTCGGCTGTCGCGGTGACCGTGGCGACGTGCTCGATATCTTCGAGGTTACCGTGGTCTGTGGCGGAGAGGCGGCAATGCCTGGGGACCGTTACCTGCTGCGCGCGCGGGATGACGACTCGGGAGCGCTGCAATGGGGCGACAGGCTGCGCGTCAGGGGTCCGCTGTTCATCTTCGCAGAAGAAAGGGGTGGCATAGGGGGCAGCGTGGTGGCGGAGGAGGTGGAGGTGCTGTCCCATACGTCCAACCCCCTGATCAGGGCGGCACTGGGCTATCGCCGCGTGATGCGCGAGCAGACGGAGGCCTTGCCGGATGAGGCGTCGGCCGCCCTCATCCAGGGGATGGCGCTGGGCGATTACCGCCTGTTGCGCGCGCGCGACCTCAAGGACTTCCGGGTCACCGGCCTCATCCATCTCTGTGCCGCCTCCGGGCTTCACCTTGCCATACTCGCGGGCTTCGTGGTGTGGCTGGGGCGCAGGGCCCGCCTGCCACCCCGCCTCGTCCTGGCGGCGCAGGCGCCCATACTCATCACTTACGCCCTTGCCGTCGGGCTCTCCGTCCCCGTGACCAGGGCCACGGTGGTGGCCCTCCTGGCGGCGGCGGCCTATCTGCTGGGCAGGGATTTCGACCTCCTTCCCGCCACCGGAGCCGCCGTCATCATCCTCGTCTGGAATGATCCCGGCGCGGCCGCCGGAGTGAGTTTCCAGCTGTGTTTCGCGGCAGCCATGGGCATAGCCCTGTTGCACCGGCCCGTGCGCGCCCTCATGGGAGCTGGCAGGTCAAAGGCGCTCGACCTGCTGGCGGTGACCGCAGCCGCGCAACTCGCGGTGGGACCCATCATCCTCCACCATTTCGGGGAGGTCTCCCTGCTCGCTCCCCTCAGCAACCTCCTGGTCCTGCCCCTGGTGCCGGCGGTTATGGGCCTGTCCATGCTCTCTTCCCTGTTCGGGACGGCGGGACTGCCCCTAGCCGGAGCCTTTATGCGGGCCGCGGCCTTCCTGTCCCGCGGCATCCTCACCGTGGCCAGGACCCTGGCGTCACAGGGATGGGCCACGCTGCGCATATTTCCCCTGTCGCCGCTGTGGCTCGCGGCCTATTATCCCGTCCTCGTCCTCGCCCTGATGGGCAAGGGGAGGTGGAGGAGAGCGGGACGCGTGGTCCTGGCCCTGCTCCTCGCCGCAGCCCTCTTCTCCGGGCTGGACCTGAAATCCGGATCGCTGGGAGCGGATACCGGGGCACGCATAACCTTTATAGACGTGGGACAGGGAGACGCGGTGCTGCTGCAACTCTCCTCGGGTACCACCGTGCTGGTGGACGGGGGGTTGGAGGAAAGGGTGCTTACAACAGATCTGCGCTCGCGCGGAGTGCGCTTCATCGACGCCGTGGTGGTGAGCCATCCCGATGCCGACCATATCGGGGGCCTGGAGGGCGCGCTGGACGATTGCGAGGTGGGGATGCTGGTCCATCCCGCCACCGGGAACGCCGGGAAGGCCGGGATGCTCCTGTCACTGGCGGAGGAGATGGGGGTGGACGTGCGCACTATGCGGGCCGGTGATTCCATTGCCCTGGGGGAGATGACGCTGAAGGCCTGCTCGCCACCGCGGGAGATACCCGAGGGCGCTTCGGTGAACGAGTACTCGCTGGTGCTGCGCGCCGACGCCCCGGGGTTCTCGATGCTCCTGGCGGGAGATGTCGGAGAGGAGGGAGAGAGGATGCTGCTGGAGAATGCGGACGACCTGAGATGCGATATCCTCAAAGTTCCCCATCACGGCGGGTTCTGCGCGGAAAGCGAGGAGTTCTTTTCGCGCGTGGATCCCGCCATCGCGGTCATCAGCGTGGGCGCGGAAAACCCCTACGGCCACCCGTCGAGCGAGACCATCGGGGACCTGCGGCGCATTGGCTGCGCCGTCTATCGAACCGACCGGCACGGTGATATAGTAATCCGTATGGTGCAGGGCGGATACCGGGTCGAGTGCGAGAGACGGTAGAGGCCGGCAGCTTCTTTTTTCAGGAGTCATGAGTCAGGAGGGATCATTATGAGCCCGCCCACCGCCGGCGCGGTGCTGTTGATATACGGCAATCACCGTCTCCTGGTCGAGGACGAGCTGAAAAAGGTGCAGTCCAGGATCGCCGACGCGGGGGAGGCCGATTTCAACCTTGACGTCTTCGAGGCCGGGACCGGGCCCATCGAGGACGCCCTGCAGGCGGCGGAGACGCTCCCCTTCGGCTCGGACAGGCGGTACGTCATCGTCAAGGAAGCCCAGAACCTCGGCGCCGCCGAGGTGAAGAAACTGGCCCGCTACCTTGAAAATCCCTCCGATACCTCCGCGCTCATCCTCGCGGCGGTTGATCTCAAGTCCAACTCGTCGCTGGTCAAGGTGGTGGAAAAAGGGGGAAGGGTACGGGAGGTAAACAAGCGCCGGGACCAGGTCCCGGGTTGGATACGCGGCCGCTTCAAGGAGAGGGGGCTGAAGGTGTCGGGAAAGGCCATCGCCTACCTGCAGGAGGCCCTGGGCGAGGACCTCATGGCCATTGAGCGGGCGGTGGAGAAGGTGAGCCTCTATCACGAGGGCGAGGAGGCGGTGGAGCTCGATGAGGTCGTGTCCCTGGTCTCGCCGTCCGCCGAGAGGTCCATCTTCGAGCTGGTGGACCGCGTGGCGCTGGGCGACGCAGACCAGGCGCTGAAACTGCTGGGCCGACTGCAGCAGCAGGGCGAGAGGTACACCTATATTCTCAACGCCCTGGCCAGGCGCTTCAGGCAGCTACTCCTCTACCGCGCCCTGCGCGAGGAGGGCCGCCGGGAGGCGGATATCGTGGACTATTTGAAGCTGCCCGGAAACCAGGCATGGATGGTGGGCAAAAAGCTCAGGCCGCAGGCGTCCAGACTCGATGAAGATACGCTTCGCAAGGCCTTATCATTGCTGGTCGAGGTGGATATGGCCATCAAGACGGGGGAGATGGAGGAGGAGTTCGCCGCGCAGATAGCGGTTTCGGGCCTGTCCTCGCTGGTCGCGGGGAAGACCCCGCCGCGTCTCCGCATCGGGCGGAGCGCCTGACGGGCGGGTCGCCACGCTGCGGGAAACCCATTGACATTACTGCAATAATATGCATTAATATGCATATTATTGCAGTAAGATTGTGAGGAGAAGTAGATGAAAGCCGCTATAATCGGTGCTTCCGGATATACGGGGGCTGAACTCATGCGCATACTTCACGGTCATCCCGAGGTCGAAGTCTCCTACGCGAGCGCCCACAAGTACGCGGGGGAGAAGGTCACCTCTCTGTACCCGCACCTGCACGGCTATGCCGGGATGGAGTTCCAGGCGTTCGACGCGGAGGCGGCCCTGGCGCGGTCTGACATCATCTTCGCGGCCTTACCCCACGGCGAGGCCATGCGGGTCGTGCCGTCGTTGCTGGAAGGGGGGGCGAGGGTGATCGACCTCTCCGCCGATTACCGTCTCGACGATGTCGCATTATACAGAACGTGGTATGGAATAGAGCATACCTCGGCCCACCTTCTCTCCGAGGCGGCCTACGGCCTGCCGGAGATCAACGGCGACTCCATATCCCGGGCCGGACTGGTGGCGGTGCCGGGGTGCTACCCGACCGCGGCTATCCTGGCCCTGGCCCCGCTGGCGAAGGCGGGCTGGCCCGGCGTGGACGGCGCCATCATCGACGCGAAATCCGGCGTTTCCGGGGCCGGCCGGTCCCTCTCCCTCTCCGCTCATTTCTCCCAGGCGGATGGGAGCATGAAGCCCTATAACGTTGGAAAACACCGCCACACGCCCGAGATGGAGGAGGTCCTGTCGAAGCTGGCGGGAAGCGGCGTGGGGCTGACTTTCACCCCGCACCTGGCCCCCATGAGTCGGGGCATCCTCGCCACATGTTACCTGAGGACGGACGGGACGGTCACGGCGCGCGAGGCGGGGGAGGTCTTCGGCGCCTTTTACGCCGGGTCCGCCTTCGTGGTGCCGCTGGGCAGCGACGCCTTCCCGGAGACCAAGGCGGTTTGTGGCAGCAACTACTGCCATATAGGCTGGCACCTCGACGGGGACAGGGGCGTCATGACCGTGGTCTCCGCGATAGACAACCTGGTGAAGGGAGCATCTGGGCAGGCGGTACAGTGCATGAACATAATGCAGGGATGGAGAGAGGACACCGGGCTTCAGGCCCTGGGGGTATTCCCATGAGGAGCGGATATGGAGCATAGAAAGGTAGAAGGAGGAGTATGCGCCGCGCGGGGCTTCACGGCCGCGGCCGCCGCCTGCGGCCTCAAAGCCGGCGGCGAACCCGACGTGTGCGTCCTCGTGGCGCACGAGAGATGCCCGGCGGCGGCCGCGTTCACCACCAATGCCTTCAAGGCCGCTCCCATCCTGGTGACGTCGGAGCACCTGGCGCGGGACGGACGCCTGCAGGCCGTGGTGGTGAACGCCGGCAATGCCAACGCGTGGACGGGAGAGCGGGGCATGCGCGACGCGCGCGCCATGGCGGAACTCGCCGCGCGAGCAACGGGCATAGACGCCGGGGACATCGCCGTGGCCTCTACCGGGATAATCGGGCGCTACCTGGACATGGACAAGGTGGCGGCAGGCATTGCGGAGGCCGCGTTGCGGCTGCATCCCGGAGGTTCCGCCGAGGCGGCACGGGCTATCATGACCACCGACACCCGCGCGAAGGAAGCGGCGTTCGAGGGTGGGGGTTTCACGGTAGGCGGGATAGCCAAGGGATCGGGAATGATCAAGCCGGACATGGCCACCATGCTCGCTTTCATCACCACCGATGCGGCGGTGGAGCCGGGGGAGCTGGCCGCGGCTCTGCGCTCCGCCGTCGCCGTGACCTTCAACCGCATAACCATCGACGGCTGCACCAGCACCAACGACATGGTGCTGGCCATGGCCAGCGGCGCGTCGGAGATAAAAGCGAGCGGAGAGGAGATCGCGGAGCCGCTCCGCCTGTTATGTTCGGAGCTGGCGCGCGCCATCGTGGCCGACGGAGAGGGGGCCACCCGCTTTATCATCGTGCTCGCAAGGGACGCGGCGACGGAGGAAGAGGCGGTCAGGGCAGCCACCATGGTCGCGGAATCCCCGCTGGTGAAGACGGCCCTTTTCGGCGGCGACCCCAACTGGGGCCGTGTTCTGCAGGCCCTCGGGCAGGCGGTGAAGGATGCCGATCCAGCGGGGGTGAGCGTGCGCATCGGGGGGCTGAAGGTGGCCGAGGCGGGCGCTCCCGTGCCCGCGGAAGGCCTGGAACTGGAGAAGGCGGTGGCGGGACGCGAGGTCCTCATAGAGGTCCGGCTGGGACGGGGAGAGGCGAGCGCCGAGGTCTGGACCTGCGACCTCACTTACGATTACGTGAAGATAAACGCCGAGTACAGTACGTAGGTGGGATTCGCAGATCTACGCTTAGAGAGAATGCGGAGCGAAAGCGCCGACGACCCAGAGGGCGGCGGCACGTATGCTTTCGATGCGCGGTTCCGCCGGGAAATGGGAAAGGATAACCGTGACATGGAGAAGGCGCACGAGAAGGCGAGGGTCCTCATGGAGGCCCTCCCCTACATCAAGGAATACTACGGCAGGACGGTGGTGGTGAAGTTCGGCGGGAACGCCATGGAGAACGAACAGCTCAAGGAGAGGTTCGCATCCGACATCGTGCTCATGCGTTACGTGGGCATGAACCCGGTGATCGTTCACGGCGGAGGTCCGCAGGTCACGCATTACATGGAGCGCCTCTCCCTCGAGGTGCGCTTCGTCGACGGGCACCGCGTGACCGATGCCGCCGCCATGGAGGTGGCCAAGATGGTGCTGGTGGGGAAGGTGAACAAGGAGATCGTCACGCTCATCAACGGACACGGAACCCTGGCGGTCGGGCTGTCGGGCGAGGACGGCAACCTGCTGAGGGCCCGCAAGAGGACCCGTTCCGCCGGCGGCGAGGAGGTCGACCTGGGTTTCGTGGGTGAGGTCGAGGCGGTCAACCCGGGGATACTCAACAACCTCATCAGGGACGAGTTCATCCCCGTGGTGGCGAGCACCGGGGTGGATAGTGCCGGGCAGAGCTACAACATCAACGCGGACCTGGTGGCGGGCTCGCTGGCGGCGTCCCTCCAGGCCGACAAACTGATATACCTCACCGACGTGGACGGCATATACCGGGAGCTGGGGGACGAGTCCAGCCTCATCCCCGAACTGGGATTGAAGGAGGCGGAGGACCTGATCGCGGACGGCGGACTGAGCAGCGGCATGCTGCCGAAGCTGCAGAGCTGCATAGACGCC
Organism: Actinomycetota bacterium; assembly: GCA_028697145.1. Lineage (GTDB taxonomy): Bacteria > Actinomycetota > Geothermincolia > Geothermincolales > RBG-13-55-18 > SURF-21. The sequence continues at coordinate 162,524 of JAQVFR010000001.1, read as the reverse complement.
CTTAAGGCCGGGGTGAGGAGGACGCACATTATCAACGGCACCGTCGACCACGCCCTGCTTCTGGAGTTGTACACCGACGCCGGCGTCGGCACCATGGTGCGGGCGTGACCCCGGCGGCGTCACCGCAGCCAGGATCACGTGGCTCAGACATTGGAGGACGATAATGGAATACGACCTGGAGAAGGCCAGAGGCCAGGAAAGAGAATTCCTCATGGAAAACTACAGCCGCCTGCCGGTCCTGTTCACGCACGGACACGGCACGCGCCTGTGGGACGACGGCGGCAGGGAATACGTGGACTTCGTCTCCGGCCTCGGAGCGTGCGTGGCCGGGCATTGCCACGCGGAGATCATTGCGGCAGTGGCGCGCCAGGTCTCGCAACTGATCCACGTCTCCAACCTTTATTTCACGCAGCCCCAGGGCGAGCTGGCCGAGAGGCTGGCGGGCTGCACTTTCGCGGACAAGGTCTTTTTCTGCAACAGCGGCACCGAGGCCAACGAGGCGGCCATCAAGCTGGCGCGCAAGTTCATGCGCGAGGTCAGGGGGGAGGAGAGATACAAGGTGGTATCCGCCCTCAAGTCGTTTCACGGCCGCACCTACGGCTCGCTGGCCGCGACGGGACAGCCGGCCAAGGCCGGGCCTTTCCTGCCCCTGCCCCAGGGCTTCGACCACGTGCCCTTCAACGACCTGGAGGCTCTGGAGGAGGCGGTGGACGAGGCAACATGCGCCGTGCTCCTGGAGCCGGTGCAGGGAGAGGGTGGAGTATACGTGGCCGATGAGCCCTACCTCCGGGGAGCGCGCGAGATATGCAACAGGAAGGGCGCGCTGTTCATCCTGGACGAGGTGCAGACCGGCATGGGGCGCACCGGCACCCTGTTCGCCCACGAGCAATACGGCATAACGCCTGACGTGATGACGGTGGCCAAGGGCCTCGCGGGCGGCCTGCCCATAGGCGCGGTGCTGGCGACCGAGGAGGCCGCCGGGGGGTTCGCCCCCGGGGACCACGGCAGCACCTTCGGGGGAAATCCCGTGGTGTGCGCGGCGGCGCTGGCGTTGATGATGGTGCTGCAGGAGGAGCAACTGGTTGATAACGCGGCCAGAGTCGGTTCCCATTTCGAGCGTCGCCTGCGGGACCTGGAGGGGAGCACGGGCGAGATAAGGGAGGTAAGAGGCAAGGGGCTGATGCTGGCCATCGAGTTGAAACGCAGCGCGGCCCGCGAGGTGGTGCTGGCGTGCCTGGAGCGTGGGTACGTGGTGAACAACATCGGCGGCGAGATCCTGCGTTTCCTCCCCCCGCTGTCGATATCCACCCACGAGGTAGACGGATTGGTGGAGGTCCTTGAAGAGCTGCTGCCCGGGGGACCCCGCCAGGGGACATCGGGGGAGGTGTAGAGATGGCGAAATTGAAGGGAAGGGATTTCATCAGCGTGGCCGACCTCGACGCCGACGAGATGTCCGCGGTGCTGGATGTCGCCGACGATTTCAAGGCGTCACTGAGGAAGGGAGGGGTGCGGCGCAGCCTCGAGGGGAAGGTCGTCGCCCTCGTCTTCCAGAAACCATCTACGCGCACCAGGGTGTCCTTCGAGGCGGCGGTATATCATCTGGGAGGACATCCCCTGGCATTGAACGCGTCCGAGCTGCAGCTGGGCAGGGGCGAGACCGTGGGGGACACGGGCAGGGTGCTGTCGCGCTATGCAGGTGCCATTACCTTGCGCACCTTCGCCCATGCGGAAGTGGAGGAGCTGGCGCGGGCGGCCGAGGTGCCCGTGATCAACGCCCTGACCGACCTGGAACACCCCTGCCAGATAATCGCAGACCTCATGACGGTGCGGGAGCACAAGGGAGAGCTGCGGGGACTGCGCCTCGCGTATTTGGGCGACGGCAACAACGTAGCCAACTCCCTGGCCCTCGGCTGCGCGCTTGCGGGCATGGCTTTCACGGCGGGATGTCCCGCGGGATACGAGCCGGACGCCGCTATAATGGAGCGCGCCCGCAGCCTGGCGGGAGGGGGACCCATAAGGGTGGTAAACGATCCGGTGGAGGCGGTAAGCGGATGCGACATCGTCTACACCGACGTATGGACTTCCATGGGGCAGAAAGAGGACGGCGCCAAGAAAAGCGCCCTGGAGCCTTTCCGCCTGGACGCGGGACTTCTGGCCGCAGCCGATCCCGGGTACATCGTCATGCATTGCCTCCCCGCCCACCGCGGCGAGGAGATCAGCGACGAGGTGATGGACGGGCCGCACTCGGTGGTATGGGACCAGGCCGAGAACAGGATGCATGCGCAGGCGGCCCTGCTGGACCTGCTGGCCGGGAGATGAACCTGGGGGGACTGGCGTGGATAAGCGCAGGAGAAGGGATATCATAAGGGAGTTGCTGGAGAGCGATCCGCCGTCGAACCAGAGAGAGCTCGTGGAGATGCTCACGGCGCGGGGGATCGAGGCCGACCAGTCGACGCTATCCCGGGACCTGCGGGAGATGGGCGCGGTGCGTATGCGCGGGAGGAATGGAGGGCTGGTCTATGGTTTTCCCGGCGAGGACAACAGCCCCCGCGGCGGGGACGAGCTGCGCCGCGGGATGAGGGATTTCGTCATCGCCATCGAGGCCAGCGGCAACGTGGTCATCTTGCGCACGGCGCCGGGAAACGCGCAGGCAATGGCCGCCATCCTCGACCGCGCAAGGCTGGAGGAGGTCGCGGGGACGGTGGCGGGCGACGACACCATCCTGGCGGTGGTGAGGGAGGATTTCGGCGCGAAGGACCTGGCTGAGCGCCTCGGCGGAATGGCCGGGTGAGCGCGGAACGTGGAGGTAACACGAACGCGCCCGATGGGCGTGGGAAAGAGGAACAGGAGCGGAAACATGAAAGAAACGGTCATCCTGGCTTACAGCGGAGGACTGGACACCTCGGTGGCCATCAAGTGGCTCGAGGACAGGTACGACATGCAGGTCGTGGCGCTGGCGGCGGACTTGGGACAACCGGGGGACATGGAAGCCATCCGCGTCAAAGCCCTGCAGGTGGGAGCGGTGGACGCGGTAACGCTGGATCTCAGGGAACGCTTCGCGGAGGACTTCGTCCTGCCCGCCCTGCAGGCGAATGCCCTCTACGAGGGCAAGTATCCGCTGGCCACCTCCCTTGCCCGCCCTCTCATAGCGGCGGCGATGGTGGAGGAGGCCGTGAGGCGGGGCGCCGCAGCCGTGGCCCACGGCTGCACCGGCAAGGGCAACGACCAGGTCCGCTTCGACCTCACCACCATGGCCCTGGGGCCGGAATTGAGGATCATCGCACCCCTGCGAGAATGGAACATGTCGCGAGAGGACGAGATGGCCTTCGCGCAGGAGCACGGCATCCCGGTGCCGGTTACGGTGGAGAGCCCATATTCCGTGGACGAGAACCTGTGGGGCAGGAGCTGCGAGGCGGGAGTCCTGGAGGACCCCATGGTGGAGCCGCGCGACGATGCCTACGAGTGGACGGTGGACCCTTCGTCCAGCCCGGACGAGCCGCTTTACCTCGAGATATCCTTTGAAGCCGGGCGTCCGAACGCCCTGGACGGAGAGGAGATGGGGCTGGTCGAGCTCATCGCGAAGGTCAACGAGCTGGGCGGCGAACACGGCGTGGGCCGCATCGACATGGTCGAGAACCGCCTGGTCGGAATAAAATCGCGGGAGATATACGAGGCACCCGCCGCCACCATCCTCATCGAGGCCCACCGCGCCCTGGAGTCACTCACCCTCACCAGGGAGACCATGCACTTCAAGCCGCTCATGGAGGCGAAGTTCGCCGAACTGGTCTATTACGGACTGTGGTACGATCCGCTGCGCACCGCGCTGGTGGCGGCCATGACCTCCACGCAGGAGAAGGTGAGCGGCCAGGTGAGGGTGAAGCTGTACAAGGGCAATTGCACCGTGGTGGGGAGGCAGTCGGAGTATTCGCTGTATGACTATTCCCTGGCCACCTACGACCGCGCCGACGAGTTCAGCCACCGCTCCAGCGAGGGTTTTATAGAGCTTTGGGGGCTGCCCCTCAAGGTGTGGGGGATAAAGCAGGGCGGCGGGGAATGAACAACCCGGGAAAGCGAGTAGGAAGATGAAGCTCTGGGGAGGCAGGTTCGAGAAAGAGACCGAGGGGCTGGTGCACACCTTCAGCTCGTCCCTTTCCTTCGACCGGCGCCTTGCCCTGTACGACCTCGCGGTCAGCGAGGCGCACGCCCTCGCCCTGGAGGGGTGCGGTGTGCTCTCGGAACGGGAGAGAGAGGACATCGTGACCGCCTTGCGCGACGTGAGGGGGGAGATGGAGGAGGGCAGCTTTCGTTTCTCAGGCGACGAGGATATACACAGCGCGGTGGAGCGGTCACTGGTGGAGAGGATCGGTGACGCCGGGGCCAAGCTGCGGGCGGGACGCAGCCGTAACGACCAGGTGGCCGCGGACATGCGCCTGTACCTCATGGACTCATCGGCGCGCATCTGCCTGCGCCTGCTGGAGCTGATGCGGGTCGTCCTGGTGAAGGCCGAGGAGAACCTCGGCGCCATCATGCCCGGATTCACGCACCTTCAACCGGCGCAGCCGGTGCTGTTGTCCCACCACCTGATGGCCTACTTCGAGATGTTAAAGAGGGACGCGCGGAGGATGGAGGAGGCGCGGCGCCGTATCGATTGCTGTCCCCTGGGAAGCGGTGCCCTGGCCGGGGTGACCTACGCGCTGGACCGGGATATGATCGCGGACGAACTCGGTTTCGGGAGCGCGAGCGCCAACTCCATGGACGCGGTTTCCGACCGAGATTTCGTGGCCGATTATCTCTACGTCTGCGCCATGGCCGCGGTGCATCTCAGCCGGCTGGCGGAGGAGGTCATCCTGTGGTCGACCCCGCCATTTTCCTTCTTGTCGCTGGACGAGGCATACGCCACGGGATCGTCCATCATGCCCCAGAAGGCCAACCCCGACGTGGCGGAACTGGTGCGGGGGAAGACGGGCAGGATGGTCGGGCACCTGGTGGCGGTGATGACCATGCTCAAGGGCCTACCCCTCACCTACAACCGCGACCTTCAGGAGGACAAGGAGGGCCTCTTCGACGCCACGGACCAGACCCTCTCAATGCTCGAGGTGACCTCCCGCGCCCTGGAGTCGGCGTCCTTTGATACCGGGCGCATGCGTGAGGCGGCGGCGGCGGCGTTCACGAACGCCACCGACCTCGCCGATTACCTGGTGCGCAAGGGCGTCCCTTTCCTGCGAGCCCACGAGACGGTGGGAAGGCTGGTGCGCAAGTGCATGGACGAGGGCGTCGGCCTCGGGCAACTCAGCCTGGAGGATCTCAGGTCCTTTGAGCCCCTCATCGGCGAGGACGTCTACGATCATCTCACCCTCGAGGCATGCGTGAACGCGCGTGACCTGCCGGGAGGGACCGCCCCCGCCAGGGTGGAGCAGGCGCTGCGCGAGGCGCGCGCCTGGCTGGAGAAGCAGACGCCATGACCCATGCGCCTGCCCAGGCCGCATCTCTTCCCGCCCGGGGCCTCCGGGTAACGGTCTCGCTCGCAAGGCCTCGCTGCGACCGACCCGGTAGTTCCCCGGGCTGGTGGCAGCGCAGACGGGTTTTCTTCCCGCCCGGGGCCTCCGGGTAACGGTCTCGCTCGCAAGGCCTCGCTGCGACCGACCCGGTAGTTCCCCGGGCACGTGGCAGCGCAGACGGGTTTTCTTCCCGCCCGGGGCCTCCGGGTAACGGTCTCGCTCGCAAGGCCTCGCTGCGACCGACCCGGTAGTTCCCGGGCTGGTGGCAGCGCAGACGGGTCCAGGTCAGGCCCGGGCCCGGGGGTGACGGCCCTCGCGCCGCGTTCAACACGCTTCGCTACGATCCAGGGCACAATGCGGGTAAGCATCATGGGTTAATGGATATACTAATGACAGGGTGAAGCACGAAGAGGATCGGGAAGGTGGCCGTATTGGGCGACGCAGAGGAACTGGCCGCGGCCTTCGAGGAACTCGCAGAGCTGTCGGAGATCAAGGGAGAGGTGCGGTTCAAGGTCAATGCCTATCATCGCGCCGCTGAGGTGGTGAGATCGCACGGCGAGGAACTCCTCGCACTGGACGAGGTAAAGGAGCTGCGCAAGTACTCCGGCATAGGTGAGGGCATAGCCAAAAAGATACTCGAGTTCAAGCAAAGAGGGATCATCTCCAAGCTGGAGGAGATCAAGGGGGAGGTGCCCGTTGAACTCATAACCCTGCTGCAGGTGCCCAACCTCGGCCCGAAGAGGGCCAAACTCGTATATGACGAGCTGGGCGTGCGGACCATCGACGAGCTTCGCCAGGCGGCCGAGGAGCACTTGCTCGCCGGGCTTCCCGGCCTCGGGCCCAAGGCGGAATCAAACATCCTCGAGGGCATCGACCACATGCAGACAGTAGCGGGAAGGCTCCTCCTGCACCAGGCCTGCCGCATGCAGGAGGAGATAGGGGACATGATGCTGGAGAGGATCCCCGGCCTGACCGTCACCCCGGCGGGCAGCCTGCGCCGCATGAAGGAGACCATCGGGGATATAGACATCCTGGTCATGGCCGATGACTCCACCGAGGTGATGGATGCCTTCTGCTCCCTGCCCAACGTGGAGAAGGTCCTGCTTCGTGGGGAGACCAAGAGCTCCATCGTCACCCGCTCCGGTCCCCAGGTCGACCTGCGGGTAGTCCTGCCCGGCGAATTCGGGGCGGCGCTGCAATACTTCACGGGCTCCCAGTCGCACAACGTGCGCCTGCGGGAGATCGCCAAGAAAAAGGGCATGAAGATAAACGAGTACGGCGTGTTCAGGGTCGCAGGCGACCGCCGCCTGGCGGGAGAGACGGAGGAGGGGGTGTACGGGATACTGGGAATGGCAATGCCGCCTCCGGAACTCAGGGAGAACCGCGGGGAGGTGGAGGCGGCCATCTCCGGCACGCTGCCCCTGCTTGTCGAGCGTGGCGACATCCTGGGAGACCTGCACGCGCATACGGAATACAGCGACGGCATCGCCAGCCTGGAGGAGATGAGGAAGGCGGCCGAGGAGCTGGGATACCGCTACCTGGCGATAACCGACCATGCCGCAAGCCTCAAGGTAGCGGGAGGCCTGGACCGCGACAGGCTGGAGAAGCAGGTAGAGGCGATACGGGCCCTGAACGAGGCGGGGGACTCACCCGTCACCCTCCTGGCGGGGACGGAGTTGAACATAGACAACGAGGGCGGCCTGGATTACGACGACGCGCTGCTCTCCCTTCTGGACGTGGTCGTCGCCTCCGTGCACGGGGGCTTCAAGCAGGACCGCGAGCGCATCACCCGGCGCATAGTGAGAGCCATGCGCAGCCCCCACGTCAAGGTGATAGCCCATCCCACGGGGAGGTTGATCGGTCAGCGGCCCCCCTATGACGTGGACCTGCGAGCGGTGATGAGGGAGGCGCGTGAGACCGGGACCGCCCTGGAGCTCAACGCCTTTCCGGACCGCCTTGACCTGGCGGCGGAGCACCTCGCAGAGGCGAGAGAGGCGGGGGTAAGGATCGCGCTGGGTACCGACGCTCACCGCCCCGAGCACCTGGAATTCATGCTCTACGGGGTAGCCACGGCGAGGAGGGGATGGCTGGAGAAGGGTGACGTGCTCAACGCCATGGACACCGAGCAGCTGATGGCGTGGCTGTGGGAGGGGCGCAGGCGTGGATGACAAGGCGCTACCCCGGGGGCGGCAAAAGCTCATATAATATGGTCGACGCCGGTTTAAGGGGGATGGAGGCTGGTGGGCCGGGGTCGGCGGGAAGGCGCTGAAAAAGGACCGGGAAGATGGGGGAGGGTTGGCATGGAGATAAGGCGTAACGAGATCGTACCCCTGGGATATGGTAAGTATTACCGCTCCGACAAGATAATCGGGCTGGAACCCATTGGAGATGACCGTGGGCCCGCGCGACGCACCTATGTCTACGTGGAGGGCCGCGAGGAACCGGTGGTGGCCTCGCGTTCGGAGGAAGCGCTCATCAAGGACCTGGCCATCTCCCAGGAGGAGTACGAGGCCTCTCAGGCAGTGGGCATGCTGGAGAGAGTGCTGCACGAGATGGAGAGGGTGGGTCCGATTCTGCGCCGCAGCATCCGGGAGGAGACGGGGCTGGACATGGACGACCTCATCCTGCGGGTGAGGCGCGTGCTCTCCCGCGAGGAGGAGGGGGATGAGTTCGATCAGGGATCGCTTTTCGCTTCCTGAGCCTCACGGACGCGAGCCACGTCGGGGAACAGCCGTTTCGAGCAAGGAGGTATGAGTTGAAGCTCGAGGAGATTATGAAATTGGCCGTGCAGATGGGCATAGAAAAGGACCCGCGCGGCAAGGCGGAGATCAAGCGCCTGCTGCAGCGGAACCGGGAGAAGTACGAGAAGCTGACGGATAAGGAGAAGCAATACTTCGACATGGACAGCCTCGACAACCCCTTCCCGGACTCACGCATCCTGGTGGGTGACCCCAAGACCGAGGTGAGGTCGGCGCTTGTCGGCGTGGACATGGAGGCCCCGGAGGTCCTCCTCGCCGACCGCCTGCGCGAGAAGGGCGAGGCGGTGGACCTCATCATCAGCCATCATCCCGAGGGACAGGGACTGATAAACCTCGACAAGGTCATGGCTCTGCAGGCGGACGAGTGGTACCGCCACGGCGTGCCCATTAACGTCGGCGAAGCCCTCATCGGCAAGCGCATGCAGGAGATATACCGCGCGTTTCTTCCCCGCAACGTGGAGCGCGCCCTGGACGTCGCCCGGCTCCTCGACATCCCGTTCATGAGCATGCATACCGTCGCGGACAACCAGGTGTACTCCTACCTCAACGACTATCTCGGCCGCAAGAAACCGCGCACGGTGGGAGAGGTCATCGACCTGCTGCTGGAGATACCCGAATACCAGGCCGCTGCCCGCATCCAGGCGGGGCCCGTGGCCATCGTGGGCGGAAATGAAAACCGCGCGGGCAAGATCATGGTGGACATGACGGGCGGTACCGAGGGCCCCCAGGAGGTGCTGGAGAAACTGGCGGACGCCGGAGTGGGGACCATAGTGGCCATGCACTACTCCGAGAAACACAAGGATGAAGCGGAAAAGCAGAAGATAAACGTGATCATCGCCGGACACATAGTGTCCGACTCCCTGGGAATGAACCTCATCCTGGACCGTCTCGAGGAGAAGGGTTTGCGCATCACGCCCGTATCCGGGCTGGTGAGGGTGTCGCGGGCCCGCAAGAAGACCGCACGCGGAAAGAGCTGAGCGGGGAAGCTGCCCTGGTGAATGCAAGTCTTGCTTGAAAAAGAGGGCGGAATCGATTACAGGTAGATTGAAACTGTGTACCCCGGTGGAAAGGCATGCAGGCAAGTAGCGAAGCGGAGGGCGGGATGAGCGAAGGTTACCAGCTGCTCGAGCAGGGAGAACGCCTGCTCGCCGAGAACCGCATTGACGAAGCCATCGAGCGTTTTCGCCGTTTCCTGGACGATTATCCCGACGATATCGAGGGCCAGTACCAGTTGGGGATAGCCCTCTACGAGAAGGGTGAGCTGGGAGAGGCCCTGCTTCGCTTCGAGCGGGTAATGGTCCTCAACCCGGACGACTCGCGCTCTTACGACGGTATAGCCCTGGTGATGATGGAAAGGGGCGACTTCAAGGCTGCCATCGCATGCTACGAGAAAGCGCTGGAGAGGGACCCGGACAACATCGACCTCCTGAACGAACTGGGCATAGCCTACCACGAGCTGGGGGACGAGGACATGGCCATGGCCATCTACGAGCGCGCCACGCAAATGGAGCCCAACTTCGGATACCCTTATTACAACAAGGCCAGGTTGCTGGTGGCCAAAGGCCGTTATGGCGAGGCCATAAGGAACCTCGAGACCGCGGTCAGCCTGTACAAGGGCGAGAGGGACAAGCTCACCGATGTCCTCTTCGAGCTGGCGGGGGTCTATGAGGACATGATGGACGATGCCAGGGCCGTGGAGATATACGGAGAGATCCTCATGCTCGACCTGGACAACCTGGAGGCGCTGGTCAGCCTGGGCTCGATCCACCTGGACAACTGCGAATACGAGAAGGCGGCGGCCTACTTCGACCGCGTCATCAAGCTCGACCCCGAAAACGACCTCGCATACCTGGAAAAGGGTTACGCCCTGGGCTGCATGGGGGACGTGGAGACGGAGCTCGAATACCTGGACAAATGCCTTGCCATCAATCCGGAGAACAAGTACGCCCTGAGCAACAAGGGCGCGGCCCTCATGGAGCGTGGGATGCTTGACGAGGCGGAGGAGTTCTTCAGCCGTGCCATCGAGGTCGACGCCGAATACTCATGGCCCTACTACAATCTCGCCTGCCTCAGCGCCCTGCGCGGTGACAGGCAGCCATGCATCGCTTACCTCAAGAAAGCATTGGAGCTGGATCCCGCGCTGAAGGAAGACGCGATGCGGGATATCTGCCTGGAGAAACTGCGCTGCAGCGAGTCCTTCCGCGAACTCTTCGAATAAGGGCGCCGCGGCGTCACCAGCCCTCCGCCTTACCTACGGTGATGATGACCTGCGAGCCCGGTCCGGCCGAGGCCCCCGCCCCGGGGAACTGGCTTATCACCATGCCGACCTGCGAGGAGTCGGATGGGGTATAAACCACCTTGTAGGTGAACCCTGCCGCGGACAGCGTCTCCTTGGCGGAGGTCTCGCTCATCCCCACCACGCCGGGCACGTTTGACTGCGGTGCCGTCCCCTGGCTGACGGTGATGGAGACGGACGATCCCGCGTTGACCGAGGTGCCCGCGAGGGGCGACTGGTTGACGACGATGCCCCGCGCCACCGTGCTCGAATATGCGTAATTTACGGCCGGGTTGAGGCCGGCCTCGTGGATGGCGGCCATGGCGTCTCCCTCGCTCATCCCCGTGACCCCGGGGACGTTGACCCTCTCTATCTGCGTGTTGTGTAGAGAGCACGGGTCCGTTGGCTCCTCTCCCCGCCGGAAGGACCTGGTCTCGGTGTGGGGGCAGAAGGGCGTGGCCTTCATGCCGCTGTCGGTACAGACGGTCACCGACACCCACTCCGACTCCTCCTCCTCGGACCCGAATTCAGCCTTGGGGAAGTCGGAGGGCGGCACGTCTTCAAGCGCCTTCTCCATGAATCTTCTCCAGATCTGGGCCGGGAAGGTCCCGCCGTAGACGGTGATGCCGTGGACGCTGCGCATGGGTATCCTGCCCTCGCTGTGACCCACCCACACGGCCGCCGAGAGGTCCGGAGTATAGCCGCAGAACCAGGCGTCGGCGTAATCGTCGGTGGTGCCGGTCTTTCCGGCCTGCGGGCGGTCGATACGGGCGGCGCGGCCCGTTCCGTACCGCACCGCATCCTGCAGGATGGAGTTCACCACCGCCGCCACGTCCTCGCGCACCACGCGCTTACCCTTGGGATTGTTCTCGAAGATGATGTTGCCCTCCGCGTCGGTGACCTTGGTAACGCAGATGGGCGGCACGTATGTTCCATTGTTCGCTAGCGTGCCGAAGGCGCTGGCCATCTCCAGGGGATTGACCTCCGCGGTCCCCAGCGCTATGGAGGGGTAGGCCGGTATCTCCGACTTGATGCCCATGGACTGGGCCATCTGGGCGACCCTCTGGGGCCCAACGTCCATGATAATGCGCGCGTAGACCACGTTGACCGAGCGCACGGTGGCGGTATAGACGTTTATGGTGCCGTAGCTGGAGCCCTCCGCGTTGCCAACCTTCCATTTCGTCCCGTCGGGGAATACCAGGGTGGCGGGGGACGAATCGTAGGTCTTGTAAGGGGAGATTCCGTTGCTGATGGCGGTGGTCAGCACGAAGGGCTTGAACGAAGACCCCGGCTGCCGGCCACCCTGCGCGGCGATGTTGTACTGCAATTCGCTGTAGTCCGTCCCGCCGACCATGGCTTTTATCTCCCCGCTGCGTGGGTCGACGGCGCAGATGGCCGCGCTGGGGTCACCCTCCCGGTCGAGCGTGCTGGCTATGGCCTCCTCGGCGTACTGTTGAAGGCGGAGGTCGAGGGTGGTGTAGACGCGCAGGCCGCCGCGGAAGATGATGTCGTCGGGGGAGAGGTCGCCGAATCTGGCGCGCATCTCCGCATCGGAAGCGAAGACGTTGTAGAGATATTTCTTGACGTACTCGACGAAATAGGGGGCGGTTGGGCTCGGGGCCCCCTCGGGTATGGGCTGCACCACCACGTCCCTGCTCTTCGCCTCCGCGAGCTGGGAGGAGTTGATATACCCCAGTTCGTGCATCTTGTCCAGGACGACGTTGCGCCGGCCTCTCGCGGCCTCGATGTTGAGGTAAGGCGAGTAATAATTGGGGATCCTGATCACAGCGGCCAGAAGCGCGGCCTCCTCCAGCTCCAGCTCGGATGGCAGCTTGCCGAAGAACGTCTGGGACGCCGTCTTCGCCCCGTAGCATCCCTGGCCGAAATAGACCTCGTTCAGGTACATCTCCAGGATCTTTTCCTTGGAGTAGTGCCGCTCCAGCTGGTTGGCCAGGCTGGCCTCCTGCAGCTTCCGCCAGTAGGTCCTCTCCCTGCCCGCGAGGGCGATGTCCACGTATTGCTGGGTGATGGTGGACGCTCCCTGCACCACCTTGCCCTGCACCACGTTGGTCCAGAAGGCCCTGGCGATGGCCGTCCAGTCCACGCCGCCGTGCTGGTAGAAGCGCTCGTCCTCGATGGCGATGACCGCGTTCTGAAGATTGGCGCACACCTCGTCCAGGCCGACGTTCTCGCGGTTCTGCTCGCCATGCAGCTCCGTTATGACCGAGCCGTCGGCGGCGATGATCTTGGAGGTCTGGTCCATCTGGTGTTTCCCGAGGTCCTCGAGGCGGGGGAGGCCCATGCCGGTGTAGAACCACAGGAAGAACCCGCCGGCCAGGAACGCCGCGCAGAGCAGCATGGTAAGCACTATACGCAGGAAAACGCGCATCGGTCACCTCGGAAATCGCAGCATCGTACCCACATCGGCGCCAGACTCATCGTCTGCCTCAATTCTAACTCTTTTTTAGACCAACTCGGAAGGCCGCCTTGTTCCCTTAACCCGAAACTCTCTTCGCCGCCGCGCGGCCCTCTCCTTTATGTCCGCGGGCGGGATCGCGGCGTCCTCATTGCCGGCCGACCGGATAGTGCGGCTGACCCAACGGGTCGCCTTGCTTGCCATAAGGGCTTGATTGTTATGAATAAAATGGTAAAATTATATGGTCAGCAAAGATAATCGCTTTTTTCACAAAGAGCCTATAGGGATTTATCGCATAGAGGGCACAGAAGGTCCTTTGGGAGCGAAAAATACCATGGGGAAGCTGTGAAGCCCAGCCTTCCGAGTGGTCACCGTGGCTGGGTGGAGCGAATGGTGAAACCGGCCCGATCTGTAACAGGTCGGGCCTTTATATTTCACTGCGGGGAGGTCAAAGTATAGGGATATTACCTGGAAGCCAGCTGGACATCAAGCGGGGGTAGCTGCCACTACCCCCTAAGGCGCGCATCGAGCCCGGTCAGGCCTTTTGTGCACCCTATTGTCATTATAGCCAAAGGGCCAGGGTTCCTCAAATGGTAATAAATGGGAGCTGGTTAAGGAGAGGGGAGGGGAGGATGCAGATGAAGACCATCGGGAAAGAGAGGATGACGACCGCTCCTTGGAGGGATGTGAAATCGCCCTGGCATATGCGCAAGGAAAACGTTTTTCTGCTGACAGCCCTGCTCTTCCTCCTCGTGGTCAACTGCGTGGCGGGAATAATGCCCACCACTGCCCACTGGACGGACAGCGAAACGATAATTGTAAAGTGCGCTATGGGCGAGCCGGGGGGACCCGTGATCTCATGCCTGGAGCCGGATTGGGGCGTCTGCGGTGTTCGCGGATGGGTCGTCGGCGTCAGCGGCAGCGGATTCGCAGGGGATTGCGCGTTGAGGCTGTACAGGGACGGAGTGGTGATCGAGGCCCTGAAGATCAAGGCGTTTGCCCCGGATTATCTGTACTCGTACTTCGATCTCAGCGGAGCGCAGGCGGGCTGGTATGACGTGCACCTCGTCGCGGATGGACGAAAGGCCGTGCTGGAGCGGGGATTTCTGATGAAGAGCCCGTGCGACTATCCGCCTGCGGTCTTGTGGGAGGGCGGACTGGATGGCAACGGCCTGGTCCTCGAGAAGAGCGCAGACATCAACGACCCCAACGTTATCACCATAACCATAAGAGGAGACCTCCCCGGCAGCATGGCCACGGCCAGGCTGCTGGCCCCGGGAGCAGTCGTGCATGGAGAGTTGACCGGCGGGTCGGTCCTGAGGTTCGACATGAACGGGACGCCGGATGTCGAGCACGACATGCTGATAACGGGCACGGACGGCTGGAACCTCATCGTGGAAAGGGCCATCGTCCCCGGCGATAGGCGCCTTCCCCTGGAGCTGGCCGCCGTCGAACCTTCCACAATCCAGACGGGCGGGCCCGTGGACTTGAGGATATTCTGCAGGAACATCCCCGACGAGATCGAGTTCACGCTGAAGAAGGGGAGCTTCGAGAGCAAAGCGACGAGGATGGTCAGGGTGGATGGCGCCACCGTCCTCTGCAGGTTCGATCTACGGGCTGCCCCGGCAGGTACCTACGACCTCGTGGCGGCGCATCCTTCTGGAGCGAAGGTGCTGCTCGGAGCATGTCTCAAGGTCTGCGCGAGCACAGTGGGACCGACCGCGCCTCCCGCGGGCAAGACGCCCCAGCAGCCCTCAACGCCGCAGGGGGACGTTCCCGCGCAGGAACCCCCGGCGCCATCCGATGAGCAGCCGGAAGAGGGTTTCTCCATCAGCCCTTCATCGGGTGATCGCGGCAGAGCGGTAAAGGTCCTGGTGCGCGGAGGTACCTTCGAAGGGATGCTGCAGGCCCGGTTGAAAACGGATAGCGTGCAGGCATACTCCCTGGAATGCGACTTCCCCCAGCCCTCGCGTTTGGAATGCACCTTCAACCTGTACGGCATTCCGGAGGGCAGATACAGGCTGGAGATAATCGACTATCAAGGCAGGCTGATCTACTTCGCTGGATATTTCCACGTGACCGAAAAGGGGGGATGAAGTCGAGCGGGGCGCGCGAGCAATGGTGAAACGGCGGATTTATCCGCAGCGCATCGAGCCCGGTCAGGCCTTTCGCACGCCCTGCTTCGAATCAAGGGTCCGCGCGCCGTGCCCCCGGGGGACGGAGGATTTCCGTGCCTCGGGATGAGGGTGCGGGGCGAGGCGGGGCGTGATCGCGGGCGGGCCTCATATATGACCTCCCGCACAGGCGCCGAGTACGTGAGGAGGAGGTGAGGATATTCGGAACCTGAAAAAGGCTGTGCGGCGTCGTGCGAGGTCGTTTAAGAAACCCCGATATTCATCAAAGGGGGATATAGAATATCGGATCCTTGAAAGGAGGATACGGTGAGAAAGATACTATTCCTGGGCGTGGCTATCGCCCTGGTGTCGACGATGGTGGGGCTGGGCGTAAACGCCCAGTTCGTGGACACCGAGGCGGCCCTCACCAGGCTGGAGGCCGGCAAGCTGGACCTCATCGTCAACGGCCAGAACGGCGTGGAGGTAGTGAACGAGTTCAAGTGCCTGAAGCCGGGAGACACCAAGCTGGTCTCCTATTGCCTCCACAACTGCGGGTGCGTGGACGGTTACCTCGACATCGAGGGGATCACCGTCACCGAGTACGAGAACTGCATCGCGGAGCCGGAGGCGGAGGCGGGAGACGTCACGCCGAATGATGGCGAGCTGGGCGACGTTCTCAGGGTCAAGATCACGGCCTCGAGCGACTGGTGGCCGTTCGTGAAGCAGCTCTATGACGGATACGTGAAGGACCTTCCGGCAAGCATTGAGATCAACGAGAAGCTCGGTGCGCTGTGGGACGTCGAATTCATCGTGGAGGTCTACAAGTGGTCAGAGTCCGCCGCTGACAGCCTGGCGATGACCGATTCCGTCGAGATAGCGATGAAGATCGTGCTGGAGCAGTTCAACGACTGATGACGCAGACAAAACCGGGCCCGGACGGCTGCCGCCCGGGCCCGGACTCCCCTTCGTTTCGGAGCACAAGGGGTGGTGAAGGGAGCTGGCGATGCAAGTGAAGATGGGCGCGGTGGAAGGGAGCGGCGACCCGCTGGCCGGGGCACGAGGCATGCTGGACAAAGGGAAGACCAGGACCACCGGCGGCAAAGCGCTGAAGGCCCTGGGGTGGATCGCCACCGTCATCCTGGTGCTCGTACTCCTCGTGGCGGCATTCCTCATGCTCGCCCCGAGGTTCGGGCTGCAGGCCTACGCGGTCACCTCGGGCTCCATGGAGCCTGCCCTGAAGACGGGGGGCATGATCATCTGCAGAGACGTCGCCGTGGAGGACATAGAGACCGGGGACATCATCGTCTTCAACAACCCGGCGGACGTGACGGTGACCCACCGGGTGATAGACATCTCGGAGGAGGAGGGGACGAGATATTTTCAGACCAAGGGGGACGCCAACGAGGACCCCGATCCCGACAGGTTCTCGATAAGCGGCGACCACGCGAGCAGGGTCATATATCACCTTCCCTACCTCGGCTTTTTCTCCAGCTTCATGCGCACCAGGCCCGCTTTCCTCATCTTTCTGTGCATCCCCGCGGCCGTCCTCCTGCTGTTCTTCGCGAGAGACATGTGGAAGGCCCTGCGGGAGATCAGGCTCAAGAAATAGACTGCGGCAAGAGCGGAGGCGCGACGCGGGAGCCCCGCTCGATGGCCGCAGGTCCCCGATATGTACGACATCGTTACCAGCCCTTCCAAGCCTGTTCCGACATACGGTCAATTAGCACCCGAGCTTTGCCACCAGCGCGTGCTTGCTGTATCCTTTTCTCGACGCGGAGGAGGTCGCGCATGGCGCTGGTGAAGGACCTGGAATACCAGATGAGGGTGATCCTCTCCGGGACGGCGGAGTGCCTGCCCGAGGGGGACCTGAAGGCCAAGGTGGAAAGGGCCGTAGGCGAGGACCGGCCCCTCAGGGTCAAGCTGGGGGTGGACCCGACCCGGCCCGACCTGCACCTGGGCCACGCCGTGCCCCTGCGCAAGCTCAGGCAGTTCCAGGACCTCGGCCACACCTCCATCCTGCTCATCGGCGACTTCACCGCCCTGGTGGGAGATCCGTCGGCGCGGGACGTGACCAGGCCTCAGCTCACGCCCGAGGAGGTGATGGCGAACGCGGAGACCTACGCCGAGCAGGCCTTCCGCATCCTTGACAGAGAGAAGACCGTGCTGGACTACAACAGCCGCTGGCTCGCCCCCCTCAACTTCGAGCAGCTCCTGCGCCTGACCGCCTATTTCACCGTGGCGCGCCTGCTGGAGCGGGACGACTTCTCGAAACGTTACGCGGAAAACGTCTCCATCGGGCTGCACGAGTTCCTCTACCCGGTGATGCAGGCCTACGACTCCATAGCCCTGGAGGCGGACGTCGAGATCGGTGGCACCGACCAGATCTTCAACCTCCTGGCGGGCAGGGAGCTGCAGAGGGCCATGGGCCAGGAGCCGCAGAGCGTGCTCACCCTGCCCATCCTCGTGGGGCTGGACGGGGAGAAGAAGATGTCCAAGAGCCTGGGCAACTACGTGGGCCTCACCGATCCGCCAGAGGAGATGTTCGGCAAACTCATGTCAATGGCCGACGGGCTCATGCCGGATTATTTCCGCCTCACCACCGCACTCGAGCTGGCCGAGTTGGAAGCCCTCCTGGAGGAGCTGAAGGCAGGATTGCTGCATCCGGCAAAGGCCAAGAGGCGGCTGGCGTCCGAGGTGGTCGGCCTCTACTGGGGGGAAGACGCCGCGCGAGCCGCGGAGGAGGCCTTCGACCGCGTCCACGTGGAGAGGGAGCAGCCCGAGGACATCCCCGAGGTGCGCATCGCTCACGACGAATTCGTGGACGGGAGGATATGGCTACCGAAGCTCCTGGTCCTGGCAGGCCTGGCCACGTCCACCAGCGAGGGGAGGCGCCTTATCTCCCAGGGGGGCATCAAGGTGGGCTCCGTGGCGGCGCGTGACGAGGGCGCCGAGCTCTCGCCGGAGGAGCTCGACGGGATCGTGGTCCAGAAAGGGAAGCGCTATTTCCGCAGGATAAAGACGTAGGGACTTTAAAAGATGCTGTTTGACATGGCCTTTTTCAGGTGTTATTATAAAGTGCGCGGCAGAGCCGCCGGGATTTATCCCGATTGATAAAAGGAGGCGGTATTCCGGATACTTGGCGATCTTGTCGGAGTCTTGAATCGGATGCCGCTGGAGAGGCGGTTTTTTTCATGCCGCCTCGTTGACAGACCTGGACGCTAGTGCTACTTTGTAGCATTGTTGAATTCGGTGCTTGAAGCGCGTTCCTTGAAAACTAAACAGCGTAACAGAGAGAGAAATTGAGCTCCAATCAATTCCGTTCCGGTTCACCGCAAGGTGGATCACAACCGGTATGGAGCCTGGATACACACTTCAAAAGCATGTAAGTCCGCAAGGACTGCATTTTCTTTGGAGAGTTTGATCCTGGCTCAGGACGAACGCTGGCGGCGTGCCTAACACATGCAAGTCGAGCGGACCGACCCCGTCTCTTCGGAGACGGGACAGGTTAGCGGCGAACGGGTGAGTAACACGTGGGTAATCTGCCCCGAAGACCGGGATAACTCCGGGAAACCGGTGCTAATACTGGATACCTTGGCTTCATCGCATGGCGAGGCCAAGAAAGGGTTGCTATGCTTCCGCTTCGGGATGAGCCCGCGGCCCATTAGCTTGTTGGTGAGGTAACGGCTCACCAAGGCTACGATGGGTAGCCGGCCTGAGAGGGTGTACGGCCACACTGGGACTGAGATACGGCCCAGACTCCTACGGGAGGCAGCAGTGAGGAATATTGCGCAATGGGCGAAAGCCTGACGCAGCGACGCCGCGTGGACGATGAAGGCCTTCGGGTTGTAAAGTCCTGTCAGGAGGGACGAAGCGGACTTGTCCGTGACGGTACCTCGGTAGGAAGCTCCGGCTAACTACGTGCCAGCAGCCGCGGTAAGACGTAGGGGGCTAGCGTTGTCCGGAATCACTGGGCGTAAAGAGCTCGTAGGCGGTCTGTTAAGTCGGGTGTGAAAGCCCTCGGCTCAACCGAGGAATTGCACTCGATACTGGCAGGCTAGAGTCAAGCAGAGGGAAGTGGAATTCCCGGTGTAGCGGTGAAATGCGCAGATATCGGGAAGAACACCGGTGGCGAAGGCGGCTTCCTGGGCTTGTACTGACGCTGAGGAGCGAAAGCTAGGGGAGCGAACAGGATTAGATACCCTGGTAGTCCTAGCCGTAAACGATGGGCACTAGGTGTGGGGGGTTACCAAATCCCTCCGTGCCGAAGCTAACGCATTAAGTGCCCCGCCTGGGGAGTACGGCCGCAAGGCTAAAACTCAAAGGAATTGACGGGGGCCCGCACAAGCGGCGGAGCATGTGGCTTAATTCGACGCAACGCGAAGAACCTTACCAGGGTTTGACATGCTCGCGAAAACCGTGGAAACACGGTCCTCCTTCGGGACGCGTGCACAGGTGGTGCATGGCTGTCGTCAGCTCGTGTCGTGAGATGTTGGGTTAAGTCCCGCAACGAGCGCAACCCTTATCGCATGTTGCCAGCGGGTTATGCCGGGAACTCATGCGAGACTGTCGGTGTCAAACCGGAGGAAGGTGGGGATGACGTCAAGTCATCATGCCCCTTATGCCCTGGGCTGCACACGTGCTACAATGGCCGGTACAGAGGGCTGCGATACCGCGAGGTGGAGCGAATCCCAAAAAGCCGGTCTAAGTTCGGATTGGAGGCTGCAACTCGCCTTCATGAAGTCGGAGTCGCTAGTAATCGCGAATCAGCAATGTCGCGGTGAATACGTTCCCGGGCCTTGTACACACCGCCCGTCACACCACGAAAGTCGGCAACACCCGAAGCCGGTGGGCTAACCCCTTTGGGGAGGCAGCTGTCGAAGGTGGGGTCGGCGATTGGGGTGAAGTCGTAACAAGGTAGCCGTACCGGAAGGTGCGGCTGGATCACCTCCTTTCTAGGGAAACGCCGTATGGCATACGGCGAACCAAGTATCCTTTCTCTCACCTGTGCGCTGTTTAGTTTTGAAGGAATGCCGGGTCGGGCACCGAATTTATTTATGTGCGGAACACCGTTTTGCAGATGTCTTCCACCAAGAGGTAGCTTGATCGGAGGACCGACGGGTTACGGGAGAGCCGATCCGGCAAGGTGTATCCCGATGTGCGGCAGGCCTGGTTTAAACCAGCTTGCTAAGGAAATAATAAAATGTAAATATGTCACTTGAGGACCCCTGGCGCAGCGGGGGTCATGCGATGGAGAGGTAGCGTATATCGCCGGCCGTCAGAAGATTTGTCTCGATGCCAGTATGGACTGGAAGAAAGGAGCGTAAGATGGTACAGCAACCACCAGGGCCTCCTCCGGGAGGAATGCAACCGCCCCCGCCGCCCCCGGGACAGCCGCCACAGGCTCCCGCAGGTCCGCCGAGAGCGCAGCTGGACACCTCCAAGCTGCCCATACCCGACCTGGTAGTACTGGTCGGATCACTGCTTGCCTGGATCATGGCCCTAGTCAGCTGGTACAAGGCCAAGTGGGCGGGCGATATCTTCTTCGACGTCAAGGTGACCTACAGGGGTAATTGGCAATGGCTGCCGTGGGTTATCTTCTTCCTCCTGTTCCTTTTCGCGGCGTTCATGGTTGCGAACAAATTCGGCAACTTCATCGAACTCAACCTGCCGGCAGGGCTGATATACCTGGGAGCATCTGCGGCGGGGCTGTTGTGCGTGATCCTCGGCATCCTTATCAGGCCTGGTGGATGGGACGTGTCGACGATGAACTGGGCCGCCTGGATAGTGGCGATAATCTTCTCCGCGATACCCCTCGTAGGCGGGTACATGAAGATGCAGGAGGCCTAGCAAAGACCCAAAAAGCCTGAAAAAGTCGTGTAATTGCACTTGACCGCGGGCTTATAATTATTATAGGATGTCTCTTTGGGCGCACCGGTTAGGTGCGCTCTTAGCTCGGAATCGTACCTTGAAAACTGCACAGTGATCGAAGAGGTTGTTTAAATACCAAGCTACTAAGAGCATACGGTGGATGCCTAGGTGCCAGGAGCCGATGAAGGACGTGGCAGGCTGCGATAAGCTTCGGGGAGCCGCCTAACAGGCTTTGATCCGGAGATCTCCGAATGGGGGAACCTACCGGTGGTAATGCGCCGGTACCCACGCCTGAACACATAGGGCGTGAGGAGGCAAGCGGGGGAACTGAAACATCTAAGTACCCCGAGGAAAAGAAAGCAACCGCGATTCCCTGAGTAGCGGCGAGCGAAACGGGAACAGCCCAAACCTGGCGGATGTGATAGCCCGCAGGCGTTGTCCGTCAGGGGTTGAAGGACCTTCCAGGTGTCGTTGCGGAGGCACCGGGGAGTTACAAAATCCATTTCTAGTCGAGGGATCCTGGAAAGATCCGCCACAGAGGGTAACAGCCCCGTAGGCGAAAGGAATGGATCTCCCGGAGGGTATCCTGAGTACGGCGGGACCGGGGAAATCCCGTCGGAATCCGCGGGCACCACCCCGCAAGGCTAAATACTCCCTGGCGACCGATAGTGAACTAGTACCGTGAGGGAAAGGTGAAAAGTACCCCGGGAGGGGAGTGAAATAGTACCTGAAACCGTATGCTTACAAACTGTCAGAGCGGCCTCGAGCCGTGATGGCGTGCTTTTTGTAGAACGAGCCGGCGAGTTACCGGTACGCAGCGAGGTTAAGGGGTATACCCGGAGCCGAAGCGAAAGCGAGTCTTAACAGGGCGACTTAGTTGCGTGCCGTAAACCCGAAGCCGAGTGATCTACCCATGGGCAGGTTGAAGCGAGGGTAAGACCTCGTGAAGGACCGAACCCACTTCGGTTAAAAACGGAGGGGATGACCTGTGGGTAGGGGTGAAAGGCCAATCAAACTCGGAGATAGCTGGTTCTCCCCGAAATAGCTTTTGGGTTAGCCTCGGGTGTTCAGCCTTGGTGGTAGAGCACTGATTGGACTAGGGGCCTTCACCGGTTACCAAACCCAGTCAAACTCCGAATGCCATGGCTCCAGAACCCGGGAGTCAGACTGTGGGGGATAAGCTCCATGGTCAAAAGGGAAACAGCCCAGACCGCCAGCTAAGGTCCCTAATTCGGGCTAAGTGGGAAAGGATGTGAAATTGCCCAGACAACCAGGATGTTGGCTTAGAAGCAGCCACCATTGAAAGAGTGCGTAATAGCTCACTGGTCAAGTGGTTTCGCGCCGATAATGTAGCGGGGCTCAAGCCCGATACCGAAGCTGCGGCATTGTGCCTTCGGGCATGATGGGTAGGGGAGCATTCCCTGGGGGGTGAAGTCGACCCGGAAGGGTTTCCCGTAAGGGATTTATCGATGGACCGCAGGGAAGAGAGAATGCCGGTATGAGTAGCGAAAGACGGGTGAGAAACCCGTCCGCCGAATGCCCAAGGGTTCCTGGGGAAGGTTAATCCACCCAGGGTTAGTCGGGACCTAAGGCGAGGCCGAGAGGCGTAGTCGATGGATAACCGGTTTATATTCCGGTACCACCAGTCAGTGTTTGACTGATGGGGGGACGCGGAAGGATAAGCGAACCGCGGCGCTGGTCGACCGCGGGTAAGCGTGCAGGGCGCTGCCGAGTCAAATGCTTGGCGGCACACAAGCCTGAGGCGCGATGCCGACCCGCTTATAGGGGAAGTCGCTGAATCCATGCCGCCGAGAAAAGCCCCTAGGGAGCTGTCTGGTGCCCGTACCCCAAACCGACACAGGTGGGCGAGTAGAGAATACTAAGGCGATCGAGATAACCCTCGTTAAGGAACTCGGCAAATTAGCCCCGTAACTTCGGGAGAAGGGGCACCCCGTTAGCGTGATGGGATCCGCTCCCTAAGCGTGAGGGGGTCGCAGTGAACAGGCCCAAGCGACTGTTTACTAAAAACACAGGTCTCTGCAAAGTCGTAAGACGACGTATAGGGGCTGACGCCTGCCCGGTGCCGGAAGGTTAAGGGGAAGGGTTAGCGGCCGGTTTCGGCCGGCACGCGAAGCTCTGAACCTAAGCCCCGGTGAACGGCGGCCGTAAACGAGTTGCGGCCCTATCCGGGTGACCGGATAGGAAAAACCCGGCTATATGCTGGAAACTCCGAGTATCTCCTGGTACTCGCCTCCACCCCAGGGAGGCAGTGACAATCCACGGAGTGCGGACAATCAGCAGGAAAGGCCCGGACCACAAGTCCGGGAATCCTCAGAGGCCATACGCCGGGCCCCTGGTCCACCAAGACCAGGGAGAAGATATGGTCCACCCCGCATGGCGACATGGGGAATAGGTGAACTATAACGGTCTATCTTCATGGGCCGTTACCAAACCTGGCTATATGCTGGAACATCCGAGTATCCCGCGCTACCTGTCATATCGGGATGATATCCTCATGATGATAGGTGACAATGCGGCGGGTGCGGACAATCAGCAGGAAAGGCTGGACCTAAGCGAGGATCTCCAGAAAGAATGGACAACACTAGTGCTTGACGTTAAGAAAATACCACCCGAAGTAGGGTGGTACTTGGCCGGATTCGCGGATGGGGAGGGAAGCTTCCACGTCGTGTTTCGGCCGCGCAAGGACTACATCCAACCCTGGAAAGTCTCTCTATGTTTCAATATTTCTCAGAACGAGAAGGAGATATTGACGCAGTTCAAGAGGTATATGGACTGTGGAACCATGAGACAGAGAGATGATGGGATATGGTATTTCGAGGTGAATAACTTCAATGCCATACGGAATAATGTGGTTCCATTCTTCGACAAGTTCCGGTTCAGATCAGCTAAAAAGAAGAGGGATTACAGCAAATTCAAGCAAATCGCCTCGATAATAGCTGATGGCCGACATCTCCAGAAGGAAGGGATTGAAGAAATCCTGAAGATAAGGAAGGAGATGAACGGTGGCGGGAAGCGGAAGTATGGTGACAAGGAGATCCTTGACAGATTCGAGGTCTAGAATCCTAGGTCTAGAATCCTCAGAGACTATACGCCAGGCGCTCAGCGCAGGTGAACAGTCGAACGCGAATGCCGAGTTGGATGAATACGCTGAAAAGCGCTGAGTGATGATATAGTCCGACCTCCATGGCGACATGGAGAGCCAGGCAGAAATGACCTGGCCACCAACCCCCTGAGGTTGGGAGTAACAAACAGAGCCTAAGGTAGCGAAATTCCTTGTCGGGTAAGTTCCGACCTGCACGAATGGCGTAACGACTTGGGCGCTGTCTCAACGAGGGACTCGGCGAAATTGCAATGCCCGTGAAGATGCGGGCTACCTGCAGCAGGACGGAAAGACCCCGTGAACCTTTACTGCAGCCTGATATTGGGCTTTGGTTCATCATGTGCAGGATAGGTGGGAGGCTTTGAAGCGAGGACGCCAGTCCTCGTGGAGCCATCCTTGGGATACCACTCTTGATGTGCTGGGGCTCTAACCGACAACCGTTATCCGGTTGCGGGACAGTGTCAGGTGGGCAGTTTGACTGGGGCGGTCGCCTCCTAAAAGGTAACGGAGGCGCCCAAAGGTTCCCTCAAGCTGGTCGGCAATCAGCTGTAGAGTGTAAGGGCAGAAGGGAGCTTGACTGCGAGACTCACAAGTCGAGCAGGTGCGAAAGCAGGGCCTAGTGATCCGGCGGCATTCATGTGGGAGAGCCGTCGCTCAACGGATAAAAGGTACTCCGGGGATAACAGGCTTATCTCCCCCAAGAGTCCACATCGACGGGGAGGTTTGGCACCTCGATGTCGGCTCATCGCATCCTGGGGCTGGAGTAGGTCCCAAGGGTTGGGCTGTTCGCCCATTAAAGCGGTACGCGAGCTGGGTTTAGAACGTCGTGAGACAGTTCGGTCCCTATCCGCTGCAGGCGTAGGAGAATTGAAGGGAGTTGCCCCTAGTACGAGAGGACCGGGGTGAACGGACCTCTGGTGTGCCAGTTGTTCCGCCAGGAGCACGGCTGGTTGGCCACGTTCGGATCGGATAACCGCTGAAAGCATCTAAGCGGGAAGCCGACCCTGAGATCAGTTCTCCCACCGGGTAACCGGGTAAGACCCCTTGTAGAACACAAGGTTGATAGGCCGGAAGTGGAAGCACGGTAACGTGTGCAGCTGACCGGTACTAATAGGTCGAGGGCTTGGTCTTAAACCTCGGAGATTGCTGTGCAGTTTTGAAGGTACGAGGAAGAGCTGCATGATTGACAACCGAATACAAATGTTCTCGGTGGCCATGGCGGAGGTGTTCACCTGTTTCCATTCCGAACACAGAAGTTAAGCCCTCCAGCGCCGATGGTACTGCTCGGGGGACCGTGTGGGAGAGTAGGTCGCTGCCGGAACACTATTCGAAAAGGGCCGCGCGAGCGGCCCTTTTCAATTCCCGGACCGAAGCGACACACCAGGGGCCAGTCTCCGCTCGAAGCCCGCGATCAGAAGGGTTTTCCCACCGTGTTGACCTTGAAGACCTTGTACAGTGGGCAGTAACCCGAGGAAGCGGAGGAAATGAGCATCCCCGCGCTGTAGGCGGCCAGGACACCGAGCTTGTCCTGCCGCTTGCAGGCGACAGCGAACAAGGCCATGGAGAGGGCGGCCCTTCCTATCTTGTCCAGGGTTCCGACATTCTGCTGCATATTCAACACCTCCACGCGGCCGTACTATCTACCGTGACATGCCTGTCTTATAGAATAATCGTGCGGGGAGTGTGGCGCAACGGCGGAAGAGGAAGGTCACGCGGGACCGTGGCGGCGGCAAGCCACCTGGCGCTATCACCGTGCCCTTCGAGGGGGGCATCGTTGCCGCAGGCAGCCAGGGCCTGGGGAATCGCATGTTTGTTACAATGTTGAGAAAGGCGTCCGGTGGCGACTCGAGCGATAATCCGGCATGAAGGCGGCAAAGCGGATGCATATCGCCGGTATGACGGAGTGAAGCGCGGCGAGCCAGGCGGAGCATGGCGCGATGAAGAGGGGTGGAAGGTCCGGATGACGGCGGAGACGGGAAAGGTGAACATGCGGGTAGCCCTGTTCCAGTTCGCGACCGACGCTGTGGGCAGGGTCCCCGCCATGTTCGAGAACATGCTGGCGCTATATATCATGAACGGACTGGAGAGGGCGGCCGGTTTTCAGGTGATCGACCTCACGACGCCGGTGCGCGGCGGCGAGATCCTGTCCCTGACGGGAATCCTTGGCGAGGATGAGGTGAGAGAGGCGTCGCGGCGCGCTGGAGCCGGCGTATCCCTGTGGGGAGACCTCAGGTTCCGCCCGGGGGAGCAATCCCTCATAAGCGGGCTGGAGTTGGCCCTGAAGGTCATGGCGGAAGATGATGGGGGAGCGCACGAGAAAAGGCTAAGGTTCGACGCCCTGCGCGGTGATACGAGAAGTGGGACACTCGAGGTGGATATCGCGGCGCTGGAGGACCTGGTGGAAGAGGTGCTCGTGACCATGGCGGACCTCCTGGGGCTCGACCTGGACATGATGCACATGGAGAGGATAGGGGAGGGCCTCTCACATTCCGACCGCGCCGTCGGCTATTTCGTATATGCCCTGCGCATCGCCGTGGAGAAAGAGACCAAGCTGCGTCTTTACCTCAAGGCCATCGCGGCGGACCCCGGCTTCGCCATGGCCTATACCAACGCCGCGCAGCTGCTGCTGGGGGAGGCGAGGTACGGCGAGGCCATGAGGTTGCTGCTGCGGGCCGAGGCGCGCTTCAAGCAGGGAGGGATGGAGCCGGATATCCTCAACCTCCTGGGCGTGGCGACCATGAACATGGGCATGTGGGAGGAAGCCGTCAGGGTATGGGAGATGGCTCTCGCGATCAGCCCGAGCCACGTCGAGACCATGTGCAACCTCGCGGCGGCTTATGCCATGCGGGAGATGCCCGACAGGGCGGAGGAGTATTACCACGGGGTGCTGTCGATCAGGGAGGATTATCCGCTCGCCTGGTTCTCGCTGGGCAGGCTGCAGGCGAGGGCGGAGAAATACGAGGAGGCCGAGGGCTCGATGCGCCGCTACATAGAGCTCTGCCCGGGCGACCCGTGGGCGTATTATATCCTGGGAGCGAGCCTGCTCCACCAGGGCAAGGAGGCCGAGGCGGAGTTCGCCCTGGCCAAAGCCACCCAGCTTGACCCCGACGGCGAGGCCGGCACCCTGGCCCGCCGCGAGATGCAGGAGCTGAAAGGCTAGCGGCCCTTGAACTGGGGTTTTCTGTTCTCGGCGAGCGCCTTGATGGCTTCCTGGTGGTCCTCGGAGACCAGGCACAGGGTCTGGGCTATGGCCTCGAACTCAAGCGCCGTCTCGGGATCGGAGTCCCAGCACCTGCCTATGACCTGCTTGGCCATGGCGATGCCGAGGATGGGTCCATCGGCGAGACGCTGGGCCAGCTTTATAGCCTCCGGCAGCACCTGCTCCTTGGGATAGACGTGCTCGACCATGCCGATGCGGTAGGCCTCGTCGGCATCGATGGTGTCTCCGGTGAGTATGAACTCCTTAGCGCGCCCGTTGCCTACCAGCCTGGCCAGGCGCTTGCAGGCGCCCAGGTCGGGGATGATGCCGAACTTGATCTCCATGAGGTTGAACTTGGAGTCATCGGAGGCGATGCGGATGTCGCAGGCGAGCATGATCTCCGTCGCCCCCCCGAATGCCAGGCCGTTGACGGCCGCTATCACCGGCTTGTCCATCATCTCGTAGGCCAGGTAAGTGCCCTGGACGCCCTTGAGAAACGTGTGGATCTGCAGCGCGGTGAGCTGCCCCAGGCCCACGAAACTCCCCAGGTCGAGCCCGCTGGAAAACGATTTCCCGGCACCGGTCATGACCACGGCCCGCACCTCGGGGTCGTTCTGCAGTTCTTTGGCCGCCGCATCCAGCTCCATGAACATGGTCTGGTTCATGGCGTTGTGCGTTTCGGGCCGGTTTAGGGTCAGGACGGCGACCCCGTCCTTCTTCTCGATGAGCAGTGTCTCGTATTCCATCTCTTCTCCTCCCTCCGTGTCTGATTTGAACCGTGGTTTATACGGTTATGTCCTTCCTCTGTAAGGCTATCACGGAAAGCACCGCGAATGCGATGGATGTCGCCAGGTAATAAAAGAGGCTCGACCAGGGGAACCCGGCCGTGGTCATGATGCCGTAAGGGTCGTAATAGTGGTAGGGCAGCGCATAATCTATGTACCGGAAGAAAGACCACGTGCTCGAGAGGAAGTTCACCAGGTAGGCCACGGCCAGCACGGTTATGCCCACGGCATAGACCTGGCCGCTCTTCCTCGCCACGCAGGAAGCGAAGAGACTGATGCTTCCCAGGCTGAGCACCAGGAGGAAGACGAGGAGCATGAATCTCAGCTGCCCGGTATAGGACAGGTCAACGCCGAAGACAAGGGAGACCAGCATAACCGTTCCCACCGCCAGTATGGTGAGGGCGGCCAGCCCGATGCTTATGGCAAAGAATGAGGTCAGGGAGTATTTCCACCTCTCCATGGGATGGGTGAGCAAGATCTCCAGGGACCCGTTCTCCCTGGCCTTGACAACGCAGAAGGCCGCGAAGCCGAAGGCGAAGGCGGCGAGGATGATGGGCAGGAACATCTGGTAGTATTCCAGGGTGATGAACCCCTCCGGCTTGAGGATATTGATCTCGTGCCCGCCGAAGAGGTTCTTGAGGTTTTCCGGGAACTGACCCCAGTAGTCGGAGAAGGCCTCGACTTCCGATACGGCGGGGTAGAGCGCGGTGATGAGGAGCCCCCAGAGGAAGAGCCCCAGGGAGAAGTAGAGCGAGCTTCTTCTCCTGGCCTTCAGCTGGTATGTCAGCAGCTCAGGGTCGATCATCTTCCTCATCCCTGTAGAATTCGAGGAATATCTCCTCCAGGCTGGCATGGGAGATCTGCAGGTCGGTCACCTGGAGACGCGACAACTCCTTTATGAAGCTGTCCATGTCGCCCCTGATCTCGGCCTGGAAGCTGAGGCCGACCGTCCTCTTCAGGTTGGCGCTCTTGAAATCCAGGAGCTCCGCCTCGGGTTCGGCGGCCAGGGTGAAGTCGGCGTTGCGCAGCTTCTTGCGGGAGAGTTCGGACACGCTCTCCACCGTCGCCAGCCTGCCCCTGCGTATGATGCCGACCCAGTCGCAAATCTGCTCCATCTCCGGGAGGACGTGGGAGGAGATGAAGACGGTGCGGCCACGCTCCCTGAACTCCCGGCACAGCCCGTAGAATTGGTGCCTCATCAGGGGGTCCAGGGCCGAGGTCGGCTCGTCCAGGACGAGCAGCCGGGGGTCGTGCATGAAGGCCTGGATGATGGCCAGTTTCTGCTTGTTGCCGGAGGAGTACTCGGACACCTTGCGGGAGAGGTCGAGATCGAAGCGTTCCACCAGCTCGTCCCGGAACACGGCGGGCTTGCCGGGCCGGAGCGACTCCAGCAGGCGCAGCGTCTCCTCGCCCGTCAGGTCCTCGAAGAGCCTCACGTCGTCGGGGATATATCCTATCTCCCTCCTGATGGCCAGGGAGTCCTTGCGCAAGTCCATCCCGAACACCCTGGCGCCGCCCGAGGTGGGCACGAGCAGCCCGACGAGCATGCGCAGGGTGGTGGTCTTGCCGGCGCCGTTGGGGCCGAGGTAACCAAACACCTCACCGCGGTGTACCTCGAAGTTCAGCTGCGATACCCCGAGATGTTTCCCGTAGTACTTGGTGAGGTCGCGGGTCTCTATGACGCGTTCGCTCATGACCGTATTCTAAATGATTTGCGCGGGGAATGTTATTCCACCCGCAGGAGGCCGGCTGTTGTTATAATATCTACCTGGAGGTGAACGAGTTGCCCATATACGAATACAAGTGCAAGAAGTGCGGACATTCCTTCGACCTCATGCAGCCCATGGACGCCGAGAAAGTGGCGGACTGCGAGAAATGCGGCGCTCCGGCGAAACGTGTCTTCAGCGCGCGCATAGCGGTCAAGTACGAGGGATGGGGGTTCAACGCCACCGATAAGCTGCTCCCCGAAAGCAGCCGAGCCAAGCGCGACTTCAAGCAGTTGCGCGAGAAGGCGGAGCAGATCATGGACGAGGACTTCACCCCCTAGCCGGCCGAGCCTTCACGACATTTACCATACCTCGTGGTATCCCGTACGCATACAACCAGCGCAATCCATCCCGCCCGAGAAGCGGAGGCCGGTCACTTCAGCGGGTGCGCAGGCCACTCTTCCCTGCGTTTCCCCGGAGGGTACCAGGATCCATACGGCAGAGGTGGCAATAAATCGATACGTTTGGTCTCGATGTAATGGGAGCATGGGGCAAGGATAAATCCCGGCCCACAGCGCTTCGCGTCGCTGGCCTTGTGGGGTGGGCGAGGTCTTGGTCTTGACATTCCTCGCCTCCGGCTCGGACGCAAAACCGGGCCCTGTCGGCGGATTATGGAGAGAGCGGGCGTGCGCGGACAGGGATTCGAGGGTTTAGACCCAGTCCAGGAGGATGCGCAGGACGTTGAGGCGCCGGAAGCGGCTTCCCGTGACAGGCCACATCAATTCCTCCTTGGGCAGGTAGAGCTGGCCGGACAGCTTCACCGCTTCGCCGTGCAGTTTTTCGAGTTCGTTCGCCTGCAGGCCCGGGTTTGAGATCTCCAGGACGTCGTCGACCATCTTGAGCAGGGAGATGGAGTCATGGATACGGCGTTCGTTCATGGCGGCATGGCCAGGGGATATGAGCCCGTTGCTCTCCTTGATGGCGTTGAGCGCCAGCATGGCCTCGTAGGTCACGTCGACGATGTCCTGTCGGGTCATCAAGGACGTCTCGTATCCGAGCAGGTCGCGCCAGTGGGGAGAGAGCGACGCGCGCGCGTGATCGTCCAGGGTGTGATGGACAAGGCTGTAGCCGTACCCGTCAGGGTCGCGGTAAAAGCAGCACGCGGGGTCGATGAAGGGGGCCAGGGGACCTATGGACGGATTAAGGCGCGGCCCGTATTTGCGCAGGAGCATGCCGCAGTATTCCACGCTCTCCATGACGGAGTCACGCGTCTGTCCCGGCAGCCCGATCATGAAGAAGATATCGAATTTTTCGCAGCCCGCGTCGAGAGACCAGGCTATGCTGCGCTCCATCTCATCGTTGCCGTATGGCTTGCCGATGCTCTCCCTGATGGCCTCGTCGTGGGTCTCGGGCGAGAACTGGAAGTCGAAGTGCTCGAGGCTGGAGGCGACACGATCGAAGTATTCCCTGGGTGCGGGAGCGAAGAGCTCCATCACGATATGGTTCCTGGGGGCTATGTGGCTTATGAACTCCAGGGTTTCCAGCGCATAATCCTTTCCGCCCTGCAGGAGGTCGCCGAGGATGAAGATGGGCGCGGTCGTGAATTTGGAGAGCAGCTCGACATCATAGGCGATCTTCTCGGGGGCCCGGAAAGCGGGCTTTGCCCTCCCGCAGAAATGGGAGAGCGCGCTGCTGGAACCGCCGCAAAAGGCGCAATCATGCGAGCAGCCCCGGCAGGTGAGGACCATGGTTATGGGATAACTCCACCAGTTCCAGAAAGCCCGCAGGCTTTTCCAGTCGCCGTACTTCAGGGCGGAGCGGATCATGTACTTGTAGTTGTTTCCGAGGTAATCGAGGCTGGCCGGGCAGTAGGTGAGGGGGTTCTCCACCACGCCGCCGTTGCGGTCCCGCCAGGTCAGGTTGGGAATGTCCTCCATCGCGCCGCCCTGCATGATGGCCTCGACGAGCATACGCAGCGGTTCCTCCGTCGAATCTCCGCGCAGGACGTAGTCCACCTGGGGATAGTCCATGAGTTCGCGGTGGAAAAAGGTGGCGGAATAGCCCCCCATGATCACAGGGACACGGGGATGGACCTCCTTGACCACGCGGGCCACCTCCAGGGCGCCCTGGGCGTGGGTGAGCCAGTGGAGGTCGATGCCGAAAGCGGCCGGCTCGATGCGGGACAGGAACCTGGGCACATTGAACTTGCCGCTCTCCAGCATGCGCTGGGCGAGGTTGATCACACGGGTGTTGATGCCATTGCGCTCCAGGTACTCCCCGAGGTAGGTGAAGCCGATGGGATACATCTCGAAGACCGGGGTGGAGGGCACGAGATCGCTTATGGGGCTGGGCACGATGGTCATGCGCCTGAAGTCGTATATGCTCGGAGGATGCAGAAGGGCGATGTCCGGTTTAGCGAATATCATCGTACTGCCTCGGTAGAGCCTTTACCATGTAGTCAATGATAAACGCCTGCTGAACAGTCAGCAAGGCAATCCGGCAAGCACAGCGCGCGGAACCCGGTAGCACTCGGATCGCGGGGTCTCGGCGGCCGGTTTCAGGCCATGAGCCGCTCCACGAAGATCTCGCGGTCCTGGCTTATCTCCACCAGGCGGGCCGAGAGGTCGTCGCAGATGCCGTCCAGCGCGATGCACAGCGCCACCTGCCCGCGCCTGAGGGTGTCCAGGATGCTCGCCTCGCTCTCGCATATCTCGAAGATGGTGGAACCATCAGTCACGAGCTTGCATTGCGCCAGAGGTCGCGAATAATCGGTGTGCTCGCGCAGGTAGATAAGGGTCTTGCGTATCTTTTGCAGGCTGACGCCCTTCTGCAGCATGCCCATGATGGTCCTCAACTCGACGAGGTTGGCGAAATCGTAGCGTTCGTCGAGCTTGCCGTCCTCATCTCTCTCGAAACAGGCTGGCTGTACGAGACGGGTATCCCTCCAGTAGCGCAACTGGCGCAGGGAACAACCGGAAATGCAAACGGCTTGTTCCGCGTTGAATGTCATATCGCCCTCCCCGGGCCGGTAAGGATGCTTTAATCACCGAAGGATGCGAGTAGTCCTCTTAGATCGGTAAGATTATATTTAATACATCCGACTGTGAAGATTCAATAGCAAACCAGTAAATCGCGGGACTTTTTTTCTTCCCGCGGGAGAAAAAGCGCTGCGGGGCCGCGAAATCCGGCACGCCCGGTGTTTTCTTGCCATATTTCGGCCGCGATAGAGGTATGTCCACCGCCGCCGCCGAAAGGGTAAACAAACGCGGCGATGGAGACGATGCCATCAGCGCTCGCATAGCGCAAAGCGTCGGGGCGCGCCGGGAGTGAACGCGCAGGGAAAGCGGGGTGTATAGCGTGGAGCGGATATACAAGGGGTTTGGCAGGGGATATAATATTTCAGGTAGCGCCTTGATAAGCCCCATGGGTTTGGTAATAAATGGGAGAAATGAGTTGGCTGACATAAGGCCCTTCAGGGGCACTTTTTATAATCCGCAGGTTGTCGAGGACCTGGCGAGGGCGATAGCCCCTCCCTACGATGTAATAGACGAAAAGAAAAGGAACGTGCTGCTGTCCCGGTCCCCCTACAACATAGCGAGGTTGATACTGCCGCAGCCGGGCGGCGACGCCGACTTCTGGAACAATGCGGCCACCCTCTTCCGTGCCTGGAAAAAGGGAGGCGTTCTCGCCTGCGACGGCGCGCAGTGCTTCTACGTATATCGCCAGACATATGCCCTGCCCGCGAGCGGGGAAGTGAGCCGCACGGGCATGTTGGCCCTGCTGAGATGCAGGGATTTCTCGAGTGGGGAGATACTCCCCCACGAGAGGACCTTCCCGCGGACCAGGGCCGAGAGGCTGAACCTGCTGCGGGCCTGCCGCGCTAATTTCAGCCAGATCTTCACCGTTTTCCGCGACCGAGAGGAGGAGGTACTGCCCCTGCTCGAGGAGGCGGCCGCGCAACCCTGCTTCATGGAGGTAACAGACGACGAGGGGGTGCGCCACCGGGTATGGCGGCTGGAGGCAGGAGACGGCGCGGAAAGGCTGAAGGCGTCGCTTCGCGGGAAAAAGCTGATCATAGCGGACGGCCATCATCGCTACGAGACCGCCCTCGCGTACAGCGGGGAGAAACACGCCACCGCGAGCGAGGCCCATGCCGCAGCCTACGTCTCCGTGGTGCTATTCCGTTCCGAGGACCCGGGGCTCGCCGTGCTGCCCGTCCACCGCGTCCTGCGCCGGCTGACGCTGACGCCGGAGGAAGCTTGCCGGCGCCTCGAGCGCTATTTCCACGTGGAGGCCTTGCGGGGCGATGCGACTTCCCGCGCGGGGATGCTCGGGGACAGGCTCGCGTCCTCGCGGCGGCCGGCCTTCGTCATGGCCACTGCGGCTGGCGTCGCGCTGCTGTCGCTGCGGGAAGGAGTGGAGCCGGAAGGCATCCTGGGGGGGCCGGAGAGCGCGGAATGGAAAAACCTCGACATATCCGTCCTCCATTCCCTGGTCCTCGAGGAATGCCTGGGCCTCGACTCCTCCGTGCTGGCGGAGAACGGCGACCTGTATTTCACCCCCTGGGAGAGCGCCGCGATGTCCGCGCTGAGCGAGGGGGAGGCGGAAGCGGCATTCATCGTGCGCCCCACGCGCATGGATGAGATATGGGACATCGCCGAGGGCGGAGAGCGTATGCCCCACAAGAGCTCCTATTTCTACCCCAAGCTCGCGTCGGGACTCA
The DNA here is from genome assembly GCA_028697145.1 of Actinomycetota bacterium. Lineage (GTDB taxonomy): Bacteria > Actinomycetota > Geothermincolia > Geothermincolales > RBG-13-55-18 > SURF-21. Next base: position 128,060 of record JAQVFR010000001.1, on the reverse strand, counting down.
TGATATACGACCACGAAAACGCCTTGTCGTAACGGCGGCATGATGCGCGTCGCCGGAAACGCGGACGGATTATTGCCTATTCCACTTCGCTTAGTGTTAACTTATACTTAACATATGTCTGATAAAAAGCCACCGAGAACGAGAAAGGCCGCCAGGCAGCCCGAGCTCGAATCCCTGCTGAAGGTGTCCCAGGTATCCCGGGCCACGGGGGTATCCACCTCGGCCATAAACTACTACGTGCGCATCGGCCTGCTTCCTCCCCCCGTGAAGACCCACAAGAACATGGCCTACTACGATCCCTCCTACATCCAGATGATCAACTACGTGAGAAGGCTGCAGCTGCAGAAACACCTGCCCCTGGAGCAGATAAAAGAGATCATGTCCAAGAAGATCAAGATATGGAGGGACATGAGCGGCAGCCCGAACCTCGTGTCGGAGGACGCCGTCGCCGAGGGGATGGAGGAATCGCCCTCCCGGAAGGACGCGCGCGAACGCATAATGGAGACGGGCTCACGGCTTTTCTCGCAGCAGGGTTACTACGCCACCGCGGAGGAGGACATAATCGAGCAGGCCGGTATAACCGCCGGTGAGTTCTACGAACATTATTCCGGCAAGGAGGACCTGCTCCTGGACCTGGCCGAGGAAGGGGTCCGGGTTTTCAGGTCGAGGGTATCGGAGGAGATAGCGTCCGTCCCCGATATGCTGGAGCGAATACGTATCGCCATACCCGTCGCCTTCCAGGTGATCGTGGAAAACCGCGAGATCTATACCCTCTACCTGGAGGAATCTGTCCTCGCCGACACCCCTTACGAGCGCAAACTGGCCCAGATCATGGCGTGGACGGTCAAGGACCTCAAGATGACCATCGTGCGCGGGGTAAAGGAAGGGACCATCAGGCAGATCCACCCGGACATAGCGGCCAACGCCATAATAGGCCAGCTGGTACGCCTGGCCAACTACTGGATGGAGGACCCCCTCAAGCACAACATGGAGGAGATCACCCGCGAGGCGGTGGAGTTCGTCACTCGCGCCCTTGCTCCGTGATGCGCCTCCCGATGACCCATTCGCAGTGATCGTCCCCCCTGGGCAGTGAATGCGTGATCTCGAAGCTCAAGGTGGGGTCCACGTACTCGAGCCAGTCGCGAAAGATGGTATTGTCCACGAACTCGCAGGGCACGTGCGATTCACGCCCGGAACGGCTGAGATTGTCCCACCAGGAACAGCGGTGCACCCGGAAGACGATCTCGCCATCCCCTACCTCCCCCCCGCATTGCGTGCCGTCTACATGGCAGACCGTTTCCATGAGCAAGTTCACCGTAGCGAGGTCGATGGGCTCCTCCGGGTCCATCGCCAGGCCAAGCATGCGGGATATCCTTTTCAGGAGCACCCTCCCGTAGTTCTTCCAGACCTCGAGGTCCAGCTCTAGGGCGGTATCGAACCCGTACTTCTCCTCCACGGCCATGAACCACAGTCCGTCTATGGCGGTCAGGGCACCAAGCCGCAGTTCCTGCATCTGTTCTTCCGTGATGTGCAAGCCGTCCCTCCTTCGCTGATATCCCACAGGCTGCAATGCATTATATTATCCATAGAAAGGGCGCGCACACAAAGTCAGCTCGAGATGGGCGCGTCACGGCAGGCACGCGGGACGGATGGATACTGAAGGAGGTCACGGACGATGGATCTCAGGGTAGGCCGACACGCGGTGCTGGGAGAGATGGAGGGCGGGAAGCTCGTGACCATATACGTGGACGGCGTGCCGCTCAAGGCGCGAGAGGGCGAGCCCATTGCGGCCGCGCTCTACGCGCACGGCATCAGGACCACCCGCTACTCCCCGCGCTTGGGCGAGCCGCGCGGGCCTTTCTGCATGATCGGGCGCTGCACGGAATGCGCCATGACCGTCGACGGCGAGCCTAACGTTCGCACCTGTATGACTGCGGTGCGCGACGGCATGAGGGTGGATACCCCGGGGAGGCCAGGCGAGTGAACCTCCCGCTGGAGCACACGGCGCTGGCGGTTGTGGGCGCGGGCCCCGCCGGTCTGTGCGCGGCTGTGGAGGCGGCGAGGTCGGGAGTGCCCGTGGTCGTGCTCGACGAGAACGAGCGCGCCGGAGGGCAGTTGTTCAAGCAGGTCCACCGCTTTTTCGGGTCCCGACGTCACGGCGCGGGAAAAAGGGGTTACGAGATAGCGGACGATCTCATCGCTGAATGCCTGCGGGCCGGCGTCGATATCCGTCTTGGCTCGAGCGTGATCGCTTTCTTCCCTGAAGGCGAGCTGATGGTCGACGGCCCCGGGGGCGTTTATCTCGTCCGCCCGCAGGCGGTCGTGATCGCAACCGGAGCGTCGGAGAAGACCATCGCCTTTCCGGGGTGGACGCTTCCGGGCATCATGGGCGCTGGCGCCGCCCAGACCCTTGTAAACGTGCACGGTGTGCTGCCGGGAAAGAGGGTGCTGATAGCCGGCGCTGGAAACGTCGGGCTCATCGTCAGCTATCAGCTGCTACAGGCCGGCGCCGATGTCGTGGGTATCGTCGAGGCGTCGCACGGCGTGAGCGGCTACGAAGTACACCTCGACCGCGTCAGGCGGGAGGGAGTACCCATATACCCGGGCCACCGCATCATATCCGCGCGGGGAAGGGACGGCCTGGAGGCGGTCGTGGTGAAGGATCTGCGCGGGGGGAGGACGGTGCTCTTCGAGGCGGACTCCCTGTGCATGGCGGTGGGGATGAGCCCCATGGCGGAGCTCGCCGCCATGCGCGGCTGCAGGATGGTCTTCCGGGAAGAGCTGGGCGGGTTTCTTCCCTGGCACGACGAAAAAATGCGTGCCGGCCTGCAGGGAGTCTACGTGGCGGGAGACGCGGCAGGCGTGGAGGAGGCATCGGTGGCCATGGAGGAGGGGAGGATGTCGGGGATCTCCGCCGCCGAGGAAATGGGATCAATGAAAAAGCGCCAGGCGGCGGCGAGAAGAGCGGCGGTGAGCCGCCGCCTGGCGGACCTGAGGAGAGGCCCTTACGGAGAGGCCAGGATGGCGGCGAAATGCAGCTTGTACTGCGCCTGAGGAGGGGAGGACATGGGGGAGAGCGGCGACATCGACGAGATATGGCGTAGAGCCGAGGGGGGAGCGGTGGCGATTTTGGACTGCCGCGAGGAGATACCCTGCGACCCGTGCGAGGCTGTCTGCGCCAGGGGCGCCATCGTGGTGGGAAAGAACGTATGTGACCTGCCCCGCTACGACCCGGGGCTCTGCAACGGCTGCGGGCGCTGTGTCGCCATATGCCCCGGCATGGCCATATACCTGCTGGACCGCTCATCGCGGGACGGAGGGGCGCGCCTTACCCTGCCCTACGAGATGAAAGAGGAGATAAAAGCGGGTGATGAGGTCTGGGCCCTGGACGAGGACGGTTCACCGCTGGGCAAGGGAAAGGTGGTTAAGACGGCGAAGATGAACAAAAGAGACCACTCGCTCCTGGTGACCGTCGATGTCCCGGAGGAATGGGCCCTAAAGGTAAGAGGAGTGAGAATCCGAGTAATGTCTATAGGAGAGCCGCTGGAAGTACGCGGCTGCCAGCGGGAAGAAGACCATCTCCTGTGCCGTTGCGAGGAGATATCGCGCTCTCAGGCCCGAGAGTACGCGGCGATGGGTTTCAATTCACTGCGGGCCCTGAGGAGGTTCTCGCGTGTAGGGTTGGGTTATTGCCAGGGGAGGTTCTGCCAGGCGATGCTCGTGGATGAGTTCTCGACGGCGGCGTTCAGGGACCGGGAGGGAGTCGGCGTTTTCAAGGTCAGGCCTCCCGTCCGCCCCGTGAAGCTGGGCCGGTTAGGGGGAGAAAATGGCTGAAGTTCTCAGTTCCGAGGTAGTTGTCATAGGCGGGGGAGTGATCGGTGCCGCCACCGCGTATTACCTCTGCAAGGAGGGCGCGGAGGTCATGATCGTGGAGGCGGAGGACCTCGCCAGCGGCGCCTCCGGGGCCTGCGACGGTTTTATCTCCCTGCAGACGAAGCAGTTGGGGAGCCACCTCGATCTGGCGAGGGAGAGCGCGCAGCTCTTTCCCGCCATCGCGGAGGACCTGGAGGTGGACATCGAGTACAACCGCTGCGGCGGACTGATGCTGGCGAGGAACGCCGAGCAACTCAAGGAGATAAGGGCGAGGGCGAAAAAACTCAAAGCCGCGGGGCTGCAGGTGGAGGTGCTGACTCCGTCTGATCTCAAGGAACGGCTTCCCGATGTGAGCAAGGATATCAAGGGGGCCTCGTATTGCGAGGACGACGCCCAGGTAAATCCCTATAAGCTGACCCTCGGCATGGCCCAGAAAGCCCAGGAGATGGGGGTGACCATCCTCAAGGGCTGCAAGGTCGAGAACATAGTGGTCACCAACAACCGGGTGCGCGAAGTCAACACCACGGCGGGAAGCATTCATTCCCGCCGGGTGATATGCGCCGCCGGCACGGGATCCAACCAGATCGGGAAGATGATAATCGTGGATATCCCCATCATGCCGCAACGCGGCCAGATACTCGTCACCGAGGCCAGGGAGCGCCTGCTGGATGCCATAGTGTCCGGTGCCGAATACCTGGGGACGAAGGCGAACATAGCGGGGCTCATGCCCGCCGACGAGGAGGCGTCGAAGCTGGGGCTGGGATTTACGGCGGAGCAGACCGCGAGCGGCAACATCCTCCTCGGAAGCACACGCGAGTTCGCGGGGTTTGACGATGGCACCACTCCTGAGGCCATTAACGCCATTGCCAAAAACGCCATTGGATTTCTCCCCTGGATAAAAGACCTCGATGTCATCCGCTCCTTCGCCGGGCTGCGCCCGTATTCCCCGGACGGTCTTCCCATCCTGGGAACGGTCAAGGGCGTCAAGGGGTTCTTCATGGCGACGGGACACGCGGGAGACGGCATTTGCCTTGCTGCGATAACGGGCAGACTCATAAGCGAACTCGTGCTCGATGGAGAGACGAGTATGGACATCGAGCCCTTCTCGCTCTACAGGTTCAAATAATCCACGACCGGAAGATCGGCGTTCGGGAGCACGCGAGTGCGTGCCCGTTTGTGTTGGCGAGCCGGCACGCGGCCGCGGGGGCGAACCGCGGCGCCCCGCCTTCAGGACCAGGCCCTGCGCCTGGTTATGGCCTGAGTCGCGGCAAGTCTTCTATAATCTAATGAAGCCAGGAGGAAACGGAGCTCGAGGATCGCCTGAGCAGCCATGGAACGCGAGGTGAATGTCGATCCCCGGGCGTGAAGGTCGCGTCTTATACGATGAAGGCTGGAGGTAGCGGGAGTTGAGGATACTCTTCATATATCCGGACTACAAGGTGAACATCGACCCCCTCACCGGCAGCATGCTCGGGGTCGACGAGGGCGGCTGGTACATGGAGGGCGTGGCGAGCCTCTCGGCCGTGCTCAAGGAGGCGGGCCACGACGTCGCGCTCTATCACCTGACCAGCCCCGTCGGGCGCGGCGACTTTCAGGAGACCCTGCGGCGGGAGGCCCCCGATATCATGGGCTTCGTCACCATGACCAGGGAGTATCCCCAGGTGCGGGAGTACGTGGGATGGGCGAAGGACGCCCTGGACGTCCCCGTCATCTCCGGGAGCTATCATCCCACCACCCTGCCCGAGGAGGTCATCGCGACCGACGGCGTGGACATGCTCTGCCGCGGGGAGGGCGAGGCGGCCCTGCTGGAGCTGGTGAGCAGGATGGACGCGGGGGAAGACTACGGCGGCACCGAGAGCATATGGGTCAAACAGGACGATAACGTCCGCCGCAATCCCGTACGCCCCCTCATGGAGGACATCGACGTGCTGCCCCTTCCCGATTTCTCCATCTTCGACTTCTCCAAGCTGCTCTCGACCCGCATCAACACCGGGGTGGTGATCCTATCCAGGGGGTGCCCGTACAGCTGCACCTACTGTTCCAACAAGCGCATGCGGGACATCTACCCCAACAAGAGCCGGTACTCGCGTTTTCACAGCCCCGAGTACAGCATCGATTACCTGAAGAAGCTGCTCGCCGCCTATCCCGGCGTGAAGTACCTCAACTTCCGCGACGACATACTGCCCTGGAAGGGCGGCTGGCTCGAGAGGTTCACCTCGCTCTACCGCAAGGAGATAGGGCTTCCCTTCATATGCAACTATCGCGCCAACCTGGTGACCCCGGAGATAGTGCGCATGTTGCGCCAGGCCGGGTGCTACCAGATGTTCTTCGGGGTGGAGAGCGGCAACGACTATATCCGCAACGAGGTGCTGAACCGTCACATGTCCCGGGAGAAGATCGTCGAGGCCTTCGAGGCCTGCCGCGACGCGGGGATCAAAACCGTTGCCTACAACATGGTGGGCTTGCCTTACGAGGACAAGTCACGGGTGCTGGATACCGTGAAACTGAACGCGGAGATAAGGGCGGACCATTCACTCAGCCCCATTTATTACCCCTACCCCGACACGGTCCTCTTCGAGACGGCGGTGCGCGAGGGCTGGGTGCCCGAGGTATACGATTACCGCGAGGACCGCTTCGTGGACCAGCCGAGCCTCCCGCGCGATCAGCTCTACTTCGCGCGCCATTATTTCCGCACCTTCGTGCGCATTTATCGAGCGCTCGAGAGACTGCCCGAACCGGTTACCACATACCTCGAGAGAATGGTGGACGCGGTATTCGTGAGTCCACGCCTGCCGCATCGAGCACTGGTGGCGGTGGCGGCGCAGGGCGAGAGGGCCTGGAGCGAAAGCAAGGACTTCTTTCGCCGCAGGTTCCCAGCTTTCTTCCTGTGGGTAAGGGACCGGGTGAGGGGAGTGGAGCAGGAGCAGTAGGAGGCGGGGAGCGGGGCCTTCCGTAGCGCGAACGGAGACCAGAATGGCCGAATGCGTGAGTTGCGGGAAAGACATACCCGCGGGGAAGTTTTTCTGCGAGGACTGCTATTTCAGGATGAAAGGCAGGAGGAGGCCTTCCGGGGAGGTGCCCGATGCCTCTGCCGGAAGCCGCGATGCCAGCGCTGCCGCAGGGCGTCCTCAGGCAGATACCGGGTCCGCCCCGCACGGTGCCTTGCCCGCGGGGATCACGCCCGCCGCGAGGGCCAGGGCAGACCTCACTCCCGCGGCGGGCAAGAAGGTGGTCTCTATGAGGCCGTACGCGGAAGGGGCGGGCAAGGAGAAAGCGGGGGGAAAGAGGTTCACCGTGACCATAACCTTCAGCGAGAGGACCTACGCAGCCCTGGCAAAGCTCAGGAGGGGCGGGAAAGAGAAGGGCACCGCCCGGGCCGATGGCACGGGAGGAAGCGAGGCGTCAAGCGTGCGCTCCAGGAGGGCGACGAAGAACCCGAATAGGCGGAGAAGGCCGGACCTCAAGGCAGTGGCGGGGATATCGAGTTCTTCCGGGCGGGAGGGCGGCCTCGGGAAGCTGACGGGCTACAGGGACCGCCCTATGGACCGCGGGGACATGGCGGCGATGGCCATGGCCGCGATCGCGGTCGCGGCCATAGTGATACTCTCGTTCCTGCCCTGGGCGAGGATATCGATACTCGATGAGGAATTGATGGTGATGCAGCCGGTGGAGGTGAAGGGGGCGGACCTGGGCCTCATCACCTATGCATGCATATTCATTGCGGCGGCGGCCCTGCTCTACGTGGTGGCGTCGCGGCTGTGGGTCAAGGGGCTTGCGGCGGTGGACTTCGGCGTGGTGCTCATCCTGGCCGGGATCGTGATCATACCCCTCTTTTACGCGTCCATAGCCTCCAACGACAGGTTCCTGGCCATCGCCCTCGAGCGGTTGGGAAGAAACGCGGCCCGCCTGCCCGAACAATACGAACGCGTGACGCTCTGGCCCACGTACGCTATGGTCATCGCGGGCGCGCTGCTTGCTTTCTCGGGTTTGCTCCGCCTCTCGGAGCGCAGGGGCGGAAACGCGGCGGTCGAGGGGCGCTAGAGGGAGATGAACGTATTGTCCTGCGGCGCGTACGAACTATATCAGGAGGCCAGGCAACTCCTGCGGGAAAGCAGGCACCGGGAGGCCATCTCTCTTCTGGAGAGGGTGAAACGGCTCGAGCCGGGGCGGGGCTCAGTCCTGGAGACGCTGGGCATAGCCTATTACAACAGCGGCCGCCCGGGAATGGCCATGAGGGAGTTCGAGGAAGCTTTGGAGGTGGACCCGACCAATCATTTCGCCAGGTACGGGCTCAGCCGCTGTCTCTTCCGCGGGGGCCACCTCCGGCAGGCCATCGGGCAGGCAAAGCTTGCCGCGGTCATGGCGCCGGAGGTGGAGCTGTACGCCGAGGCCCTGAGGCGCTACCGGAGTGAGCTGCCCGAGGAAGGGAAGGGGTAAGGGATTGATGGCGGCAGATTATGAGCCCAGGGCCGAGAAGTACGAGAGCTTCCTGTTGGACCTCGACGGCGTGATCTACCTCAATCAACAGCCCATCCCGGATGCGGTCGAGTTCGTGAAGCGCTTGCGCGCGATGGGCAAGAGGGTGCTGTTCCTCACCAACAACTCGCGCTATACCAGGTCGGAGTACAGGCATAAACTGGAAAGTATGGGCATCGCGTCGAGCGAGGACGAATTCATGACCGCCTCCGTGGCCACGGCGAGCTTTCTCGAGGAGGGATACGCCCTGGACGGCAAGACGGCCTTTTTCATAGGGGGACGGGGACTGGAGGAGGCCTTGTCCGCGACCCCCTTGCGCCTCCTGTCCGGCGAGAAGGGCCGGGACGCGGGCTTCGTCGTCGTGGGCTGGGATATGGAGCTCACCTACGACAAGCTGCGTATAGCCTGCCTGGCGCTGCACGCGGGCGCGGTGTTCGTGGCGACGAACGACGACGCCACCTTTCCGGCGCCGGACGGGCTATGGCCCGGCGCGGGCGCGATCGTTGCGGCACTGGAGAGGGCGGCGGGACGTGAGGCCCTGGTCGTGGGCAAGCCCAACGTCTACATGCTCGAGGCGGCGCTCTCCATCACGGGGGCGAGGCCCGACGGCACGCTGATGATCGGGGACCGTCTGGAGACGGATATACTCGGCGGCTGGCGGGCCGGGCTCGATACCTGCCTTGTGCTCAGCGGGGTGGCCAGGCGGTCGGACCTCGAGGGATTCGAGCCCCAGCCGGACCTGGTAGTGGACAGCCTCCTGGAGCTGTTGTGAACCGCGAAGCATCACGGGAATGGACGGCGGCCCTGTACCGGCGCTTCCTGCCGGGCGAAGCAGATGCCTACGCCACGTTTCTGGGTCTCGCGCAGTCGGGGTGTCCCGAGGGGGGCACGGTGGTCGACCTCGGGTGCGGGGATGAATGTTACCTGGCCTGCCTGTCGGGAAAGGCGGCCGAGATCATCGGCGTGGATGAAAGACCACTGCGGGGCGCATACGGCCGCTACGTCCAGGCCGACCTCGACCGCGACATCGGGTTGGATGCCGGGTGCGCCGACCTAGCCGCGAGCAAGTTCCTCATCGAGCACCTCGGGAAGCCGGGGGAGTTCTTCCGCCAGGTCTACCATTCGCTGCGTCCAGGCGGCATGCTGGTGGTGATGACGCCCAACGTCCTCTACTACCCGTATGCGGTCAATCTCCTCCTTTCGCGCCTCCTCGATCAGGAACGGCGCATGAAGGTGGTCGGGTTCTTCAGCGGCAGGGGCCGGCACGAGATCTTCCCCGTCTATTACCGCTGCAATACGCCGCGCAGGCTGCGGGCGGAGCTGGAGGCGGCGGGATTCGAGGTCGTCCACCTTGGTACCTACGGAGACTATCTCGCAAGCGCCGTCAACAGAACCCTGGGGGCGGTGGCGGTGGCGTACGAGAAGGCCGTCTCCCTGCTTGGCCTGGAATACGCCAGGGGTTTCATCGTCGCCGCAGCCGTCAGGAAATAGGGAAACGGATCACCATGCTGCCCCTTTTTGACAGGAACCCCACGAGGAGAGCGCCGGTGGTCACGCTCGCCCTTATCCTCTTGAACGCGGCCGTTTTTATCTATATGCTGTTCCTCGATGCAGCCCAGTACGAGATCTTCATCTACCGTTTCTCGGTGGTCCCGTGGGAGATCGTCCACGCGGGGCAGCTTCCCTTATCGGCGCTTCAGCAGCTCTTCGGATATCCCATGGCCTCGGCGCCGTCGAAGCAGGTCTACGTCCCGCTGCTGACCTCCCTCTTTCTGCACGAGGGATGGCTGCACCTCCTGGGCAACATGCTCTTCCTCTGGATCTTCGGAAACAACGTCGAGGACGTCATGGGCCATGCCGCCTTCCTCGTCTTTTACCTGGTCTGTGGGGTGTTCGGGACCCTCGCCCATGTCGCAATGTATTCCGGCAGTTTCAACCCGCTGCTGGGGGCGAGCGGGGCGATATCCGGGATACTGGGGTCTTACATCCTGCTCTATCCACGCGCCTGGGTATGGACGTGGGTTTTCCTTTTCATCGTGCCGGTGCCCGCGTTCGTGGTCATCGGCCTCTGGATAGCGCTGCAGTTCGTGCAGGGGGTCATCTCCGTGGGCTCGGGCGCCGTCGGCACGGCTTTCTTCGCCCACCTGGGGGGCGTTGCCATGGGGCTGATAATCACCGCTATCTTCTATCCGGTGTTGCGGCGGAGGAGGGACGCGCTTTCCCTGCTGTCCGATGAGCACTGGTTCGAGAGGAGGAGCGGCTAGAAGAACTCCCGCAGGATGGCCCGCGCCGCTTCCTCGGGGCCCCTCATCTCGTATCCCCCTATGCCCAGCCTGGTCCTCAGCGTGCCGATGCGGACGCCGCCGGCCAGGAGGCGTTCGAAGAAGTACCTTGCGACGGCATCGTGCTCGCGCCGCTTCTGCGCGGCCCCGAAAGGATTGGCGAAGTAGGAGTGCACCAACCCTTTCTCGTCCGTGGTCCCCTTGGCCATGCGCGCGCCGCTCTCGAACACGGGCAGCGCTTCTTCGATGGAGGAGAAGAACTCCAGGATGGGATTGTCCTCGTCGATCTCCTCGTAATTATTGGCATAGAGCAGGGCATCAATGGCGTGTCCGCGGATTATGTAACCGTACTCGCTTACTGGGATGACGACCCTGGCGTTGGAGAGTTGGGGATTCATGAAAATGGAGCGGTCGACCTCGCTATAGGCGTATCCCGGTTGCAGGTCGTCCAGGCGCACGAAGGCGCCTATCTCCGTGCCGTAGGCCAGTACGCGGCCCCCCTTGTCGCTGCCCAGCACCCCCATGTCGTCGAAAACGACCTTGATGTCGATGCTGCCCTCGCCAGCGATCGCCCGCAGGGCCTCCAGGGATTCAGACTTGCCCGCACCGCTGTCCCCGACGATGACGATGTTTGCCGTCTTCCCAGAGCTCATGCGGATGCGCGCCATGGCGCCGTGGAGCGGCAACATGCCGCGGTTGAGCATGATCACGTTGTGCAGGGTCAAGGCCGCCTTCTTCATGTACCCGAAGTAATCATGTTCCTCGATGCCGCTGACGTACGCGGCCACCAGGTCGTTTACAGCGTCCTCATGATAGTAGGTCTCATCGGGAGACAGGGATCCGGCGGTGCCTCCGAAGACGAGTATGCCGTCAGGGTCGCCGCGGTGTATCTCCTCGCCGGGGATCATCTCGAAGAGGTTGCAGAGGCTGATCCCGAGGTGGAGGAAGGAGGACGAGAAGAAGATGAAGATGCGCAGCAGGCCCACCCTGGCCGGATAGCAGTACCAGCTGCCCTGCAGCTCACCCAGGAGGCGCAGCGGGTTCTCCTCCAGGGGCTTGATGGCGCCCCTGCGATAATTGCGGCGCGGGTAGAGGATGAGCGGCGGCTCGATGACCACCAGCTGCATGAATGGGATATCCGCGAGCATCTCGTACCCTTCTGGGCATCTCCAAGGAATATGCTCGATGAGGGCGCCGGCCCCGGCGCCGCTGGGCAACTGGCGATACACCCTGGGAAGTTCCCCCCCGACGTTGAAAGCTATGCGCCGGTAGGTCTCGCGCACCAGCGCCTCGAAGGACTGGGCGGTATCTATGAACCAGTTGTGGTAATCGACGCTCATCACCTTGGCGGCCTGGTACCCTTCCTCTATGAGGATGTAGCGCTCCAGCTTTCTCCAGTAGTTGTAAAGGGACTCGACGAGTTCGTGCATGCAGGCGGACCACGCAGCGAGGCCGGCGTATGCGGGGTGGGCGCCGCTCACATCCTCAATGGATCTGGCTGACAGCAGGGTGAGGAGTTCGACGAGCCTTGATGCGTCCGCCGCCCCGCTCCCGCCTCCGTCCACCAGGGCTTGTTCGCGCAGGAAGCCGTGGAGCTCGGATCCCCTGGCGGCGAGGTCGCCCACGAAAGAACCGAGGATATCGGCGAAGAGGGCGCTGCCAAGCAGTTCGGCAGGAGTGCGGCACAGATCATGCGCGGAGAGGATGACCGGTCTCAATTCCACCACCCCTTCTTTCCAGCTTGTCGATGACCGCCGCATGTCTGCCTTTGAGGGGTTCCGGTCCAGCAGCGGTATGCCCGTATGTCGATGACACGGTGAGCAGCCTTTTCCCCGGGGACGCCTGCGGCTCCCGCCCTAACGGTCGGCGGCAAGGAGGATGGGATAAGGGTTTACCGCTGCCCCGCCCCCTGGATGGACCTCGAAATGCAGGTGCGGCGGTCCGCCAACGGCATTTCCGGTGTCGCCGACGTATCCGATGACCGTACCGGCGGTAACGTGACCCGTGGCGGCGAAGCGCTGCAGGTGCATGTAGTAATAGACGTTGCCGTCGTCGCCCGCCAGGCGCACGTACAGGCCGGCGTTCTTTCCCTCCCCCTGGTTAACGGTTCCGGAGACGCATGCCACGCAGGGCGTGCCGGCGGACGCGAAAACGTCACAGCCCTGGTGGAGGTGGCCGGTGCGGGGAGCGTGCCAGTCGTTTGTGAAGGTATGGGGTCCTTTCACGGGAAAGATAAAAGATCCGATGGGTGTCATCACCGGGGTTCCGCCACCGCCGGTCGTCGCCAGGAGCTGCAGTATCTCCTTGTTCACCGAATCAAGGTAGGCCTGCTGCTCCTGCAGGGATGATTCCATGGCCTGGCGCCGGGCGTTTACCGAGCCCAATACCTGGCGCTGCTGCGCCTCTTTTTCCTCGAGGGACCTCTGGCGCTCGCTGATCTGTTCGCGCAGCCGCCTCACCTCATCGAATATCTGGAAATCGCGATGGCCGATATAGGAGAAGAAATCATAGCGGCTGAGGAAATCGTCCAGGCTCGTTGACTCCAGCAGGACCTCCACCGAGCTCACCTCTCCCGACTTGTAGATGGAACGCAGGCGTTCGTGCAGTATGGTCCGGGCCCTCTTGTAGTCGTTCTGCGCCTTCTCCAGTTGCTCGCGGTTCATCTCGACCTCGGCCCGGATGATCTCGTACTCGCTCAAGGCCGCGCTGTAGTCCTGTGCCAGCCGCTGCGACTCGGCCTTCATCGTCTCGATCTGTTGCCTCACCCTCTCCGCCTCCGCTTGTCTCTCCTCCAGCGTGGCGGGCATGGCGTAGACCGAAAGGGAGAAGGCGAGCAGCAAGGAGACAGAGACCGTGATGAACCAGTAACCCGCTCTTCTCACCACTTCAATACCTCCGGTGCCGACCGTTCTTACCCTTAGAGGTTACCATCAGCGTTTTTGTTCGTTCTAGATAATATATCATCACTCGCCGCCTATACCTTTAACATTTCTGTTGTTAATATTAACTATTGTTAGTAAATCATTATTATGATGATAAAGTCAATTTATGTTAAAAACATAACGGGGGTTGGGACGGTCTGCTTCTGTTACTATTATTCACTAGACGGACGGAGACGGAGGTAGGCGCGTGATCGCGGTAAGGGGTCTCAGCAAGGAGTTCGACGGGGTCAAGGCGCTGCGCAGCGTGGACCTGGAGGTCGCGAGGGGCGAGGCCTTCGGGCTCATAGGTCCCAACGGCGCCGGCAAGACAACGCTCATACGCATCCTCACCGGCCAGACTCCGCCGAGCAGCGGAGAGGTCCTTTTTGACGGAGAGGAGATCGACCCCCTGCAGCCGGGTTACCGCCTGCGCATCGGCCTGGTGCCACAGGAGCCCGCCTTCTACGGCCGCCTCACGGCAAGGGAGAACCTCGCGCTGCTGGCTCGGCTGTACGGCATCGACAGGCAGAGCGCTTCGGGGAGGGTGGAATGGCTCCTTTCCTGGGCCGGCCTGGAGGAGCATGCCGATAGGCAGGCACGGCATTACTCGCGGGGCATGCAGCAGCGACTGAGCCTGGCCATGGGGCTGGTGCACCGGCCCGATATCATCTACCTGGACGAGCCGACGTCCGGCCTCGACCCCGAGGCCCGCGTCTCCCTCTGGGGCCTCATCGACCTCCTGGCCGGGGAGGGCAGGTCCATCTTCCTCACCACCCACGACATGGAGGAGGCGGACCGCATATGCGACAGGCTTGCCATACTGGTGGAGGGGAGCGTCAGGGAGCGGGGGACGCCGCAACATATAAAAGGGCTGCTGGGAGCGGACCGGGTGGAGATGCGCCTGCCAGCGGGAAGCGAGGGCGAGCTGGAAGCGGTATGCGGGCGCCTCGGGCTCTCCTGGAGGAGGGAGGGCGAGATAGTGACCGTCACCGGGCCGGAACTCCCGGACAAACTCCCGGAGATAGTATCCACCCTGGCTGGCCGCGTGAGCGATCTTCACTACCGCGAGGTGACCCTGGAGGACGCCTTCCTGCGCTTCATGCGGGGGGTGGATTGATGCGGGGGATGGCGGCGCTGATCATCAAGGACTGGAGGCTCATAATCCGCAACCGGCTGCTGCTGGTGGTGCTCGTGATCTATCCCTTCCTCATCATGGGCGTCATCGGGGCCGCGTTCGGGGATGCCGGGCGGCCCGTTCCCATAGCCCTGGTGAACATGGACGGGGCCGATACGGGAGAGGCGGCATGGACCGGGATCGAGACGGACGAGGCGCAGGGATTGCAGAGACGTTTCCGCCGCCGCGGGGGGTCTGTGCGCGAGTATGAAGGCATGGAGGAAGCGATGGCGGCGATGGCGGTGGGGGAGGTGAACGTCCTTCTGGCGAGCGCGGATACGGACGGAACGGCGGCGTGGCTGGGGGCGGAGCTCTCCAGGGACGAGATAGACGCGATCGAGCAGGATCTCAGGGGCGAGGCGGATGCCTGGCACGAGTTCTCCACCGCGGAGGAGGCCGCCGCGTCCCTGGAGGAAGGACGGAGCGACGTCCTCTTCGCGGTGTGGGAGGAGGATTACCCGTATATTGCCGAGACAATCTGGCTGGAAGGTGAGAACCATGATGCCTCGGCGCTGGTGCAGAGGTTCGGACGGGACGTCACCGAGATCAGGGAATACGCGTCGGAGAGACTGGCCCGCGACGATCTCAAGAGGGGCCGCGTCGACGCGGTGATCGTCCTCCCCCGCGGCTTCGTGCATGCCCTGAAGACGCTGGACGAGGTAGCGGTGCTGAACGTGATCATCGATCAGTCGAACCTGGTCAAGGCGGAATTCGCGGAGACCAGCATTCGCGGCTTCACCTCCCGCATAAAGGACGGGGTGGTGAGGAACAAAACGGAAGCCGTGGTGGCGGGACTCTACGTGCTGGTCAGTGGGGGCGATTTTTTCGGCACCGAGGTGACGGGGCTCGAACAGATCAGGGAAAACCTGCTGGATCTGAAGGAAGCCACCGGCGACCGCCCCGACATGCAGGGGAAGGTGGACGTGGGTATCGAGCTGGCCGAAACGGTGATCGCCGATATCGAAGACGCTGCGGCTTATCTGCGCGGGACCGCCCTCCCCATCGAGCTGGAGGTATCCTCGGTGGCCGGCAGGGTCCTCTCGGCCAAGGACGCGGTGGTGCCCTCGCTCATAGCCCTTTCCATCCTGTGGACGGGCGTTCTCTGCGGCGCCATCCTCATGGTCATCGAGGACGAGGAGGGGATGCGCGTCCGGCTCGGGCTCACCGAGATGGGGGCGTTTTCCCTGGTGGGATCGAAGCTGCTTCTGGCCACCGCCGTGGTCTTCGCGCAGTCGGCGGTGATGCTGGCCCTCGCCGTCGCCGTCTTCGGGGTGTTCGCCTCTAACGCCCTGCTGGCCCTGGTGATCATAGCCGCGGCCTCATTCTCCTGCATCGGTATCGGCCTGGTCATAGCGGCCTTCGCGCGCCAGGTGGCGGGTGCGGTCGTCCTGAGCGTCCTCGTCAGCTTTCCTCTCATCTTCATGACGGGGGCGGTCTTCCCCTTATCCCAGATGCCCGGCTTCATGCAATGGATAGCACGGGCCATACCCCTTACCTATGCCATCGAGGCCTTGTCCGGGGTGATGCTGAGGGGAGAGGCCCTGGCCGACGTGGCCTGGCAGACTGGAGCGCTCCTGGCCTTCGGTGCCGGGCTGCTGGCCCTGGGATCGTTCCTGGTGCGGAGGAGGTCGGTATGAGACGGAGGGTACGGCTCCGCGGCGGAGCGCCGGTCGCGCGGAGCTTTCACCGCCCACGGCCGCGGGAGGAATGTGGGGGCTCGCGACAGCCGGTCCCAAGCGCCCGAAGACGGTGAGAACGGCGGCGCACGGGCGGCGTGCCGCTTGTTGCGCGGGCTGTGGAGGCGAAGACCCATTATGTTAGAATTATCCCGAGCCTGACTGGAGAAAGAAGGGAGAGCGATGCGTTGCTTCAACCCGGTGGAGACCCTGGAGGGGGACCGCCTTGACGAGCTGAAGCTGGAGAGGTTGAGGTCCACCGTGGACCGCCTGTACGAGCGGGTTCCCTTTTACCGCGACAAGCTGGACGCGGTGGAGTACAGGCCGGGAGACATAAAGAGCCTGAAGGACCTGGAAAGCCTGCCATTTACCACCAAGGACGATCTCAGGGACAACTACCCCTTCGGGTTGTTCGCGGTCCCCATGCGGGATATCGTCAGGATACATGCGTCCTCCGGCACCACGGGCAAGTCGACGGTGGTGGGCTATACCGCCGGCGATATACAGGTATGGGCTGACCTGGTGGCCCGCACCATCGTGGCGGCTGGAGGCGACCGCGATGACGTCGTGCACGTTTCCTACGGCTACGGGCTCTTCACCGGCGGACTGGGCCTGCATTACGGGGCCGAGAAACTGGGGGCCACAGCGCTGCCCATGTCCGGGGGCAACACCAAGCGCCAGGTGCGCATGATGGTGGATTTTGGCAGCACCATACTCTGCTGCACGCCCTCCTACGCGCTGAACATAGCGGAAGTGATGCGGGAGATGGGCATCTCGCGGGACAGCATAAAGCTGAAAGCGGCGATTCTCGGTGCGGAGCCATGGTCGGACGAGATGCGCCGGCAGATAGAGGAGGAGCTGAGGATCTCCGCCCACGATATCTACGGCCTGTCCGAGGTGGTCGGACCGGGGGTTTCCATCGAGTGCGAGGAAAAGAAGGGACTGCACGTGTTCGAGGACAGCTTCATCCCGGAGATCATCGACCCCGGAAGCGGCAAGGTGCTGCCGCCGGGGGAGAGGGGGGAACTTGTCTTCACCAATATCAACAAGGAGGGGCTTGCCCTCATCCGCTATCGCACGCGGGACATATCCCGGCTCTTTCCCGAGCCATGCGCGTGCGGGCGAACCCACACGCGCATGGAGAGAGTGACCGGACGCACCGACGACATGCTGATAATCCGGGGGGTAAACGTATTCCCGTCGCAGGTGGAGATCGTTCTCATGCAGATACCCGGCCTCAGTCCCCACTACCAGTTGGTGGTAGACCGCGTCGAGAACCTTGATGTGCTCGAGGTACAGGTAGAGATGTCGGCGGAGGTCTTCTCCGACGAGATCAAGCAGCTGGAGGTGCTGGAGAAGAGGATACGCGACGAGGTCCAGAGCTATCTCGGCGTCGGAGTAAAGGTGCGGTTGATGGAGCCGCGCTCCATCCAGCGCAGCGAGGGCAAGGCGGTCAGGGTGATCGACAAGCGGAAGATCTAGGAGGTCGCAGGGTGAAGGTACGACAGGTTTCCGTATTCCTCGAGAACAAGAAAGGCCGCCTTTACGAGGTGTGCAAGAGGTTGGCGGAGGAGGAAGTCAACATCCGGGCGCTCTCCATAGCCGAGACGGCCGATTACGGCGTGCTCAGGCTCATAGTCAACGATCCCGGGAAGGCCATGCGGGTGATGTCCGAGGGCGGCTTTACGGTGAGCGAGACCGAGGTCATCGCGGTAGAGGTGCCCGACGTGCCGGGCGGCCTGTTCAAGGTCCTGGCCCCGCTCTACGACGCCAACGTCAACATCGAGTACCTGTACTGTTTCGTCGAGAAGAGCGGGGAAAGCGCCATTGTCGTGTTCAGGGTGGAGCAGCTTGACGAGGCGATCCGCGCCCTGCGGGACGGCGGATACACGGTCATGCGCGAGGAAGACGTCTATCGCATCTGACATCTAAGCAAGAAAGGGGAGCACCGCTTGCCGCTTCACACCACGACCCTGGAACTCTATATTCATGAGGACTCGGAAATCATCGACATCACGCGACAGATACAGGAAGAGCTTTCCGGCTCCCCCTTCAACGACGGCATGTTGACCGTGTTCGTTCCCGGATCTAACGGCGGAGTTATGACGCTGGAGATGGAACCGGACCTGGAGCGCGATCTCGAGAAAGCCTTCGAGCGGTGGGCGTCCGAGATGGCCTCCCGCCGGGTC
This sequence comes from Actinomycetota bacterium, assembly GCA_028697145.1. Taxonomy (GTDB): domain Bacteria; phylum Actinomycetota; class Geothermincolia; order Geothermincolales; family RBG-13-55-18; genus SURF-21. Next base: position 109,469 of record JAQVFR010000001.1, on the reverse strand, counting down.
GGGCTCTCACGGCATGGCGGCAACGGGCGCCGCGGCGCGCTGGCGGCTCTCGTGGGACCTTCGCTCAGCGTCCCTTTCAGGGACGGGCTTCTCGACCTCGGATCCCGGCAGCAGATCGCTTTCGTCGATTTCGACAGTCGTCCGCGCAAGCGGGTATTGATCCTCCAGATAATGGGGGAATAGCAAAGGAGTCAGGACATAACCCGGAACCAGGCTGTTGCGGACCGGGGGGGGCGCAAACCGAGCGGCTGGAGAGGCCGCCTCTCGGCCGTTCCCATGTGGGGTTGGACCATCGCCTATTTCGCCGTGCTGCTCACCCTCTACCGCTTTCTCGTGTTCGATTACGTGACAAACGTGCTCGACAACCAGCTACTGGGATTAACCGACACCCTCGCCTTGACCGCGGTCCTCTTCTGTTATCTCCTTCTCTGCGCGGCCCCCCCGTTCCTGTGGAGCAGGAGAGGCCGTTACCATCCCATCTGGCGGGGAATGGAATCGTTCGCCTGCTACCTGCTGGTAGCGCTGATCCTCGGAGCGGTGTTCGCGGCGTCATCAGGCGGCGAATGGTCGACGCTCAGCGGGATTGCTCCCTCTGGGGCTGTATGGTCACGCATCGGCTCGGTCGCGGTGATGCTGGCGGTGTTTTTCATCGCGTCCTGGTGGGGCGGAAAGACCGCGCCAGGGCGCAACGCCCGCAGCCGGAGAAGTAGCCGCAGGAAGGGGGACAGCGCCTAGCGGCTGGAGTGAGGCGTCACTTGAGACCGCCGCGGTCGATACTGTCGATAAAGGCGATCATGAGGTCGAGTGAGAGTCTCAGGGAGCGGACGTCGATGTTGTCGTAGTCATCCCGGACGCACCTCCAGTAGCGGGGGTAGCGCGATTCATCACGCGAACTCACGGTGATCGCCCTGCGTCCCCGCGAGATCAACTGGAAACCCTCGCCGAGGTAGAGGTTGTTCCTCCTGAAACCGGCGCCGTAATGGGCATGGGTATCGTTTACGGACTTGACGACGCCGATCAACCTGCGGTTGGCGCGAAACGGTACCAGCCGCCCCTCGCGCCTGTAGCACACGGGGAATCCGCGTCCGACCCCGTCCATGACGACGAAATAAGCCCCCCTGAGCTCGCGGCGGTAACGGCGCAGCAGTCTCTTCACCCCGGCTCCGCTTGCGTCCGCGCCGCCCGTCCATACCAGCCACAGCTCGGTGAAGAGCGGCTGGCGGCGGTGGTACGTCCGCACCAGCTCCAGGAGCACGGCGACCCCGGAGGCGTTGTCGTTGCCCCCCGGGGTCGAGGATCCGAGGGCTTTAGCCAGCAGGGCGATGAAGGCAAGGGCGGGCACGATGGAAATAATCAGGCTCACATACCATATGAAATCGAGGGTCTCGCTCTCCATGCTGAGGAGGAAGCCCGCGTATGCCACCGCGGAAAGCATGAACAACGCCGCCATGCAGGCGAAATCGAGGAGAAAGGCGCTGCGGATCATCCACAGGAAAGCGGGGCCCCGGTAAAAGGCGGTACGCGGGGTATCCAAGTGGGCGATCACCACCAGCTTCCTGCGCTCCTCGCGGGCGGGTTTCAGCCTGGATATCACGTTCTCCGAGCGCCGGTGCGCCTGCATCCAGATAAAGGGACTGCGCCCGTAGTACTCGAGGAGGAAAAAAAGGAACCCCGGAAAAACCAGGACGAACGAGGCGTGGCTGTTGAGGGGGAAGACCGCCACCCCCAGGAGGGGTATGGCATGCACGAGCAACTCGCTCCATGCGGTGGTCGTGGGAGCGCGAAAGCTTTGCACCTCGGGCTCGAGGCCCAGGGAGCGCACCTCCTTCTCGACGAAACGTGCCGCCGACCTCTCCCCGTTGCTTCCGGGCGCGCGGGGACCGATCTCTCTCGCGAGATGGCGCGCGGGCCAGGCGATGCCCCTCTCCCTCTGCCTGCCGCCCCTGGAGCCCTCGCTGCCTCCCACGGTATGGTGCAGGATGTTCTCGCTACCTTCCAAGACGGTTCCAACCTCTGAATCTTTATCGGGCTCTCAGCCCCACGAGGACATCGAAAAATCCAGCCGTCCGCCAGCGGCGGCCGGCTGCCGTGAATATCATACAATACTTCAACGCGAACATACCTGCTACCTGCATGGGTCTCGCACCCCTTGCGGCATATCGAAGTCGTCGGATAGAATCCGGATATAATGGACGGAGAGAGGGAGCGCAACGGAAAAGTGGCAGGACAAACGCTTGCTTCGCTACGCGCTCCATGCCCAGGCGGAGACCCGGGGGCCGCTGAAGGTGGCGTCATTAGCGAGAATCTCGGGGAAGCAAGTGCGCGACGAGATACCGTAATCCCCCTTAGCCGACCGTGCGCGAACGCGGTTGAGCCGCCCCGGGGGCAGGCCAGGGTTTTAGGAGGCTGAAGAACTTGCCGCAGGACGAAAAAGACCTCGAGAGAGCGCTCGACGGTGTTCGCGAAAAATTAAAGAAGCTGCAGGGGGACCTCGAGCCCGAGGAGGCCCTGGAGGTACTCGAGGAAGCGGTCGCGGAAACCGAGCGTATCGGGGGGCAGCTCGAGGAAGCCGGCTCATGAGCGACACGCCCCTCCTGGACGCGATCACCGGTCCAGCCGACCTGAGGGAACTCGACTACGAGGAACTGGCCGTCCTCGCCGGGGAGCTGCGCCGCGTTATCGTAGAGACGACCGCGAGATGCGGGGGACACCTCGCATCGAGCCTGGGCGTGGTGGAGCTGACCATTGCCCTGCACCGGGTTTTTGACAGCCCCAGGGACCGCATCGTGTGGGACGTCGGGCACCAGGCATACGCCCACAAGCTGCTCACCGGCAGAAAGCAGGAGTTCATCCACTTACGCTGCAGCGATGGCTGCAGCGGCTTCCCTCGACGCGAGGAAAGCCCCCACGATCCCAATAACCCCGGCCACTCCAGCACTTCGATCAGCCTGGGGCTGGGAATGGCGATCGCGCGCGACCTGGAGGGAGAGGACTTCCACGTAGTGGCGGTGGTGGGGGACGGTGCCCTCACGGGCGGCATGGCCTTCGAGGCACTCAACCAGGTAGGCCATCTCGGAAGGAATCTCATCATCGTCCTAAACGACAACGGCATGTCTATCTCGCGCAACGTGGGCGCGATGTCCTCCTACCTCACACAGCTGCGCCTGAACCCGCGCTATATGCGCGTCAAGGACGAGGTGAAGGAGATCATCGAGAGCGTGCCTTTCCTGGGAGCGCCCACCGATCGCATCATCCATTCCTTCAAGGAGCGTTTGAAGAACTTTCTCATCCCCGAGTTCATCTTCGAGGAGCTGGGGCTGCAGTACGTGGGGATCGTGGACGGGCATGATATCCAGGCGGTGGAGAGGGACCTGGCTCTGGCGAAGCTGACCGAAGGGCCCATCCTGCTGCACGTTTTGACGAGAAAGGGGAGGGGTTATGCGCCGGCGGAGAGAGACCCCGACCTCTTCCACGGCATAGGCCCCTTCGACCTGGAGACCGGAAAATCGCTCCAGAAACCGGAGTCACCATCCTTTACCGCCACCTTCGGCAGGGTCCTCTGCGAGATGGCCAGATCCGAACCGCGGCTCGTCGCCATAACCGCGGCCATGAAGCTCGGAACGGGGCTCGACGATTTCGCCAGGCTGTTCCCGCGCCGCTTTTTCGACGTGGGCATAGCGGAGCAGCACGCGGTGGCCCTTGCCGCGGGCATGGCCCTGGGGGGATTCCGGCCCGTGGTTTCCATCTATTCCACCTTCCTGCAGAGGGCTGTGGACCAGATGATCCAGGAGGTGTGCCTGCAGAACCTCCCCGTAATCTTCACGCTGGACCGCGCGGGGCTGGTGGGCGAGGACGGTCCAACCCATCACGGCGCATTTGACCTGAGTTATCTGCGCATGATGCCGAACATGACGCTGATGGCCCCCAAGGACCAGGAGGAGCTGCGGGACATGCTCTGGGCCGCCCTGGAGATGGAGGGGCCGGTGGCCATCCGCTACCCCCGGGGCCTCGGCAGCTCGCGAGAGGTCGCTGACGAGCCGAGGAGGATCGAACCGGGGAGAGCCGAGACGCTCAAGGAAGGTGACGTAGTCTACATGCTGGCGGTGGGGAGGATGGTCGACGTGGCGCTGGGGGCCGCCGCGATCCTCGAGGGCAGGGGATTGAAGGCCGGCGTGGTAAACGCCCGCTTCGTCAAACCGCTGGACGAGGTGACCATAGCGGCGCTCGCGCAGAGATGCCGCGTCGTGGTGACTATCGAGGAGAACGCCCTCATGGGAGGGTTTGGAGAGGCGGTGGCGGCGCTGCTGCACAAGCTCGGCTCCTCCTGCCGGCTGCTGAGTTTCGGATTGCCGGACCGTTTCGTGGGACACGGCAAGGTGCCGGAGCTCTTCCGAATAGAGGGGATTGACGCGGACTCCGTGGCGCGAGAGATAGAGCGCGCGCTGCATGATGACCCCGGGGGAAGATGAAAAGGCTCGACCAGTGGCTCGTCGAGGAGGGACATTACCCTTCCCGTGAGCGCGCCCGCCTGGCGGTGATGGCGGGCGAGGTAGAGATCGAGGGCAAAGGCCGCGCGCTCAAGGCGGGCTACCGGCTCGTTCCCGGCGATAGGGTCATAGTGAGGAGCAAGGCGCTTTTCGTGTCACGGGGCGGTGATAAACTCGATGGCGTGCTGGAGCGCTGGGGGATCGACGTCTCGGGGCTCAGCGCGATGGACGCCGGCGCTTCTACGGGCGGTTTCACGCACTGCCTCCTGAAGAGGGGCGTATCGCGCGTCATATGCCTCGACGTGGGGCGCGGCCAGCTCCACTGGGACCTGAGGAGGGATGAACGGGTCACGGTCATGGAGGGCTATAACGTCCGTTTTTTGGGAGAGAGGGACCTGCCCTATACGCCCGACATCATCGTAGCGGACCTCTCCTTCATCTCCCTGCGACTGGTCTTCGCGGCCCTCCACGGAGTGCTGCGGCACGGGGGAGACCTGGTGGCGCTGGTGAAGCCCCAGTTCGAGGCCGGAAAGGGCAAGGTGGGCAGGAAGGGCGTGGTCCGCGACCCCGCGGTGCACCGCGAAGTGCTCGAAGACGTGCTCGCGGCGGCCGCCCGCCAGGGTTTTATCCTGAGGGAGGTGGCGCCCTCGCCCCTCGCGGGGGCGGACGGGAATATAGAGTTCTTCGCGTGGTGGAGGAAGGGCGAACCGGCGGAGGCGGTCGACCTGGATGCGAGAGTGAGGATGGCGTTGGAGGAAGCATGGCCGGCGGGATAAAGACGGTCGGGCTCATGCCCCATGCCCGCAAGGAACAGTCACTGGCCGTAGCCGGCCAACTGCTGGAGTGGCTCGAACAAAGGGGGATCAGGGTAAAGGTCCTGCGGGAGGACGCGCAGGCCATGGGGCGATCCGAGCGGGGATCGGACCGGGCGGATTTCATCGCGGGCCTGGACCTGGTGGTCTCGCTCGGGGGCGACGGATCCATGCTCAGGGCGGCCGCGGCCGCATACGAGTCGGAAGCGCCCGTGGTGGGCGTCAATCTCGGCAGGAAAGGGTTCCTCACCGCCATGGAATCTGAGCACATGTATCCAGGCCTCGAGGAGATACTGCAGGGCCGCTTCTTCGTGCAGGAGCGCATGCTGTTGCAGTGTACCCTCGGCGGGGAGGACTCCGGCGAAGCACATTATGCCCTGAACGAGATAGCCGTGGGCAAGAGGGAACTGCAGAGGATGATACGGCTGGAAGTGGATATATGCGGGCGCTACTTCCACTTCTATGCCGGAGACGGCGTTATCTTCTCAACGCCGACGGGCTCCACCGCCTATTCGCTCTCCGCCGGTGGCCCCATAGTAGACCCCTCGCTGGAATGTATTATACTCACGCCCATATGTAGCCACTCCCTCATGGACCGCTCGGTGATCATCTCCCCCGACAGCACCATAGAGGTGCTGCTGGAGAGGGAGGAGGTGCTGCCCGCCCTGTCCCTGGACGGCAGGGAGGAGATAGAGCTGCCGCGCGGGGGGAGGATCCTCATCCGCAGGGCTGAGCGGTGCTTGAAGATCGTCAAGCTCGAGGGCTACTCCTTCTACAACCTCTTGCGCGACAAATTCGACTTTCCGGGCAGCGGGAAGTAGGGGAGGTACCCTAGGTGCGGCGAGGTCGGAGATGCTGAGAGAGCTTCACGTACGCAACCTGGCGCTCATCGAGGAGGCGAGCCTCGAGTTCGGGCACGGTCTCAACGTCCTTTCGGGCGAGACGGGTGCCGGTAAGACCGTGCTCGTGGAGGCCCTCGGGCTCCTGCTCGGCGGCAGGGGAGACAGCGGCCTCGTGCGCGCCGGCGCGCGCAGGCTCGAGCTCGAAGCGGATTTCGAGGCGCCTCCGCAGGCGCTGGAGGCGGCGGCGGAGGAGGGAATAGAGCCCGCTGGCGGGGACTCGCTCGTCCTGAGGCGGGTGATAACGCCCGACGGCAAGAGCAGGTGCTACGTGAACGGGACCATATGCACGGTGGCCACCCTGGCGCGCCTGGGTGAACGCCTGGTGGACATACACGGACAGCATGATCACCAGCGTCTTCTGCGCACCGCAAGCCACCTCGCCTACCTCGATGCGAGTGGCACAAAGGAACACCACGACCTTCTCCGTTCGTACCGGGAGGCCTATGCGCGATGGCGGGACGCCCGCGGCATGCTGGAAAGAGCGTCGATGGACGAGTCGGAAAGGCTGAGGGAAATCGACCTCCTGCGCTTTCAGACCGCGGAGATCGAGACGGCGGGACCGCGCGAAGGGGAGCTGGAGGAGCTGCTCAAGGAACGCAAGCGCATGCAGAACCGCGAGGAGCTCTTCAATGCCGTGCGCGAGGCCCATGCCCTGATCGCGGGAGAGGCGGAGGGGGAGGGCGCCATGGATCGCGTGGGATCGGCCGAGGCCGCGCTGGAACGGGCCTCCTCCCTTGACGAGGAGATCATGGCGTGGACGACGAGGTTGCGGGAAGCCCAGGAACAGCTGGCGGACCTCGCTCACGAGCTGCGCGCCTATGCGGAGGGCCTCGAGTTCGAGCCCGGCCACCTCGAGGAGGTCGAGTTGAGACTGCGCGTGCTCTCGGAGCTGGCCCGCAAGTACGGACGCGACACCTCCCTCATCCTGGAACACCTCGAACGCTCACGTCAGCGCCTCTCTGAGCTCGAGTACCTGGACACGAAAAGAGAGGAGCTGCAGAAAGAGGAAGCGGCCAGGCGGAGCGGGATGGAGAAGATGGCTGCCAGGCTTTCGGCGTCGCGAAAAGAACTGGCCCGCAAGCTGGCCAGGGACGCCAACCGCGAACTTTCCGAGCTGAACATGGCAGGGATGCGCTTCAGCGTCGAGATGAGCGATGGCGGGGATTGCGACGAGCGCGGAAGGGACGGGGTCGAATTCCGGGTGTCGCCCGGCAAGGGGTTGCCATATCAGCCCATGGCGCGCATAGCGTCCGGAGGCGAGCTGTCGCGCATAATGCTGGCGCTGAAGCTCTCACTGGCGCGCGCGGACGACGTCCCCACACTGGTCTTCGACGAGGTAGACGCGGGCATCGGCGGCAGCACGGCCGATATCCTTGCCGAGAAGCTCGCGAGCGTCTCCGGCTACCACCAGGTCTTCGCCGTTACCCATCTTCCCCAGGTGGCGGCGTACGCGGACATACACATGTCCGTAAGCAAGATGGAAACCCCCGACGGCATCGCGACCAGGGTGGAGCTGCTCGAGGGCGGGGGGCGCGTGGACGAACTGGCGCGCATGCTGGGAGGAAGTGAGGACACCGCCCGCAAGCACGCACGCTCCATGCTGGGTAAAAAGGAGATTTCCAGGCGCTGATGGGCACGAAACGGCATCTCCCTGACTCAATCGAGACCACGCCCATGACAAGGCAGGCTGGTCTTTACCCCTGACGTCCCTTGCGGGGCTCGATATCCGCCAGGCGGCGACAGCACGACCACGATCACGTATAATGCTAAATGATAATTTAATTCAATAAGGAGACCGTATGGACCTGGGAAGGAGATTGAGGTCGCGTGGCTATCGTCTGACGCCGCAACGGGAGGCCATCCTGGGCGTGTTGCGGGAGAACGCGGGCCGTCCGCTGAGCCCGGAGGATATCCATGCCATGGCCGGCAAGAAGCAACCCGGCATGGGCATAGCCACCATCTACCGCACCATGGACCTCTTCTGCGAACTGGGCATAGCCTTTCCGGTCCACCTCAGGGGAGGATACCGGTTTTACGAGATAAACCTGGGCAAACATCACCATCACATGGAATGCATCGCCTGCGGCAAGCTGGAGTTGCTGGAGGCTTGCGTGATCGACGACATCGCGGAGTTGGTGCGCGACGGAAGCGACTTCCTCATCACCTCGCACTGCATGAGCCTATTCGGTTATTGCCGGCAATGCCTGGAGGGAGGAAAAGAGAAAGAGGCCGCGGAAAGCTGAGACCCGGGGGGTGCGCCCTTGGCTTTGTTGAAAAAGTCTATCGACTATATCATCGCAAGCGCTCCTGCCGCGCTGCTCGCGATCGCCCTGGTGGTGTTGATGCTTCCCGTCATCGCGGGATGTACGGACGGCGAAGGGAGCGATGACAGGTTGAAGGTGGCCGCGGATATCTTCCCCCTCGCGGATTTCTGTGCGGAGGTGGGGGGCGCCCTGGTCGAGGTGGAGACCCTGGTGCCCCCGGGCGCGACCCCGCATACGTTCGAACTCACCACGGCACAGATGAGGTTCCTGGAGGAAGCCGACATGCTGGTGAGCAACGGGCTCGATTTGACGCCCTGGGCGGAGGGTATTTTTACCAGGACAGGCGGCGCCGGCACGGTCGAGGTGGTGGCCGGGGAGGCGGTGCCCGAGGAGGAGCTGGTGAAGATCGCCGGAAGCGGCGGCGGGATATATGACCCGCACGTATGGCTGGACCCCGACCTGGCCATGCATATCGTGGAGGCGATACGGGACGGCATGTGCGAGGCCGACCCTGAAAACGCCGCGGTCTTCCGGGAGAACGCGGAGAGGTATGTCGCGCGGCTCGGGGAGCTCGATGCCCGCATCGCGGAGGAGGCGGCCGCCTTTTCCACGCGGAAGTTCATCGCCTTCCACTCTACGTGGACTTATTTCGCCCGCCGCTACGGCCTGGAGCAGGTCGGCGTAATAGAGGAGTTGCCAGGGAAGGAGCCTTCAGCCGGGGAGATAGCCGAACTCGTCGATATGGTCGAGGCAAGGGGCGTGAGGGTGATATTCGCGGAGCAGCAGTTCAATCCGCGCGTCGCGGAAACGATCGCCGAGGAGTCGGGTGGAGAGGTCGTGGTGAAACTGCTCGATCCCCTGGGCGACCCCGGCGATACGCGATCCGACACGTACCTGAAGATGATGGAGAGGAACGTGGAGATCATGAAGGAGGCCCTGGGGTGAGGGAATGCCGCGTCAGCGAGTTCTTCTCGGCGCCCTCCATCGGGCCGAGAAAGGTCATAGACCTCGACGGCATATGGTTGAGCCTGGACGGCCACACCGTGCTCGAGGACATAACCTTCTCCCTGGCGGAGGGGACTTTCCTGGGGGTGATCGGGCCTAACGGCGCGGGAAAGACGAGCCTTATCCGGGTCATCCTCGGACTCTTGAGGCCGACCAGGGGAACGGTCCGGGTGATGGGTCTCAGCCCGGGGGAGCTGCGGCACGAACTGCACCACATCGGCTACATGCCCCAGCAGGTGCTCTTCGACCCGCTCTTTCCGGTATCGGTTTACGACGTGGTGATGATGGGGCGCACCTGCTGCATCGGTCCGCTGCGCTTCGCCCGCCGTTCGGATCGCGAGGCGGTGATGGAGAGCATCGCAGCGGTCGGCCTCGGCGGCTCGGAGAGAAGGCCTATCGGCGAGCTCTCGGGTGGCCAGCAGAAGAGGGCTTTCCTGGCGCGTGCGCTGTGCCTGGAGACGCGCATCCTGCTGCTGGACGAACCGACGGCTGGCCTCGATTACGATGCCCAGGAGAATTTCATGAGCCTCCTGGCCGAACTCAAGCGCGACAAAGGACTGTCGGTGATCTTCGTCTCCCACGACGTGGCCGTACTGGCGCGTTTCGCCGACGAGATAGTATGCATAAACCGCGCCATGCACATGCACGGAAAGCCCGGCGAGGTGTTGGGGAGCGACAGGCTGAGGGAGGCATACCGCTGCGAGGTCGACTTCCTGGCGGGCATAAGCGGCCATGAGGGCGGAGGAGGATAAATGCTGGCTTACGGGTTCGCGCAGCGGGCACTTGCGGGCGGGGTGATCATCGCCCTCCTCTGCTCGCTCATATCGTTCTTCGTAGTGGTCAGGCGCCTCGCCTTCGTGGGCATGGGCGTTTCCCATGCCGCCTTCGGCGGAGTGGCCGCCGGGCTTGCCGCCGGCATCGACCCCATGCTGGCAGCGGGCGGCTTCTGCACCGCCATCGCCCTGGGCATCGGGTGGTTCAGCCGCAAGGGACGCATCCACGAGGACACGGCGATCGGGATACTCTTTGCCGCCGCCATGGCGCTGGGGGTGGTGCTGGTGAGGATGGCGGGCGCCTACAACCTGGACCTCATGGGCTATCTCTTCGGGAGTATACTCGCCTTGAGCTGGACTGACGTGGTCGTGATCGCCGCCGTCGCCGTGTCCGCGGCTGCTTTCATCATCCTCTTCTTCAAGGAGCTGCTCTTCATAGCCTTCGACGAGGAGACGGCGACGGCCAGCGGGCTGGCGGTGAGGTTCGTCTACTACGGGTTGCTGGTGACCATGGCCCTGACCATAGTCGTGTCCATCAAGCTGGCCGGCATCATCCTCGTCTCGGCGCTGCTGGTCATACCCGGAGCCTCCGGTTTGCAGCTGTCGCGCAATTACCGCGGAGTGCTACTGGCTGCCCTGGTGATCGGGGTCGTCTCGGTGGTGCTCGGACTGTATCTCTCGTATGCCTTTGACGTGGCATCGGGCGCGGCCATGGTGCTGGTGCTCTTCGCCTTCTTCCTTGCCTCCATGGTTTTGTCGCCACGTCGCTCCTACATGAGGCGGCTCAGGGGAAAGGCAGGGTGAGCGTTGTTGTGGGCGACGGCGGGCTTGGGCTATACTGGTTGAGTAGCCGAAGAAGATCGTGAAAGCCCGGGAGGTGACCGGCGATAGAAAGGCCGGAGGAATCCCGCAGAGATGAATATTGGAATCCCTGAAAACGTAGGGATTCCTTCTCTTTTTGGAGAATATAACTGGAAAGCGTCGAAGAACACGGGGAGGTCATGCGTGATGCCGGTGAAATATATCTTCGTGACGGGGGGAGTGTCATCGTCGCTGGGAAAGGGGATAACCGCGGCGTCAATCGGCCGCCTGCTCAAGTCGCGCGGCCTGAAGGTTACCATGCAGAAGATGGACCCCTATATCAACGTCGACCCCGGGACCATGAACCCCTTCCAGCACGGAGAGGTCTTCGTGACTGACGACGGCACCGAGACCGACCTCGACCTGGGGCATTACGAGCGCTTCGTCGACGAGCACCTGGGCAGGGAGAACAACGTTACCACCGGCAGCGTGTACTGGTCGATCATCACGCGCGAGCGCAAGGGGGAGTTCCTGGGGGGCACGGTGCAGGTCATCCCCCATGTCACCAACGAGATCAAGGACCGTATCCTGCGGCTCACGCGCTCCAGCGAGGTGGACGTGATCATCACCGAGATCGGGGGCACCGTGGGTGACATCGAGAGCCTGCCCTACCTGGAGGCCATACGGCAGTTCAAGAAGGACGTCGGGCCCGAGAACGTGATGTACATACACGTCAGCCTGGTGCCCTTCCTGGAGGCCACCAGGGAACTGAAGACCAAGCCCACCCAGCACAGCGTCAAGGAGCTGCGCTCCATGGGCATTCAGCCGGACGCCATCGTATGCCGCTCGACGCAGCCGATTGGGATGGAACTCAAGGACAAGATATCCCTCCTCTGCGACATAGACATGGACGCCGTGGTTTCAGCACACACCGCCGACTGCATATACGAAGTGCCGCTGATCCTGCACGCGGAGGGCCTCGGTGACGTGGTCGCCTGCCATCTCGGTCTGGAGGGGCACGAGGAGGACCTCTCCGAATGGGAGGAGATGGTGCGCCGCATCAAGTCGGCGACCCGGGAGGTGACCATCGGGATCGTCGGCAAATACGTCGATCTCATCGACGCCTACCTCTCCATCATCGAGAGCCTCAGGCACGGAGGGTTCTCCCATTCGGCCAACCTGGACATACGCTGGATCACCTCGGACGAGATAACCCCCGACAACGCGGAGGAGATCCTGTCGGAGTTGGACGGCATACTCATCCCGGGTGGCTTCGGGGTGCGGGGGGTGGACGGGAAAGTCGAAGCCATACGCTACGCGCGCGAGAACAAAGTGCCATTTTTCGGCATCTGCCTGGGGCTGCAGTGCGCGGTGATAGAGACGGCCCGCAATCTATGCGGGTTGCCGGACGCCAACAGCTCCGAGTTCGATGCGGCGACGCCGCACCCCGTCATCGACCTGCTGCCGGGGCAGCGGGATGTGGACGAGATGGGAGGGACCATGCGCCTGGGGCTATATCCCTGCAAACTCGAGGAGGGCACCCTGGCCTTCTCGAGTTACGACGACGAGGTGATCTACGAGCGCCACCGCCACCGCTTCGAGGTCAACAACCATTACCGCTCCGTGCTGCAGGAGGCGGGACTGACTTTCTCGGGGCTGTCCCCGGATGGTCGTCTGGTGGAGATCATAGAGCGCGATGACCACCCCTGGTTCATGGCCAGCCAGTTTCATCCGGAGTTCAAATCGAGGCCCAACAGGCCTCACCCCCTCTTCAGGGATTTCATCGGGGCCGCTCTCCGCCGCCGCCTCGGTCAGCAGGAATCGCCCGGCTTGAAGGTCGTAGGCTAGCGCCACGGGTGCGGGAGCGGCGGTTCGCGGGCCCGGAAGGCGCGGGGGCCTGGAGGCGGGTGAGGCGTGACGGCAGCAAGCGTAGCGTCTTGACGAGGTTGTGATGTTAGCGGACAAACAGGAGAGTGTTACACCATGGAAGACAGGGTACTAGAGACTTTCCTCCAGCTGGTAAAGATCGACAGCGAATCTTTTCACGAGGGCGCGGCGGTCGACTTCGTGTGCAAAACCGCGAAGAGATGCGGGTTCGATTACCATGTGGACGACGCCGGCAAGGCCATAGGCGGCGAGGCCGGGAACGTGTACGTCAAGATGCCGGCGACCGGCGTGGACGCGCCGCCCGTCATCTTCTCGTCACACCTGGACACGGTAAGCCCGGGCAAGGGCGTGGAGCCGGTGGTCAGCAGGGAGAGGATCGTTTCACGCGGCGAGACGATACTCGGCGCCGACTGCAAGGCGGGCGTGGCCGTCGCCATCGAGCTCATGTACCTCTCCCGGGAAGGGAAGTTGAGCCACGGTCCCCTGGAGCTGGTATTCACGGTGGCCGAGGAGAAACAGCTCCTGGGAGCCAGGTACCTGGAATGGGACAGGCTGCAGTCCCGCCACGCCTACGTGCTGGACGGCGCGGGACCGGTAGGCGATGTAATCAACGCTTCGCCGACCCAGGAAAACCTCAGGTTCGTCTTCAAGGGAAAGGCCGCGCATGCCGGGGTGGAGCCGGAGAAGGGGACGAACGCCATATACGGGGCGTCCTGGGCTATCAGCCTCATGCGCTTGGGGCGCATCGACAGCGAGACGACGGCCAACATCGGGGTGATCTCGGGAGGCAGGGCGATAAACATCGTGCCGGACCATGTCGAGGTGGAGGGCGAGGTGCGCTCGCTTGACCCCGGCAAGCTGGAAAAGCAGAAGAAAGCGATGATAAAGGCGGTGATGGAGGCGGAGGTGTCGGTAGGCGTGGGAGTCGAGGTCGAGTCGAAGCGCGCTTACGACGGTTTCCTCATTGACCGCCGGGACCCGCTCGTCCTCCTCGCGGAAGAAGCCGGAAAGGCCATGGGGATGAAGATAGAGACAAAACCTTCGGGGGGCGGGAGCGACGCCAACATCCTCAACGCGTCCAGCATGAGCTCCGTGGTTCTGAGCATGGGCGTGAGGGAATCCCACACTACCCATGAATATCTCGAGGTGCAGGAACTGCGCAAGTTGGCGCGGTTTTGCTCGGAGATCGCCGCTTCCGCGGGAAGACTGAGGAGCCTGGATTGATGGCGGGGGAGCACGAGACGCTGGAGAGAAAAGCCGTCTTCGAGGGGCAGGTGGTGAGGCTCTATCTCGACAAGGTTCGCCTTCCCAACGGCGTCGAGGCCGAAAGAGAGGTGGTGCTGCACCGCGGGGCTGTCGCCATGGTCGCCCTTGACGAGGACGAGGGCGTGTTCCTGGTACGCCAGTACCGGCAGGCGCCGGGAAAGGAGCTGGTGGAGATCCCCGCGGGAAAGCTGGCGGAAGGGGAGGACCCCCTGGAGTGCGCCCGCCGTGAGCTCATGGAGGAGATAGGGCGGGACGCCGGGGAGTGGACGCAGCTCGCTACCTTCTACACCTCGCCCGGTTTCAGCGATGAGATCCTGCATCTATACCTCGCGCGGGGGCTGCGACCGGTCGAGGCTCGGCCGGACGAGGACGAGTTCCTGGAGATAATGCACGTGACGCTGGCGGAGGCCCTGTCCATGGTATCGCGGGGGGAGATCGAGGATGGCAAGACCATAGCCGGCCTGTCACTTACGGCCCTGCTCCTGCGGGGAGAGTACGGAAGCGGATGACCCAGGATAACGAGGTCATGGCGGAGAAGGAGAGAGGCCGGTGCGCGGGCCGCGGACGCGCGCCGGGCGCAAGCGGTCACCGCGACGAAAGCTGCCGCGGTAAACCGCGGCACGAACAGCGGAGGCAATCGTGATCGTAGGGGTTCCACGAGAGATCGTAGACCAGGAGTACCGCGTGGCCCTGACCCCCCAGGGGGCTCACGAGCTGGTGATGGAAGGCCACAGGGTATTGCTGGAGAGAGGCGCCGGCGAGGGATCCAGTATCTCAGATGCCGATTTCCGCGATGCCGGCGCGGTTATCGTCGAGAGTGCGGAAGACGTGTTCTCAGAGGCGGAAATGGTGCTCAAGGTGAAGGACCCGCAGCCCTCCGAGTTCCACCTCTTGAGGGAGAACCAGATCCTCTTTACCTTTCTCCACCTGGCGGCGAAAGAGGAACTGACCCTGGACCTGGTCAGGCGGAGGGTGGTCGCGGTGGCCTACGAGACGGTGGAGCGGCCGGACGGCAGCCTCCCCCTGCTGGCGCCCATGAGCGAGATTGCGGGCCGCATGGCCCCGCAAGTGGGCGCGCATTACCTCGAGAAGATGAACGGGGGGCGCGGCATGCTCCTGGGCGGAGCGACCGGCGTACCCCCGGCCAACGTGGTCATCCTCGGGGCGGGGATCGTGGGTTCGCACGCGGCCATCCTGGCCACGGGCATGGAAGCACACGTGGTGGTATTGGACAACAACATCGAGAAGCTGCGCTACCTGGAGCACATCCTCCATGGGCGCGTTACCACGCTTGTCTCCAACAAGATGAACGTGCGGGAGATGGTGAGGGAGGCGGACCTGGTGATCGGCGCGGTGCTGGTCGTCGGAGCGCTGACGCCGGTGCTCGTCGACGAGGATACCGTACGGGAGATGCGGCCGGGCTCCGTCGTGGCCGACATCTCCGTCGATCAGGGCGGGTGCATAAGCACGTCGAGGATGACCACCCATTCCGATCCGGTTTACGTCGAACACGACGTGATACATTACTGCGTTGGGAATATGGCGGGCGCGGTCCCCAGGACCTCTACTTTCGCCCTCGCCAACGTCACCCTGCCATATATCACGGAGATAGCGGGGCTCGGTCTCAAGGAAGCGGTGAGGCGCGATTCCTGCCTGGCGAAGGGAGTGAACACCGTCGAAGGGCGGGTGACCTCGGAGCCTGTCGCCAGGGCGCATGGCCTGGAATACGAGCCCCTGGAATACGTACTGCCCATCGATGTGGACAGCGGTCAGCTGTTCGGGCGCCCGGAGTGAGACGAGGGATCGGCGGGGAGGCGTCCCGTGGACGGTAATCATGCCCGGCGGAGCGACTGGTCCGCACTGGTCGACGAGTACCTGGTGTATACAAAGGTCGAGAAGGGCCTTTCCCCGCGCACGGTGGAAGCGTACGACAGGGACCTGCGGCGTTGGTGTGATTTCATCTCACGCCGCGGCAAGACCTCGCCACATCAGGTGGAGCGGGAGGAGATCACCCTGTTCATGGAGGAGCTGAGGGCGGACGGGCTCGCGCCGCGCTCCCGGGCACGCGTCGCGGCCGCGCTGAGGGGTTTCCAGCGCTTTCTGGTGGAGGAGGGCGCGCACGGGACCCTTCCCGTGTCTGACCTGCCGACCCCGCGCCACGCCCTCGCCCTTCCCAGGGTCCTGAGCCAGGAGGAAGCCGCCAGGCTCCTCGACCAGCCCATAGTGGGGGACGCGCCGGGGTTGCGCGACAAGGCCATCCTGGAGACGCTCTACGGGACCGGGATACGCATATCGGAGCTGACGGGCCTGGACGTGGAGGACGTCGACCTGGGGGAGAGGGAAATGCGCGTGCTGGGCAAGGGCTCGCGGGAACGCGTGGTACCCGTCGGCGAGGCCGCGGCTGCATCTCTGCGGGAGTACATGGCGTTGGCCAGGCCGAAGCTGGCGCGAAATCCGGGTCAACGTGCGGTCTTCCTCAACCAGCGGGGAGGGAGGCTCACCCGCCAGGGCGCATGGGGGGTGGTGAGGAAATATGCGGCTCGCGCGGGGCTGGAGGAAAAGATGACCCCCCACACCCTGCGCCACAGCTACGCCACTCACCTCCTGGAGAGCGGCGCGGACCTCAGGCATATCCAGGAGCTGCTGGGCCATGTCAGCATCAGCACCACCCAGATATACACCCACGTGAGCAGGGAGAGGCTGCGGGAGATATATATCGAGGCCCACCCCCACGCCCGAGCACGACCGCCGGCACGAGACCGCGGCCGGTGAGGGGTGGCGTGAGGCGGCGGCGCGGTCGAGCCGCGCGGACGGCGGAAGGCCGTAACAGAATCCACGGCGATCCGTTAGATATAATGTAGAAAACGGGTATAATCTAGAGAAATGCCGGTAACAGCGGTCTTTTCACATACCTATTCGAGATGCGATACGGCAGGACTGACGGTAAAGGAAAGGAGGTGAAAAAGATGCCGGACGTATCCATATTAAGGGACTATGCCATAAAGAAGACGATCAACGGCTTAATCTACGTTCTTCCCAACATCCCCGACGACAAACTGCTCACTTTCTCGGAGAAATTCGTGAGCGGCATCAAATGGCCCGAGGGGCAGGAGTTTATAAGGTCCCTTATCCTGCAGATAAAGAACCGGCTCCCGGACATGCACAGGAATGTGAGACGCGGCGCCATGAACTTCCTGACCGACGCCCTCTTCTACAAGTCCAGGGTAAGGGAGGCATACGAGAAAGAGCACGGCTACAGCCCTCCCCTGCTGCTGGTCATCAGCCCCACCATGCGCTGCAACCTCAGGTGCGTGGGGTGTTACGCGGGGATGTATTCCAAGGACGGCGACCTCCCGGTGGAGGTCTTCGACCGCGCGATCAGCGAGGCCAAGGAGATGGGGGTTTACTTCAACGTCATATCCGGAGGAGAGCCCTTCTCCTACAAGCCGCTGCTCGACGTATGCAGGAAGCACAACGACGTCACCTTCCAGGTCTACACCAACGGGACCCTCATAGACCGCGAACTGGCCCAGGCGATCGCGGAAGCGGGCAACATCATCCCCTGCATATCCGTGGAGGGGTATCGCGAGGAGACGGACGCGAGAAGGGGTGACGGCGTCTACGACAAGGTCATCCAGGCCATGGGGAACCTGCGGGAGGCGAAGGCCCTCTTCGGATTCTCGGCCACGGTGACCCGTTTCAACAGCGACCTGCTGACCAGCGACGAGTTCGTGGACCTCTACATGGACGAGATGGGTTGTTTCATCGGATGGTACTTCCAGTACATGCCCATAGGCACCCGGCCTTCCCTCGAGCTCATGACCACTCCGGAGCAGCGTATCCAGCGGCTGGAGCGCATCAGCCGCATGCGCAAGGAGAAGAAGGCGCTCATCTCCGACTTCTGGTGCGACGGGCCCCTGGTGGGGGGATGCCTGGCCGGGGGGCGGCGTTACCTCCACATCACCCAGAGCGGAGACGTGGAACCGTGCGTGTTCGTCCACTTCGCAGTGGACAACATCAAGGAGAAATCCCTCAAGCAGGTCCTGGAGTCGGACTTCTTCCGCTCCATTCGGGAGCGCGCCCCCTACCACCCCAATCTGCTGCGGCCCTGCATGGTCATCGACCACCCCTACGTGTTGCGTGAGTGCGTGACGCAGTGCGGAGCGCATCCCACTCATCCGGAGGCGGAGGGCATCCTCGAGGAACTCGCACCTGACCTCGACAGCTACGGCGAGGAGTACGGCCGCCTGGCCGATCCCATCTGGGAGGAGCGCTTCCAGGAGACGGCGGTAGAGCTGAAACGCTACGGCATAGCCTAAACCTGCAAAGTCGGCGACGCGGAGGGCCGCCCCCGGGCGGCCCTCCCTCTATCGTCCTCGAGGGCCCGGGCAAGCCGTTCCTCCACGCCCTCCATGCGGGATGTACGCCGCCCCGGACAGGCGCATCCGCTTGGCCCGGAGGTGGCGGGCGAGCGCAACATGGCGGTCTTTGGCGGGAGGCCAAGGGAACGGTGAGGGCGAATGATAGAATAGTCTTATAATCCGCTTAGAGAGGGGAAAGGCGCGTGGAGGACCTTTTCTTCGGCGATGGATGGCTGGCGGACCTGTTGAAGCAGGCCCGGGTCCCGGATGCCTTGAAGGCCAAGGTCAGGAAGAAGGTGCAGTCCCTGGCCCATGACGGCGAAGTGAATTGCGAAAGGGACTGGGCCGAGGTCGATGCGCTGCTTTCCAGGGGAGAGGCGGGTAAGGCTCTCGAGAAGGCGATGGCTTCCCTTGACGGCACGGTGGAAGCCTTGAGCGAACTGTTGGGAGAGGAAAGAGCGGCCCTGGAGAAGCCCTTCAGTCCGTTCATGGTCAGGAGCCACGAGATCCGGAAGATAATGCATAAACGCGAGGACCTTCAGGAACTCGTGCGGTACGACGACGACCTGGACGCGGTGATCGGCCTGGAGATGATAAACGACGCCCGCCGCCTGCTGGCCAGCTGGGGAGCGGGGGTGTGGAGAGAGGAGCCCTTCGAGCTCATACGCCGGCTGGAGCAGGACCTGGAGGACCTGCGCAGGAGCCAGGCGCTATCCCATGATAGCGAATCGTACGTAGAGGAGGACATGGAAAAAGAGATCGAGCTGGCGGACCGCTTTGCGACCATGGCGACGCGGTTCGCGCGCGACCTGATGGACCTGCATCTCCTCAATGCCGCGAACCCCGAGGTGAGGCTGCGCTTCAATCTCCTGTGGGGAACGGTGCGGCGGATGGTAGAGGACGGCGACTCCGGAGCCGCCGCCTTCGAGGCCCTGCAGGTGTTCGAGGAGGCGATGGGGCTGGCGGGACTCGGGGGAGGCGAGCTGCTGCAGAGAGTCGACCTGCTCTACGATGTTTTCGGCGACGCAGAGGGGTTGAGGAGGGCCGCGGACCATCTCGTCTCGGTTTCGCGCGACGGGGAAGACAGGATCCGGCCGGAGGACGGGCGTATGTACGTGGAGACCATGGAGGCGGCCCTGGAAGATATCGGCCTGCAGGTAGGCTGAAGCGTGGAAGTCAGGGGCCGGTACCTGTGGACGTGATCCTGGGGCACGTGAACGTTGATTTTGACGCCCTGGCCTCCATGGCCGCGGCGAAAAAGCTCTATCCGGAAGCGGTGATGGTCTTCGCGGGAGCGGTGAACCGCAACGTGCGCGAGTTCATCGCCCTACACGGCGACGTCCTCGAGTTCATGGAGCCGCGGGCGCTGGACGTAGAGGCCGTCACCCGCCTCATCGTCGTGGATAACCGCATCGCCGAGCGCCTGGGCGAGTTCCGCGATCTGGTGGGCCGCCCCGGGATCGAGGTCTTCGTCTACGACCATCACCCGCCGTCCCCCCAGGACATGGTCGGCGTCAAGGACCACAGTGAGCAGCTTGGCGCCACCACCACCGTGCTGTTGAAGATCATCCGCCGCAAGGGCATAGCCGTCACCCCCTTCGAGGCGACCCTTTTCGCCCTGGGGATCCACGAAGACACGGGCTCGCTGACCTTTGCCGGCACCACCCACGAAGACGCGGAGACCCTCTCCTATCTCATGCGGCAGGGAGCCAACCTGGGCGTGATCATGCATTTTCTCAGCCCCCCGTTGACATCTCTACAGCACGAACTGATGAAAAGGCTCCTGACCGGCCTGGAGTTCATCCGCGTGAAGGGGGTGCTGGTGGCGGTGGCCACGGCCGGCATGGAAGAGTACGTGGAGGGAGCTTCCCTCATCGCCGGCAAGCTGGCGGAACTGGAGAACCTCGACGTGCTCTTCACCCTGTCCGAGATGCACGGGCGGGTGGTGGTGGTGGGCCTCTCCCGCCTCGACCAGGTGAACGTGGACGAGATCCTTTACGCCATGGGGGGAGGCGGGCACGCCAAGGCCGGGTCGGCCGTCATGAAGGGATTCACCCTGGAGCGCGCCAGGTCCAGGGTGATCGAGCTGCTGGAGGAGAAGGTGCGCCCTCTGGTGACCGCCGGCCAGATCATGAGCGGTCCGGTGAAGACGCTCACGGAGGAAACCCCCATCATCGAGGCCTCGCGGCGCATGGAACGCACCGGGCATACCGCCTTCCCCGTGGTGGACGAGTCGGGGACGCTGACCGGGATCATCTCCCGCAAGGACCTGGACAAGGCCGGACACCACGGCCTCGGCCACGCCCCGGTCAAGGGCTTCATGTCCCGCAACCTCATATCCGTGGACGAGAAAGCGCCGCTGCAGGAGATTCAGGCCCTGATGACAGGGAACGCCATCGGTCGCGTGCCGGTGGTGAGGGACGGGAGGGTGATCGGCATCGTTACCCGCAAGGACGTCATCCGTGCCCTGCACGGCGCGGATTATCTGCGCGGCTTCGCGCCGCCCGGGAGGGTCCCCGGATACAAGCGCGCGGAGATCATCGAACTCATGCAGAGGGCCCTGCCGGGGGAGATGCAGGCGCTGCTGCGCAACATATCCCGCACCGCGGAGGCGGGAGGGTACAACGTCTTCCTGGTGGGAGGGGTGGTGCGGGACCTGCTGCTCGGATTCCCCAACCTCGACCTGGACCTCGTGGTGGAGGGAGAGGGTATAGAGTTCGCGCGCCTGCTGGCACGCGAGCTGAAGGCCAGGGTGAGGAGCCACCGCAAGTTCGGGACGGCGGTGATCATCCTCCCCAACGGGCGCAGGATAGACGTGGCTACCGCCCGCACGGAGTTCTACGAATACCCGGCGGCCTTGCCGACGGTGGAGATATCCTCGGTGAAGCAGGACCTCTACCGCCGGGACTTCACCATCAACGCCATGGCCATCGCCCTGAGTGGAGAGCGCTTCGGCGAGCTGCTCGACTTCTTCGGCGGCCTGCGCGACCTGCAAAGGAGACAGGTGCGCATACTGCACAACCTCAGCTTCGTCGAGGACCCCACGCGCATCTTCCGCGCGGTGCGCTTCGAGCAGCGCTACGGCTTCCAGCTCGAGACCCAGACCGAGATGCTGGCGAGGCGGGCGGTGGAGATGGAGATCGTTGGCAAGTTGACCAACGCCAGGGTGAGGGACGAACTCATCGACATCTTCTCCGAGCCGCAGCCGCTGCCCCTGAGGGCGGTGGAGCGCCTGCAGGACCTGGGAGCGCTGCGCACCCTGCACCACGAGCTATGCGTCAGCCAGGCCATGCGCGGGCGCTACCGCATGCTGGAGAGGCACGGCGAGAAGGCCGCGGAGCTCGCGGGCGAAGGAATGAAGAGATGGGTACCGCCCCTGGTGGCGATGCTCGAGGAACTGCCGGGGCGCGAGGCCGAGAAATGGTGCCACCTCATGCGCTTCAAGCGCGAGGACACCCAGGCCATCCTGCAGTGCCTGGGACGGGTGCCCGAGACGATCAGGGCGTTGAGCACGGAAATGCCGCCCCCCAGCCGCATAGCGGGTTTCCTTGACCCCCTCGCCGGCGAAGCCTTAGCATATCTCTATGTGCTCGGAGGCCCCGGCATACGGGATGTCGTCGAGCTATATGTTAATAAATGGAAATACATGGAGACGGAGATAGACGGCAACGACCTCGCGGGCCTCGGCCTGGCGCCGTCCCGGATCTACGCTGAAATCCTGGGAGCGGTGAGGGACGCCAGGCTGGACGGGGAGGTCGAGAGCCGGGAGGAGGAACTGGAAATGGCGCGCCGCCTGGTCAAGAAGGCGAAGAAAGGTTGACGCGGGGATGAGCGACTGGGAAAGAGCCTTATACATGCTGGTGGGCCTGATCATCGGGGTCATCGTCCACGAGTACATGCACGGCTACGTCGCCTACCGCATGGGCGACACCACCGCCAAACGCGCGGGGAGGCTTACGCTGGATCCGCTGGCGCACATCGACCCCTTCGGGACCCTCATCCTCCCCGGCTTGCTGCTGCTCATGAGCATCATGGGCTATGGCACCTTCATCATCGGTTACGCCAAGCCGGTGCCCATCAATCCCTTTCTCTTCCGCAAGCCCCGCGGAATAATATGGGTTTCGCTGGCGGGCCCGCTTTCCAACCTCGTGCTGGGCATGATCTTCATCGGGCTGATAAGGATACTCGTACTCATAGACGGGGGGGCGACCCTCGACCGCATCATCCTTACCTGCGTCTTCATCGCATATATCAATATCCTCCTGTGCGTCTTCAACCTCATCCCCATACCTCCACTGGACGGCTCGCGCATAGTGGGGTATTTCCTGCGCGGGGAGGTCAAGCGCGTGTATGCCTCCATGGAGCCTTATGGATTCGTCATCGTGATCGTGCTGGTGATGTTCTTCGGATTCGTCCTGAGCAGTATCGTGGGAGGGCTGGCAAACCTGATCATGCGCCTCTTCGGCTTGAGCCCCATATTCTGAAAAGAGCATGCCCCGTGGTAAGAAGATCTGGGTGGAGCGGTCGTCGATGAACACCTGGCGCAACCTCCCCGGCAAGGCATTCGTGACCCTGGCCTCCCTCGATCCCGGGCTGCGGGGGCGGGCGCGGCGCGCCGCGGCGGGGCTCTCCCCCGGGGAGGCGGGCCTGTTCCTGGCCATGGCGCGTTACGACCTCGCGCATTCCCTGGCCGTGGCCGCGAGGGTCGAGGAAGACCCCCTGCTGCGCAGGGCAGCCCTCCTGCACGATACCGGCAAGCTCCGCAGCGAGCTGGGGCTGTACGCGCGCTGGCTTTACACCGCCCTGGAGATCACCTCGCCTTCCCTGCTGGGGAAGCTGGAGCGGCGCGTCGAGGCGGATGCGGAGGGAAGCGGCGTCATGGAGCGCATGGCGAGCCTTCCCCGCGGCTGGAGGAGGGGGCTGTTCGTTCAGCTCCATCACGCCGAGATCGCGGGGAGGCTGCTGGAGGCGTTGGGCAGTGATGACATGCTGGTGGCACTGGTGGGATCGCACCAGGACGAGCCACGCGACGCGAGCGCGAGAAGATTGAGGGAGGCCGACGACCGCCTGTGAGGGACGCGCGGAGACGCGGGCAAGAGGCATATTGCGCGGGATTATAGAATAATGACATGAGCGACATGGGCGACGCCCGGCGGGCGGGCGCAGCGGAGGAGAGGAGAGACATTGGCGCGAAGGATACTTACCGGCTACCGGCCTACGGGGAAACTGCACCTGGGGCACCTGCACGGCAATCTCAAGCAGATGATCGTGCTCCAGGAGGAGGCGGAGTGTTACTTCTTCATCGCGGACTGGCATGCCCTGACCACCGATTACCAGGACCCTTCGCACATGCGCGAATATACGGAGGACATGGTGCTGGACTGGCTGGCAGCCGGGATAGACCCCGACAAGGCCGCAGTCTACCGCCAGTCAGACCTGCCGGAGGTCGCGGAGTTCCAGCTCTACCTGTCCATGATCACCCCGCTGGGATGGCTCGAGCGCGTGCCCTCCTTCAAGGAGCAGCTGGAACAGCTCAAAGGGAAGGACATCTCCACCCACGGCTTCCTGGGATACCCGGTGCTGCAGGCCGCGGACATCCTGGTAGTGCGCGCCGACGGGGTGCCGGTGGGGGAGGACCAGTTGCCGCACCTCGAGCTCACGCGCGAGATCACGCGGCGATTCAACTTTCTCTACGGCGAGACCTTCAAGGAACCTCAATCGCTGCTCTCTCGCAGCCCGCGCATCCCGGGCACCGACGGGCGCAAGATGAGCAAGAGCTACGGCAACTATATATCCCTCACCGATCCACCTGACGAGATAAGGAAAAAGGTGCTGTCCATGATCACCGACCCCGCCCGCCGCACCCGCATGGATCCAGGAGATCCGGAGAAATGCAGCGCTTTCCAGCTGCACAAGGTGCAGACCGCCGACCGCCTGGAGGAGATAGCGGAGAGGTGCCGCAGCGCGGGATGGGGCTGCGTGGAGTGCAAGGGCATACTGGCTGACAGGGTAGTGGAGGCGCTCCTTCCCTTCCAGGAGAGGCGCGGGGAGTTGGAGTCCCGGCCCGGCTATGTCTGGGAAGTGATGGAGAGCGGCCTCGCCAGGGTGAAGCCGCTGGCGAGGAGCGTGCTGGACGAGGTGCGGAAGCGCATGGGGATAGATTGAGGGGAGAGACGTGCCTTACCAGGTGAAACTGGAGGTCTTCGAGGGGCCGTTCGATCTCCTGCTCCATCTCATCGGCCGCAGGGAGATCGACATCTACGATATCTCCATCACGGAGATCACGGACGAATATATCGCCTACATGGAGAGCATGCGCGACCTCGACCTGGAGGTGGCGACGGAGTTCCTGCTCATCGCGGCCACGCTGCTGAAACTGAAGTCGGATTACCTCCTGCCGGAGCCCGAGAAAGAGGCGGAGGAGATCGCCCCCACGGAGCTGCGGGAGGAGCTGCTGTGGAGGCTGGTGGAATACCAGAAATTCCGCGATGCAGCGGCAGAGCTGGGGAAGCGGCTGGAGCGCGAGGAGAGATACTATTACCGCGAGGTCGACCTTGAGGAGCCCTTCAGCCATATCGTGCCCGACGTGCTGAGCGGGCTTACCCTGCAGAGGCTGGCGCAGGCGGCGCGCGAGCTGATAGAGGCGGAGGCGGAGCTGGACGTCTCCTACATAGCGCCGATCAAGATAAATATGGACGATTTCATGGACCGCGTGCGCAGGACGCTGGCCGAGAAGGGCAGCACCTCGTACCGGGAACTCACCGCCGATTGCGCGCTCAAGGTCGAGCTCATAGCCGTATTCCTCGCCCTGCTGGAGCTGTACAAGCGCGAGGAGATCGACATAAGCCAGGCCGCGCGGTTCGGGGACATCAGGGTCTACGCCATGGGAGATGAGAAGCATGGAGATTAAGCCCATCGGAGGAAAGCTGTGGAGGACGGAGGCGGGCCAGGACGACATCCAGGGGATGGAGGACATAAAAGGGGCGCTGGAGGCCATGCTCTTCGTGGCCGACGACCCCCTGACGCCGCGGCAGCTTGCGGAGGCGCTGTCGTGCGACGAGGGCAAGGCGCTCTCCGCGCTGCAGGAGCTGCGCGAGGAATACCTGGCGTATAACCGGGGCATGCAGCTGCGGGAGGTGGGCGGCGGCTGGCGCATGCACACCCACCCTGCCTATGCCCCGCACATCGAGAAGCTGCTGCTGGCCTCGCGGCGGGCCAGGCTCACGCGGGCCGCGGTGGAGACCCTGGCCATAGTGGCCTACCTGCAGCCGATAACGCGCGGCCAGGTCGCGAACTTGCGGGGAGTGCAGTCGGAGAACATGGTCAAGGTACTGGAGGAGCAGGGCCTGGTCGCCGAGGCCGGGAAGGAGAGGGCCCCCGGAGGCCCCGCCCTCTACGTCACCACCGACAAGTTCCTGGAGCGCTTCGGCTTGAACAGCCTTGACGACCTTTCTCCGCTGGAGGATTTCGAGCCGGACCGCGAGACGGTCCAGCGCATCGCTATGTCACTTTCCGGGCAGGTGGAAGCCGGAAGCGGGGCCGGCGGGGGGGATGCGGATGATCTCACGCGGAACCTGGCTGCGCCCGGCGCGGGTAGTGCGCCGCATGCGGATGGCGCGACGGCGGATTCTCTCGCGGAAGACGGCCGGCATGGGCATGAAAGCGTCCCCGCGGGCGATGACGCCGCAGACGCCGCCGGGACGTGGGATCCCGCCGGGGAGTACGGCGCTCCCGGGGGGTCGGAGGGTTGACGGCGCCGGGGCGGGAGGCGTATGCCTGAAGGGGAGCGGCTGCAGAAGGCGCTGGCCGCCGCGGGCCTGGGTTCGCGGCGCCGCTGCGAGGCGATGATAGAGTCCGGCCGCGTAAGCGTGAACGGCCGGACGGCTGCGCTGGGGGACAGGGTGGACGTCTCGCGGGACCGCGTGTGTGTCGACGGCGTACCCGTCGAACTGGAGGTCACGAAGAGGTATTACCTCCTCAACAAGCCCGCGGGATACATAACCACCGTAAAGGATACCCGGGGCCGCGCCACGGTGATGGACCTCATCCACGAGGAAGGAAGGCTCTTCCCGGTGGGGCGCCTTGACCGCGACACCCGCGGCCTCCTGCTCATCACCAATGACGGCTATCTCTCCCACATGCTCATGCACCCCAGCCACGGCGTCGAGAAGACCTACGTGGTGCGGGCCAGGGGCCGGCTCTCGGCTCGTGGCCTGTCCCGGCTGCGCGGGGGCATACCCCTGGAGGAGGGTACGACCGCGGAGGCGAAGGTGAAGGTGCTCGGGCAGGACGCCGAGGGATGCCTCCTGGAGATGACCATCCACGAGGGCAGGAAACGGCAGGTTCGGCGCATGTGCGCAGCAGTGGGGCTGGAAGTCGTCGACCTTGTCCGCACCCGTTTCGGGCCGCTCGACCTCAAGGGGGTGGAGGAGGGGAGCTACCGTCCCCTCGGGGAGGGGGAGGTGCGCAAGCTCCGCGATCTCGGCGGGGGCGGCCCCTGAAGGTCAGCGAGATGCAAAGCAGACGTCATGGGGCGGTTATGGTAAACTGTTGTCCTGATCATTAGGAGGCAGGTTATGCAGGTGAGAGCATTGCGGGGAGCTATCCTCTGCAGGGAGAACACCAAAGAGGAGATAACGGAGAAAGCGGCGGAGCTCCTGCGGGAGATGATAAAGCGCAACGAGATCCGGCCGGAGGACATCATGGATATCATATTCACCGCCACCGAGGACCTGACCGCCGAGTTCCCGGCGGCGGCGGCGCGGCACATCGGCCTGACCCACGTGCCGCTGCTGTGCGCGCGAGAGCTGTCCATCGAGGATTCGACGCCGATGTGCCTCCGCGTCCTCATGCATTTCTATACGCGAAAACACCCGCATGAAATGCGCCATCCCTATCTTGAGGGGGCGCGCCAGCTGAGGACGGATCTCCCCGAATAAAGCCGGCAGCGCCTCACAACCACATAGAGCGTAAGGGGAGTTCGAGCCAGGTGCTCGAACTCTTTGGATTATTGAGGGCATGACGGTGGTCCCAGGGAGGAGGCGCGGGCCCCGGGCGTAACCGTTATATACCAGGAAGGAAGTGGTCGAGATGGTGATCGTATTGCGCGAGGGTACGACCGACAGGGACGTAGGCGAGCTCGTGGCCCGGCTGCACGAGGTGGGCGCCGAGGCCCACGTGTCACGCGGAGAATTCCGCACCGTGATAGGCGTCATCGGGGACCGCGAGAGGGTCATGCAGATGCCCCTGGAGGCCTATCCCGCCGTGGAGAAGGTCGTGCCCATAATGAAGCCCTACAAGCTGGTGAGCCGTGAGTTCAAGGACGAGCCCACGGTCATCACGGTGGGGGATGCACGCATAGGGGGCGGGGGCTTCACCGTCATCGCCGGTCCCTGCTCGGTGGAGAACGAGGAGCAGGTGGTGGAGGCGGCGCATGCGGCCAGGGAGGCCGGCGCCGCGCTGTTCCGCGGCGGCGCTTACAAGCCGCGCACCTCCCCCTACAGCTTTCAGGGGCTGGGCGAGGAAGGACTCGCCATGCTGGCCAGGGCTCGCGATGAGACGGGGCTGCCCGTCGTCACCGAGGTGCTGGACGTGCGGGACATAGAGGTGGTGGCGCGCTACGCGGACGTGCTGCAGGTGGGGGCGCGCAACATGCAGAACTTCCTCATGCTCAGGGACCTGGGTTACCAGGAGAAGCCCGTCCTCCTCAAGCGCGGCATGAGCTCGACGGTGGAGGAATGGATGATGGCGGCGGAGTACATCCTCAAGGAGGGGAACAAGAACGTCATACTCTGCGAGAGGGGGATACGCACCTTCGAGACGGGCACCCGCAATACCCTCGACATATCAGCGGTGCCGGCGGTGAAGAACGCGTCGCACCTCCCCGTCATCGTCGATCCCAGCCATGCCACGGGGGTGCGCGAACTGGTGGCCCCGCTGTGCAAGGCCGCCCTGGCGGCCGGGGCGGACGGGGTGATGGTGGAGATCCACCCCAACCCCCGCGAGGCACTGTGCGACGGCCCGCAGTCATTGACCGTGAGCGGCTTCCGGGCGATGATGGACGAGCTGGCGGAGCTGGCGGCGTTCCTGGGAAGAGAGTAAGGAGACGGAGAAGGCGAGGCGGTGATGGCTGTGCAACAGCCCCAATACGAGCGCGTGGGCATCCTGGGCACGGGCCTGATCGGAGGCTCCCTGGGGCTGGCGCTGCGCGGCGAGGGAGCGGCGGGAAAAGTGATCGGCTACGATGCCGACGCGGCCATGCTCGCCCGGGCCCTGGAGAGGGGGGCGATAGAGGAGGCGGCGGAGGGCGAGGCCGAGCTGGCGGCCGCGTGCGACCTCGTTTTCGTTGCCGTGCCGGTGCGCTCCATACCGGACGCGCTGGTCCGGGCCGCGCCCGCCCTGCGCCCCGGCGCGACCGTGAGCGACGTCGGTTCCGTGAAGGAACGCGTGATGGAGACGGCGCGTGACATCCTGCCGCCCGCATGCCATTTCATCGGTGGCCATCCGCTGGCGGGATCGGAGCAGAGGGGGGTGGGTTTCGCCGACCCGCAGCTCTTCCGCGACGCGTACTACGTGCTCACCCCCAGCGAGGACTGCGACGCGGAGGCATATTCCAGGCTGCACGCCCTGCTGGCCTCCCTGGGCGCGCGCGTCATCGCCATGGAGCCTCGCCAGCACGACCGCGCCGCCTCGGTAATCAGCCACCTCCCGCACGTCATGGCCATGTCGCTCATGAACGTGGCCCTGCAGCGCGCCGAGGAGTACCCGCTGCTGCGCCTGGCCGCGGGAGGCTTCAGGGACATGACGCGCATCGCGGCATCGGACGCAGGGCTCTGGCTGGACATTCTGATGGAGAACCGCGACGCCGTGCGGGAGTCGCTGTCGGAATGCGTGGACTCCATGCTGCGCATATCGGACCTGCTCGCCGGGGGCGAGGAGGAGGAGCTGGTGCGCTGGATGCGGAACGCCAGCACGGGAAGGCAGAGCATCGCGCCGGTGCTCGGCGAATCGCTCGCGGGATTCTACAGCGTGATCCTGGCGGTGGACGACCGTCCCGGCGTCATCAGCGACGTAACCCTGACCGTGGGGGAGATGGGCATAAACATAGAGGACATAGAGCTGATGCACCCGCTGGAGAGCGGGCAAGGCCTCCTGCGCCTTACCATCTGCGGGGAGGAAGCGGCGCTGCGCTCGGCGGAGGCCCTGCGGGGAAGGGGTTACCGCGCCAACCTCGGCAAGACGCTCGGGGGTGAGTAGGCGGCGCCTCCGGGAGGTCGGATATGCGCCGAGGCGAGCGCAGGGCGGGAGAAGAAGGAGAGAAGGGCATGGACATCAGGCTCGGCAAGGCGGGGAGAGGACTCAATGGAGAGGCGTGCGTGCCACCGGACAAGTCCATCTCCCACCGCTCCGCCATCCTCGGGGCCATGGCGAAGGGCAGGACCGCCGCCGCGCCCTTTCTGCTCTCGGACGACTGCCTCTCCACCCTGTCCTGCCTGAGGTCCCTGGGCGTGGAGGTCGAGTTGGATGGGTGCGAGCTCGCCATAGAGGGCAGGGGGCCCGATGGCTGGAGCGAGCCGGCGGGGATACTCGACGCGGGCAACTCCGCCACCACCATGCGCCTGCTTTGCGGCGCCCTTGCGGGCCGCCCCCTTGCCTGCGTCATCGACGGAGACGCTTCCCTGCGGCGGCGGCCCATGGGACGCATCGTCTCGCCACTGCGCGCGATGGGCGCGGACATAAGCGGCATGGATGACGACACCAGGCCACCGTTGACCGTCCGCGGAGGCAGGCTCGAGGGTATCGAGCACCGCATGGAGGTGGACAGCGCACAGGTGAAATCGGCCCTGCTGCTGGCGGGCCTGCAGGCCCGGGGTGAGACGCGCATCGTGGGGGGCAGGTCGTCACGCGACCACACCGAGAGGATGCTGTTGCTCATGGGCGCCGACCTGGAATTCGAGGGGGAGGATACCATGAGCATCAGGCCCTCCGCCCTCGCGGGCTGCAAGATCGACATCCCCGGCGACATCTCCAGCGCCGCCTTTCTCATGGCCGCGGCGGCCCTCGTGCCCGGTTCACACCTCAGGCTGAAAGGAGTGGGCCTCAACCCCACGCGGGCGGGATTCCTCTCTGCGCTCAACACCATGGGCGCGCTGGTCATGGAGTCCGACTACCGCGAGACCTGCAACGAACCACGGGGGGACCTCGAGGTGAGGAGCGCCAGCCTGGTCGGCGTGGAGGTCGAGAGCGACCGCGTCCCGGCGATGATAGACGAAGTGCCCCTGCTGGCGGTGCTGGGGTGCGCGGCGCGCGGAGTGACGGTGGTCAGGGGCGCGGGGGAGCTGCGGGTGAAGGAAAGCGACCGCATCGCCGCCATATGCGGCGAGCTGCGCAAGATGGGGGCGGAGATAAAGGAGCTGCCCGACGGCTTCGCGGTGAGCGGACCCGCGGAGCTGAGGGGAGCCGTGGTGGACTCACACGGAGATCACCGCATCGCCATGGCCCTGGCGGTCGCCGCTCTCTGCGCCGAGGGAGACACGGTGATCTCAGGCTGGGAATGCGTGAACATCTCCTTCCCCGGCTTCGGGCAGACCCTGCGCCACCTCGTGTCGGGGAGCTAATCGGTAAAGGGGCGCCTTTCATCGTCATAATAAAACTCCATGTACCACCTCACACTACGTGCGGGAGAGGGTTATTCCGGTCTTCCCGTCGTGGTCTCAGACGAGGTGGCGATGCCCATGACGCGGTTGAAGAGGTCGAGCACCGGTATGGGAGTCAGGGCCTTGGTGAGGGGCACGAGATATACCGAGAAGGGGACCCCTATGAAGGAGCGGTTCCTCTTGATGCCCTGGACTATACTGCGCGTGACCTCGTCCGCATCGAGGAGCTTCGTCCCCTTTACCGGCCTGGCTCCGGCGAACATGCCCGTCCCAACCGTGTTTGGGCAGACATAGGTGAAACGGACCCTGCGCAGGCCCCTCAGTTTGAACTCCTGGCGCAGCGATTCGGTGAGGCCGATCACGGCGAACTTGGTGGCGCAATAGTCGCTGATATAAGGCACGCCCAGCAGCCCGCCGGCGGAGGCCATGTTGACCACGTGCCCCTCCTTCTTCGCCACCATGGCGGGGAGGAAGGCCTTCATGGTCCAGAAGTGGGCCAGGAGGTTGACCGCCACCGTGCGCTCTATGACCTCGTCGGGTTTCTCGAGGAAAGGATCGGACTTGACCACCCCGGCGTTGTTGACGAGGATATCGATGTCCCCGAACTCGTCCCGCACCCTCTGCGCGAGCCCGTAGACCTTTTCGCGGTCGGATATGTCGCAGACGAAGGCGTATACCTCCCCGATGGGTGAGAGCTCGCGCAAGGCTGCGTCCAGGTCGCCCTCGCGGATGTCCACCAGGGCCACCCGGCAGCCCTCCTGGAGGAGCAGCCTGGCCAGGGACTTCCCCATCCCCAGCGCGCCTCCGGTGATCAGGACGTTTCTGCCTCGCAATACCTTCATCTCGGACACCTCCCGAATGGACGTGGATATAGAGATTATATCACTGCCGGCACAAACGAGCTCCGCCGGGGCGGGAGCGAGCGCGCGGCACGCGGTAGGGCTTTAAAGCGGGGAGGTTACGCTCTATGATGGGGGCATGGCAGCAGTAAAAGGATTTGACGGAGCGGGAATGATCATCGCCATAGACGGACCGGCGGGGGCCGGCAAGAGCACCGTCGCGCAGAGGCTCGCGAGGCGCCTCGGCCTCCGTTACCTGGACACGGGGGCCATGTACCGCGCCCTCACCCTGCGCGCACTGCGCGAACATATCGACCTGGACGACGAGGAGAGGCTGGCCTCCGTGGCAGCGGACATGGAAGTGGGCATGGAGCACGTGTCGCGCAGAAGGCCCCCTTACCGGGTGTTCATGGACGGCGAGGACATTACCTCCGCCATACGTTCCCGGGAGGTATCCGCTCACGTCTCCCAGGTATCTTCACACCCCCTCGTGCGCAGCGAGATGGTGAACAAACAACGCCGCATGGCGGCGGGTGGGGGAGTCGTGGTGGAGGGGAGGGACGTGGGGACGGTGGTGTTCCCACGCGCGGATGTGAAGTTCTTCATCACCGCCTCGGTAAAGGAACGGGCGCGGCGCCGCCACCGGGAGATGGCGAAGGACGGGCACGATGTCTCGCTCCACACCATCCAGCAGGAGATGGTGCGGAGGGATTATCTCGATACCACCCGCCAATACAACCCCCTCAAGCGCGCCCCCGATGCTCTGCTCATAGACACCACGGGTGAAAACGTATCGCAGGTAGTGGGAAGGCTTTCCTCGCTGGTGAAAGAGCGGGCGGCTCGGGAGGCGCGGTGACCCCGCTACTGCGGCACACGAGCCCGTTGCCCGGGAACTGGAAACCCCCCGAGGTGGTGAAGGTCAGACAGGGGTCCCCCTGCGCGGGGAAGGCGCAGCCGGGCGATCTCTTGCTGGAGATAAACGGCAAAGTTCCCATGGACATCATCGACTACATGCAGGCTTCCGAAGAGAGCAGCGTCTCCCTGCGCCTGGCCAGGGAAGGGAAGAGGATGACGCGGAAGATAAGGAAGGATGCCGGCGTTCCCCTGGGACTCGTCTTCGACGACCCCGTGTTCGACGGCGTGAGAACGTGCCGCAATCACTGCATCTTCTGCTTCGTGGACCAGTTGCCGCGGGGACTGAGGCCGAGCCTGTACGTGAAGGACGACGATTACCGCCTCTCCTTCTATTACGGCAATTTCATAACCCTCAACAACATCTCCCGTGACGACCTGGACAGGATCAGGCGGCTGCGCATATCGCCGCTGTACGTCTCCCTGCATTCGACGGACATCGTCCTGCGGCGGCGCATGATGGGTGGGGAAGCGGGGCGCGGCCTTTCGGTGCTGAAGTCACTGCTCCAGGAGGGGCTAGAGATCCACCTGCAGGTCGTGGTGTGTCCGGGGATCAACGACGGCGGCGAGCTCCGCCGCACCTTCCGCGACGTACTCGAGACCTACACCGCGGCTTCGCTTGGCGTGGTTCCGGTCGGGCTGACGCTGCCGTCGCACGCCATGCGGCACAGCCTCACACCGCACGACAGCGCGTCCGCCCGCAACGTCATCGAGACGGTCGTAGAGTACCAGGCGCTCGCCATGGAAAGGAACGGCAGGAGGACCTTCTTCGCGGCGGATGAGTTCTATTGTTTGGCTGGGCGGGAATTCCCGCCCGCGGAGGAATACGATGATTATCCCCAGCTGGAGAACGGGGTGGGGATGGCGAGAAAATTCCTGGACGAGGTAAGGGAGGCAGCGGCCTCGGCGACTCCCCTCGCCGCAACGCGGCGCGGCATCGTCACCGGGCAGGCGGGGGCGGAAGTGATCGGGGCTGCACTGGGTGCGGCGGGTATCGAGGGCGTGGAGGTGATCACCGCGCGCAACCGTCTCTTCGGGCCGGGGGTGACGGTAACGGCGCTGCTGGGGGGAGGGGACATCGCCGCTTCCCTGATGGACGAAGCCCCCACCTCGTTGGAACTCCTCATCCCTGCCACCATGCTGAGGGAGGGGCGCTTCCTGGACGACGTCACGACATCGCGCATCGAACGGGATACGGGGTACCGCCTGATCGCCACCGACGTCGAGGGTCACGCCCTCGTTCGTGCGCTGCGCGGCGAGGAGGAAACGGGCTGATGGGCGCGAACCTGCCCCTGGTGGCCGTGGTGGGAAGGCCCAACGTGGGCAAGTCCACCATGGTAAACCGCATCGTGGCCAGGGGCGATGCCATCGTCGAGAAGGATCCCGGGGTGACGCGGGACCGCAACTACTTCACCGCCAACTGGAGGGGGAGGGATTTCCGCATCGTGGACACCGGCGGCATGGACCCGGTCTCCGAAGAGAGACTGACCAGGGCCATCGGCAGGCAGGCCATGCTGGCGGTGGAGGAAGCCGACGTCGTGCTCGTGATGGTCGATGCCGCGGAGGGGATAACGGCCGCCGACGAGGAGATCGCCCAGGCGATGCGGCGCAGCGGCAAGCCGACCATACTGGTAGCGAACAAGGTCGATAACCAGCGCCAGGAGGACGAGGCGGTGGAATGGTATTCCCTGGGCATGGGGGAGCCGTGGCCGGTGTCCGCCATGCACGGGCGCAACATCGGGGACCTGCTGGACTTGATGGTGGAAATGCTGCCTGGGCAGCCGTCCGTGGAGGAAGAGGAGGAGGGGCCGGAGACCGTCGTGGCCATCGTGGGCAGGCCCAACGTGGGCAAGTCCACTCTCTTCAACCGCCTGCTGCGCGAGGAGCGTTCCATCATCAGCGACATGCCCGGGACCACGCGCGACGCCGTAGATACGGTTATGGAGGTGGGGGAGACCGCCTACCGTTTCATCGACACCGCCGGATGGCGCAAGCGCACCAAGATAAAGGAGGGCGTGGAGTTCTACAGCCAGGTGCGGGTGTGGAAGGCCATCGACCGGGCCCAGGTGGTGCTGCTGGTGATAGATGCCTCCATGGGCGTCACCGAGCAGGACCAGAGGATAGCGGCGCGCGTCAAGGATGACGGCCGCGCCTGCGTGGTGGTCCTGAACAAGTGGGACCTGGTCAAGGCGGCGGGTAACGCGCAGGTCGTTTTCGAGGACGCGCGGGAGAAGCTTCACTTCGTCTCGTACGCCCCGTTCCTGCGCGTGAGCGGGCTGACCGGCTCGGGCGTGTCGCGCCTGCTGCCGGCGGTGGACCGCGTAAAGGCGGCCTGGGAGTCCAGGGTACAGACCGCCCACCTCAACGAGCTGCTGCGCCGGGTGCTCTCGCAGACGCCCCCGCCCAGCCGCCGGGGGAGGAGACTGCAGATGTATTACCTCACCCAGGCGAGGACGGCTCCACCGCAGTTCGTTTTCTTCGTCAACCGCCCCGACCTCGCCGATCCGGCCTACGAGAGGTTCCTGGAGCGCAAGATACGCGAATCCTTCGCCTTCGAGGGCACCCCCATACGCATCGTCCTTCGCTCCCGCCGCGCTATGGAGAGGAGGCGGCGCTGAAGGCGGCCGCTCCCGGAAGGACGGAAACTCCGCCCGCGCGGATGTGTTATATTCAACGAGGCATGCGTCCGGGCGGATACGACAGGGGGAGGTAAATTGGCCCTGAAAGCGGTGGCGTGGATCCTGGCCAGCTATGTCATCGGCTCCGTTCCCTTCGGGCTGGTGGTGTCTAAGCTGCTCTTCAAGCAGGACCTGCGCAGGCTCGGTTCGGGCAACATCGGCGCCACGAACGTGCTGCGCAATTACGGGGTGAAGCCGTTCATCGCCGTGATGCTCCTCGACATGGCGAAGGGGGTGGCTGCGGTAGCGGTCGGGAGGGCTCTGGGCCTGGGGCCCAGCCTCTCGCTCCTGGCCGGTCTGGCGTCCATCGTCGGACACAACTGGAGCATATTCCTGGGATTCAAGGGGGGCAAGGGGATAGCGACCAGTGGAGGAGTGATCATAGCGGCGTATCCATGGCAGGTGACGGTGGCCGCACTGGGCACGTTCGCCGTCGTGGTGGCGATCACGCGCATAATGTCCGTGGCCTCCATGAGCGGCGCGGTCGCCTTTCCCGTCGCATCCGCCGTCGTGCTCTGGAGCGATGCCGGAGAATACTGGCCGCACATGGTCGTGGCCGCGCTCACTTGTGCCCTCGCCATCTACAAACACCGCGAGAACATCAGGCGCCTGCTCGGGGGCGAAGAACCCAGGATAGGCAGGCGGAGGCCACGGGAGGAGGAGGCCGAGGCATGAGGATCTCCGTCATCGGTTGCGGCAGCTGGGGCACCGCCATGGCCTCCCACCTGGCCCTGCTCGGACACGAGGTGAGGATGTGGGCCAGGGAGGCGGAGGTGGTCGAGGGCATAAACGCCGCGAGGAGAAACCCCCTGTTCCTGAGCGACGTGGAACTGGCCCGTGGCGTCATGGCCTGCGGCGACCTCGAGGAGTCCCTGCGCGGGGCTCAGGTGGTTGTGAACGCCGTGCCGTCGCGCTGGACGCGGGAAGTCGCCGCGGCCGCTTCCCCGTATGTCCCCGCCGAAGCGGCCGTCCTCAACCTGGCCAAGGGCTTCGATTACGCCAGCGGGTGCCGCCTTTCGCAGGCTATCGCGGAGGAACTCGGAAGGGACCCCAGGAGCGGCGTGGCGGCGTTATCGGGCCCCAACCACGCGGAGGAGGTGGCGAGGAAGGTCCCGAGCGCGACGGTGATCGCCTGCGGGGACGCAGCGGTAGCCTCCGGCCTGCAGGGCTCGTTCAACTCACCCTATTTCCGCGTTTACACCAACGGCGACGTCGTCGGGGTGGAGGTGGGGGGCGCATACAAGAACATAATCGCCATCGCGGCCGGCGTCCTCGACGGGCTCGGCCTCGGCGACAACACCAAGGCGAGCCTGATAACGCGGGGGCTGGCGGAGATGGCGCGCTTCGGCAGCGCCCTGGGCGCCAATCCCATCACCTTCTCCGGACTATCCGGGGTGGGGGACCTTATAGTAACGTGCATCAGCCGCCATTCTCGAAACCGGGGTTTCGGCGAGAGGCTCGGTGCGGGTGGGTCGCCCTCGGCCGTCCTGGCCGAGGGCAGGATGGTGGTGGAGGGGGTCTTCGCGACCAGGGCCGTGATCGGGTTGGCACGCGATCTGGGGGTAGAGACACCCGTTGCCCGGGGCGTGCATGACGTGATAGAGGAGAAGGTGTCTCCCGCCGGGATAGTCGAGAGGCTGATGACGCGCCGCTTGAGGGAGGAATCGGAGGAATACCTCTACCGCGACTTCCTCCTCGGGCGACGCTGAGAAACCGCTGAACCTCCAGGGGCCCGGCTTACGGCTCCGGGGACACAACCCGCGGGCATTTCCCCCCGCATATATCCCGCACCTCCACGTCCGGCAGGCACACCCTGTGCATGTTGGCTGCCCGCACGGGAATGTCGTCACCAGCGCTTAGAATATACCCTGCCTGGATGGGAGGGTCGTTTTGCGCAAGATATTGTTTTCTCTGGTGTTGTTACTGGCATTGCTCCTGGCGGCGGAGGTCGGCGTCACGCTGCTCAGCCAGCATGGAATGGAGAGGGCGCTGCGGTCGCAATACGACCTTCCCACCAGCCTCGAGTCCAGCATCAACTCCTTTCCGTTCCTGGTGAGCCTGGCGCGAAACCACATGAGCGAGGTCAGGCTGAGCTGGAGCGGGGACCTGCAGTACCAGGCCGGCGAAGGGGCGGTGGAGAACCTGGTCTACCTTGGGAGCGTGGTCCTCTACGACGTCGAGCTCAACGTCTCCTCCCTCCTCAAGGGAAAGCTCGAGATCAGGCATGTCTCTCGCCAGAAGGCGGCCATAAGCATTGACGCGGAGGGCCTCGGCCGGGCATGCGGCCTGCGCCAGGGCGCGCTTTTCATCGCAAACGACATGATATTCGTGGAAATCGATGGAGAAAAGACTCAATACAAGGTCAAGGTATCGGGGGATCACAGCCTTACCCTGGAGCCATATGGTGCTTCCAGCGTTGGTACAGGATTAGGTTCAAACCCTTATGCGGAGGTGAAGACGATCGTTTTCGACGCCCTTCCACTAGGCGCCACATTGCTTAACGCCAGCGTAAATAGGGACAGGGTGCAGATCGAGATGTCTATACCGATGTGGGAGGGTTACCTGTGATTCCTGAAGTAACGCTTCAAGGATAAACCTTCGAGTCACCGTTGAGAATAGGTTTAAGGGAGAAGTTTAAACATCAGGTGAATAGATAGTAAAAAAATGGTAGTATTTTCGTGAAAAGCCTTGACAACGCAACATTTAGTGGTTTATATTCCATTTAAAGCACAAGATGTGGGAGTGTACTGTTTGGGGAGGGGAAAAGGATGAAGTGCCCCTATTGCGGAAACCCGGACAGCAAGGTGATCGACTCACGAAGCGCCGAAAACGGGCAGGTAATAAGGCGAAGAAGGGAATGCAAGGGCTGCAGGAGAAGGTTCACAACCTTCGAGAGGTTCGAGCAGTTCCCGGTAACGGTCATCAAGCGCAACGGAGACCGCGAGCCTTACAAGAGGGAGAAGATACGGATCGGGCTGGGGAAGGCTTTCGAGAAGAGGCCGGTGACCAGCCAGCAGATCGAGGATCTGACCTCGGAGATAGAGGCGGAGCTCAGGGAGGAGGGGAAGAAGGAGATCAACGCCAGCGCGATCGGCATGGCGGTGCTCAGGAAACTCAAGGAGATCGACGAGGTCGCCTACCTCAGGTTCGCATCCGTGTACAAGGATTTCAAGGATATCAGCGAATTCCAGAGCGAACTGGGCCAGCTTCTCGAGAAAAAAGAGGACGGGTAGAACGTCTCGCGCGAGAGAGGGGGTAAGAAGTGTCTGCTGCCAGCAATATAAGGGTATTGAAAAGAAAGGAAAGGGCCGAGGACGCCACCGATATAGCCCTCCTGGTAAGCACGTCTTCCAAGGAGGAGATAAACCTCTGGGACAAGGACAAGATAGTCAACTCCCTGGTGCTGGAGACCGATGCCAGCCGGGAGCTGGCGCAGGAGATCGCCGACCGCGTGGAGGAGAGGATAGTCCAGGGTCACATGAACACCGTGACCACCTCCATCATCCGCGAGCTCGTGGACCTGGAGCTGCTGGAGCGCGGCCTGGGGACCATGCATAAGAAACACTCGCACGTGGGCCTGCCCATGTACGACGTCGAGCAGATCATCACCAGCGCCAACAAGGAGAACTCCAACACCACCCATAACCCGGAGTCCATCAACCTCACCCTGGCCGAGGCCATCCTCAAGGAGTTCGCCCTGCGCAACGTTTTCTCCGACGACATCGCGCGCGCACACATGGTCGGGGACATCCACCTTCACGACCTCGGCTTCATCATCAGGCCTTATTCCTACATCGGAGATACCGTGGTGCACTGGAGGGTCAAGGGATCGCACCTCGTCTTCACCACCACCATGGAGCAGCTATACCATCTTCTGCCGGGAGAGACCAGGCCGGAGCCCACGGTCCGGGTCAAGTATCCCGGGAGGCTGGAGATGCTCGATCGCGGGGGCAACTGGACCGACGTCAAGCGGGTGGTGAAAAAGGACCGCCTGGGCAAGGGGATGGTCTTCCTGGCCACCTCCGACCGCAGGTACTGCGTGGTGACCCATGACCACCCCGTGATAACCTCGGAGGACACCAAGCCCGCCTCCATGGTGCAGGTGGGTGACGAAATGGAGACGCTGGACGTCGAGGAGGGCAGGGCGAGGGGCCTGGAGGAGATAGATATCTCCCACCTTATCGAGGCCAACGCGACGTCGTTCAAGTTCCGCTTCAACGCCGAGGACGTATTCCTGGCGCACCGGAGGCTGCAGGAACTGGTCTCCGAGGCCGCGCAGGCCTCATCCGTTTCCCGCACGAGGCGCGGCCGCGACGGGGCGGGCGTGGCGGCAGCGCCGGCGGCGCGTCGAGCCAGGGTCATCATGGCCGAACCCGTTGAGGTCCTGGACGTATATATCTACGATGTGACCACGGAGAGCGGCACCCTCATAGCCAACGGCATCTATTCCCATAATTGCGGCGGCCATAGCCTGGACTATATCAAGAAGTTCGGCATATCCCTTCCCAACATCACCAGCACCTCGCGCCCGGCCAAGCACCCCGAGGTGCTCATCGGGCACATGGTCAAGATGGCCTCGACCCTGCAGTCGCACTACGCCGGGGCCATCGGCTGGGAGGCCGTGAACATGTTCTTCGCTCCTTACCTGGTGGGGCTGGGCTTCGACCGTATCAGGCAGCTGGCGCAGATGCTGATCTACGAGTTCAACCAGCTCGCCGGCGCCAGGGGGAGCCAGGTGGTGTTCACCGATTTCAACCTCTACTGGAGCATCCCGCGCCACTTCCGGGACGCCCCGGCCATCGGGCCGGGTGGAGTCTACACGGGCAAGACGTACAAAGACTACGAGAAGGAGGCGCAGACCTTCCTCAAGGCGCTGTTCGAGGTCTATCTCGAGGGGGACGCCATGGGCAAGACCTTCGTGTTCCCCAAGCCGCTGCTGCACATCAACGACGACTTCTTCCGCACCGATGGACACGACGAGTTCCTGGACCTGGCGTGCGAGGTCGCCTCGCGGCAGGGCATCACCTATTTCGTGTTCGACCGCGGCGACGAGATAACCGTTTCCCAGTGCTGCAGGCTCAAGCTGAAGCTCAACGAGGAGGACCTGGAGGAGGCGATGAGCCCGGAGAGGATGCGCTTTTCCGCCCTCCAGAACATCACCATCAACCTGCCGCGCATAGCCTACAAGGCCAACGGCTCCGAAGAGGTCCTCTTCCACGAGCTGGAGAAGGCCATGGAGCTGGTGGCCAAGGCCCACATCCAGAAGAAGGAGTTCATCGCCAGCCTGCTGGGACAGGGGGTCGGAGGCCCCCTCTCCGTACTCTGCGACGCAAAAGACGGCGAGCCGTACCTGAGGCTGGAGCGCCTGACCTATCTCGCGGGGCTCCTCGGGCTCAACGAGATGGTGCAGTACCATACCGGGATGGAGCTTCACCAGTCCCAGGAGGCGCTGAAGTTCGGGCTCAAGGTCGTCGCCCACATGAACCTGACCTGCAAACGGCTCTCCCAGCAACACGGCATAAACCTGGTGCTGGAGGAATCGCCCGCCGAGTCGAGCGGCTACCGCCTGGCCAAGCTGGACACCAAGTATTACCCCACCCAGGCCGTGCGCGTGCTCAAGGGGAGCCCGGATAACGACGAGTTCTACTACACCAACAGCGTGCACCTGAACGTGGACGCCGACATCGACTATATCGAGAGGGTGCAGAAGCAGAGCCTCTTCCACCCGCTCATCGATGCCGGTGCCATCTGCCATATTTGGCTGGGGGAGAGCCGGCCGGATCCGGCGGCCATCAAGAGCTTCGTCGTCAAGACCTTCCACAACACCCAGTCGTCGCAGATAGCCTTCTCCCCGGAGTTCACGGTATGCAACGACTGCAAGCGCACCCACCGCGGCTTGCACGAGGAATGCCCGCAGTGCGGATCCGACAACATATACGGCATAACCCGCATCGTCGGCTATTTCTCCAAGGTGACCACCTGGAACAAGGGGAAGCTGGGGGAGCTGAAGGACCGCGTCAGGACGGACCTGAAAGGGGGTTTTGAGCGTGCAGCATCTCAAGGTCTTCGTTAAGCAGGATTGCCAGAAGTGCCCGGCGGCCAAGGAGGTCGCGGGACGTTTTCCCGAGACCGAGAT
Source organism: Actinomycetota bacterium (assembly GCA_028697145.1). GTDB lineage: Bacteria > Actinomycetota > Geothermincolia > Geothermincolales > RBG-13-55-18 > SURF-21. The sequence continues at coordinate 67,690 of JAQVFR010000001.1, read as the reverse complement.
ATACGACATCGAGCAGCCGGACGGGCTGGCGGAAGCGGCTTATTACAGCGTTCTATGCACGCCGTCGATAGTAGTCGTCGACGAGGGCGGGAGCGAGGTGCATGCGTGGCGCTGCGCCGTGCCCAGCCCCAAGGACGTCTCCGACTTCATCAACTGAACATGTCGTGCCTGGAGAACATGAGGGGCCTCCTTCCCTCGAGCATGCTCGACTGGCCGGGGAGGGTATGCAGTGTCCTTTTCCTGGGGGGCTGCAATTTCCGCTGTCCGTACTGCCACAATGCCGAGCTGCTGGAGGCGGGCGGCAGCGAGGACAACGTGGCATGGGATGACCTGGAATTCTTCCTGCGCCAGCGCGCCGGGTGGATAGATGGCGTGTCGATCACCGGGGGTGAGCCGACCATCCACGAAGACCTGCCTGAGCTCTGCGCCAGGTTGAAGGGGACAGGACAGCCGGTGAAGGTCGACAGCAACGGTTCGCGGCCGCGGATGCTGGCCGACCTGATCTCGCGGGGGCTGGCCGACTTCGTGGCGATGGACGTCAAGACCTCCCTTGAGAGGTATGCCGAGGTCGTGCGCATGCCGTTGGACCCCATGAACATCGCCGAGTCGATAGACGTCATAATCGCCAGTGGAGTCGAGCACGAATTCCGCTGCACGGTGGTGCCGGGACTGGTGGGCCTCGAGGACCTCGAGTCGCTGGCGCCGCGCATGCAGGGAGCGCGGGTCCTTGTCCTGCAGCAGTTCAGTCCGGGCAAGACACTGGACGCCAGCCTCTCCGGGATGAAGGGATACGCGGACGAGGTCCTGCTGGAATGGGCGGAAAAGCTCTCCCGCGCGGTCCCCACGCAGGTAAGGGGCCTGGTGGGGTCGGTCTCGTGACTGGCGCCGCGAGGGAGCCGGAGATATAAGCGGGTATCGAGCGACGGAGGCGGTGGATGAAAGAGGCATGTGCAGACAGCAGGAAGGGGCACGCCGCGCGGGCACAGGCGGGCAAGTCGCTGTGCATGAGCGAGACCATCTTTCCGCAGCCATCGGGCAACAACACAAAGCTGGCCTGTCCCGGCGCAGGCGAGGGGGGAGTCCCGGGGCGGACGCGTGGGAGAAAGATGTTGGGCGGGGAGTTCGTGGATCTCCGCGGCCTGGACGGCGTCGCCTTCGAAGTCACCCGAACCGCGTTTGGCCGGCTTTGAATCGTCAACGCCGCACGCGCGGGGCGGCGCGGCCAGGGGACCAGGAAGGACAAGCCGAGATGGGAGAGAACGACGGGGGGAAGGCCAAAGACCCTTTCTCCGAGCCGAGCAGCATGTTGAGGCGGAGCGCCGCCGGCGATATCGCGGAGAGAGCAGGCGTCCCCTACGAGGAGGAGGCGTTCAGGCTATCTTTCATGCGCTGGGAGATACGCGTGAGCCACCCGGACCTGGCGTTCAGGGCGCCGGAGTTCCTCGACACCTACGTGGTCAAGCTCCTGGCCGTCCTGTATCTGGCTAACGCCGTAGCCACGCCGCTCGCCAACCAGTGGGTCCCGTACCGCGACTTGAAAGACGGACTCTTCTACGCCAAGAGCTTCTCGGACACGGTCGAAGAGAGGGTCTGCCGCAGGTTCGGAGATGACCTGGAGGCGATGCGGGCGGCCTGCGAAAAGCTGGGAGGCCGCGAGGTCGACCAGGGCGACCTGGGCATGGTGGTGAATACCTTCCCCCGCCTGCCCCTGCTCTTCATCATGTGGAGTGGAGACGAGGAGTTCGAGCCCAACGCCCGCATCCTCTTCGATGCCTCGGCGACCTCATACTTCAACGCTTTCGAGCTGCGTATGCTGTGCGGCGAGGTGGTGAACCGCCTCATACGCATAGCGGACGGCAGGCTGGAGGTCCCGCCGCCGGAATGAGCCGGCGCGGCTTGCCGCAGCAAGCTTGCGGCGAGTATCGACGTGTTGCGGTATCGCATCCAATATAGTTAATTATTAATTAGTTAACTATTAATTACGAGGAGGTGGGGACAGTGGCCTCCACGCTGACGGCCATGGTCCTGGGGCTGCTCTCGGAGGGGGAGAGGCACGGCTACGACCTCATGCGCGACATGGAGGAACGGGGCATGCTGCGCTGGGCGAGGGCGAGCAAGGTGGGCGTGTACAAGGCGCTGGCCCGCCTGGAGGAGGAGGGGAGTCTGACCTCCTGGACCGAGAAGGAGGGGAACCTGCCCGAGAGGCGCGTGTACGCCATCACGGCGGCTGGAGAGGACAGGCTGCGTGACCTGGTGTACTCCCTCTGCTCGAGCCGCGAGCCGTTGCGCATGGATATGGCGGTAGGGGTGGCCTTCCTGCATCGTCTGGAGCCGGGGGAGGCGCTGGATTCCATGCGGCGCCGGCGGGAGTTCCTGGCAAGTCAGGCGAAACGCCTGGCGCGGGAGGGGGATCTGCTGAGGGGGCTCTCAGCCGACCTGTTCCTGGAGATACTCTCGCGGGAGCGAGCCATGTACCGCAGCGAGTTACGTTGGCTGGACCGCATTATCTCCATTATGGAGCGTGAAGGCGCGCATGAGCAGGCCTGAGGCGGCGCGCGCCCTGGAACATGTATGAGGGCCGGGACGGATATGGCAGCTTCGGCGCGGAGACGGCGGGGGACGAGGACCAGGCCAAGGAGAAAGGGAAGATGGAAAAGAAAGTCACGCAAAGTACCCGGGAGATAATCGAGGGTGACGCCTACGGGGAGGCGATCGGGGCGGAACTGGTTGACATCCGCGAGGGATGGGCGAGGGTGCGCCTCGACCTGGCCCCGCGACACCTGAACTTCCTGGGCATGGTGCACGGCGGGGTCATATTCTCCCTGGCGGACCTGGCCTTCGGGGCGGCGGCCAATTCCTTCGGGACCAGGGCGATGGCCCTGTCGGTGGGCGTGGACTTTCTCGCCGCGGCTCCCGTGGACGGCGAGCTGACGGCCGAGGTCGAACTGGTGAAAAGGGCCGGGAGGACCGGGTTCTACCGCATGGAGGTGCGGGACGGGGAGGGCAGCGAGATCGCGCGCTGCCACGGCTGGGCTTATCACACCGGCAAACCGCTGGCCGAGGATGGCTGAGGGCGGTCCGGCGCCTAAGCCGACTCCACGGTAAGCCTGAGGGAGCCCGCGCCGTCGCGCTCGTACGAGCAACTCGAGCCCTTGCCGGTGAGGAGTTCGAATATACCCTGCATCATGCCGGCCACCAGCAGGGGAGGTATGGCGTTCTCCACCACTGCCTCCAGCCTGTCCCTGCTCAACTCGAAGCGGACGACGTTGCCCATGCCGCGCAGGGCGAGCTGGTGGGTGAGGTAGGAGGGGTCCCGGCGCACCTCGGCCATCTGCAGGGTGTCGACGACGTAGCGTCGCTGAGCCTCGACTATGGTCCGCGACAGCTCCTCGCCCAGCTCGGACTCGAGCTCGCGGAAGACCGCCTCAACGCCCTCCGCCCCCAGGATGGCCATGCGCCTGCCGGTCGCGTTGTCGGTGATGGTGCCCCTGTCCGGTTCCCAGGTGAAACCCTTGAAGTCGATGGGGATCCCGCACGAGGGGCATCTCTCGAAGGTTATATTGCCCGGCTTGCGGGGCAGGACGACGCGCGCGAGGCGGGCCGCCATCTCCGCATCGGCCTCTTGGCCGGGCACCACCCGTATGAGCAGTTCGTTCTCGCCCCGGTCCTCCCAGGTTATCTGCGCGGGCAGTCCCTCGACCAGGTTGAAGACGGCGGCCATGTCGGCGCTGAACAGGGTGAGGGAGTAGACGTTGCTGCCCTTGACCTCGATGTACCGGCCCGGCTTGAAATCGACGAGTTCGTAATGCCCGTAACCCAGCAGGCCGCCGCGGGCCGATATGGTCTCGTAGACCCTGCGGCGCAGGAAGGCCTTGACCACCGCCAGCTTTATCCCCGAGAACATGCCCTGGAGATAGTTGTAGGTGGATTTGCGCTTGCCCTCGATGACTATATGGTCGATGGGCACCCCCAGCAGCCCCGCGATGTTGTCCAGGAGGCGGTTCATGCCCTCCGCCTCGTAGAAGATCACCCTGTGGTCCGGGTTGCTGGTCTGGGTGATGCTCCCGTCGGACCCCCAACTGTTCTCCCTGGAGAATCCCAGAGGAACGCCGCAGTGCTTGCACATCCTCAGCCTGGCCATGGTGAGACCCTCCGTTCATTCGCTGGCGCGTGCATGCCGGATAACTAGAATATAACAAACTGGCTCTAGTAGATTATATTGCTTACTCCTCGGTATGCAAAACCGCCAGCATTTATATTCATACAGCGAGTACACGTACGTTTATCGCGCTGGCGCCGGAGTCATTTACGCGGTGAGAACCTCGCGGATAACCTCGGGGTGCTCAAATCTAGCCGGACGAGCGAGGATGTGGGCGGAGGAGCCCTGCATACGCGGGCGAAAAGGTGGCAGGGAGATGTGACTCCTGGTGATAATACCGCCGATAATGTATCTTATGTAAAGTTTATATGTCGTTCTCCATACCCCCGGAGCGGTCACCCCGCGTTCCCTCCCCGGCATGCTCCCCCGGCATGAAAAGGGCCCGCGCCGTGGCGGGCCCTTCCGAGTGCATACTGGAGGCCAAGAGGTCAGATCTCGAAATCCTGGGCCTGGTCGCGCAGCTCGCGCCTGAGGATCTTGCCGGCGCCGCTGGCCGGGAGCGCCTCCACTACCCGGATCAGCCTTATCTTCTTGTACGCGGCGAGCTTGGAGTTGGCGTATTCCAGGAGTTCATCCTCGCTTGCCTGGGCGCCGGGCTTGAGCTCTACGAAGGCGACGGGGATGTCGCCGGCGCGCTCGTCATACTTACCTACCACCGCCGACTGCGCTACCGCGGGATGCGCGTTGACGACCTCCTCGAGGTCACGCGGATACACGTTGTAGCCCTTGTAGATGAGCATGTCCTTCTTACGGTCGACGATATATATGTAACCGTCCTCGTCGTACTTGCCGATATCCCCGGTGTAGAGCCAGCCGCCGCGCAGCACCTCGGCCGTCTCCTCGGGCTTGTTCCAGTACCCCTTCATCACCTGTGGCCCCTTGACGCATATCTCCCCTATCTCCCCCGCCGGCATCTCCTCTTCACCTTTTTCGGATTCCATAATCCGGATCTCGGTGTCCTGCATGGGGAGCCCTACAGAGCCGAGCCTGAAACCGTCGCGGGTGGGCGGGTTGGCGCAGCAGCCCATGGTGCACTCCGAGAGGCCGTAGGCCTCGCAGATGACCCCCGGTATCTTCTCCGTGAGGGTCTCGAGCAGGTGGTGCGGGATGGGGGCGGCGCCGGAGGCCACCATGCGGATCTCAGAGAGGTCCGTCTCCTCGAAGAGGGGGTTCTCCACCAGGGGCACGAAGAGCTGCGGGGCTCCCCCGAAGACGGTGGCGCGGTACTTCGGTATCGCCTGCAGGTACTCTGTGGGGTCGAAGCGCGGGAAGACCACCAGGGTGTTGCCCCCCAGGAGCTGCATGGAGAGATAGCCGATGACGCCCATGGCATGGAACCACGGCACCACGATGAGGGATATCTCCGTCCCCTGGCCGACCGGATGGTCCTCGGGCCGGTCCCCCTCCTCGCGCCTTACCATGAACTTGCCGTCCTGGTAGTCAACGTCTCCCCCGCCGAACCAGTACGCGAACTGGCAGCAGTTCACCACCCCGTTATAATGTGTGATCATCACCCCTTTCGGGGTCCCCGTAGTGCCGCCGGTGTAGGCTATATGGGCCAGGTCCTCCCTCACGTCGAACTTGATCTCGGGGGGCTCCGCGGGATACTCCGCCAGCAGGGACGCGAAGTCGATGGTCCCCTGCGGCGGCGGCTGTTTCTGCAGCATCTTGGCGGGCGCGGAGACGGCTGGGTAGCAGTCGGCGAGGCTGACGATGATGGTCCTCTTCACCGGCGAGTTGGGGATGACCTGCTGGGGCACCCCGAAGAGCATGTCCAGCCCTATGAAGGTCTCCACTTCCGCGTCGTTGAGCTCGAATTCTATCTCCCGCTCCGCCAGCAGCGGGCTCATGGGCACGAAGATCGCTCCCGCCTTGAGCAGGCCGAAATAGGCGATGGCGAACTGGGGGCTGTTGGGAAGGTGGATGCCCACCCGGTCACCTTTCTTCACCCCCATGGCTGCCAGGGCGGTGGCGAAGCGGTCCGACAGGACGTCCAGTTCCTGGAAGGTGATCTCCATGCCGCCGAAGATGATGGCGTTACGCCACGGCCACTGTAAGGCCGCGGAGCGGACGATCTGCTGGATAGGCACCTCCGGGTAAGCCAAGTTCCTGAAAACACCCTTGGGCCAGCTCTTGAAGTTCTTTTCCATGGTCTCCCCCTCCCTCAAAGGATCCGCTTGCCGACTCGATCAACGGCATCCGCCTCGGCGGGAGCTTCTCCGCCGGCCACGGACACCCGAAATACGGGACCCTGCGAGATGCGGCGTCTGTGGTATATGCTGCGCAGTCATGCCCTCTACCCTGCCCTGCCGCCACGGACCCCAAGCCCGCGGGGCCCGGTCATGCCGATGGCGGCAAAGTAATAATAACCCATGTCGGCGGGGGTTTTCCACATGTTTAGCCCACCCCGCACACGGGTCTGGATGGCGTCACGTCCATCCCCCCGCCCTCTCCTCCAGGTCGCTCTCCTGCCTGCCGATACCCCAAGCAGTACTACCAAATAGAAGGAAATCGTCTAAAAGTCCTGGTTATCTAATCCCAAAGGTCGATATCAGCAGGATGTATTTTATCCGATAATATGTATAGGACTTTTTTAAAGTCCAACGCCCCACCCGGAAAGCAGCTGGCCACTCAGGTCAGCTGCTTCCAATTACGGGTATCAGGATGCTTCGGCTCATGCGGGGCGAATGACCTCCGCCTCCTACTCAGCGGCCGCCTGGCACCCCTTGCGGCGTCGCTGGACTCTCCGCGCCCCGTTCCGACAATCCCGCCTCCAGGAAAGACACGAGATCGGGGTAGGAGTCGGTGATTACTCCGTCGACCCCGGCCGCGACCATGTCCCGGAGCTGCTCGGTGGAGTTCACCGTCCAGGTGATCACCCTGAACCCGGCGGCGTGCGCCGTCTCCACCAGCGCGTCCTTTACGGCGTAACTCACCGGCAGCAGCGTGGCCGCGCCGCATCGCTCGGCCTCCTTGAACAGGCGCTCCACCAGCAGCTCGTACTGGCTGACCAGCCCCAGCTCGATGCCGGTCCCCAGGGCGTTGAACTCATCGAGGAAATCCGCGTCGAAGGAGCTTACCAGGACGTCGCAACGCGGCCCGGCGGCCTCTATAGTAGCGGCGAGGGCGGCGGCGTCACACTTCTTGACCTCCAGGTTCATCTCGCAACGGTCTCCTCCCAGCTCCAGGTAATCGCGCAAGGTGGGTATGTCCGGGGCCCTCTCCCGTATCTCCTCCAGTCCCATGCGCGAGAGCAGCCTCAGGCCGATGAAGGGGCTGTGCTGGATCACGGGAACTCCGTCGGCGGACATGCGTACGTCGGTCTCTATCATCTCCACCCCGAAGTCAAGGGCAGCGGCAAGGGAACGCAGGGTGTTCTCGGGCCCGAATCCCTTCCCCCCGCGGTGGCTGATGAGCTTGAACTCCCTGCTGCGAATCCCGGCTCCGACACATAACTCCATACGCATTGCATCACCTCTGCTGTAAGGTTCGGCATCCGGACGCTCCGCATTGAACCGTGGCTTTCGTGCCGGTTGGCATGTTTACGGGAGGAGATCGATGGCGCAAGGCGTCCTCGCGCAACAAAAAGACCGCGGGCGCGGTCTTTTATCGTGTCCCGACCCGGAGCCGAGCCTACTGGCCGTTGTCTCCGGCCTTCTCGTTCAGGTCCTTTATCAGGGCTTGGACGTCTATGCCGTGGGCCATTGCTCCCTGCTCGATATTCTCGAAACGGGCAACGGCGCATCCGATGCAATGAAGGCCGTGCTCCAGGAAAACCCTGATGGTCTCGGGATTATTCTCTACGACCTCCTGAATGGTCATATCCTTGGTTATAGCCATGGTCTCACCTCCTTAGTCTCCGCCTCTATCTGTAGTTTAAGCATAAACGCCGGATGAGACCAGCGTTTTTTACGGTAAGCGCATGAGATAGCTCAGGAATCCTCCTGAAGGAGGAGGTGGAGGTCGAGAAGATCGTCCCAGCAGATCGGCGGGGCATCCTCCGCCTGCTTCCTCTCTATGGGGTGGGCAAGAACGATGGGCTTCGTGCCGTTCATGCGCATGAAATCGATAAAGCGGCTGTCAGCTGGATAAGCCTGCGCCCCCCCGCAGGTGCAGCAGATGAAGGTATAAAAGGTGCCGTCTCCGTCCCCGTGCTCGACGAGAAGGATGTCTTCGAGGGAAAGTGCGACCTCTCCGCAGTTGCCACAGCGGGATTTTACACGTACCATTTTCGCCCCCTTTTTTATAGTATATACTATATTAACTATATTTATATAATATGTTATGATAACAAAAGTCAAGTGCGATTTCGGGAAGGCACATGAAGACATACAGCGACCATATCGCGCGCATTTCGGTGGCCCTGGCGGATCCGACGCGCCGGGAGATCATGGAGCACGTTATCTACGCGGACTCACCTCTTTCTGTACGGGAGGTGGCGGATTATTTCGGTCTGCATGCCAATGCGGCCAGGATGCACCTGGACAAGCTGGTCAAGGGGGGCTTGCTCAGGGTCGTTCGCCGTCGCGGCGAGCATGGCGGACGTCCGGCCAACCTCTACGATGCCAGCGGTGAGGACTGGGACCTCAACCTGCCACCACGCTGGTACAAGCTGCTCGCCGAGGTCATGGCAAGGGCGGTATCGGAGCGCAAGGGAGACCTCTCGGGGCGCCTGGGGTATGAGGCCTACGAAATCGGCCGCGAGGAGGCCATGGCGAGCTCCTCTCCCCTGGCCCATCTGCACCGCGGAGCCGGCCTTGGGAGCGTAGCAGAGGCATGGCGCGAGGAGATAATGAGGAGGGGACACAAGGCGACCGTGAGGCCCCTCGAGGACGGTCGCTTCGAGGCCTCCTTCAGCAACTGCCCGTTCGGGGATTTCTCCCACCGCTATCCCGAGATGGTGTGCGAGATACACAGGTGCCTGGAGGAGGGCTTCTTGAGCCTGGCCGGCGCCTTCCGCCTGGAGAGCGCCGGCAAAAGATGCGTCTTCTTCCTGGAGCCCCCTTTATGATACGGGACGCTCGTCGAGGTTGATGTCGTACTTGAAGAGCAGGTGCTGGTAGTCTTTACGGTAGAATATCTTGCATTTTACCTCGGGATAGAGCTCGGCCAGGCGACGTATCTTGCGGTTCTTTCTGGTTACCAGTTTCTGGTTCATGGTCGTTATCTCGATGTAGAGGTCGTACTCGGGAAGGTAGAAATCGGGCGTGAACTTGGAGACGGGGGCTCCCTTCTTGTCCCATTCGATATCGAAGCTCACCGGCTCATACGACCACCTGATATCATAGAAATCCAGTAGCCGCGCGAATTCCTGCTCGCTGCGGTGGGCGAAACGCACTTCGTCCCAGCGCTTGCGCTCCATCTCCGCCATAGGTCGCACGACCGTCTCCTGACGTCAAGGCCTGCCTGTCTTCACCGGGGATCAACCACCCCTCGGGACCAGGATCTCGAACTCCGTCCACTGCACGCCGTCGAGGCCGATGCTCTGCGCCGACCCGAAGGACAGGTCCAGTACGCGCCCGGGAACGAAGGGTCCGCGGTCGTTGACCTGGACGATGGTCTGATTGCCTCTGAAGGTGACCAGAAGCCAGGTTCCAAAGGGCAGCGTGCGGTGGGCGCAGGTAAAGTCGTACATGTTGTAAGTGACCCCGCTGGCGGTGGAGTTGCCGTGAAAGTCCTCTCCGTAGCTGGTGGTATAGCCGGCATACACGATCCCGGAACGATCGAAATCCGAAAGTGGAGGCATGGCGGGTACCCGCTGCAGAAGTTCACCCGGCGCGGGTACGGCCCATCCCTGCTCGGGCGCCTGCGTAGCAGGCTGGCGCCGTGCCGGCCCGCCGCCGTTCATGGCGCGGATGCCGGCATCCACCTCGCTCAAGCGGTCCTGCAGCTCGGCGATCCTCCTCTCCATGGACTCGGTGTCCAGTGACTCGGCCATGCGTTCGCGTTTCGCGCGCCGGTCCCTGAGCTCGCGTCTCTTCATGTCCAGCTCGGTTATCTTCTCCTCGAGGAGCCCGAGGGAATCCACCTCAGACTTCAGGATGCGGTCGAAATAGGCCGTGTCCTCCCACACCTCCTCGATCTCCCGCGCTCCCAGGATGACCTCGAGTTCGCTGACGTCGCCGCGTTTGTACATCGAGCGCAGGGACATCCCGTAAGCCTCCCTGCATTCCTCTAGTTCCACGGCCAGCTCGTCTATCTCCGCCTCCGAGGCCGAGATAGCGGCGTCAAGCTTCGACAGTTCATCGAGGAGGGTGGAGCGTTCGGCTTCAGCCGTCCTCAGCCGGGCTCTCAACTCCAGGATCTCGTAAGCGAGGCGGTCGGCCTCCCCCGAGAAGGAGTCCATGTCTCCCTGCGCTGCGGCGCGGGCCGGGATGATGGCGATGATGAAAAAAAGGATGAACGCGATGGCCATCGCGCATCTGCCCCGTTCCCTGGGTATCATGTCAGATCACCGTTCTTCTCCGTCTGGCTTGCGTCTTGCTCATAATAATAACAAAATCCACGCTTCCGCTTCCCGTCCCCATGGAAAGCGCATCGTTCCGGCGGCAAGGGACGGTGCGTGCATGCGTGCCGCCCGTTTCCTGGGGATATATACGTGGGGTTAAGGGTGAGACACGCGGCTCAAGTATAACGTCCGCCCTGAGACCATGCCTTGGACGTCGCGATTTCCTCGAGTTTTGCCAGTTGCTCCACGGTGCCGATGGCGACGATATAATCTCCCGGGTCGAGGCGGGTATCCTTGGCGGGCTTGGTGTTGAAACCCAGCCCCCGCTTTTTGACTGCCAGCACCAGCGCCCCGGAAATGGAGTAGATCTTCGCCTCGTCTATCGATTTCCCATCGAGGTACGAGTTGGGCTGGACCTCCACGTCGTCGATGCGCCATTCCAGGTTCTCGATGTTGAACTCTATGTATTGCCCGCGTGTCACCAGATCCAGGTAATCCCAGACCGTGGGCTTCAGGAGCATGGCGGCCATGCGGCGGCCGCCTATGGAGTGCGGCGAGATGACGCGGTCCGCGCCCGCGCGCCTCAGCTTGGGTTCCGATTCCTCCGTGTCGCAACGGCTGACGATGAAGAGGTGCGGGCAGAGTTCCCTGGCGGTAAGCGTGATGTAGAGGTTCTCCGCGTCGCTGGACAGAGCGGAGACAAGGCCCCTGGCGTTTTCTATTCCGGCCTGCTTGAGGGTCTCGTCGTTGGTGGCGTCGTCCTTGATCACCAGGAACCCCAGTTCGCTCGCCCTCTCCGCCGCGGCCGCGTCGCGCTCGATGATCACGAAATCCGTTCCGGCGTCCTTGAGGTCGTGGGCGATGTGCTGCCCCACCCTGCCGTAACCGCACAATATATAGTGTCCGATCATGGACTCGATATCCTTACGCATCTTCCTCCTTCCCATCAAGCCGGTGATGCTGTTCTCTATCATGAATTCTACCGCACTGACCAGGGTGTAGCCTACGGTGCCCACGCCGGAGATGATCAGGAAGAGGGTGAACACCTCTCCCCCGGTTCCCAGCGGGAACACCTCGCCGTAGCCTATGGTCGTGATGGTGATGATGACCATGTACAGCGAGTCGATGAAGCTGGCGCCCTCGATGATCATGTAGCCGGCCACGCCCATGGTGATTATCGAAAGCAGCAGCAGGGCAGCCTTTTCCAGCGCTTTAAGCCTAACTAGCAACCGACCGGCCTTCCTGTATATCGTATCGCGTTCGTCATCAAGAATAGTATCGTACTTGCCCGCGGGTATCTATAATCCAGGCTGTGGCGGGGTTGGAGAAAACGGCTCCGCCTTCGCAAGAAGGCGGAGCGGGTCTGCTACATGAAATCCTCCGGCTTGGCGTCCTTGAGGAAATCACGGAACCGCTCGATCTCGTCCTCGTCCTCCGTCTGTATGAAGACGCTGGCCTCGTTGAGGACATGCTCGTCGGAGTATATCGAGACGCCGGTGCGCACGGCGAGCGCGATGGCGTCGCTCGGCCTGGCGTCGATCTTGTACGGCTTTCCCTCGTAATCCATGGTGATGTCGGCGAAGAAGGTGCCCTCGCGCAGATCGCATATGACTACTTTCTTCATGGTTATGCCGAGCTGGTCCATGATGTTCTTCATGAGGTCGTGGGTCATGGGGCGCGCAGTCTCTATGCCCTGGAGAGCGAAGGCTATAGCGGTGGCCTCGAACGCTCCGATCCAGATGGGGAGGAAGCGGTCACCCGTCTTCTCCTTGAGCAGCACAATAGGCTGATTTGCGGGAAGCTCCACTCTGACGCCTATCAGTGTCAGCTCGACCATTGCCATCACGCCCTTCCGTTTTCAAGGCCTAAAGTATAGCACCCTCTCTAGTCTGTCAATCAGCCTCGATTCTATTTTACCCGAGGCGCGACTCAAGTTCACGGGGGCGGGCCGGCACGCTTGCTCTCGCGGTCAGCTTCCCGGGACGTCTCCCGAGATGGAACAGATATAGCGCAGGTTCCTCCATCTTTGAAGGTGGTCCAACCCATATCCTACCAGGTACTCCTCCCCCACCTCGAAACCGCTGTAGTCAATATGCAGCGGCGCGATGCGCCTTGCCTTGCGGTCCAGCAGGGTGCATACCCTGATCTGGCGGGGACCACGCTCCCTCAAGTTGCGCAGTATGTAGCTCAGCGTGAGCCCGGTGTCGATTATGTCCTCGACGATGAGCACGTCCCGGCCGTAGACGCTCTCGGAGAGGTCCTTCACGATGCGCACCCCGGACGATGACGCGCCGGCTTGCTGATAACTGGATATGGCCATGAAATCAACGCGGAGGTCGAGGTCGATGGCGCGGATAAGGTCGGCCAGGAAGATAAAGCTTCCCTTGAGCATACCGACAAGCGTGACGGTTCCACCGGATTCCCCGCCGAGGTCAGCGGTAATGCACGCTCCCAGCTCCCATACCCTGCGCGCTATCTCCTCCTCCGTGAACACCGTCCTCTCGAAACGTTCGGGGTACAACCCGACTCACACCTCCCCACCTCGTAAGTGCCTAGATGCCCGGTATGGCCCATTTCACGCCTTTCCACCACAGGCCGAAGACGGAACCGACGAAGGAGATCGACCTCGTCAGAAAATTCGGTCTGCTGCGCCCGGCGTCGCTGACCAGCGGTTCCCTCGACTCGTGCAGCGTCCCCTCCGCAACAACCATGTACCCCAGTTCCTGTCCGGCGTTCACCGGATAAGGTACCCACATGAGGCAGTTGATAGTGGCGTTTCCATAACTGGCGAGGCGGTCCCTGCGCACCGTGAACACCAGGTCCTCGGACCCTACGGCATTCACCTCGCGGCGCGGAAAGTCCCCCACCTCCACGCGGGCGACCGGCTGGCCCGCGTACGCGAACTCCACCAGAGCGAAATTATTGAAACCGTACTCCATGAGGGATATGGTCTGGTCCCAGTAACTCTCTCCGCCATCGAGTATGACGGTGATGAGTTCCCGCCCGTCCTTCCGGGATGAAGCGACGAGGCATTTTCCCGCGTTGGCCGTATACCCGGTCTTGATCCCCGTGGCGGCTGGATACAGCTTGAGGAGCTTGTTGTGGTTCTCCATAACGCGTGGGTAGGGGTGACCAGGCCAGGGGATCTCGTAGGTTTGCGCGGCCACGATCTCCCGGAACACGTCCATGGCCATGGCCATGGACGCTATCTCCGCCAGGTCCCGTGCCGAGGTATAGTGTCCCTGCTCGTCCAGGCCGTGGGGGTTGGCGAAGCATGTGTTTCCGAGCCCGAGCTCACGCGCCCTGGCGTTCATCATCTCCACGAACGCGTTCTCGCTGCCGGCGACGTGCTCGGCGAGGGCCACCGAGGCGTCGTTGCCGGACTGCAGCATCAGCGCGTACAGGAGCTGTTCGACCGTCAGCACCTCCCCGGCGTCCAGCCAGGCGGACGATTCTCCGATGGAGCTGGCGTACTCGCTGACGGTCACGTTCTCGTCCATGGATGAGTTCTCCATGGTAACCAGCGCCGTCATCACCTTGGTGGTGGACGCCATGGGCAGCGACGTGTCGGCGTTGACCTCGTATAGCACGTCACCGGTCGCCGCATCCACCAGGATGGCCGCCGCTGCGGATACCGCGGGCATGGATACCTCGTCCCTGGCCATCACGAGCTCCTCCAGGTCCGTCAGGTTGGAGGGGGAGAGCTCGCTGGCCCGGTAGACCTCATCCTCCCCGCTGGTTGCGAGGTTGTAGATGCCCGAAGCGATGAAGAGCAGGAGCAAGAGCGCTACGAGGGCGGTTATTGCCGTTCGCCGGGACTTGTTTTTCCTGCGCTGCTCCCGGCGCTTGCTCCTGCGCAGCTCCCTGATCCTCTTCTCGACGAGGGCGCGCCGCTCCTCGTCCGTGAGCACCCGGCGCGGCGGTGTTTCATGCTGCTTTCCGGATCGGTCTATCTCGTTCATCTCAATGGAGTTTAGCAGATGGTGCGGTGCGCGGTCACCAGGGATGTCCTTTGGCGACGGGTCTCAGAGAAGCGCCGTGGCCATGCCGAGGTAGATAGACAGGGAAGCGATGGCGATGATGAGCGAGGAGAAGCGCGCCTGGGTGTAGCGCAGCTCGCCCTTGACCCGCCTGGAGATGAGCGGAATGCATATCCCCACGGCCGTCCCCAGTACGACCGTAGTGAAGAGCGTGAGAGCGACGGTAAGGCCAAAGCGCGCGTAGTCTTCCCACAGTGCCGCCACCACGCCGACCAGAACGGCGAGCCCGAGGGAGATGAGGAGGACGACCCGCATCTCCTTCCACACCAGCCGCGCTATCTCCCTTGCGCCCGGCTCCTTTCCGCCGATCTCCTCCAGCACGACGGCCTGAGAGACGATGCCGATATCCTGTGACGCCCTGAGCACCAGGGGGATGAAGAAGACCAGGGATATGTAGGGGATAAGGCGCTGCTCGAACGCGGATACCAGGAGGGCTGCCGCCAGTCCTCCCAGGAGGGTGATGAGTATGGAGGGCAGCCTGGTACGCAGTGACGGAGCCGCTCCCGGCTCCTGCAGCTCCAGCCCTCCCAGGTGGGAGAGGTCCTCTATGGCCTCCTCGCGCAGGACATCTATCATGTCGTCCACGGTGATTATGCCCTTGATGATGTTGTCGTCGTCGACCACGGGAAGGGCCAGGAAATTGTAACGGCTCATGGTGTCGGCGACCGACTCCTGGTCCTCCGCGACGTTTGCGGAGATAACGTCGCGGTGCATGAACTCCTCCACCGCCTCTTCCTGCGGCGACCTCAGCAGGTCTCTCAACGATACAACCCCCTTCAGGCGGCCCTCGTTGTCCTCCACGTAGACGTAATACAGGGTTTCCGCGCCAGGGGCGTTCTCCCTCAGGTATCGCATGGTTTCCCTGGCGGTGTAGGAACTGGGGACGGAGAGGAATTCCGGCGTCATGCGGCCGCCCGCCGTGTCCTCCTCGTATCCGAGCAGTTCCCTTATGATGCCGGCCTCCCGTACCCCCATGATGTTCAGGAGTCGCTCGGCCTTGTCCCTGGGCAGCAGGGCAAGTATATCGGTGGCCTCGTCCGGGGGCATCGCCTCCAGCAGGTTTGACACCCGCGTCTCCGACAGGTCCTCGATCACGTCCGCCTGTTTGCCCGGCTCGATCTCAGAGAGCGATTCTGCGGCCGTGAAGGTGCCCAGGATATCGAGGATCCTCTCGCGGTGCTGGGGCTCCATCTGCTCGATGATGTCGGCGATGTCCGTGGGGTGGAGTTCGCTAAGTTGGGATGCGGTGACGGTGAGCTTGAGGTCAGAGCGCTGCACCTCCAGGGGGGCCACGAAGTTCCAGGGGATGGTCTTCTCGGGCAGGCTCCTGCGCAGCAGGCGCAGCAGTCTCCCGAGGGACTTCTCGAGACCCAGCCGCCTCAGCAGCGCCTGCTGGCTGACGTCGACTCCGGTAAGGCGCAGGGCCGAATCGAACTCGGCCAAGCGGAGATCGTTGACCCTTACCACCTTGTTGCCGTGCAGGTCTACGATCTGGCGGTCGAGCAGGTTGCGGCCGAGCAGAAGTCCAGACTGGGGGTATTCGCTCTTCCATATCTCCTCGCGTTCATGATCCAGGCGCACCTCGTTCGGACGCAGCTCCGATACCCACTCCCAGGGCACGGCCACCATCTCTCTGCGCCCTCGCCGCGTGCGGGATATGACCATGAACTCGGTCTGCGGGAGGCCTCCCGAGAGTCCCATGCCGATATCGTGCAGCTTTCCGGCCGCGCGTCCGGCGGCATCGACGACTTTGCGTTCCTGAAGGTCGGAGAAGAAGAGCACTGATACCCCCGAGGGCATTCCGGACCCGTCAGAACGGGACAGGTTGATTGGACTTGAGGAAATACTCCTTGACCCTGTTTTTGAGCAGGAGGTCTTTAAGTTCGCGCGAGAGATTGACCAGTTGCAGCAGGTTGTCCAGGGCTTTGCGCCTGACCTCCGGGTCCTTGGACTTGAGGGTGGGCGCTATGATCTGCTCGAAGGATAACGCCTCGCGATCGGTGAGGTTTTCGTACATGCGCATATGGCGCGGCTCGAGGCCGTAACGGGAGAACTCCCTGGCGATGCGGAGGATCTTTACGTCTTCCTTATCGAAATATGGGCCCTCGTCGCCGTCGTGGGAGCGGATCAGCCCGAATTCCTCCAGGGTCTCGGCGAAGGAGGGATCGATGCCCAGCACCTGCTGGACATCGGCGCGCAGCAGGGTGGAGTCGTCGTACGCCACGAGATCCTCCCCCACCTCCAGGGAGCCGAGCATGCCCGGCACCAGGTCTCCGGCGCGCATCTTTCCGCTCTCCAGCTCGCCGATCTTCTCCCTGATCACCTTGAGGGGCAAGTACTTTTCCCGCTGGAGCTTGAGGATGAACCTCAGGCGCTGGGCGTCGGCCTGGCTGAACTTGCGATACCCCGATGGCGTCCTCTCGGGCTCTATGAGGCCCTCGCTCTCCAGAAACCTGACCTTGGATATGGTCAGGTCGGGGAATTCCTCCTTGAGGGATTTCAGGAGTTCTCCGATGCTCATCCTGTCTTTTTGCTCTTCCATGTGTGCCCCTCTCGCTATCCCGCCGCTGCGAGGAAGAGAAGCCGGAACTTGCCGATCTGTATCTCGTCGCCATTGCTGAGAGAGGATACCTCGATGCGCTCGCGGTTGAGATAGGTGCCGTTGAGCGAACCGGTATCGAGGAGGGTGAAGCCGGACACCTCGCGGCGGATCTCGGCGTGCCGGCGTGACACCGTGATGTCGTCGAGGAAGATGTCGCTCTCCGGGTGCCGCCCTATGACGATGATGTCGCGATTGACCACGAAGCGCATGCCCGCGTCGGGGCCCTTCCTGACCATCAGCATGGCGCTCCCTTCCTCCAGGGGTTCCGTGGGCAGCGCTATCTCGACTTCGTCCTCGACCTCCGCTTCCACGGCAGGAAGCCCCAGCGTGGTCTCTTCGCCCTGCGCCTCTCCCGGCTCGAAGTGGGCTCCGCAGCGGGAGCAGAATACACTGCCCTCCGGATTATAATGTCCGCACTTGGTACAGAACACGGCACATGCCTCCTTCCAACGGTACTCGCGTGCGGGTTCGGTTTTCGACCCCCGGCAATCCTCATCGTCGCCCATGTCGCGTAGCGCTCTCCCTAAATAATATATTGCAGCGCATAAATTTTAAAGAAGAAGCTTACATTTAGGGTTACGGCAATCAATCGGTGGTGGGGTCGTTGCGGGGCATGCCGAGGGCCTCGCTGGCGAGGATCTCGCTCAGCCTGTCAATGTCCGCGTCGCTGATCAACGTCTTTCCTTCCCTGAGGCCGCTCTTTTTCCTCCTCACCAGTTCGGCGCGGAGGATGTCTATCTTTCCGTGCAGCACCCTGCGCTGGTAGGAGATCTTTCTCTCCTCCTTCAGGAGCTCCTCCAGGATGCGGCGCAGCTCCTCGTCGTCCTTGTTGCTGTAGTCGATGTAAACCTCATGTGGAGGGACTTCCCTGGTCTTTCCGTTCTCGCCGTTCATCCGCGATCCTCCTTGTGGTCATCGCCCTAGTCAACCTTGATTCTATCAGAAAATACTCCCCCCATTAAGCATCAAATCGCGCCGGCGTGACACCCGCCCGCGCGCTCAGCGCGGGAGAGCCATCGATTCGGCGTTTCTGAGCCAGCGTTTGGACGAGTACGCCCTGCTCAGGTCGTTCCAGCGCGCCCTTTCACGGGGCGAAAGCTCCCCCCCGGCTATCTCGACGCCGAAGTATTCCCTGAAACCCTCGATAAAGCAGTCGGCTACATGCTGCCATCCGTACTCGCGTGCGGTCTCGTCGAGAGACATGCAGCGCCGCCTGTATGCGTCGAGGTGCCTGTCCCGCTCTTCCTCGCCGGTGAAGCGCAGCAGCCTGAAAAGCAGGCCGGATTGGTCTTTGAGTAATATCGATCCATGCTGGAGCAGGGCGCCCCCGCGGCGCACCTGGGCGCTGCCGCAGAGCTTGCGGCCGCCGCACTCCAGGTCAGCCTGGGTGCTCGCGGCGAAACAGGCGCCCCCGGTCCGGCGGTAGTCCTCCCCCCCTCCCGGCCGGATGACGGCGTCGAGGCCGAGGCGCTCCAGGGCGAGCAATATGCCCTCGCTGATGAGGCGGTATGCTTCGACGACGCCGTCGGGCAGCGGAAAACCCCGCGGCATGACGATGCTGTAGGTGAAGTCGTCGAGGTGGAGGATGCTCTTTCCTCCGGTGGGACGCCGCGTAACCTCGATGCCCTCGGCGGCGCAGGAATCCAGGTCTACGTCGTCGATGGGCTGGAAGCGTCCGATGGAAAGCGCCGGGGGCGACCACCTGTAGAAGCGGAGGGTGGGGACGAAATCCTCCTCGCAGGCGGCCTCCAGCAGGGTCTGGTCCAGGGCCATGTGGCTGGCACCCCCCGCGGGCGGCGAGGCCAACAGGCGCCAGGGGATTTGATCGCGGGTATGCACGGCTTTGTCCAAGTCGGCCCCGCTTAAAGCAGCTCCGCGTGGACCACGTCTTCGAGCTGCTGGAAGATGAAACGGTCGGTCTCCTCGCTCAGCGAGGCCACGGCGTCCCTGAAGACGCTCACGCCGTAATTCCTCATCGCCGCGTCGAGGGCGGTGGCATATACGCAGATATTGGTAAGGACCCCCGTCAGGTAGATCCTTCTCACCTCCATCTCGCGCAGGTAGGTGTCGAGGTCCGTGCCGAAGAACGCGCTGTACCTGCGCTTGGGGATGATATACTCACCCGGAGCCGGCTTGAGGGCGTCTATGACCTCCCCCCCCCAGGTGTCCGAGACGGCATGTGCCGGCCAGTAGCGGAACTCGTGATCGTCCTCGCGGTGGCTGTCGGTGATGTAGATCACCGGGATCCCCTGCTCCCTGGCGCCTGCAAGGATCCGTGCCAGGCGAGGTACGATCCTCCTGGCGCCCGGAACCACCAGCGACCCTCCATCCTCGATGAAGTCGTTCAGCATATCGATGACGAGCAGCGCGCTCTCCGCCTCGAACCTCACGTCCATATCCATCATAACCCTCCGTCACATAACCGAGCCTTATCATTGAGGATAGCCGCTGCCGGCTGCGCTCGCAATGAAACCCGGCATCACACGGTGGCGCTATGGTCAGCCGCCGACGATATCCATTATCTTCTTGGTGAACTCACCGATCACGAGGGCGGCCCGGGTGTCGTCATCGGATTCGCATATCAGGTGCATCGATGGCACGTCGGGATCGGGCAGGACGAGTATCCAGGTGCGCTCGTCCAGGAAGACCTTCACCCCGTCGATAAGCTCCAGGCGGCCTTCGTTAGTCTCCTCCACGAGTCGGCGCATGATGAGCCCCTTCTGCTCCCAGGAGGCGGGGATCTCCTCGGATAAGAGATGGACGGGGGGAAGCTCGTCCACCAGCCCGGAGAGGCGACCGCCGGCCTGGCTCAGGCTGTCCATGAGGATGGCCGTGCTGGCCATGGCGTCATATATGGGGAGGAAGGAGGGAAAGATGAAACCCCCGCTCCCCGCACCAGCGAAGATCACTTCTCCGTCCAGTGAAGTCCTCATGAGATCGCTGCGGCTGACCTTGGTGCGTATGACCTCGTTGCCGTAGCTTTGGGCGATCTCCTCTACCCGCGAGGTGATGCTTACAGGTACGGCGATCCTTCCCTTGCGCCCCGACTCGCATAACAGTTTCACGAAGAGCAAGAGGGCGGTCTGGGGGTGTAACTGGCGCCCCAGGTCATCCAGGAGGTACAGCCTCTCCCCCGCGTTGTCCATGAGCACCCCGAGCTCAGCCTCGGAAGTCCTTACCAGCTGCGAGAGATTCTTGAGGGCCGCGTTCAGCTCCTCCTGGTCGAGGGTCACCTTCTTTTCATCCACGAAGCTGTTCAGCCCGAGGACGTCGCAGCCCATCTTCCCCAGTACCTGCGGCAGGATGATGCTGACGCTCCCGAAAGCGTAATCTACCACGACGCGGAAGCGTTTGAGGTTAAGCCTCTCCAGGTCGAGCTGGTTGAGCAGAGAGTTAGTATACATTTCCAGCACGCGGGGCGGGAACACGATGGCCCCGATCTCTCCCATGAAGGCCCTCCTGAAGTTCGCCTGGTAGAAGACCTTCTCGATGTCGCGCTGTTTCGCCTCGGATATATCTATACCCCGCTCGTCGAAAAACCTGATCTCTATGGACTGGGGGTCGAAGGTGGAGATGCGCACGTCTATCCCCCCCACCGCTCTCTCCACGCTAATGGCGAAACGGTTCACCGGGGAGGGAGACACCTCGAGGTCGGCAACGTTCACGCCGGACGCGTTCAAGCCCGTGATCACGGCTCTTTTGATGGTACGGGCCGCCCGGGAAGCGTCGCGCGTCGTCACGACGGTGGAACCCAGGGGCAGGCTTGAGCCGTAGGCCAGGGCGATCCTCAGGGCCTGTTCCGGTGTGATGTCGATGTTCATGATGCCGGATATCGCCTTCTTGCCGAAAAGGGTGCGCAGGCCCTTCGATTCCCAGATGATGCTGGTGTTAACGGTGGCCCCGGTTTCTACCGTCTTAAAGGGATATATCTTGACGTCATGGTTGACCATCACGTTCTCGCCGATGAGGCACTCGTCCCCGACCACGACCCCCTCCTCGAGGCGGACGTTGCCCTTGAGATCGCAGTTCTTCCCCACCACGCAACCCCTGAGATGGCAGTTGGCGCCGATATAGGAATTGTCGTATACGAGGGCGCGGTGTACGAAGGAATCCTGTTTGACGATGACGTTATGGCCGAGGACGGTGTATTCGCGGATCACGGCACCCCTCTCGATCCTGCAGTGGTCTCCGAGCACCACCGGACCCCGTATCTCTGCGTCGCCCGCGATGTCCACTCCCTCCCCTACCCACACGTTCTCGGACATGCGGAAGCCCGGCGGATCTATGCGCACCTTGCGTTCCAGGATGTCCTTGTGGGCGGCGATGTATTGCTCGAAATTGCCTATATCGCACCAGTACCCCTCGGCAACGTATCCGTAGAGCGGATAGCCCTTTTCGAGCAGGAGGGGGAAGAGGTCCTTGGAGAAATCGAAGGAGCGTCCGTCGGGGATGAAGTCCAGGACCTCGGGTTCGAGCACGTAGATGCCCGTGTTGATGGTATCGCTGAATACCTGCCCCCAGTTTGGCTTCTCGAGGAACCTCTCAATGCGTCCATCGGCGTCCGTGACCACAATGCCGAACTCCAGGGGGTTATCTACGCGGATGAGCGTAAGTGTGGCCATGGCCTTGTTGCGGCGGTGGTAATCCACCACCCCGGTAAGGTCGATGTCGGTGAGCGCGTCCCCGCTTATCACCAGGAAGGTGTCCTGCAGCAGTCCGGAGGCGTTCTTCACGCTTCCCGCCGTCCCGAGGGGAACGAATTCGGTGGAATAATGCATGGAGGCGCCCCATTCACCGCCGTCTCCGAAATAGTTGCTGATGAGCGTGGGAAGGAACTGCAGGGTGACGATCATCTCATCAAAGGAACAGCGAGTGAGAAGGTTCACGATGTGTTCCATCATGGGACGGTTCACCACCGGCAGCATCGGCTTGGGCTGGTTGCTGGTGAGTGGGCGCAGGCGGGTGCCCTGGCCACCCGCCATGATCACGGCTTTCATGACATTACCTCCATACATTCACTCAAGTCAGGTAGTCCATTATCAGGACCACGCTGTGCGGAGGAAGGTTGTCCTCGGAGACATAGACGGGAGATCTGCCCGTTCGCTCCACGGCGTCGAAGTGGGCCGCGAAAGGCTCCTCGGTCTCTATGGGAAAGGAGCAGGCAGCGTTGCGGTAGTGCATCGGAATGGCGATGCGCGGGTCGAGGGCTCTGACCACGCTCGCAGCATCCGGCGGCTCCAGGGTGAAGAACCCCCCTACCGGCACGAAGAGGATATGCGTGCCTGCCAGCGCCCTGGCCGCCTCGTCGTCCAGCCGGTGGCCCAGGTCGCCGAGGTGCACGAAAGTCAAGCCCTGCATCTCCCAGCGAAACGCGATATTGGGGCCGCGCTCGGTTCCGCCCTTGGAGTCGTGATGAGTCGATACCCCGGAGACCTTCACCCCGGCCACCTCGCGGGGAGCCGCATCGCGCACCACCACCGGCTCTCCCTTCACCAGGTCGATATTGGAATGGTCGGCATGATCGTGGCTTACGAGCACGATGTCTGCCGTCACGTCCGGCAGAGGGTATCCGACGTAATCGTTGTAGGGATCGGTCACCAGGCGCCGCACCCCGTCCTCCAGCAGGAACATGGCGTGGCCGAGCCAGCTTATCTTTACGGCCTGCGAGAGGTCCCTTTCCGCGGTGTAGCGAGAGGCCATATCGTCACCTCCATGTCTATGACTAACTTTCCAGATACACTTCAAGAGTCGCCGCCAGCGGGCCCTTCGCGCGGAGAGCGTAAGCGGCGTTAGCCAGCGGACGTTTTCGCGGCGCCTAACAACTTTATACCCCGCCGCAAATAGATGTAACCGCTGACGTAGGAGAAGACGATGCCCGCGCAGAAGATCACGAAACCGGCGGGATTCACGCGGGTGAAGAAGCCGCCTCCCCCCACGGGCTCGGGCACGTTCCACGTGATGAACAGGCAGATGGACACGAAAAGCATGGCGGTAGCCGCCTTGCCCGTCCAGTGGACGGCCAACTTTTCTCGCACCTCCCTGTCGTTTATCCCCACTATCGGGGCACCGATGAGCATGAGCACGTCCCTGCTCACGATGAGGGCCCCCATCCATATGGGCAGGAAGCCCCTCCACATCAGGGCCACGAGGACGGAGATGACAAGCAGTCGGTCGGCGAAGGGGTCCACGAGCTTGCCGAACTCGGAGATGGTGTTGGTGCGCCGCGCAATCTGGCCGTCGATGAAATCGGTGGAGGCGGCGAAGAGGAACACGCCCAGGGCCCAGTAATGGGCGGAGTCGGACACCTGCCTGGACATGATGGAGATAAGCCACAGGATAACGGGGATGAGGATTATACGCAGGCAGGTGAAGAAATTCGCGATGTTCTTCCTGATCATATATCCCAACCTCCTTCGCGCGCGACGGCCAAGGGGACCCTCGAGCAGACGCGGGAGGCCTGGAGCGAGATGCTTCCCGCGCCGTCCCGCAGAGGGTCATAAAGGAAAAGGGCGGTTGAATCGTCCCGCCCATTTCGCCTGGTCGGGATGGCCGGATTTGAACCGGCGACCTCTTGACCCCCAGTCAAGCGCGCTAACCAAGCTGCGCCACATCCCGAGACTCAATTTCTCCAGGTCTAACATTTTATAGGCCACAAGTGGCGATTGCAACGCGCGGCAGCGCAAGGAGGCCATCTTCCTTGCTTGCGCTGCCCTCGGGTAAGCGTTCTCGACCCCGGCGGTCCTAGCCGTCGGGCGGAGGCGGAGGCTGGCGCAGGGGGGCGTGGGAACGCATGGGCAGGGATATGCTGTCTTCGGACGGATCATAGAGGCTGACGCGGTTGCGCCCGCTCTGCTTGGCCCGGTAAAGGGCGCGGTCCGCCTTATCCACGAGCTCCTCCCCCTCCTGGGCGTCGTCCGGGAGGCTTGCAACCCCGATGCTCACGGTCAGGTT
Organism: Actinomycetota bacterium; assembly: GCA_028697145.1. GTDB lineage: Bacteria > Actinomycetota > Geothermincolia > Geothermincolales > RBG-13-55-18 > SURF-21. The sequence continues at coordinate 43,490 of JAQVFR010000001.1, read as the reverse complement.
GCCCCCGGGTTGATCCTCCTCGTACGGGAAAAGGTGCTCCTGCACCACGCGCCGTATACGTTCCGCCATCGCGTATGCCTCTTGCTTGCCGACCTCCGGGATGATCACCGAGAACTCCTCTCCCCCGTAGCGGAACACGGTGTCGACGTCGCGGGTGTTCTGCTGCAGCAGGCCCGCTAGTATGCGCAACACCTCGTCTCCGCGGGGATGACCGTGTTTGTCGTTGTATATCTTGAAGAAGTCTATATCCAGCATGATGAAGGAAAGCGGGCGGTTGTAGCGGATCGACCTCTTGACCTCCTCGCCCAGCACCCTTCTGAGATACCTGATGTTATACAGGCCGGTCATGTCGTCGGTGATGGCGAGGCGGTTGATCTCCTCGAAGAGCCTCGCGCTCTCCACCACCATGCCGATCTGCTCCCCGATGGCATTGGCGAGCGCGGCGTCCTCCTCGTCGAAGGCGTTCTGGTAGCGGCTGGCCATGTGCAGTATGCCGTAGACGTTCTTCCCGGAACGGATGGGCACGCACAGCACGGAATGGGACTCCGGGTCCACGAGCATGTTCGGGCAGCGGAGGTCGGACGCCACGTCCGTGCACAGGAAGGTCTCGTCATGGCGCATCACATAGCATTCGTTTATCGCCTCGAAGGGGTGGCTGAGATGGCGCGTGATATACTCCTCGCTGTAACCGAAGCTGCGCACCGTCTCCATGAGCTCAACGCGGTAGTCGATGATGTTTATCAGCGCCTTCTCCACGGCGAAGAGGCCGCGGATCACGTCCATGGCGAGGTTGTACAGCTGGTCGAGACTGGAGACGGTGTTGATGGCATCGATCACCCTGATGAGGCTGGTCAGCTGCGCCACCTTCTCCTCGCTGCGCCGGTAGAGAAGCGCGTTATCGAGGAAAACGGAGATATGGGGGGCTATGAGCTCTGTCAGCGCGAGGTCGTGCTTGTTGAAGCCCCGGCGGTTGAGCTTGTTCGCCATCACGATGAGGCCGATGGTCCTGCCGCGCGCCACGAGCGGGCTGGCCAACATGTCGAACACGTTGTAGCCCGGGGCGAAGGGAGAGATCTCCACCTCCCGTGAAAGGCGGCGCGTCACCAGGAGAGGCTTGTCGTTGCGGAAACAACTGGACAGGACCCCGGGCGTATCGGCCTGCAGTCTGAGCCTGGCCGTGCTCATGAAATCCAGCCCCAGTGAGGGCTGCTGGGCATCGAGTGTGCCGGACTCCTCGTTGTAGAGGAAAACCAGCGCCACCTCCGCTCTCATGAACTCGGCCATGCGCTGGGTTATCTCCTTGAGCACGTTGTAGAGCGCCGGGCTCTTGCTGGAGCTCCGGCTTATCTCGTAGAAGATCTTCAGCCGGTTGCGGTCCTTGAGCATGAGGTCCACGACGAGTATGTTCACGACGGTGGCGGCGATTATATAAGCGTAGCGGATGGCAACGGCTTGGGCGACGTTGTATCCGGGGGGCTGCTGGCGGTCGAGGACGACGATGGCGGTGAAGCCGATGAGGCAGAGGGCGCAGGCGTAGCTTGCCCCCTTGTAGCCGCGATACATGCCCCCGATGAGGGGGATGGTTCCCAGGAAGAGGAAGGTGTAGCTCTCGATGCCCCCGCAGAAGTACACCGCGGCGCAGAGGCTGAAGACGTCGATGATGCTCACTGCCCAGGCGTGCGGCCCCCTCAGGCTGAAGATGTCATGGAAGAAATAGGCGATGACCGCGTAGGCAAGGAACGCGCCGGCGAGGATGTAGAGGGAGAAGAAGTCGATCTCGCCCCCCAGGAAGACGTCGAGGTGGTCCAACTGCACCAGGGCGATCAGCAGCGCCGCGAAGATCACGCGGAAGACGAACTCTCGCAGGCGCGGATCGTATATTTCGGATGAGCCGCGCTCCGGCCCCTGCGTCTCCCCCTTGAAGCCCCGGCTGGATGCCCCCAACGAAGATGGCATTCCCATATGCTTGCGCGCTCCTGTTTCCGTCGCCCCCAGGCCCGCCTTACCGTGGCCCGGCGGGCTCATTAGATAATAGTAACACCTGCCGGTGTTCAAACTCACCGCGCCTCCTCGCACGGTGCGCCGGAGGGCGGCGCGGTACGGCGATACTCCCCTCCCCTATTCCTCGCGCGGCTTCCCGCCGGGTGGCGCATCGTCTATGAAGGGTTGCATGCGGTGCAGCGCCTCCGCGGGTATCTCGGCCACGATATGGTAGCCCGCTTCGTCCGACTGCATCTCCAGCACCCGTCCGCTCCTGTACACGAGGGCTAGCAGTTCCCCCTCGCTGTGCGGTACGGTGGCGCGCACCACCCGGGACGACCCATCCATCTCGGCCATCCTCTCCAGGAGGTCGTCCATGCCCTCTCCGTTCAGCGTCGACGTGAAGACACCCCCGGGGACCAGCCTCTCCAGGCGGCGCCTGTCCTCCTCACGCAGCAGGTCGCTCTTGTTCAATACGTATATGGTGGGGATATCACTGGCCCCCAACTCATCGAGGACTTCGTCTACCGCGCGCATCTTTCGTCCCACGTTCGGCGACGAGGCGTCGATCACGTGCAGCAGGACCCCAGCCTCTCCCACCTCCTCCAGGGTCGATTTGAAGGCCTCGACCAACTGGTGGGGCAGGTGATCGATGAAGCCGACGGTATCGGTGACCACCGCCCGCCGCCTGCCGGCCAGCCCGACGCGCCTGGTGATGGGATCGAGGGTTGAGAAGAGCTGATCCTCCACCGTGACCCCCGCTCCGGTAAGGTAGTTGAGCAGGGATGACTTGCCCGCGTTGGTGTAGCCGACGAGGGCGAAGGTGGATACCGCCTGCCGTTCGCGCCGCTTGCGCTTGACCCTTCTTACCCGCGACAGGTCCTTGAGTTCCCTGTCGAGGGTTCTTATGCGCGTCTTTATACGGCGCCTGTCGACCTCGAGCTTGGTCTCGCCAGGACCCCTGGTCCCGATGCCTCCCCCCAGGCGGCTCAGCTCCACGCCCCTTCCCGTCAGGTGCGTGAGGCGGTAACGGAGTTGTGCCATCTCCACCTGTGCCTTGCCCTCCTTGGAGTGGGCGTGCAGCGCGAATATGTCGAGGATGAGGGCGGTGCGGTCCAGCACCTTCACGCCCAGCTCTCTCTCCAGGTTGCGTTGTTGGGAAGGGGTCAGCTCCTGGTCGAATATCACCAGGTCCGCCCCGGAGGATGATACCAGGGACGCGAGCTCGTCGAGTTTTCCCCTGCCCAGGAAGGTGGCGGCGTCGGGGCGCGCGCGCGCCTGCAGCAGGGTAGCCACGACCTCCGCGCCGGCCGTCTCCGCCAGCGAGCGCAGTTCGAGCAGGCTCTCCTCCGCCTCCGCCTGGCCCGTTTCCCCCCAGCGCAGGCTGACCAGCACCGCCCTTTCCCTGTCCCGAGAGATCGCCCCCCGGCCCTTTCCTTCACTCGCTTCCATGCCATACCACCATACTCGGATGTCCTTGGGATGCGGTGTGAGGCGCAGCCCTCCCCGCTTCTTCCGCGCCCGCGCCCCGCGTCAGGAGAAGGCCTTCTTCAGCCTGTCCACGCCCTCCCGCAGGCGCTCGTCGGGCAGGGTGAGCGAGAACCTCACGTATCCCTCTCCGCGTGCACCGTATGCGGAACCCGGGGCTACCGCTATCTCGGCTTTCTCCAGGAGGTGCCTGGTGAATTCACGCGAGTCATAGCCGTGCGGAACCTTCATCCACACGTAGAGGGTGGCGCTTGGGACCTCCACCTCCCAGCCAATGGACCGCAGTCCCTCCAGGAGGGCGTCGCGCCGGCGCCGGTAGACCTCGCGGTTGTCCAGCACGCAGTCCTGTGGCCCCTCCAGCGCGGCTACCGCGGCCAGCTGCACGGCGTTGAAGACACCGGAATCTATGTTCTCCTTCACCTTAGCGAAGGCCGCGATGACCTCGGCGCCACCTACCGCGAAACCGACGCGCCACCCGGTCATGTTGTAGGTCTTGGAGAGGGAGTGGAATTCGACCGTGCGCTCCCGCGCCCCCGGTACCTCGAGGAGAGAAGGCGCGACGTATCCGTCGAAGGTTATCTCGGAATAGGCGAGGTCGTGGGCCAGGATCACGTCGTGGGCGCGCGCGTAGTGCACCAGTTCCTCGAAGAACGCGAGGTCCGCGACTGCCGCCGTGGGATTGTTGGGATAATTGAGGAAGAGGAGCCTGGCTTTGCGCCAGACCTCCTCCGGAACGGAAGCGAGGTCGGGCAGAAAATCGTTGCCTTCATGCAGTGGAAGCTCGACCGGCACGCCGCCGCAGAACAGCGTGGAACTGCGGTAGACGGGATACGCGGGGTCCGGCACCAGGGCCACGTCGCCGGGGTCCAGGAGGGCCAGGGGAAAATGCGCTATGCCCTCCTTTGAGCCGATTAGCGCAAGCGTCTCGGTTTCCGGGTCAAGCGATACGCCGAAGCGGCGAGAGACCCAGGACGCGGCGGCCTCCCTGAAGCGGGGCATGCCCCGGTATGAGGGATAGCGGTGGTGCTCCGGCCTGGCCGCCTCCTCGCACAGGGCCTCGACGATGTGGGACGGGGTGGGCAGGTCGGGGTCTCCCACGCCGAAGTTTATGACATCCACTCCCTGGCGCCTCTTCTCCTCCACGCGGCGGTCTATCTCCGCGAAAAGATATGGCGGCAGGCCGACGACGCGTTGCGATAACTTCAAGGGTCATACCTCCATGGTCCGTCTCTCACCGGGGCCTTGTCTCCGCCGCCCATGCGCCGGAGATCTCCCCGCGGAATACCTCCACGGCAGGCCCTGCCATGTGCACGTGCCCGCTTGCGTCGATGCGGATGCCCAACGCTCCGCCGGGCAGGCGGACCTCGACGGGGCTCTCGCAGCTGCCGAGATGTATCGCCGCGACCGCGGCCGCGCAAGCTCCCGTGCCGCAGGCCAGCGTCTCACCTACCCCGCGCTCCCAAACACGCAGGATAATGCGGTGTGTTCCGTCTATTTGCGCGAACTCGACGTTGGTGCGTCCGGGAAAGATGGCGTGCTTCTCCAGGGAGGGCCCGACCAGCGGCACGGGAGCTTTCGCCGCGTCTTCGACGAAGAGCACGCAGTGTGGGTTGCCCATTGAAAGACAGAACGCCCGCAGTTCTTCCCCGCCCTCCATGGTGACGGCAACCTCCCCTGGCCGCGCGGGGTCGTCGGGCGCAGGGAGTCCGGGCGCGGACAATTCGGGTAGGCCCATGTCCACCTCCACCCCGTCCACGCCTTCATCCCCGACGGAAAGGCTCAAAGCCTTTATTCCAGCGAGCGTCTCTATAAGCATCTCCTCCCTGGCCAGACCTAGCCTTTCGTAGAGATATCTGGCCAGGCAGCGTATGCCGTTTCCGCACATCTCCGCCTCGCTGCCGTCGGCGTTGAAGATGCGCATGGCGGCGTCGGCGCCGCTGGTGGGCGCGCAGGCGAAGATGACGCCGTCGGCCCCGACCCCGGTATGTCTTTCACACAGGGCCTCTATTTCCCTCGCCGAGAGGAAGGGGCCGCTTTCGGCGCCGTCCAAGATGACGAAATCGTTTCCCGTTCCCTGATACTTGAAGAACTCCATCCCGACCTTTTACCGTTCCATCCGTCCAGCCGCCGCCAACGCCTTCTGCACACGCCGTGGGCGGCTAAATCATCCTCCCGCTCCCGCCAGGCGGCGTGCCGAGACCTTGTCGCCCCGCGCGGCCGCCGTCTCGAAGCTCTCCCCGCAGGTAATCACGGATCTCTCCGACGATGCGCGGCGAAGGCCCTGACAGGTCATCCTCGTCCAGCTCCATCCAGCACAGGCCCGGTATGCGCCTGAACCAGGTCAGCTGGCGTTTGGCGTAATTGCGGGACCGCCGCTTGATGTTATTGATAGTGTCCTCGAGGGATATCCCGCTGTCAAGGTACGCCAGCACCTCCTTGTATCCCAGCCCCTGGCGTGCGGTGCGCGAGAGCCCGCTCCCTTGCGCCAGCTCTCGCACTTCATGTACCAGGCCGGATTCGAACATCTCGTCCACGCGCTTCTCGATGGCGCGATAGAGCGCCTGGCGGGGTGCGTCCAGGACCACGCCGCAATGATGATAGTGGGGCGCTTGCGCCTCCCGCCTGTCCTGGAAGACGGAAAAGGGCATGCCCGTGCGCTCGTACACCTCCATGGCGCGCACCACCCGCCGCGGGTTGGCGTAACCCTCCCCGGCGGCGAAAGCGGGGTCGACGCGCGCCAGGCGCTCCTTGAAGGCATGCTGGTCCGTCTCGAATTCGCGCTGCAGCCTCTTGCGCAGGTCGTCATCCCCCGATCCCGGCGGAAACACCACCTCGTTCACCACCGCCTCGAAGTACAAGCCGGTGCCTCCGACCAGCAGGGCTATCCTCCCGCGCGACAGGATATCCTCGACGGCCTTGCGGGCCTGCCGCTGGAACTGCGCCACCGAGAAGTCGGTCGCCGCGTCGACCACGTCCAGCATATGGTGGGGCACGAGGCGCCTGGCGCCGGGATCCGGCTTGGCGGTGCCGATATCCATGCCGCTGTATACCTGCATGGAGTCTACGGAGACTATCTCGGCACCGAGGGAGGGAGCGATCTCGAGCGCTATGCGGCTTTTGCCCGTTGCGGTCGGGCCGAGAATGGCGGCGACCATCGGGCGCCCCGGGCTTTTTCCGGCGTGCGGTTCAGTGAAATCTGTCAACGGTAAAACGGTAGAGCTGTATGGGTTCATGGGGGCTGATGCCGGCCTTGTTGCGGGCGATCTCGAGTTGCTGCTCGACCGTATCCACCCCTTCCAGGTCGGGGAGGAGAAGCCCTGTCCTGTTCCCCCTCCTGACTATGACCCCGTATATCTTCGGGTCGAGCTGGGAGGCGTCTTTGACCGGCTCTGGCTCGCCCAGGACGTCGACGCTGATGTCGAGCGAGTCGAGCTCGTGCTCCGCGACGGGCGGAAAGCGCGGATCCCTGCATGCGGCGCTCACCGCGTTGGTGGCAATCTCTTCGGCCAGGGTATCGCACGCAGGCTGAAAGGTGCCGATGCATCCCCGCAGCTCCCCTCCTTTCTTGAGGCACACGAAGGCGGCGCTCTTCCCCGAGAGCCCCCCTCTTTCTTCCCCGATCTCCGCAGGAGACATCCTCCTGCGCTCTCGCACCCAGGCCTCGATGGCGGCCCTTGCCAGCCTCACGTGGTTGCTCGTCTTGCCGTCGCTGTCTTTCTCGGGCATGGGCTGACCTCCCGTTCATCATCCCCTGACGTGCAGGGACACCATGTAACCAACCCCGAAGGGGCCCTCGTAGGAGAGCACGGTGTTCGCGAGGGTGCCGTTCTTCAGGGCGCCCCAGAGGGTGTGGATAGAGCGGAAGCCGCACTCCCCCGCGGTCTCCACGAGTTCCTCGGGAATATCGTACAGGGAATCGAAGTCACCGGCCGTGGCGATATCGACGATGCGGCGGTCGAACTCCTTGGCGCGCTGGCTGTATCCTGCGGGCGCTCCCTTGATGAGCCGGTGCGAGAGGTCGCCGCTGGCGACGAAGAACGCCCTGCGGCCCAGCTCCTCGCATGCATCACGCGCCACCTCTCCCAGCCGGAAGTGATCACGGTAGGGCAGACCGGAGATGGAAAAACAGACGACGGGGCTCTCCAGGGCCTGGTCAAGATAGTAGAGGGGCACGAGCAGCCCGTGGTCGAGCTCCTCCCCCGTTCCTGACCACCGCGTGGAGGTTGCCCGTGATGGTATCAGCGGCACGCCTTCGACCTCCGCCTTTTTCGCTATCTCCTCCACCAGGCCGATATCGTTCTGCTTGGAGATGCGCACGTTCGGCTTCCCGAAGGACGCGAAGCTGCCCTCGAGCATGGGTGCCGTCTTGATGGTGAATGAGTCCCTGTACGGAGGGGTGTGCGGCGAGATCATCAGCAGCACCTCAGGGTCAAGCTCGGCGATCCTGCGGCTCAATTCGTCCATGGCGGCAGAGGTGGAGCGCACGGACTCGCGGTCTTTACCGCCGATGTCCGGGATGAGCAGCGGCGGATGGGGGACCACGCAACCTCCGATTATGCCTCCATCCAAGCTATCACCCCCGTTTGTCCCGTCCCCGGCGCCGTCCCCGAGCCAGCGCGGCCTACAATACCGTTTATAACATACCCCTGTCGCGCAAAATAAAAACGCGTCCCGCTCGCGGAGGGGCGGGGTCAGATCACCTCCAGCAGCTCGCCATGCAGGCTCCAGCTTCCGGCGGAGACGATGCGCACGCGCGCGATCCTCCCGGTCAGGTCATCGTCACCGCGCTGGAAATGGACCAGCTTGTTGCCGCGCGTGCGTGCTGACCAGCGGGCGGGGTCCTTGCGGCTGGCGCCGTACACCATCACGGTCCGCTCCGATCCCACCTCGCCGCTCAGGCTGGCCGCGGTGAGCACGCGCGTGGCCTCCGCCAGGCGCCGCAGCCTTTCCCCCTTCACGCGGCGGGGGACGTCGTCCGGCCGCCTGGCGGCCGCCGTTCCCTCGCGGGGGTTATAGACGAAAGTGAAGGCCGAGTCGAAGCGGCAGAGCTCGACCATCTCCAGGGTGGCCTCGAAGTCTTCCTCCGTCTCGCCCGGGAAACCCACGATGAGATCGGTGCTCAAGGTCACGTCCGGCACGATACGCCGCAATTCCCGGATCTTTTCCAGATATCCCTGCCTGTCATAACCGCGGTTCATGGCCCCCAGCACGCGGTCCGAGCCCGACTGCAGCGGGAGATGGACGTATTCGCAGACGTTGGCCGTCTCCGTCACGGCCAGCATGATATCCGTGTCGAAGTCGCGGGGATGCGAGGTGACGAACCTTATCCAGGCCTCGGGACAGCAGCGCCCGAGCAGGCGCAGGAGGTCGGCGAAGCGGCTTCTCCCCTCCTCCTTGCGCCGGAAGGAGTTTACGTTCTGGCCCAGGAGGTTGACTTCCCTCACGCCCTGCCGCACCAGTTCACCCGTCTCCTCCACGACCTCCTCCATGGTGCGGCTCTCCTCTCGCCCGCGCACGTACGGGACGATGCAGTACGAGCAGAAATTGTCGCATCCGCTGGTGATGGTGACCCACGCCCTGAAGTCCTCGCGGCGCTTTCTCGGCTGGCCGGAGAGTGAGAGGCCGCCCATCGCCGTCGCGCATACCCTTCCGCTCGTGCCGCGCGAGAGCAGGGCGGCTATATCGGGGTACTGATGCGTCCCGAAGACCACGTCGACATGGGGCGCGCGGCGCATGAGGTTTACGCCTTCCTTCTGCGCCATGCAGCCTCCGACGGCGATGAGCAGTCCGCTCCCCTCTTTAAGGGGCTTGAGGGAGGCGAGGCGGCCGTAGAGCCTGTTCTCGGCGCTCTGGCGCACGCAGCAGGTAAGGAGGACCGCCGCGTCAGCCTCCTCCAGGGCGCTCTCCCTCCATCCCGCCGCATCAAGAGCCCCGCGGATGAAATCGGCGTCGTGCAGGTTCATCTGGCATCCGAAGGTCAACAGGGCGTATCTCTTATCCATGGTCTCTATTGTAGATGAAGAGGGGTCGCGTTCAAGTAGAGCGGCTGGACGCCGGGCATGGACGCCTGATGGACCGCTCGCACCTTCAGGCGAAATATTCCTCGCAGAATTCCCTGCTGCGCCGGAGGTTGCGGACGATGCGTTCCTTTCCGAGCCGCGCCTCCAGGGGACCTGGACCGAGTTCGAGCGTTATCTTGCCGTCAAAGCCGTCGCGGTACAGCCGGCGAAGGAAGCGGTCCAGCGGGAGGCGTCCCTCGAACGGGAGCGCGTGGTCATCGATCCCCTTGAGGTAATTATTGGAAAGATGTATGTGGCGCACGCGGTCGCCCAACTCGTCCCAGGCCGTGAAGATGTCGATACCAGCGATGGCGTAATGGCTGGTGTCGAAGACCAGGTTTTCGAAGCGCTTCATCTCCTCCAGGGAGTTGAAGAGGCTGAGGTTGATGGGCCTGTGCAGGTTGACCAGCATCGCGTTCTCCATGGCGACGGTGATCCCGCTGCCCATGGCGTGTGAATCGAGACATTCGCTCGCCCACCGCGCATATCCCCACTGCCAGAAATAGGGAAGGTGCACCACCACCAAGTCAGCCCCCAGGTCGCGGGCCATGGCCACGGAGACGTCTATCTTCCGGCGCGGGTCTCCCCACACCTTCTTCGCCGCGAAGAGGAAGGGAGCGTGGATGCTTCTCACCGCGATACCGAAGTCGTTGGTCAGTCTCCGGAGATGCGGGGTGGACTGCGTGTCCTCGCGCTTGGTGACCATGAGCTCGACGCCCTCGAAGCCTGACTCGCGCACCAGCCGGAAGACCTCGCTCAGGTCGAAGTTGAACAGCGATGCCGTGGAGAGTATTATATCTGCTATTTTCCTCTCCTCCCCGGAGATCTCCCCTTGCGGTGGACCATCCTGCGGGCGATGCCCCTGAAGAGCACGGTGGTCGTGGCGAAACCGGCGATCATGCCCCCCACGCGGGCTGCGGGCGAGCTCAGAGCGGATTCGACCGCGCGCAGGCTCATCTCCGTGGTTTCCAGCATCTCCTGGGCTTCCCCGGTCATCGTGGTCACCTTCTCCAGCTCGCCGTTTATGTCCTCCACCGACTGGTTGAGGTTGGATAGGAGTACGTTGAGCTGGGGACGCGCGTCGTCGAGGGTGCGGTTCAGGTGATCAACGCCTCTGCTTATCTTGAGCACGAGGCGGATGAGAAAGAAGGTCAGAAGGGGCACGGATATCGCGGCGAGCGCCAGCAAAACGATCTTGAGCGCGTTCATGTTGACTCCTTGAACCAGAAGGGGGAACCCGGGACATCCCCGGCGTTCCAGCTGCCGGCGAGCGCGGGAGCTATCGCGATTCCACGGAAAGTTTTATGGCCGTCCTTTCCTCTCCGTCGATCATGATATCCGTGAATGCGGGTATGCACACCAGGTCGATACCGCTGGGGGCAACGAATCCCCTGGCGATGGCTATGGCCTTGACCGCCTGGTTTAAAGCACCCGCCCCTATGACCTGGATCTCCGCGCTTCCCGTCTCGCGTAAAACTCCCGCCAGCGCTCCCGCTACGGAATTTGGGTTGGACTTCGAAGAGACTTTGAGTACTTCCATCTTTAAGTGCTCCTCCCCTTGCCATCTATCTGGAACGAAACCCGACATCCCCGGGTAAGCTCTAATAATATATTATTTCGTATCATTGTAAAAGGTACACCCGGCGAGTCATCGGGCCGTGTTCACGGCCTCTCCGTGGGCATGTCCATTCGCCCCCGGACATGCACTGGCGGTCGCCGAATCCCTCAGGTGTCCTCCTTTTCGTGCAGGCCCAGCGAGATTATGAGGCGGTTCCTGCGGCGCTTGACCACCGGGGTCTCCGCCTGCAGGTAATACCTCTCACCTATCTCCGCGAAAGCCGCCTGGAGCGAAGCGCATATGCTGGAGAGGTCATCCTGGCTCAGGCGGCGGGCGAGGTGGTCGCTCCAGTCAGCATGGGACTTGCGGTGCAGGTCGGCCCTTTTCGCGGGCAGGACCGCGTCCACCTCTCCCAGGAGCTCACCGATGCTCATGAGGGGGTCGATCTCCAGCTCCAGCACACGGAAGGCGTTTCTCTCGGACACGTTGAGCCCCAACTCTTGCGAGGCGAAGCCGTGCAGCATGCGGCCCTCCCTGATGTTTCCCAGCTCGAACCAGAACGGCCTGCGCATACCCTCCTCCCCTGCTGACCAGGACTTCCTCATCTCCACGGAATGGTGAAAAAGCGTGGCGAGTATCTCGGCGTTCGAGCCCATGAACACCTGCAGCCCCTGCGACTCGAGGGCGAACTCGGAGAGAACGCGCGGCACGTTGCGCGGCCCGCCCGCGATCTGCGGCGTCCCGTCCTCGTCTGCCTCGAGCCTCGGGAAGGATGACTGGTCCTTCTTCTCAGGGAGCCCGGCGGTGTCGATGCGCGCCTGCATGATGGTACCGCGGCCTTCCTGCGAGCGCACCAGGCGCATGTCATCGGCTACCTGTTTGATGGAGAAGAGCGCCATGCCCCTGCCGTGCACGCCGAAGGTATCCTGCACCACGTCCCTGACCTTGGAGGTCACCCTGGCCTCGAAGATCCTGCGGTGCATGGATTCCGGGATGCCCACGCCGTCGTCCAGCACGGTTATGTTCCGCCAGCGCCCCTTCTCCTTCTGGAAGGTGACGTACACGTTGGCGGCCCCCGCGTCACGGGCGTTGCGGACCAGTTCCTTGACGACGTCCTCGACGCAGCGGATGTCCTGCAGCGCCTGGCGCCTTTCCGCCTCGGTGATCTTCAGGCGGACGTAACCGTCGCCGAGTTCCTCCTCTATGCTGAAGGTGTCGTGGTCGGCGAACTTGCGCACGAACGCGAGGAGATCCTCTCCGCCTCTGTCAGTATCGCTGGTCAATGTGGCCGCACCTTCCCACCTCGGGTAAACGCCCTTTCGCTCAACGTCCCGGCAGACCCGCCCCCTGCTTCTGGACGCGGCATGTATGATCAAGAAAATTATAGCTTAACCGGCACACGAGAAAGGGGGCGGACGCAAGGCCCGCCCCCCGTATTCGCGTGCCCGACAGGACCTACTTGGCGTAATCGATGACTCGTTTCTCCCTGACCACGGTAATCTTGATCTGGCCCGGGTATTCGAGCTCGTCCTCGATCTGCCTGGCGATCTCCCGTGACAGGGTGATGCAACCCAGGTCGTCTATGACGTCCGATTTGACCATCACCCTTATCTCCCGTCCGGCCTGAAGGGCGTACGAGCTATCTACCCCCTCGTACGAATCGGCGATGGTCTCCAGTTTCTCCAGGCGTTTGATGTAGCTCTCCAGGGTCTCGCGGCGCGCGCCCGGCCTGGCCGCGCTGATGGCGTCGGCCGCCTGCACGAGCACCGCCTCTATGGTCTTTGCATCGGTCTCCTCGTGATGCGCCGCTATGGCGTGGATGACCGCCTCTCCCTCCTTGAGTCGCTTGGCGAGCTCCGCTCCGATCACGGCATGGGATCCTTCCACCTCGTGGTCGATGGCCTTGCCGATATCGTGGAGGAGGCCGGCCCGCTTTGCGGTCTTGACGTCCGTTCCCAACTCGGCCGCCATGAGACCCGCGAGGTGCGCCACCTCGATGGAATGTTTGAGCACGTTCTGCCCGTAACTGGTGCGGTACTTGAGCCGGCCCAGCACCTTCATGAGCTCGTGGTTGATGCCGTGGAGGCCGACGTCGAACACCGCCTGCTCCCCCACTTCCTTTATCTCCGCATCGACCTCGGCCTTGGCCTTCTCGTACATCTCCTCGATGCGGGCTGGCTGTATGCGCCCGTCCGTTATCAGCCTATCCAGGGTGAGCCTGGCCACTTCCCGTCTCACGGGGTCGAAACTGGAGAGGATAACGGCCTCTGGAGTATCGTCGATGATGAGGTTGATGCCGGTCAGGGTCTCGAAGGTCCTTATATTCCTCCCCTCCCTGCCGATGATCCTTCCCTTCATCTCGTCGCTGGGAAGAGGGACCACCGACACCGTGGTCTCGGCAACGTGGTCGGAGGCGCATCTCTGTATGGCGTTGGCGATAATGTGTTTAGCCTTCTTGTCCGCCTCGTCGCGCAGGCGGCTCTCGATCTTCTTTATCACCTGGGCCGCATCGCGCTTCGTCTCCTCCTCCACCTGGCGCAAGAGCAGCTGCTTCGCCTCCTCCTTGTTGAGGCCAGCTATGTTCTCCAAGCGCTCCTTTTCCTGGGAGAGCACGTTCTGGACCTCCGCGTGCAGGGCCTGGATCTCGGCCTCCTTGGCGCCGAGGGACTTCTCCCTCTTTTCGAGATTGTCCGCGCGGTTGTCCATCTGCTCTTCGCGCTGCAACAGCCTGCGCTCGAAACGCTGCAGTTCATTGCGGCGGTTCTTGATATCCCGCTCGGCGTCGTTGCGCATGGAGAAGATCTCGTCTTTAGCCTCAAGTAAAGCTTCACGCTTCTTGCCCTCGGCAACCTTCTCCGCTTCCTGCAGGACCCTTTTCGCCTCTTCCTCGGCCGAGGATATCTTGGCCTCCGCCATATACTTTCTTGCCAGGAAGCCAGCCACCAGGCCGATGGCCAGTGCGGCAACGCCGACAATGATCTCTATAACCATCGCCATCCTCCCTTCTTATATTTAAACCAGAGGTTTATACTTACAATCCCAAACAAAAAAAGCCGAGTTTATTCTCGGCATAAGGTTTAGATTAATGATCTCGATGTACCGTAAGGTCAGATCCAGTGCGCCAACAGCTTATTACGGTATATCCACAAAGCGAAAAACGCTCGGACATCAATCCATGACCTCAAGCCTGCATTAATTTTATGAGAGCTTACTATCAGTGTCAAGGAAAAGAGAATCCGCCCGGCGCCTCGGCTCCGCTCGCAGTTTCCTTGAGAGCACGGGCTACCGCAGGCGCGGAAAAGCCTCGACTGGAAAGCCTCCTCGCGGCACGCTCCAGGTCCTCCGCGCCTGGCGGCCCGGACGTTATGGGTAGCATCTTCCTTATCTCACGTGTTGCCGCCTCGCATTCCTCGTCGAGGTCGAAATGCGCCTCCAGGGCTTCATCGGCCGTTTCCCTGGAGATCCCCCTACGGCGTAGAACGGCATATATCCTGGAGCGGCTCTTACCCGCCCTCTGGCCTCCCGACACGATATCCTGGGCCAGAGCGGCGTCGCCGATGAGCCCCTTCTCCTCGAGTTCCGAGACGACCTCCTCCACGATCTCCGTGGAGCATCCCCTGCCGGCGAGATCCGCCACAATCTCCTGGCGGCTTCTCGAACGATAGGAGAGCATCTGGAGGGCTCTGCGCAGGGCTCGCTTGCGGGCTTCTCCGGGCTTGTCCCCCTCCCGCCCCTTACTTATCGCCACCATCCTCCTTGGGGTCCCTCGCGGGGGGCGCCGTAGCGTCGGACTGGGGCAGGCTCAATATGGACCTCAACTCCTTGTCGAGCCCGATCGTGAGCTCCGGGTTGTCGATGAGATACTGCTTGGCGTTTTCCCTCCCCTGCCCGAGCTGGTCCTCACCGTGCGTATACCAGGCACCGCTCTTCTTGACCAGGCCGTTCTCCACCGCCAGGTCCAGGAGGTTCCCCTCGGTCGAAATGCCGTGTCCGTACATGATATCGAACTCGGCTTTTCTGAAGGGCGGGGCCATCTTGTTCTTGACCACCTTAACCCTCACCTGGTTGCCGACTATCTCCGCGCCCTGCTTTATGCTGTCTATCTTGCGGATGTCAAGCCTCACGGAAGCGTAGAACTTGAGCGCCTTTCCGCCGGGGGTGGTCTCTGGGTTCCCGAACATCACGCCGATCTTCTCCCGCAACTGGTTGATGAAGATGGCGGTGGTGTTGGACTTGTTGATCGTCCCCGCGAGCTTGCGCAGGGCTTGCGACATCAGCCTCGCCTGCAGCCCCACATGGGCGTCACCCATCTCACCCTCGATCTCCAGGCGCGGCACAAGTGCGGCCACGGAATCGATGACCACGACGTCGAGGGCCCCGCTCCGCACCAGCATCTCCGCTATCTCGAGGGCCTGCTCTCCGGTGTCCGGTTGGGAGATGAGCAGCTCATCGACGTCAACGCCGAGTGCTTTTGCGTATCCGGGATCGAGCGCGTGTTCGGCATCGATGAACGCGGCTACCCCGCCTTTTTTTTGCGCCTCGGCGATGATGTGCAGGGCCAGCGTCGTCTTTCCCGACGACTCCGGGCCGAAGATCTCCACCACCCTCCCCCTGGGCACGCCGCCTATGCCCAGGGCCAGGTCGAGCGACAAGGCACCCGTCGGTATGGCGGCTATCTGGAACCTGTGGTTGTCCTCCCCCAGTTTCATGATCGAACCCTTCCCGAACTGGCGTTCGATCTGCGTCAGGGCCATCTCCAGAGCCTTCTGCTTCTCCACCTTATTCCTCCTGTACTTCCACGCTGACGATATGACGCGGGCTTGACGCCATCCCGTCCGTGCATATCTATTCCGTTCATCACGTCCCTTATTATATTTCTGCGGTATGACAAGATGACCTCCGTGGAAGAGCGACACGGCCAGTTGGTCGTCTTGCTTCAAGCGCCCTGACGGAGAGGAAAGGGGTCGTGGCGCGTCGGGCCTGGGCGCCAAGTGGCCCCCAGGCCCCGGCCTCCGGCTCAACTCCTTACGAAACGGGCTATGAACATGCCCTCCATGTCGTGGACGTGGGGCCAGGTCTGCACCTGCCCCTCGAGACGGAAATCATCGCGAACGGCAAGAAAGCGCTGCACGACTCCCGTGGTCTCCTCCATGGTGAAGGTGCAGACGGAATACACCAGCGCCCCGCCGGCGCGCACCCGCGGCGCGCATCCGAGGAGCAGCTCCTCCTGCAGCCGCGCCAGCGCGGCGAGGTCGCCGGGCTGCCTGCGCCACCTCAATTCGGGGTTTCGGCGCAGCGTGCCCAGCCCGGAGCACGGGGCGTCCACCAGCACTCCGTCGGCATCCTCCTCCACGACCGTTTCCAGCCGCGTGGAGTCGCCCGACACCGCTTCGATGTTGGCTAGCCCGATACGCCCGGCGGCTGTGCGCAGGGCCCGGAGGCGGCTCTCGTTGCTGTCCACGGCGATGACGCGGCAGTCCCTGCCGCCGAGTTGCGCCAGGTGCGTGGCCTTTCCTCCCGGTGCCGCGCATGCGTCGATGACCACGTCGCGCGGGCCCGGGTTCAGCGCATGGCTGACCAGCATAGAGCTCATGTCCTGCACCACGCACCTTCCCCTTTCCAGCAGGTTAAGCAGCGAGGCGTAGGGGAGCGCCACCATCGTCAGGGCCTCGGGGAGGCAGGGGGAGACGTCTCCCCTGCCGCCGCGCGACTCTATCTCCGTCAGCAGGCCCGCCGCGTCCGTCCTGGCGGTGTTGGCGCGCAGGGTCAGGGATGGCGGCACGTTGTTCGCGCCGCACAGCTTCTCGGCTTCCTCCGGCTCCATGATGCGCAGCAGGTAATCCACCAACCACAGCGGGTGCGAGTACAAGGTGGCGAGATAGACCCGTAGTTCCTCTCGCGGGGGCCATTCCAGTTCCTCGAGGCCGTCACTCGCGGCGCGCATTACCGCGTTGACGTAAGACGCGGCCCCCTTCCCGAGCAGCCTCTTGGCGAGGCCTACGGTCTCGTTGACGGCGGCATGACGGGGAATCCTCATCTCCGAGAGCTGGTATACCCCCAGCCTGAGGAGGTCGAGCACTTCTGGATCCAGCGCGTTGAGGGGACGCGTCGAAAACGCAGCTATGATGAAGTCGAGCTTGTTGCGCTGCCTCTGCAGGCCGTAGGCCATTTCCGTCACCAGCGAGCGGTCCCTTGAGTCCAGGTCGTTCCAGCCCTTTCCGTAGCGCAGTATGAGGCCGAGGTATCCGGCCTCGCTGTTCACCCTGCGCGTCACGCCGTAGGCGACCTCCCTGGCATCTGCCATTTCCTCTTGACCTCCACGTCACAGGATTCGCGGCAAGCCCGCTCTGCGCGGCCCCATCATGCGAAGAGATCCCCCTCGCTGATGCGATACCCGCGCATGAACTCTCCCGCCCCCATCACCTTGCGGCCTTCAGGCTGCAGCTCGTACACCTGCAGCGCCTGCTCTCCCGCCCCCACCACGAGCGCGTCCCCGGCGGCGGCGGCGACCTTCCCCGGAGCGGCGGCGACGTCCTGCCGTGGACGGGCGCGGAGTATCTTCACCCGCTTTCCCTCCAGCCACGTGTGGGCGCCGGGGCGAGGGCTCAGCGCGCGCACCTGGTTAAATATGGTCATCGCGTCACGGGTCCAGTCGATTGCCGCCTCCTCTTTGCGTATGGGATCGGCATAGGTGGCATGACCCTCCTCCTGGGGTCGCGGGACGGTCTTTCCGGACAGGAAGCCCGGAAGCTCCTCCAGGACCAGGCGGGCGCCCAGGAGGGCCAGCTTGCCGCGCAGGGTCAGGGCGTCGTCTTCCTCCTCTATAGCCACTTTCTCGCTGGCGATGACGGGCCCCGTATCCAGGCCCTCGTCCATCAGCATGAGGGTGACCCCGGTCTCGCTCTCGCCTTCCATCAGAGCCCTCTGTATGGGGGCTGCGCCGCGGTAGCGCGGCAGCAGCGAGGGGTGGACGTTGACGCATCCTCTGGACGGAAATCCCAGGACGGTGCCGGGGAGGACGTATCCGTAATCGGCGACCAGCAGCACATCTGGCCGCGTTCCACGCAGGGCATCCAGGAAAGAGGAGTCCGCCGGGCCGGACGGCTGCAGGACTTCGAGCCCCTCCGCTTCAGCAAGAGCCTTCACCGCGGTCGGGCGCAATTTGAGACCCCTTCCGGCGGGACGGTCCTGGGGAGTGATGACGGAGGTTATCCCGTATCCGGAGCGCAGCAGCTCGGTTAAGAGATCACGGGAGAACTCTCCGCTTCCCAGGAAGACGGTAGCCAAGAGCATCACCCCCCAGTCGGGTCATAACCGCGCCGGCCCTTGCCGCGTCCCGTGCGGAGGGATCTCTCCTTCCAGAATCCGTAAGGCCTCGACGCGGCTCTCGCGGTCGGTCCTCTCCAGGATGAGCTTTCCGTCCAGGTGGTCGATCTCGTGCTGGAACACGCGCGCGATCCACCCTTCGGCCTGTACGCGGTGGACCTCTCCCGAAAGGTCGGAGTATTCGAGCTCAAGCGACAGATGCCTCGGAACGGGCATGGCGGCACCGGGCAGGCTGAGACAGCCCTCGAGGTCTTCCTCGGTCTCCTCGGACGAGGACAGGATGCGAGGGTTGATGCACTCCTTTATCTCCCCGTCATGTTCGAAGACGAAGACCCGTTTCACCACACCTATCTGGTTGGCTGAAAGCCCCGCACCGCCGGGCTGGGGCAGGGAATCGGAGAGATCCCGCACTAACTGTTCGATGTCGGACCCGATATCCTCGACCTCCCGGCACCTTTCCCTCAGCACCGGGTCTGCGAAGGTCCGTATGGGCAGTACCGCCATTCGTCTCACCTCCCGGCTATACGCCGCCGGCCGGCTTTCGTTACCAATCAGCACCAGCGTCCTTTTACAGCCCGGCCTCGCTGCGCAGCGCCTCCGCCTTGTCCGTATGCTCCCAGGCGAATTCCTTGTCGAGCCGCCCGAAATGGCCATATGCCGCCGTTTTCTTGTATATGGGCTGTCGCAGCTTCAGGTCGCGGATGATGGCCGCCGGCCTCAGGTCGAAATGTTCGCGTATCAGGGCCTCGATGGTTATCAGGTCCACCTTCTCGGTCCCGAAGGCATCGATCATCACGGACACGGGATGGGCCACCCCGATGGCGTAGGCAAGCTGCACCTCGAAACGGTCCGCCAGCCCAGCCGCCACCACGTTCTTGGCGACGTAACGCGCCGCGTACGCCGCGGAGCGGTCGACCTTGGTGGGGTCCTTTCCCGAGAAGCATCCCCCGCCATGCCTTGCCGTGCCGCCGTAGGTATCCACGATGATCTTGCGCCCGGTGAGGCCGGTGTCGCCCATGGGGCCTCCGGTCACGAACTTGCCGGTGGGGTTCACCAGCACGCGCAGGCTGCGGTCGCACATCTCAGGCGGCAGCACGGGGTGAACGACGTGCTCGATGAGGTCGGGCTTCATGAGCTCCTCGATGTCTATATTGGGGCGGTGTTGCGAAGAGAGCAGGACGGTGTCGATCCTAACCGGCTTGCCGTCCTCGTATTCCACCGTCACCTGGCTCTTGCCGTCCGGCCTCAGGTATGGGAGTATCCCCGCCTTCCTCACCTCGGAGAGGCGGTGACAGAGCTTGTGGGCCAGGAGGATGGGCATGGGCATCAGTTCATCCGTCTCGTTACAGGCATAGCCGAACATCATCCCCTGGTCTCCCGCTCCCAGGGAATCCAGCATGTCGTCATCCAGCTCCCCCAGCCTCTCCTCCATGGCGTGGTCGACGCCTTGGGCTATGTCCGAAGACTGCGGATCGATGGAAACGATCACCCCGCAGGTCTCGTAGTCGAAACCGTACTTGGCACGGGTGTATCCGATCTGCTCAATGGTCTTCCTGACGGTGTTGGGTATGTCCACGTAGGTGGAGGTGGTCATCTCGCCCGCTACGACCACCAGACCCGTGGTCACGAGGGTCTCCACCGCTACCCTGCCAAAGGGATCGTCCGCATACACCTCGTCCAGTATGGCGTCCGATATCTGATCCGCTATCTTGTCCGGGTGTCCCTCGGTGACGGATTCCGACGTGAACAGGTGGCGTCTGGACACTTCCACTCCTTTCCTCTTTGCGTCTTCTTCAGCTCTTCAGCGAATAATTATACACTTCAGTGAGGGTATCATGCCTTGAGGAAGCCGGGTATGACCCGGCAGATGGTCCCCATCTTCACCCCGTCCCGCGCCTTGTCGAGCCGCCCCCGCCACCGTGCGACCGCCGACGGTGACGGAGGTCTGAACCGCGCTCCTGTGGGGACAGCGGCAAGGGAATCCCCGCCGTCCCTACTTATAGATGAATATCAGGATGAGGGTGGAGATGACGAAGGTCACGGCGCTGGCTATGGTCATGCGGTCCAGGTTTTTCTGCACGATCTGCGTCCCCGCCGCGCCCCCCATCGAGGCTCCCCCGAACAGGCTGGACATCCCGCCCCCCTTACCGGAGTGCAGCAGCACGAAGACGACCATGGAGACGCTGGATATGAAGAAAAAGGCCAGCATTATGTACTTGAGAACGTCCATCAGGTCATTACCTCCTTTTACAGGGAGACATTCTATCACATGGCGCTGCCTTGTTGGTACGTAAAGCCCTGGTGGCATACGTGGCCATGGACGCATGTGTCGGGAAGCGGGACCGGGACAGATCCTGGCCGCGAGCAGCTATGCGTCGCTCCCCGATCTATCTCCCGAAGTTGGCGATGGCGGCGAAGTCCGCCGCTTTGAGGCTTGCGCCACCCACCAGCGCGCCGTCCACGTCCTCCATGGCCATCAGCTCCGCCGCGTTGTCGGGCTTCACGCTGCCGCCGTATAGTACCCGCACCGCTGCCGCGGCGTCCTCTCCGTAGGCTCCGGATATCCAGCGGCGGATGAAGGAGCACATGTCCTGGGCGTCGTCGGGGGTAGCGGTCTTGCCGGTGCCGATGGCCCAGATGGGCTCATAGGCAATGACCATCCCCGCAATCTCGCCCCCGTCAGCGCCTTTCAGGCACGCCTCGAGTTGACCCTCTACCTTGGCCGCGGCCCCGCCCGCTTCTCTCTCCTGCAGCGTCTCGCCCACGCAGAGGATGGGCGTCATGCCGGCGTCCAGGACCGCGCGCAGCTTGGCGGCTATGAACTCGTCATCCTCCCCGATGATCTCGCGCCTCTCGGAATGCCCGGCGATGACGTATGCGACGTCGAGGGCCTTGAGCATGAGGGGCGATATCTCGCCCGTGAAGGCCCCCTCCTTCTCTGGATATACGTCCTGGGCTCCGAGGCTTATCTCCGCGCCGAGGTCCGAGAGAAGGCGCGAGACGTCGCTCAGGGCGGTGAAGGGAGGGCACACCGCCACCTCCGCGTCCTTCAACCCGGTGACAAGGGGCGCGAGCTCGCGCACCAGCTCCACCGCCTCTGCGTTGCTCTTGTACATCTTCCAGTTGCCCGCTATGAGCGGCTTTCTCATGTCAGTACCCCCTTATGCTTCCGCGTCCTCGAGCGCCGCCACCCCCGGCAGTTCTCTGCCCTCGAGCAGTTCCATGGAGGCGCCCCCGCCCGTCGAGATGTGGGTGAAATCTTCCGCGAGCCCGTACTTCTCTATAGCGGCGATGGTGTCGCCTCCACCGGCCACGCTCACCGCGGATGAAGAGGCCATGGCCTCGGCGACCGCGCGCGTGCCGCGCGAGAAAGCCTCCCATTCGAAGACACCCATGGGTCCGTTCCAGAATATGGTATTGGCCCCCGCGATGGCCTCGACGTAAGCCTCTATGGTCCGCGGGCCGATGTCCAGCCCCATCCACCCGGCTGGTATGTCGCCTGCGCCCACGGTGCGGCTGTCCGCGTCCTCCTTGAAGTCGGACGCGACCACCAGGTCCATGGGGAGCATGATCTCGGCCTTCGCCTCGCTCCCGCGCGCCATGAACTCCCCCACCTCGTCCAGGAGATCGTCCTCGCACAGCGACTTTCCTATCTCCATGCCCTGTGACTTGAAGATGGTGAAGCACATCCCGCCTCCGATGAGCAGGGTGTCCACCAGGTTCTGGAACCTGCCGATGACCTTGAGCTTGTCGGAAATCTTGCTTCCGCCCAGCACGGCTACGAAGGGACGCTCGGGGGCGGTGAGAAGCCCCTGCAGCGCCCGCACCTCCTTCTCCATTAGCAGCCCCGCCACCGCCGGTAACCTCTCGGCCACGCCGGTCACAGAGGCATGGGCGCGGTGGGCGGCTCCGAAGGCGTCGTTCACGTATACGTCGGCGAGTCGCGCCAGGGCGGCGGCGAAATCGGGGTCGTTGTCCTCCTCGCCCGGCTGGAAGCGCAGGTTCTCCAGGAGGATCACCTCGCCGGGCCTCAGCTCCGCGCAGGCCTTCTCAACCTCCTCCCCCACCACCGCGCCGGTCTTGCGCACCTCGACTCCGAGCAGCTCTCCCAGGCGCGCGGCCACAGGCGTGAGGCGCATGGATTCGACCACCTTACCCTTGGGCCTCCCCAGGTGGGACATGATGACGAGGGATGCGCCGTGGTCCAGGAGGTAGCGCAGTGTCGGCAGGGAGGCCTCGATGCGGGTGTCGTCAGCGACGCCGCCGGCGTCATCGAGGGGGACGTTGAAGTCCACCCGCACCAGCACCCTCTTGCCCGAGACGTCTACGTCCTTTACGGTCTTCTTCGCCATGGCCTTTCCCGCCTACGGGAGCAGAATGCCGAGGAGGTCCACAAGGCGGTTGGAGAAGCCCCACTCGTTGTCATACCAGGAGACCACCTTGCACATCTTGCCCATGCTCAGCGTGGTCTTGGCGTCGAACACCGATGAGGCGGGGTTGCCGATTACGTCAGAGGACACTATGGGGTCCTCGGTGTACTCCAGGATCCCCTTGAGGGAGCCCTCGGCCGCCGCCTTCATTGCGGCGTTGATGTCCTCGGCCTTTACCTCCTTTGCAAGCGCCGCTACCAGGTCCACGACGCTGCCGTCCATCACCGGTACGCGCATGGCTATGCCGTCCAGCTTCCCTTTCAGCTCCGGTATGACCAGCCCTATGGCCCTGGCGGCGCCTGTGGAGGTGGGGATGATGTTGCCCGCCGCGGCGCGCGCGCGGCGCAGGTCCTTGTGGGGGAAATCCAGGATGCGCTGATCGTTGGTGTAGGCGTGCACGGTGGTCATGAAACCCGCCTCCACGCCGAAGCTGTCCCGGAGCACCTTGACCACCGGGGCAAGGCAGTTGGTGGTGCACGAGGCGTTGCTTATGATGTTGTGCTTCGAGGCGTCGTACTCGCCGTCGTTGACCCCCATGACGATGGTGATGTCCGGGTCGGTGGCGGGTGCGGTGATAATCACCTTGGACGCGCCGGCCTCGAGGTGCTTGGCGGCTCCGTCTCGGGCGGTGAAGGCGCCGGTGGCCTCGATCACCACGTCTACTCCCAGGTCCTTCCAGGGGAGCTTAGTCGGGTCCTTCTCCGCGAAGGCCCTGATGTCCTTGCCGTCGATGGTCAGCGCATCCTCCTTGGCCTCCACCGTGCCGGAAAACCTGCCGAACACGGTGTCGTACTTGAAGAGGTGCGCCAGGGTGACGTTGTCCGTGAGGTCGTTGATGGCCACGACGTCGACGTCCCGCCGGGCGGCCACACGCATGAACAACCGCCCTATCCTCCCGAATCCGTTTATGCCTACTTTGACTGCCATTACGTTACCTCCTTCAATCCTGGACCGTTTCTTTCCATTGACGGCCGTGAATGTTCCACAAGACATTATAAGCAAAAACGCGCTGCGATAAACACGCCGCGCAGACAGTCCGGGCTGTCAACTCGTTCCGGAGGCTATGCGGCGGATGC
Organism: Actinomycetota bacterium; assembly: GCA_028697145.1. Taxonomy (GTDB): domain Bacteria; phylum Actinomycetota; class Geothermincolia; order Geothermincolales; family RBG-13-55-18; genus SURF-21. The sequence continues at coordinate 19,573 of JAQVFR010000001.1, read as the reverse complement.
GCAGGAGGCGGTGATAGACGGCCGACTTGCTCAGGGGAGGCTGCAGGTACTCTCCCAGTTCCTGCAGGCTGGCCTCGGGGTGGCTCAGGCGGATCTCCGCGATCTCGCGCAGGGCGGGGGGCAGGCCGGCAAGGCCTGGCCCCTCGGCGACCACGCGGATGTCGTGCAGCTGCCTCTGAGCGGCGTTCACGGTACGCTCGAGGTTGGCCGTCTCGCTGTTCACGCGCCGGTTGACCCTCTCCCGCAGCTCCCGCACCACGGCGTCGCTCTGCAGGCGCAGCACGGCGTCGTAGGCGCCCAACAGGGCAAGGAGGTCCGCCTGATCGCTGCGGCTCTTGCTGTACACGCTGCACAGGCTTTTCTTGCGGGCGACATTCATTTCGATGCCGTACCTGGAGGCGAGGTCGCGCAGGCCCTCCGCCATCTCGGAGTGCTGCACGTTGATCTCCAGGTGGGCCGGCTGTTCGGGGCGGCTGACGTACCCTCCCCCCATGAACGCCCCCCTCAGGTAGGCAATGCCGCAACAGTAGCGCCGCGTGATCCTCGCCGGAATGCCGAGGACGGGGCGCAGGGAGTCGTCCAGCAGTCCCAGTTCGTTGATGATCTGGGTGGAGCGCTCGCCGCCCTCGAGATAAAGGCAGTAGCAGTTGTGCCCCCTCAGGCGCGGAGCCTTCTCCACCCGCAGCTCCGGGGAGACGATGAAGATCTCCCTGAGGTACGAGAACATCTTCCTGGCCACCGCGGCGTTCTCGCTCTCGGTGTGCAGGCTCAAGCGGTGCGGCCCGCTGAGGTGCAGGGCGCCCTCCAGGTGGAAGAGGGCGGAGAGTTCCGCCATGCGGCAGCAGCGGCGAGAGGGGGTCACGCGGGCCAGCTCGTCCTTTACCTCCGTGGTGAAAGCCATTCCTCACCTTCGGTGCATGTCGCGGTGGCGCACGTTGACCGTCCAGCCGGAGGAGACGAGGCGGGAGGCCAGTTCCTCCACCAGGACAGCGGAGCGGTGCTGTCCTCCCGTGCAGCCCATGGCCAACGTTATATAGCGCCTTCCCTCGCGGAAGAACTTATCCTTCAGGAACTGGATCAGTTCGTGCACCCGGTCCAGGAACTCCAAGCCCTCCCGCGAGGACATGACGTAATCCTTCACGCGTCCGTCTCTCCCGTCCAGTTCGCGCAGTTCGTCAACCCAGAAGGGATTGGGCAGGAAGCGCACGTCGAAGACCATATCGGCGTCCAGGGGAATGCCGTACTTATACCCGAAGGAGACAAGGCTGATCTCCAGGAGCACCTCCTTTCCCTCGGAGCGGTACTGGTTCATGAGCTGCTCCCGAAGCTGGTGCACATTGATCCTGGAGGTGTCGATGACGATGTCAGCCCTGCCCCGCAGGGCCTGCAGCAGCTCGCGCTCCCTGGAGATGCTCTCGGAGATGCCGCCCATGGAATGGATGGGATGCGAACGGCGGGTCTCCTTGAAACGATTGATGAGCGTCTCTTCGTCCGCTTCCAGGAAGATGATGCGGTAGGGAACGCCGCCGCGGTCCAGTTCGTCCAGGGAGTCGCTGAGGTCTTCGAAGAACTCGCCGCCCCGCACGTCGATGCCCACGGCCAGGTGCTCCAGGGAGGCGTCGCTCTGCGAGCCGAGCTCCACCATCTTCAGGAGCAGCGAGGGGGGGAGATTGTCCACGCAAAAATATCCCAGGTCTTCCATGCTCTTGATGGCGACGGATTTTCCCGCCCCGGACAGTCCGGTTATGATGGTAATCTCCATCCGGCGGCACCTCCCGACGAACCGCTCTAACGGGATGATTATATAATCTTTCCCTTTTTCGCGTTTAATATGCAGGCTCGAGCGCCCGCCCGGATGGCGCGGCCTCCGCCTCCTAGGTTGAATGCGCCGGACCGCGGATCCCGCTGGCCGCCTTGCCACCTGCGTGTGAGCGCGGTGCGGAGGCGAGCCCTCCTCACTCCCCGGGCTCGCAGCCCTCGAAGCGCAGCAGCCAGGCCTTGATCTCCTCCGCTCCCCCGTAGCCGCCGATACCGCCGTCGCCTCTGATTACGCGATGGCAGGGAACCACGATAGGGTAGGGGTTGTCGTGCATGACGTTGCCCACGGCGCGCGCCGCCCGGGGATAGCCCGCAAGCTCCGCGACCTCGCCGTAGGAGCGGGTCTCGCCCCGGGGTATGCGGGACACCTCCTCGAGGACGGCGCGCTCGAAGACCGTCGTCCCCAGGCAGGCGATGAGCTCGCTCGCATAGCGCGACGATACCTCCTCGCCGCGGAAGAAAGCCTTCACCGCCGCGATCAGCTCGGCGACGGCGGCCGGCGCGGGAGCTCTCGCCTCCTCACCGCTCTCACCGCGTCCCGGCAGGGTCACGAACAGCGGGCGGCCGTCGGCCACGTAAACGCGCATCTCTCCCAGGGGTGTAGCGACGCGGTAATAGGCTGGTTCTCTCATGCTTTCCCTCCTCCCATGTTCACGTTTCTTTTCGCGGCGATATCTGCCCTGGGTCCGGAGAGATCCCGCCAGCATCTCTTTATCCATGACCTCCTCCAGGTACAGGCGGTCCAGTAGCCGCTTCCCTGCCGCCGCAACCGTTTCCCTGATTGTCGCATCCGGGAGTGCGCGGGAAAAGAGCGTTATACACGGAAGCGCAGGGATCAGGTCTCGGGCCCCGGCTGCGACGGCGCGATCTCGGGGTGCAGGGTATCGAACACGTTGCCCGCAGTGCGCCGGTCGAGGAAGGAAAGCGCCTGCAGCTCCTCGAGTGGGGCGTCGGCTATGCGCGCGACGCTTCCGTAGTGGCGCAGCAGCGCCGCCTTGCGCTTCGGGCCGACGCCATGGATATCGTCGAGGAGGGAACGCCGCGCGCGCAGCGCCCTCTGCTGGCGGTGATACTCCAGGGCATAGCGGTGCGCCTCGTCGCGTATGCGCTGCAGCAGGTGCAGTGCCTCCGAGTCTCGCGGCAGCACCACGGCCGCCTTCCTGCCGGGCAGATATATCTCCTCCATGCGCTTGGCCAGGGCGGCGGCCTCGATGTCCCAGAAACCCCTGCCCTGCAGGGCTTTCAATGCCGCCGCCAGTTGCGCCCCTCCCCCGTCCACCAGGACGAGATCCGGCACCTTGTGGAAGGAATCGAGCCTCGGCCCCTTTCCCGGCTCACCGCCGCCCTTCTCGGCCGCCGCCGGTGTGTCGGTCAGCTTGGCCAGGCGGCGGTCCAGCACCTCCTCGATCATGGCCACGTCGTTCTGCCCCCGCACGCCCCTGATGCGGAAGCGGCGGAAGTCCCTTCTCACAGGGACGCCGCCCTCGTAGACCACCATCGATCCCACCGCGTCGTCGGCCCCCAGGTTGGAGATGTCGTAGCACTCGATACGGTAGGGCATACGCCGCAGGCCCAGGCTTTCGTAGATGCCGTTCGACGCCCGCGAGATCCAGTTCAGGTCGCTGGCCTGCCGGGCCAGGTGCACCTCGAGGGAGAGGCGGGCGTTCTCTGCGACCTTCTCGACCAGCCGGCGCTTGGCTCCCCTCTTCGGCACCAGGACCCTCACCTTCCTTCCCGCCCTGCCGCCCAGCCACTCCTCGAGCACCCCCGCTTCTTCCTCCCCCGGATCGTGCGAGAGTATGACCTCGCGGGGTATGTAGGCTGCCTCGGCATAGAACTGCGGCAGGAAGGCTGCCAGCACCTCGCCCTCGTCCTGGCCGGAGGGCAGGGTGGTGTAAAGATCCTGTTTGCCGAGGATCTTGCCGCCGCGCACGTAAAAGACGGTCACGCAGGCGTCGAGGTCGCCGGCGTGCGCCGCGAAGACGTCCTGGTCGCCATCCTTGAGGGTGTACGCCTGCTGCCTCTCCAGCAGCCGCCCCAGGGCGGCTATGCGGTCGCGGGTGCGTGCGGCCATCTCGTATTCCTGGCGTCCCGCTTCCTCGCGCATGCGCCCCTCCAGGTCGGCGAGGACGGCCTCATGCCCGCCTTCCATGAACTTTCTCACCCCGGCGATCACCTCGCGGTAATCCTCCTCGGAGACCGCGCCCACGCATGGCCCCGAGCAGAGCCTGATGTGGTAGTCGAGGCAGGGCGAGCCGGTGCTCTTACCCGGCTCGCGCCCGCGGCAGGCGCGGAAGGGGAAGACCTTGCGCAGGGTGGCTATGGTCTCGCGCACCGCGCCCGCGTGGGCGAAGGGGCCGTAATAGACCGCACCCTTGCGCCTCTGGCCGCGCTGGAACATCACGCGGGGGAAGGGGTCGCCTACGCTCACCACCATGTAGGGGTAGCTCTTATCGTCGCGGAACAGGATGTTGTAGGGGGGGTGGTGGCGCTTGATGAGGTTGGCTTCGAGGATGAGAGCCTCCACCTCGTTCGCGCACACGATGAAATCGACGTCGGCTATATTCTCCCTCAGCATGGCCAGGCGGGGGTTCTCGGACTCGCGGGACAAGAAGTAGGAGCGCACCCGCTTGCGCAGTGAGGCGGCCTTGCCCACATAGATGATGTTCCCTCGCTCGTCCAGGAAGATGTAGGCGCCGGGAGCGTCCGGGAGGGCGGCCGCCTTTTTCCTGGCCCCGCTCATGCCGACCTACCTCGCCGCCGTTTTCTTCTGCCCCGCGAGGACGTGGCGGAGGTATTCGCCGGTGTATGAGGAAGGCGCCGCGGCGATCTCCTCCGGGGTGCCCGCGGCCACCAGCCAGCCGCCCCCGCCTCCCCCCTCCGGCCCCAGGTCTATGATCCAGTCGGCGCTTTTGATGACGTCCAGGTTATGCTCGATGATGAGCACGGTGTTGCCCGCGCCCACCAGCCCCTGCAGCATGTCCAGGAGCTTGGCGATGTCGTCGAAGTGCAGGCCGGTGGTGGGCTCGTCCAAGAGGTACAGGGTCTTGCCGGTGGCCCTCTTGTTCAGCTCGGAGGACAGCTTGACCCTCTGCGCCTCACCGCCCGAGAGGGTGGGCGCCGGCTGCCCGAGCTTGATGTAACCCAGCCCTACATCGTTAAGGGTCTGCAGTCTCCTGCGGATGGGGGGGATAGCCGCGAAGAAGTCCAGCGCTTCCTCCACAGACATGTCCAGCACCTCGCTGATGTTGCGCCCCTTGTAGGCGACCTCCAGGGTCTCGTCGTTGTAGCGCTTGCCCTTGCAAACCTCGCAGGGGATGAAGACGTCGGGCAGGAAGTGCATCTCTATCTTGATGGTGCCGTCGCCGCGGCAGGCCTCGCACCTGCCCCCGCGCACGTTGAAGCTGAAGCGTCCCGGCTTGTAGCCGCGCACGCGGGACTCGGTCGTATCCGCGAAGAGGGAGCGGATGGAGTCGAAGACGCCGGTGTAGGTGGCGGGGTTGGAGCGCGGGGTGCGCCCAATGGGGCTCTGGTCGATGTTGATGATCTTGTCGATGTGCTCCAGGCCGTCTATGCCTGCGTGCCTTCCCGGGGGCACGCGCGAGTGGTAGAGGCGGCGCGCCAGCCCGCGGTAGAGTACGTCGTGCACCAGGGTGCTCTTGCCCGAGCCGGAGACCCCGGTCACGCATACCAGCAGCCCGAGGGGGATCTCGACGTCGATGAGCTTGAGGTTGTGCTCCTCCGCTCCCCTCACCACCAGGCTGCGCCCCTGCGGCGCGCGCCGCTGGCCCGGGACCTCTATGCTCTTCTCCCCGCGCAGGTACTGGGCGGTTATGGACTTGCGCCGCTTGAGCAGGCCGTCCAGGGGGCCGCTGAAGACTATCTTTCCGCCGTGCTCCCCCGCCCCCGGCCCGATGTCCACCAGCCAGTCCGCGGCGCGGATGGTGGCCTCGTCGTGCTCCACCACGATGAGGGTGTTGCCCATGTCGCGCAGCCCCTCCAGGGTGGAGATGAGGCGGCGGTTGTCGCGCTGGTGCAGACCGATGGACGGCTCGTCGAGGATGTAGAGCACCCCCACCAGTCCGGACCCTATCTGGGTGGCGAGGCGGATGCGCTGCGCTTCCCCCCCGGCCAGGGTGGCGGCGGCGCGGTCCAGTGAGAGGTAATCCAGCCCCACGTCCACCAGGAAGCCCAGGCGCGACGACAGCTCCTTGAGGATGCGCCGCGCGATGGCCTCCTCGGTCTCGCTGAGGGGCAGGTTCCGCAGAAAAGCCAGGCCGTCGCTGATGGACAGCCGGGAAAGCTCGTGGATGTTCAGGCCGTTTATGGTGACCGCCAGGCTGGAGGGCTTGAGCCGCGCGCCCAGGCATGCGGGACAGGGCTGCACGCTCATGTACTGGGCGATGCGGGAGCGGGAGTACTCGGAGTCCGTCTCCTCGTAACGGCGCTCCAGCCAGTTGACGATGCCCTCGAAGTCGGTGAAGTACGAGCGCACCCTGCCGCGGCGGTTGCGGTAGCGCACGTACACCTTCTCCTTCCCGGTGCCGTAGAGGATCTTGTCCCTCACGTCCTGCGGGAGGTCCCGGAAGGGGATGTCCATGCTGAACTCGTACTTCTCCGCCAGGGCCTCGATGAGGCGGTAGGAGAAAGTGGAGCTGCCCGGCCAGGGCGCCACCGCACCCTCCTCCAGGCTGAGCTCGGGGTTGGGGACCACCAGTTCGGGGTCGATGACCTGCAGGAATCCCAGGCCGCTGCACTCCGGGCAGGCGCCGTAGGGGCTGTTGAAGGAGAACGTGCGCGGCTCCATCTCGGGCAGGGAGACCTCGCACTCGGGGCAGGAGAAATGCTCGCTGAAGTAGCGGTCGCCGTCATCCTCCACCGCCACGATGACCATGCCCTCGCCCAGGTCCAGGGCTGTCTCCAGGGAATCGGCGAGCCGGCGCCGCACTCCCTCCTTTATCACCAGGCGGTCCACCACCACCTCGATGTCGTGGCGCTGGTAGCGCTCCAGCCGGACTTCGTCCTCCAGGTCCACCAGCTCTCCGTCCACGCGCGCCCGCGCGTAGCCCTTGCGCCGTACCTCTGAGAGCAGCCTGGAATATTCACCCTTGCGGCCCCTCACCACCGGGGCGAGGATAGAGAGGCGCGTGCCCGGCTCCATCTCCCCCACCCGCTCGATGATCTGCTGCGAGGTCTGGCGCTCGATGGGCTTGCCGCAGGAGGGGCAGTGGGCCTTGCCGATGCGGGAGTACAGCAGCCTGAGGTAGTCGTGCACCTCGGTGATGGTGCCCACGGTGGAGCGCGGGTTGCGGGTGGCGCTCTTCTGGTCGATGGAGATGGCCGGGGAGAGGCCGTCGATGTGGTCCACGTCGGGCTTGTCCATCTGCCCCAGGAACTGGCGGGCGTAGGCCGAGAGCGACTCCACGTAGCGCCTCTGGCCCTCGGCGTAGATGGTGTCGAAGGCCAGGGAAGACTTGCCGCTGCCCGAGAGCCCCGTCATGACGATGAGCTTGTCCCGCGGCAGCTTGAGGTTGACGTTCTTGAGGTTGTGCTCGCGCGCCCCTCTAACTATTATCCACTCCATGTCCCTCCACCGCGCCCAGGCGGCGCAGCCTCTTTCTGAGGTCGGCTATCTCGTCGCGCAGCCTGGCCGCGTACTCGAAACGCAGGTCGTCCGAGGCCAGGCGCATCTCGTCCTCCAGGCCCAGGATTAGCCTCTCGATATCGCCTGCGGGCATCTCCTCCCGCTCGCGCCGCTTGACCTTGTAGGGGGCGTTCTCGTCGGGGAGGAGCACCATGTCCATTATATCGCTCACCCGCTTGCGCACGGTTTGAGGGTTGATGTTGTGCTCGCGGTTGAACTCCACCTGCATGCCGCGGCGGCGCTCGGTCTCCTCGATGGCCCGGCGCATGGAGTCTGTCACCTGCGAGGCGTACATGATCACCTGCCCGTTGACGTTGCGGGATGCCCTGCCGATGGTCTGGATGAGCGAGCGCTCGTTGCGCAGGAAGCCCTCCTTGTCCGCGTCCAGGATGGCAACCAGCGACACCTCGGGCAGGTCCAGGCCCTCGCGCAGCAGGTTGATGCCCACCAGCACGTCGAACTCCCCGGTGCGCAGGTCGCGGATGATCTCCACGCGGTCCAGGGTGTCGATCTCGGAGTGCAGGTAGCGCACGCGCAGGCCCATCTCCAGCAGGTAATCGGTGAGGTTCTCGGCCATGCGCTTGGTGAGTGTGGTGACCAGCGTCCTCTCCCCCGCGCCCGTGCGGCCCCGTATCTCCCCGATGAGGTCGTCGATCTGTCCCTGGGTGGGGCGCACCACCAGCTCCGGGTCCACCAGCCCGGTGGGGCGGATGATCTGCTCCACCACCCGGCTGGAGACGTCCAGCTCCCACGCTCCCGGGGTGGCGCTCACGCACACCATGCGCCCTGCGCGCTGGATAAATTCCTCGAACTTGAGGGGGCGGTTGTCCATGGCCGAGGGCAGGCGGAACCCGTATTCGACCAGGGTGCGTTTGCGGGACATGTCCCCCTCGTACATGGCGTGCAGCTGGGGTATGGTTATGTGGGACTCGTCGATGAACACCAGGTAGTCGTCGGGGAAGAAGTCGAGCAGGGTATGGGGCGGCTCCCCCGCCTCCCTGCCGTCCAGGTGCCTGGAATAATTCTCCACCCCGGAGCAGTAGCCCATCTCGCGCAGCATCTCCAGGTCGTAGGTGGTGCGCTGCAGCAGCCGCTGCGCCTCCAGCAGCTTGCCCCGACCCTCCAGCTCCGCCAGGCGGTCGGTGAGCTCGGCGCGTATCGAGGCCAGCGCGCGCTCCAGGTTCTCGGCGCTGGTGAGGTAATGGGTGGCGGGATACACCGCCAGGTGTTCCTCGCGGGAGATGATCTCGCCGCTCAGTGGGTCGATGACGGTGAGGCGGTCCAGCTCGTCGCCATAGAACTCCGCCCTCACCACCCTCTCCTCGTAGCTGGGATAGATCTCCAGGGTGTCGCCCTTGAGGCGGAAGCGGCCGCGGGAGATCTCGTACTCGTTGCGTTCATACTGCATCTCCACCAGCTGCCGCAGCACCTCGCGCAGTTCGTATTCCCTGCCCTTCTGTAGCAGGAGCACGTGGCGCAGGTATTCCTGCGGGCTGCCCAGGCCGTATATGCAGGACACCGAGGCCACAACGATGACGTCCTCGCGCGAGAGCAGCGCCGAGGTGGCGCGGTGGCGCAGGCGGTCGATGTCCTCGTTGATGGAGGTGTCCTTCTCTATATAGATATCCGACGACGGCACGTAGGCCTCGGGCTGATAGTAATCGTAGTAGCTCACGAAGTACTCGACGGCGTTGTCCGGGAAGAGCTCGCGGAACTCATTGCAGAGCTGCGCCGCCAGGGTCTTGTTGGGGGCGATGACCAGGGCGGGCCGGCGAACCTCGTTGATGACGTGAGCCATGGTAAAGGTCTTGCCAGAGCCTGTCACGCCGAGGAGGGTCTGGTAGCTCTCCCCCGCGAGCAGGCCATCCGCGAGTGCGGCGATGGCGGCCGGCTGGTCCCCGCGCGGTTTCAGCTCCTCGCTGATAGTGAATTCACCCATAGGTGCTCCGTTTCACCTCAGTCCAGCAACCCGGGCAGCTCCCGCAGGTCCCTCACCACTTCGCCCGCGAAATCGGGGAAACGCCCCCAGCGGTCGAGGAGGACCGCCCTCATCCCGGCCTCGCGGGCGCCGTCGTAGTCCGAGATGGGCGAATCGCCCACGTGCAGGCTCTGCCGCGGGGAGACCCCCGCGCGCTCCAGCGCCAGCTCGTATATCCTGGGGTGGGGCTTCTCGTAGCCCTCCTTGCCGGAGATGACCAGCACCTCCAGGTAGTCGAGCATCTCCAGGTCCCGCAGGAGGTCCTCCAGCCATGGCTCGAAGTTTGAGATGAGGCCCATCCTCAGGCCGCGCCCGCGCAGCTCGCGCAGGATGTCATGGGCGTCGTGGTAGGCGCCGTAGTTTGATGGCCGGGAGAAGGTGTCGTAAAGGGCCTGGGGCAGGGAACCGTCCTCGCGGGAGTAACCCATCTCGCGCACCAGGCTGCCGTAGAAATCCATCCAGAAACGCCGCGATTTGCTGGTCTCGTTGGAGAAGGTGTAACCGCGCCGCTGCCTGTCCTCAACACCCGCCATGATCCTGCGCGTGGCGGTGCGCAGGACGCCCAGGTCGACCTCCAAGCCGTATTCTGAGCATACGCCGAGGAATAGCTCGGGAAAGGAGGGCATGGGGTGTACCAGCGTCTCCCCGGCGTCGAAGAATACGAACTCTACCTCTCGACGTGTCATGGCGGTTGTTCAACCTCCCCGCGGTCGTTATCATTAACTCAAGAAAGGGCCCATCAACGAGCCCTGAGATAATAATAGCACGCGGAGGCTCGAGGAGGTTGACGATCATCGCACAGAACCACTGCCGCAAGCTCAGGGGATGCCCCGCCAGCCAGTACCTGGCGTGCGAGGCGTACCGGCGCGGACTTGAGTGCTGGCAGATCGACCAGCCCAGGTGCTCGCAGGAACTGAGGTTCTGCCTGCAATACGGCTGCCCGGTCTATGACCGCTTCAGTTCCGAGATAGAGGAAGCCTTGAGGCTGAAGGCCCTGGAGCGCAGCGCGAGGGAATAGCCTCACCTTTTTTCGGCCGCTAGCCGCATGATCGCCTCCCAGGCCTCGTCCACCTCTCGCCGGAGGTCTTCCAGGCTCCCCTCGTTGCGGATTACGTGGTCCGCGTGGGCAAGCCTCTCTGCCCGGGGCACCTGCGCCTCGATGCGGGAGAGGGCCTCCTCGCGCGAGCTGCCACGGTCCCTGGTGATGCGCTCGAGCTGCGCCTCGGGCGAGGCATCCACCACCAGGGTGAAGTCAAACATGCCCGCCGCTTTCACGTCAACCAGCAGCGGGATGTCCAGTACCGCCACCCCCTCGCCCCCGCTTTCTTCGTCCCTGATCCGCAGCCGGTCGAACATCAACTGGAAGATGCGGGGGTGGGTGACGGAGTTGAGGAAAGACCTCTCGCCGGGGTCCGAGAAGACGATCTCGGCCAACCTGGCGCGGTCTATCTCTCCCTCCTCGTCGAGGACCCCCTCGCCGAAGTGGTCCACGATATCCCGCCATGCCGGCTCGCCTTTGCGCACCACTTCGCGCGCCAGAAGGTCGCTGCAAAGGATATAGGCGCCTTTCTCGGCGAGCAGGTCGCACACCGTGCTCTTGCCGCTGGCTATACCCCCTGTGAGGGCAATCACGAACATCGCGTCCACCTCCCGTCGCTTGATCCGGTCCGGTGCCTTATACGCAGCCTAAAGAGTTTATACCACGAAAAAGAGGCATCCGGAGATGCCCCTCTGTATTGGTCGTGCCGCTGAAAAGCGCTATTTCTTCTCTTTCTTCATGTCCCTGATTATGGACTCGAGGCTGCCCTCGGGGAGGTCTTCCTCTTCTTCCTCGGGCTCAGCCGCTTCCTCGACTACGGCAGGTTCTGCTTCTACGGCTTCCTCGACAGCTTCCTCGAGGGCCTCGGTCAACTCCTCCTCGACCGCTTCCTCGACCGCTTCGGTGGTCTCGGATACGACCTCGTCGGGAACGGGCTCACCGGTGGCCTCCTCGATGTCCTCGACTATCTCCTCGACGATCTCCTCCTCGACCGCCTCCGCCACAGTCTCCGCCATAGTCTCCGCAACGGCCTCCTCGACGGCTTCCGGGGCGGCCTCGGCGGTCTCTTCCTCCGCTTCCTCCACGGCCGGTGCGTCGGTCTCCGCCGCTTCCCCGGGCCGCTCGTAGTAGTCCTCTTCCTCCTCGTACTCTCCCATGAGCTGCTTGAGACTGAGGCTGATTCGCCTGCGGTCGATGTCGATGTCGATGACCTTGACCTCGATCTCCTGGCTGACCGACACCACCTCGTCGGGTTGCTCCACGTGGCGGCGTGACAGCTCTGAGATGTGGATAAGGCCCTCGATCCCCGGCCTTACCTGCACGAAAGCACCGAAGGGCACGAGCTTGGTGACGGTACCGTTGATGACCTCGCCCACCTGCACGTCCCGGGAGAGCTGCTCCCATGGATCGGCCTGGCAGGCCTTGAGGCTGAGGGATATGCGCTCCCTCTCCTTGTCCACCTCGAGTATCTCCACATCGACCTCGTCGCCCACGGAGAGGACCTCGCTTGGCTTCTCCACGTGGCACCAGGAAAGCTCCGAGATGTGGATGAGGCCGTCGATCCCTCCGAGGTTCACGAAGGCGCCGAAGGACACGATACTGGAGACCTTGCCGCTCACGCGCATGCCCTTCTCCAGGTTGTCCAGGAGTATCTTGCGCCGCTCCGAGGCGGTCTCCTCCAGGAAGGCGCGGCGGGAGAGGACCACGTTATTGCGGTTGCGGTCCATCTCGATGATCTTGCAGGTGAGCCTGCCTCCCAGGAAGGAATGCAGCTCCTTTACGCGGTGCACGTCGATGAGGGAGGCGGGCAGGAACCCGCGCAGGCCTATATCCAATATAAGGCCTCCCTTGACCACCTCGATGACCTCGCCCTCGATGGGCTCGTTCTCGATCATGCCCTTCTCGAGCTGGTTCCACGAGCGCTCGTACATGGCCCGCTTCTTGGAGAGGATGAGCCTCCCCTCCTTGTCCTCTTTCTGCAGGACAAGGGCGTCGATCTCGTCCCCTACCTTCACCACTTCCTCGGTCTTCACGCCGTAGCGTATGGACAGCTCCCGTGCCGGGATCACCCCTTCGGATTTGTATCCGATGTCCAGGAGAACCTCGTCCTTGTCCACCTTGACCACGGTACCCGCGATGATGTCGCCTTCCGAGAAGATCTTGATGGTCTTGTCGTAGTTGGGGACTTCGTCTTCGGAGTAGTCGAAGTTGGTCAGTGGGGCGGTCAGTTCGGGGATCTCAGCGGGGTTGACAGCGTCGTACTCTCGTTCCGTTTGGTCCAGCATTCGTTCCGTTCCTCCAATGATGTTTATTTGCCACGTCCCCTCCCGTCTAAAGGTTCAGGCACACAGCCCGTATATTTTAGCATTTCTTTCCGCATAATGCACCATGTTTCCGTGCGCTGTTCAAGGGACCCGCGGGTATCCGCGACCGAGCCCGCGGAGCCCGGGCAGCACGAAAGCTCCGTATCCCCGGAGCGAGAGTAGGCCAAGGGCATCGCGGGCGCGGACGGTCCTCTCCTCCAGTCTCCAGTAAACCATGGCCCATCTGGTTATACGCGGCATAACGAAGCTGTTCAACGCGGGTATTTTATCTCTCGCTTATTAAGTCTTCAGCCATTGAAAGCGGTTAAAATATGGTGGACGGGGACGGGTTTTTACACGATACTCTATTGGGGGAATCCGCCCCCTGCGGACGAGAACGCGATGAATCGAGGGGTGGTCTATCGAGGACTTGCGACCGGTCTCTCCGGACAAAATGATCCGGCGTTTAACGAGTCTTAACGGAGGGGTTTCACCTATTCAGGAAGGGAGTGATTCGATGGGAGCGAAAGCTGCGAAAGACCCTGTTCCCAGGGCATCCATCCCGCTCAACCCGGTTTTCAACTGGTCGGTCGGGAACTGGATGGAGGTCTTCTATGATGGCCTCAGGGAGGGCAAGATCATGGGGTCGAAGTGCCCCGCATGTGGTCGCGTCTCCCTGCCTCCGCGCATGATATGCGAGCGCTGTTTCGTCAAGGCGGAGGAGTGGGTGGAGCTGCCCTCCACCGCAACGGTGCAGGCATGCACCACCGCCTCGGTAAAGGTGGCCGAGAACGGCGACCTGGTCGACCTGGACGCCCCGGAGATAATCGCCATGGTCAAGCACGACGGGGCCGACACCTGCATCGCCGCCCGGCTCGAGGGCAAGGAGGCCGCGGTGGGGACGAAGGTCGAGGCCGTTATCGACACCGGCGCGGAGAACGTGCTGGATCTGCTGGCGTCCTACAAGGCAGTAGGATAAGGAGGCGATATCATGGATAAAGAAGTAGCCATCATCGCCTACGCACAGTTGCCATACGAAGCGGATAACAACATGTCACGGGAAGTGATGGTACTCAAAGCCACCAGGGCCGCGATCGAGGCCGCGGGCCTGAAGCGCGAGGACCTGGACACCGTGATCACCGCCAACAACGACTACAACGACGGACGCACCATCTCCAACATGAGGCTGGTGGAGCCGGCAGGTTCCTGGCACAAGAACGAGTCCAAGGTGGAGATGGACGGGACATTCGGGGTGCTCTATGCCCTCACGCGCATCCTCAGCGGCGACCACGACATAGCCCTGGTCGTGGGGGAAAGCCAGGCATCGGTATACGGAGGCATCCTGCCGGGCATCATGATGCTCGACCCCACCTTCGACCGCCAGCGCTGGCTGCTCAACGAGGTGTCGGCGGCAGCCCTTCAGGCTTCGGCATACATGGCCGCTGCGGGTGTAAGCGCGGAGCAGATAGCTGCCGTGGCCGCGAAAAACCTGGATAACGCGGCCCTCAACCCCTTTGCTCTTCGCTCGCTCAAGGGGGCGGACGCCAAGAAGGTACTTGCCTCGCGTCCCCTCTACTCCCCCATCACCGAGCTCATGACCGCACCACGGTGTGACGGCGCGTGCGCGGTCGTCATGGCTTCCGCGAAGGCTGCGGCCAAGGTGGAGAAGCCGGTCTGGATCAAGGGAGTCGGGTTCTCGCACGACTCGTACGTGACGGAACGTTCCCTCGACAGCATGGGATCGCTCAAGCTGGCAGCCGATGCCTGCTACCGGCAGGCGGGCATCGAGGACCCCGCTTCCCAGATCGACCTGGCCGAGGTGCACGAGTGCTTCGCCCACGAGGAGCTCATGGCATATGAGGCCCTCGGCTTCTGCGAGCCCTTGCAGGGAGGCGTTTTCTTCGACTCCGGTGCGACCAGGCTGGACGGCAAGCTCCCCGTGAACGCGTCGGGAGGCGCTCTGGGAGCCAACGCCGAATACGCCACGGGCCTGGCGCGCATAATCGAAGCGGCCATGCAGATACGTGGCGATGCCGGCAGACACCAGGTCAAGGGCGTGAAGACCGCGGTAGCCCACGGGCAGACGGGGATATGCGCCCAGGAGAACATCGTCTACGTGCTGGGAGGTGAGTGAGATGGCGAAGAACGAGGTAGCGGTGGTGGGAGTCGGCCTCTCCAAGCACGTGAGCAAGCGGCGTGACGTCAACATCGCCGAGCTGGTGTGGGAAGCTGTAAGCGCCTGCTACGAGGACGCGGGCCTCAAACCCAAGGACGTTGACGCCTTCGCCACCGGCAACATGCCGGCCTTCGAGGGCGTTAACCTGCCGGAGGAATGGGGCGCCGGGCACTGGGGTGCCTACAACAAGCCCCTTCTCCGCATTACTACCGGAGGCACCACTGGGGGATCGGTAGCTCACGGAGGCTACTACCTGGTGGGCTCGGGCTTATTCGATACGGTGATGTGCATCGCCTTCGAGAAGCAGTCCGACGGCAACTCGACCATGGGGCTCAACACCGTGGCCCTGGCCGACGCGGCGGCCCAGCTGCAGCTGGGGGTGGACCCCGGATTCATCGCCTCCTTCGGAGGAGGCGCGGTGGGCGTTGCCGTCTACCAGGCGTCGAGCTACATGAAGAGCAGCGGGTGCACCACCCACCACCTGGACAAGGTATCGGCCCTGTGCCGCAACAACGCCGCGCTCAATCCCTATTCGCACCTCAAGCAGCCCGGCCTCACGCCGGAGGAAGTGGCCAAGACCACCCTGCTGCAGTACCCCATCCGTTTCG
Organism: Actinomycetota bacterium; assembly: GCA_028697145.1. Classification (GTDB taxonomy): domain Bacteria; phylum Actinomycetota; class Geothermincolia; order Geothermincolales; family RBG-13-55-18; genus SURF-21. The sequence goes on along the minus strand of JAQVFR010000001.1, from coordinate 4,007 downwards.
GGCATGTGTGTCCGGCCACCGACGGGGCCTGCGCCATGCTCTTCACCACGGGCGAAAAAGCACGGAAGCTGACCGACAAGCCGGCCTACGTGCTCTCGTGCGCCTCCGCCTCGGACGAGGCGGCCCTGGTGGGCATCTCGGGGTCAGGCACCACCAACGTGGATCCCTGCGAGCAGGAGAGCTGCAAGATCGCGGCCGCTCGCGCCTACGAGATCGCGGGCATCAAGGACCCGCGCAACGAGATCGACCTGGCGGAGCCATACTCCCCCTTCGCACATCAATTGCTCATGTTCTACGAGAGACTGCTCCTGTGCGACGAGGGCGAGGCGCCGTCCATCCTGGACTCGGGCTCCATGAACCTCGACGGCGAGCTGCCGGTCTGCCCGTCCGGCGGGGTCATCTCGACCAACGCCATCGGGGCCTCGGCCATGGAGCGCGTCGCCGAGTGCGCCCTGCAGATCATGGGCAAATGCGGCGAGCGTCAGGTCAAGAAGGATGTCCATAAAGCCGTGGCTCACGGCTGGGGCGGGGCGGTCAACCTCAACGTGGTCGCCGTCCTCTCCGACACCCCGAGGAGGTAGCGCCATGGAGTACAAGAACGAGACCATCGCCATAGAGGGGAGCTGGAACCTGGCCTCCTGGGAATGGAAGTTCGAGAGCATCGCTCTCATCCGCAAGACGTTCGAGGCGATGAAGAACGAGAGAAAGCTGATGGCCAACAAGTGTCCCGGATGCGGGCGGGTCTATTTCCTTCCCAAGCCCTATTGCCTGTGCCTGTCCATCCCCGATGAGTGGGTGGAGATAAAGGACACCGCCACCGTGACCACCTATACCTTCACGGGGGCCTGGGCCTACGAAGGCATAGCCGATGACGAGGTATCAGGCACCCCGCAGATCTTCGCGGGTGTCGTCTTCGACGGCTCCGACACCAAGACCGTGACCATGCTCGAGGGAATCGAACCCGAGAAGGTCCACGTGGGCATGCGGGTGAAGCTGAAGTGGCCGGAGGAGGTCGCCGGCGGCCTTACCGACCTGGCCCACTGCGTCCCCCTGGAGGAGTAACAACCGACATTGGAGCCGGGCCCGCGACCGGGCCCGGCTCCTCTTTTTTGCCCCTATCAGTCCTCCGGGTCTACATGCTGGCTCGAGACGACACATGCCCTGCATCCCGCTATTTTGCGCGTTATTTCACATCGTACCAGGAAGGCCCCACCCCCATGTCCACCTTGAGGGGGACGTCGAGGTCGCAGGCGGACTCCATCTCGCGCCGCACTATCTCCCGCACCTCCGGCTCCTCCCCCCTCTCCACGTCGAAGACCAGCTCGTCGTGGACCTGCAGGATCATGCGGGATATCAAATCCACTTCCCTCAGGCGGCGGTGGATGCGCAACATGGCGACTTTGATTATATCCGCGGCGCTGCCCTGGATCGGGGTATTGAAGGCCAGGCGCTCGCCCAGGCGGCGCAGGCGCACGTTGCCCACCGCCAGCTCGGGTATCTCTCGCCGGCGGCCCAGGATGGTGATGACGCAGCCCGTCCTCGCGGCCTCCTCCACCTGGCGGTCGAGGTAGGCCCTCACGCCGGGGAACTCCCTGAAGTACTCGGTGATGTATCTCTCCGCCTCCTCCTGGTCGATGCCCAGTTGGGCGGCCAGTCCGAAGGGGCTGATGCCGTAGATGATGCCGAAGTTGATGGCCTTGGCCTTGCGACGCTGCTCCGGGGTGACCGCCTCGAAGGGCACGTCGAAGACCTCGGATGCGGTGGAGGCGTGGATGTCGCGGTCCTCCGCGAAGGCGCGCCTCAGGTTCTCGTCGCCCGATAGGTGGGCCATTACCCTCAGCTCTATCTGCGAGTAATCCGCCGACAGGATCAGCCCGTCAGCGGACGTGGGCAAAAAGGCCTTACGTATGGTCTTTCCCAAGGCCGTGCGCACCGGGATGTTCTGCAGGTTGGGGTTGCTGGACGACAGGCGCCCGGTGGCGGTGACCGCCTGGTTGAAACAGGCGTGCAGCCTGCCCGTGACGGCGTCCACCATCCTGGGCAGCGCGACGACGTAGGTGTTGAGCAGCTTGGAGAGCTCCCGGTAGCGCACGAGCACGTCCGCAATGGGATGGACTTCGGCGAGCGCGTTGAGGACGTTTATGTCGGTAGCGAAGCCCGTCTTGGTGCGCTTCAGTGGCGTCAGTTCCAGCACCTCGAAGAGGATGCGCGACAGCTGCTGTGGCGAATTCAGGTTGAACCTCTCCCCCGCCAGCTCGCAGGCCTGCTCCTCCAGGCCGGCCAGCTCGTCCTCCAGTTCGTCGCGCATGGCAGCCAGCATCCCCGTGTCCAGGCGTATGCCCCTTATCTCCATCTCCGCCAGCACCTCCTGCAGGGGCATCTCCACCTCTTCGTAGAGGTCGCGCAGGCCCCTCAGGTTGAGGTCGGCCTGCATGGGCTCCACCATCCTTTCCACGGCGTCGGCGCAGCGCGCATCCTGGTCAGCCGCGGCCTCCTCCTCCTGCAGGAGGTCGAGCTGTCCCGCGGGGCACGGCGCCAGCTGGAGGTCGAGGTACCTCAGGGCGGAACTCTCCAGGTCATGTTTTGAGCCAGAGGGATCCACCAGGTAGGAGGCCAGCTCTACGTCGAAATCGAAGCGGGGATAGGACGAGTACAGCCTGGCGCACTGTACCATCACGTCCTTGCCGCGGTAGCTCGCGATCCGCCACCCCGGCGCGTTCGTGATCTCCCCCAGGAAAGCGCCGAAAAGCGCCCTGACCCCCTCGTCATCCAGGTCGAAACGGTACACCATGCCGCCACATGCCACGCTGGCGGACTCCATGCTGCCGCGCGTGTAACCCTCCCCCGAGATGCGCGCGAAGAGCGCGAGCTCTCCCCTCTCCCTGCAGACCTCGAGCACCTCGCGCAGGCCCCTCTCGTCATCGATGTCCCTGCGCTCCGCGTTCCGGGGCTCTTCCCTCGCGACGTCTTCCCCGCCCAGGCCCGGGAATAGCTGCGCCTTGAGGCCCTGGAGTCTCTCGTAGAGCTTGCGGAACTCCAGGGAATCGAACATGTGGCGCACGCTCTCATCGTCCCAGGGCTTGAACTCCCATCCCCCGGCCTCCTCCCCCTCCAGGGGCACGTCGCGCCGCATGGTGGCCAGCTCGCGGCTCATAATGGCGCTTTCGCGGTGTTCCTCCAGCGCCCTCCTGGCCTTTCCCGCCTTCATCTTTCCTATGTTCTCGTACACCTTGTCCAGGCTTCCGTACTCGCCCAGCAGAGACGCTGCCGTCTTCTCGCCGATGCCGGGGACCCCGGGGATGTTGTCGGACGCGTCGCCCTTGAGCGCAAGGTAATCAACGATCTGCCGCGGCTCCACGCCGTACTTCTCCTTCACCCCCTGCTCGTCGTAGATGACTATGTCCGTTATGCCCTTGCGGTTGCTGACCACCTTGACGCGCTCGTCAACCAGTTGCAGCGCATCGCGGTCGGAGGTCACGATGAAAACCTCGGAGTCCGGCGGCAACACACCCGTGATAGTGGCCAGCACGTCGTCCGCCTCGAAACCCTCCATCTCGAGGGCGGGAATGTTCAGGGACTGGAGCACGCCGTGGATGATGTCCAGCTGCTCCCGCAGCTCATCGGGCATGGGTTTGCGGTGCGCCTTGTACCCGGCGAACCTCTCGGTGCGGAAACGCGGTCTTCCCTTGTCGAAGGCTACCATGACGCCCTGCGGCCGCAGTTCCTCCAGCACCTTTATGAGCATGGAGGTGAAACCGTAAACGGCGTTGGTGAGCTGGCCCGACGAGGTTGCCATGTCCGGGGGCAGGGCGTAAAAGGCCCGGTAAGCCAGGCTGTGCCCGTCTATGAGTACCCATCTTCTGGATTCCGTCAACTCCACCCCCCTGGTATTGCGCGGATTTACGCCCCGGCGAGCGTGAGGATCGGGGACGGGGCCGGTGGCCCCGTCCCCTCACCCAAGGAGAACGTAAACTGATAATAGACCCCGGCAGTGACAGAACCATTGC
>JAQVFR010000051.1 GCA_028697145.1 Actinomycetota bacterium | reverse complement strand
GTCAGAGACCGGGGGGAGGAGCCTGCGCCGGCAGCACCTGGACCCCTCGGGGAACGGGGCCCTCAAAGACATCTCGAACAAAGCCTTCCGGGCCGCCATGAGAACCCGCGAAGATAACCTCATAAAGGTGACTGGCCGAAAAGACCTCCATCAGGTGAACTAGAGGTTTGGAAGGGTCCGCAAGTGCAGACGAAAGAGCGAGGCTATATCCGCCAAGGCGAAAGGGGCAAGGTGCCCGTTCGGAGGCGTCCTCCCAAGTCAATAGAACTTCGCGAACCCCTTGGGAAAGGGGCCTAGAGGAGTTTACCCTTGACTTGGGTCTTTAAAGGTGACCCCAAGGGGCACCGCTTGGTTCCACAAATTGTGCTGAACCCCCGCAAGGCGGCACACCATGTTGATGTTTTAAAAAAGTCCCTCAAAGTGGTTGATTTTTCCCTTCACAGGGTCGAATATATAGACATAATGGAGAAAAGTGGGGTATAGTGGAACACAGTGGAGAATAAGGCGGCCAGATGTGGAGTGCCGGTGGAGGCCAGGGCCGTCAATAGGAGTAAGGGACACTGTAAGAGGAGCACCCAAGGAAAGCGATGATGTTTTTCGGATCCTTCGAGCACGCGGTGGACGACAAGGGTCGCATCATCATGCCCTCCAGGTTTCGGTCGAAACTGGAGGAGGGGGTGGTAATGGCGCGCTGGCTCGAGCAGTGCGTGGCCGTCTTCCCCCGCAACGAGTTCGAGAAGATGGCCGAGCGCATACAGGCCCTCCCGGAGGGAAGCGCGGAGAAGAGGGAGTTCAGCCGCGTGTTCTTCGGGCACGCTTACGAGGCCATGCCCGACCGGCAGGGGCGCCTTACCATTCCCCCCAAGCTTCGCGAGATCGCGGGCCTCGACCGCGACGTCGAGGTGGTGGGGATGATGAACCGCGTGGAGATCTGGGACCGCGGCCGCTGGGCCGAATCGACCCAGGGCGGCCTGGAGCGTTTCGAGCAGACGGCGGAGAAGCTGTCAGGGCTTGGTTTCTAGGCGAAGGATGGAGGAGGACTGGACTATGTTGGAGATAATCATGCAGGGCCGCCGCCACTGGCCTCGCCAGGAAAGCTGCGCGCATCGTACCCTGCGCCATCTCGTAGAGATCAATGGACGAAGGTGATGTCAGGCATGTACCGGTCATGCTCGCGGAGGTCGTGGGCTTCCTGCGCCCCCGGCCCGGAAGCGTGCTCGTGGACGCCACCCTTGGCGAGGGAGGCCATGCGCTGGCTGTGCTCGATGAAATGGGGGGAGAGGGTTGCCTGATCGGACTGGACCGCGACGCGCGCACGCTGCAGAGGGCGTTAGAGCGCCTGCAGGGCCAAGCGTGCCTGGCCCTCTTCCATACGCGCTTCACGCGGCTGCGGGAGGTGCTGGAGGAACTCGGGATAGAGGCCGTGGACGGAGTCCTCTTCGACCTGGGCGTGTCCTCGCTGCAGCTGGAGGAGGCGGAGAGAGGATTTTCGTTTCGCCAGCCGGCGCGCCTGGATATGCGCATGGATATGGATCAGGAACTGGATGCCTGGAAGGTGGTGAACGAGTATGAGGAGAGAGAGCTGGCGCGTATTATCCGCGGCTACGGCGAAGAGCGTTGGGCTTCCCGTGTCGCTCGGGGCATCGCTCTCGCGCGAAAGCGCTCGCCCATCGACACCACGGATAGACTTGCTGAGATTGTAAAGGAGTCCATCCCCGCCGCCGCCCGCCGCACGGGCGGGCATCCGGCGAGGCGGACTTTCCAGGCGTTGAGGATGGAGGTGAACGGGGAGTTGCGTGAGCTGGAGCAGGCACTGCCGCAGGCGATGCAGGCGCTCGCGAGCGGAGGCACCATGGTGGTGGTCTCCTATCACTCCCTTGAGGACAGGATGGTGAAGAGGTTTTTCTTCGAGCACGGGTCGCGCTGTTCGTGCGGCTCCGGAGAGGATGACTGCACGTGCGAGGCGGAGGAGGAATTGCGCATCCTCACGCCCAAGCCCCTGCGGCCCTCCGAGCGGGAAGTGAAGGAAAATCCAAGGGCGCGTTCCGCGAAACTGCGGGCTGCGCGAAAGAGGTAGGTACGGATGTCGCTGGCTTTGCAATGGAAAGAACAGACTTATCCCGACCGCGTGCGGGAGGAAAGGCCTGGACACGGCTCCGGGGCGGCGCGCGATGGCAAGCGAGGGAGCGTGAGCGAGCGGGAAAGGCGCAGGATGCGCCTCGTTTTCCTCTGCTTCCTCGGCGTGGTGCTGTTCGTGTGCGCGCTGTTCATCCTCACCATATGCCTGCACGTCGTGGTGGTGCAGAACGAGATGAGAGCAAGGGAGATCGAGGAACAGATCGAGTTCGAGAGACGCCAGCACGAAGCGATGAGGGTGGAGATCGCGTCTCTCGAATCGCCGTCACGCATAGAGAGCATGGCGGTCGAGAAGCTGAAGATGGTGCAGTTCGCGCAGGCCGAATACCTGGAGACGCGGTCTTACCAGGCCGCGAAAACACAGGGACAAAAGAGGCCTTCGAGCGAGGAGGGGATGGTCAGCGACGCTACACAGGGGGGATATTGACTGCGGCATAGCAGTGCGAGCCTGAAGGTATCGCGCGCCGCGTCGGCGAACCCCATCATAGAGCCGGCAACGCGGCCCGACACAGAAAGAGGCATCCGAGGAGGACGAGGTGTCAAAAAGGAGAAACCGAGATGCCAGGATCAACCTGGCAGCTCTGGTGCTGCTGGTGGGTCTCGGCCTGATAGCCTGGCGTCTTTTCGACCTCCAGGTCGTGAAGGCGGACCGTTTCAAGGGCATAGCGGAGGAACAGAGATACCAACTGACCGACCTCAATCCGCGCCGCGGATGTATCCTGGACCGGGACGGTGAGGTCCTGGCCATCAGCAAGGAAGCCTACTCGATCTACGCCACTCCCTATCTCGTAGAAGACGCGCAGATGGCGGCGGCGGAGCTTTCCATGGTGCTGCAGGGGCCGCGCCAGGAACTTGAGGAAAAGCTCAATTCACCGGGCGGCTTTGTGTACCTGGAGAGAAAGGTCAGCCCGGAGACGGCCGAGGAGATCGAGGACCTGGGGATTCCGGGCATCGGCCTGGAGAAGGACAGCAAGAGGTATTACCCCCAGGGATCACTGGCGGCGCAGGTCATCGGCTACGTGGGCATGGACAACGTCGGGCTCTCCGGTCTGGAACTGCAGTACGATCCCGTGCTCGCCGGAGAGGCGGGAGAGGCGGGCGTGGAATACGACGCGCGCGGCGAGCCCATACCCGGTGTCACCAACGTCATCAAGCCCCCCGTGGATGGCAGAGACATCCAGTTGACCCTGGACTCCGAGATACAGTTCAAGCTGCAGGAGCAGCTCAAGGCCACGGTCGAAGAGAGCGGCGCCATGAGCGGTTCGGGGTTGGTCATGGACTGCCACACGGGGGAAATACTGGCCATGGCCGTGGCGCCGGACTTCGACATCAACCTCTTCGACCAGGTGCCGCCGGAGATAACCAGGAACCAGCCGGTCACCGATGCCTACGAGCCGGGTTCGGTGCTGAAGATACTGACCGCCATGGCCTCCCTGCAGGAGCAGGTGGTCACGCCGGGCACGGTGATCAACGTGCCGCGCGCCCTGCAGATAGCCGACTACGAGTTCACCGACGACCACCCCATGCCCAAGAGCGACCTTACTTTTGCGGAGGTCATCGCCCACTCCTCGAACATCGGGACCATCAAGACCGCGCAGGCCCTGGGCAAGGAGGCGCTGAGCGCCTACATCGCCGCCTGCGGGCTGGGGGAGATAACGGGCGTCGACTTCCCGGGTGAGAATCCGGGACTTGTGCTGGGCCTGGATAAATGGTCACTCACCTCGCTTCCTACCATCGCCATCGGACAGGGGATATCCGTGAGCACGCTGCAGCTCGGCGTGCTCACGGCGGCGGCAGCCAACGGCGGCACCAAGGTGAGACCCCATTTCCTCATGCGCGAGATCGATCCCGCCGGCGGCATGGAAAGCTACGAGCCGGCGGGGGGGGAGCGCATCATCTCGGAAAACGGGGCGGCCTCCCTGCGCTATATCCTGGAGGAAGTGGTGAGGATGGGGACGGGCACCCGTGCGGCCATGACCCTCTACAACTGCGCGGGAAAAACGGGAACGGCGATGAAGCCGGACCCCTCGGGCGGGTATCGCGAAGCCTACATAGCTACCTTCGCGGGCCTGGCGCCGAGCGAGGACCCCCGCCTGGTGGCGGTCATAACCCTGGACGAGCCGGATACCATGTACGGTGGCCTGGTCGCTGCTCCCTGCTTCTCGCGGGTAATGGAGTTCTCCCTGCAGCACCTGCAGGTCGTGCCGAGCCTGGAGAAGGTAAACACCAAGGACAAGGTGGTGGTGGAGTGAGACTGCGGGAGCTCGTGGAGGGCCTGGAGGGCCTGCTCCTGGTGGATGGCGGCGGTGTGGAGATCACCGGCATCTCCTATCACTCGCAGCGGGTGGAGGGAGGGGACCTCTTCGTTGCCGTCCCCGGCCACGTGACCGACGGCCATCTATATATAGAGGAGGCGGTATCGCGTGGCGCGGCCGCGGTGATGGTCGCGCGGGATTGGCAAGGCGTCGCCTCCATGCCTTCGGGCGTCGCCCTGGTACGCGCGAAAGACACCCGCCTGGCCATGGCCTTATTGAGCGACCGCTTCTTCGGGCACCCCAGCGGCAGCCTGAGGCTGGTGGGAATGACGGGCACCAACGGAAAGACCACCACCGCTCACCTGGTGGAG
>JAQVFR010000012.1 GCA_028697145.1 Actinomycetota bacterium | reverse complement strand
GACGTAGTCGGGCAGGACCACGAGACGCGACCGCGGGCGGGCGCGGCTGCTGTGGCGGGCCAGGCCGATGATCCCCTCCGAATAGAAGAATCCGGGCCAGTCCTCGTACACCCCCCGCCGCAAGCCCCCGCGCTGATAGGTGAGCGAGACCTCTCCACCCGCGTCGATGCGCGGGACGAGAAACGCCGCGCGCCCCCCGCTGGAGACGGGCGTGCCCTTCTCGGCCGGCGAGGGGTCTCTGAGCAGTTCGCGCAGGGTCTTGCGCCTGTTCTTCAGGCGCGGCCTCCTGCGCGTGCCGGTCTCGGCGGGGTCTTCGTCTATGACCTCCAGGAGGTTACGGGAGAAACGCCCGCCGTTGCGCACGTCAAGGATCACACGCAGGGACTCCCTCTCTCCGACCTCGGGCCGGTGGCGGCGTACCAGGGTGAGCCCCCTCACCTCGAGCAGCGAGATGACCCAGGATACGAGCAGGGCGGAGAGGAGCAGCCCCGCGAGCCAGAAGAGCCAGCCCGCCTGGGAATTTATGCCTATAAGGATCATGGCTACCGTGAGGGCGACAACCAGGATGGAATGGGAAAACAGCAAGGCTACCCCCTATATCACCGGCACCGGCACGCGAGCGAGTATGGCGGAGACGACGGCGCGGGACCCGCTCAGACCCTGCGACCGCGACGCGGGAACGATGCGGTGCGAGAGCACGCTGGAGGCCACGGCCTTGATGTCGTCGGGGGTGATGAAATCGCGTCCCGCGATGAAGGCCCTGGCCTGCGCAGTGCGCACCAGGAATATGGTGCCGCGCGGGCTGGCGCCCAGGGAGACCCCCTCGTCCTCCCGGGTCGCCCGCACCAGGCTCACGGCGTAGCCGAGCACGTCTGGGCCGACCGACACCAGGCGCGCGGCACCCTGCAGTCCCGCCAGCTCATCGGCTCGCAGAACGTTGCGCAGGCTGTTCACGGGGTGTCTCTCGAGCTGGCTCTCGACGATCTCCTTCTCGTGCAGCTCGGAGGGGTAATCAAGGGTTATGCTCATGCAGAAGCGGTCAAGTTGCCCCTCGGGCAGCGGGTAGGTGCCGTGGTATTCCACGGGGTTCTGGGTGGCGATAACGAAGAAGGGCCGGGGCAGGGAGTGGGCGATACCGTCGACCGTGACCTGCCCCTCCTCCATCGCCTCCAGCAGGCTCGACTGCGTGCGGGGAGTGGCGCGGTTGATCTCGTCCGCCAGCACTACGTTGGCGAAGATCGGGCCCGGCCGGAATCCGAACTCGGAGGTCTTCTGGTTGAAGATGGTCGTGCCGGTGATGTCCGAGGGAAGAAGGTCGGGCGTGAACTGTATGCGGCAGTATTCGCCCGAGAGCGAGAGGGCCAGGGAGCGCGCGAGCATGGTCTTGCCCACGCCCGGCACGTCCTCGATAAGCAGGTGCCCACCGCTGATAAGGGCGATCACCGCCAGCTCGACCTCGGCGTCTTTCCCCTTGATGACCAGGCGCACGTTGTCGGCCAGGGCCCGGGCCCGCTGGCACGATGCTTCGAAAACCTCACCGGAGACCATGAAACCTCCAATCGATCGAGGTCGGTTTCTTCCATATATATCGAGCATAGGGGCCGCCACGTTGAGGGACAATGATGTGTGTCGAGCGGGGGGCGGGGAGCGCCGGCGCTTAAAAACCGGTTCAGCGGACGGAAAGGGCCGGCCACGGCACGCGCACGGCCGCGTGAAAAGAGAAAGGCACCGCGGCGAGCGGTGCCATCCCCGCCTCCCGGTCCGCCGGTGCTTTACCGGGAGAGTCCGGCCTGTACCCAACGATGAACCCAGACACGTTCCCCCACTGACTTATACCCAGCGGACCGGCGGGATAAACCACCATGGGGATCCACGGCCTCCGCGACGGCGCTCCGCCTCGCTGGCCGTTGCGGGCCGGGCGCGGCGGGGTGTGTTAAGGTAAGCGGGAAGGAATGGCGGGACGGAGTCCGAACAGGCCCTGTCTTCAGCGGAGGTGCGGATTGCTCGAGAGAGAACTGACGTGGAAGGCGGACGGGGTGACCCTGCGGGGGGCGGTGGCATTGTCGTCACGGGGAGGGCGTCTGCCCCTGGTGGTGCTGTGTCACGGCATACCCAGCGGTGTTCCCGTGACGGGAGAGCCCGGGTACGAGGTCCTGGCGCGGCGCCTGGCGGAGGAGGGATGCGCCGCCTGCTATTTCAACTTCAGGGGCACGGGGCTCTCGGAGGGAGATTTCTCCCTCGGCGGCTGGCTGTCCGACCTGGAGTCGCTGCTCGACGAAGCGCGGGAAGGGCGGAGCGCCTTCGAGCGGTGCGACCCCGGGCGCACGGCTCTCGTGGGTTTCAGCGGAGGCGGGGCCGTCTCCATCAACTGCGCGGCGCGCCGCCGCGGGCTGGCGGGAGTGGTGTCCCTCTCGTCCCCCGCGGACTTCTCGCGCATCATGACCCGCGAGGGTATAAAGGACTTCATCGCCCACGCTCGCGCCATCGGGATCATCCGTGATCCAGGGTTTCCGTCCGACGAGGAGGCTTATTACCGGGATATGCTGGACTCGAGCCCCATCGGCATGGTGAGCGCGGTCTCTCCCACCCCCCTCCTCTTCATCCACGGCGACGAGGACGACACGGTCCCCGTTGATGAGGCCAGGCGCCTCTACGAGGCGGCTTCCGAGCCCAGGGAGCTTTTGATCGTGAGGGGAGGCGGCCACAAGCTGAGGCAGAACGCCGAGGCGATGGACAGGGCCATTGCCTGGGTCTTGGAACTCCTCGGTACCGGCTGAACGCGGGCACCAGACGCTTCCGTGGCTGGCGGAGGCAGGATACCGAACGCGCCGCCGCTGCCGCTGTCCGGGGGCGATCTACATGCTCTCGGGTGCGGAGACTCCGAGTATCCCGAGGCCGTTGAGGAGCACCTGGCGAACGCAGCGCGCCAGGAACAGCCGCGCGGCCGTGAGCCCCGAATCGTCGCTGATCACGCGGTGGCGGTTGTAGAAGACATGGAAGGTGGCGGCGAGTTCCTCCAGGTAGCGGGTGAGGCGATGGGGCGCGCGGTCCAGGGCGGCATCCCTCACCAGCTCCTCGAACTCGAATACCTTCAGCGCGAGGTCCCATTCCTCCTGCGACGCGAGCAGGCGCAGGGTCTCGAGCGCCGGGACGTCTTCGGAGAGGTCCACCCCCTTTCCCATGCCGTATCGCAGTATGCTGCAGATGCGGGCGTGCGCGTACTGCACGTAATACACGGGATTGTCCATGCTCTCCTCCACGGCGAGCTGGATGTCGAAGTCCAGCGCGGTATCCTGGCTGCGGGTGAGGAAGAGGTAGCGGGCGGCATCCCTGCCCACCTCCGCCACCAGCTCGTCGAAGGTGACCATCTCCCCGGTGCGCTTGGACATGCGCACCGGCTCTCCGCCCCGCTTGAGGTTGACCAGCTGGCCAAGGATGACCTCGAGCCTGTCGGGGTGGCCGCGCGCCTCCATGGCCGCCTGCATCCTGCGCACGTACCCGTGGTGGTCGGCTCCCCAGATGTTGATGAGGTGGTCGTATCCCCGCTGCATCTTGTTGAGGTGGTAGGCGATGTCGGCGGCGAAATAGGTGGGGGCCCCGCCCGTCCGCACCAGCACGCGGTCCTTGTCGTCGCCGAAGCGCGACGTCGCCATCCACACCGCCCCGTCCTTCTCGTAGGCGAGGCCGTCCTCGAGCAGGCCGCGCACCTCCTTCTCCACGGCTCCGCCCTGCTGCAGTTCGCGTTCGCTGTACCAGGTGTCGAAGTGTACGCCGAATGATTCCATGGAATCCTTGATGTGCGCGAGGGCGATGCGATAGGCGCGCTCGCCCAGCTCCGCCCGGCGCTCCGCGCCGGGCCTGCCCGTGCAGCTCCCGCCGTCCTCCTCGAGCAGGGTGCGCGCGATGTCCACGACGTAGGTGCCATGGTACCCCTCGGCGGGGAATTCCGCGTGGACGCCGGACAGCTCGAGGTAGCGAGCCTCCACCGAGGCGGCGAAGACCTCCATCTGGGTGCCGAAGTCGTTGAGATAGAATTCGCGGTCAACGTCGTATCCCACCATGGCGAGCAGGTTGCAGAGGGCGTCGCCCAGGGCCGCCCAGCGCCCGTGCCCGACGTGCAGGGGCCCGACGGGGTTCGCCGAAACGAACTCCACGTTGAAGCGACGGCCTCCCCCGAAATCCCAGCGCCCGTAGTCTTTCCCCTCGCCGGCCACGCGCGCCAGCTCCCTGAGCACCCTGTCCCTGCTCAGGGTGAGGTTGATGAAGCCGGGGCCCGCCACCTCGACCTCCCGCAAGGTCCCCGCCTCCCCCTCGTCCCCGGGAGAGAGCCCCTTCTCGCGCAGGCGGGCGGCGAGGATGGATGCGATGTCCCGCGGGCTGCGGCCGATGCTTCCCGCAAGGGCCAGGGCGGCATTGGTGGCCCAGTCGCCGTGCGCCTTGTGGCGCGGCCGTTCGAGCACGAAGTCGGGCGTTTCCACGGCGGGGATCTCCCCGGCCGCCGCGGCCTCTGAGATGGCCGCCGCTATAATCTCGCGCAGCTCCCTGGCGATCATATGCCTCCCCGGTACGACGATATCCCGGCGCGTGCCGGAACGGGCCGTTAAGAAACGATTCTTACACAGATTATAACCACGGGCCTGAGGTAGCAAGAACTAACGGGCTATAAAAAGCGGGGGTTGGGTGGGCAGACCACACGTGCCAGGCCTTCACGTTCGGAGATATAAAGGCGCTGGCGCTGCTGCGCAATCGCTACACGTGCAATCGATTCGGGGATGTGCGCAGACCGGCGGATTGCAGAACGTGCGCCGGGTGTTGTCGCCGGGCTTTTGCTTAAACCAAAGCCACTACTCGATCACGGTCGCGGGCTTCTCCTCCAGGACGGCCGTCGTCTCCCTCTTCTCGCCGTCTCGAAAATAGGAGATGCTCACGGTGTCGCCGACGTCGCGGTTCCTTATCTCCAGCACGAGACGGTCCATGGAATCGATGGGCGTCCCGCCCATGGCCACGATGATATCGCCGCGCTCCAGGCCCGCCTTCTCCGCGGGAGCTCCGGCGACCACCCTGTTCACGATGGCCCCGCTTTCGACGGGCAGGTCGTAGCTGCGGGCCGTATCCGGGTCCAGGGTGCTTCCCGAGATGCCCAGCCAGGGGTGGACCACCGAGCCGGTCTCGATCAGCTGTTCGATGATGGGCTTGGCGTTATCGATGGCGATGGCAAAACCGAGGCCGTCGTAGCCCCCGCTCTGGGAATAGATGGCGGTGTTGATGCCGACCACCTCGCCCACGCTGTTGCAGAGCGGCCCGCCGGAGTTGCCGGGATTGATGGCGGCGTCGGTCTGTATAACGTCGAGCAGCGGCGGGCTGCCGCCGATGTAGATGTTGCGGTTGAGGGCGCTGATGACTCCGCTGGTGACGCTGCCCTCGAAGCCCTCCGGGCTTCCCATGGCCACCGCCAGTTCTCCCTGCACCAGGTCCGAGGAGGTCCCCAGCGTGGCGGCGGGGAGATCGGAGGCGCCTATCTTGATGATCGCGATGTCCGTCTCGGGGTCCAGCCCCACCGCCGTCGCCTCGAAGCTGGAGCCGTCCCGGAGGGAGACCCGTATGAGCGTGGCGCCGGCCACCACGTGATTGTTGGTGACTATGTACCCGTCGGCGCTGTAGATGAAGCCCGACCCGATTCCCGAACCGAGGTTTCCGAACTGCACCTCGATGTTTACCACCGACGGGAGCACCCTGGACGCCACCTCCACCACCGCCTCCTGGCCGGCTTTGACCACGCGCTCCTCCACCGTCTTGATCTCCTGGACTTCCGTTGCACCCCTGCCCCTCAAGACGTCGATGGGGTTGGAGCCCAGGATCAGGGGGACGAGAAAAAGAACCCCCACGGCAACCACGACGGCCACGATCAGCGCTATGAACAGCATCTTCATCCCGCCGCCGGATCTCGGCGGCGGCGCCTGCAGGGGCGCCTGCGGGGTGCGTGGCGCCTGCGGCGTGGTCGGCGTGGTCCCGTAATCCTCGGTCATGCTCATCACCTCTGTTAAGGGGAACAGCCCGAAATGGGCTATCTTCTGCACGCTGCCTCATCCATTATTATTCCCAGCGGCGGTTTACGCTAGGAGACGATTCGCTGGAACCGTATGTTCCGCGCCCGCCTCCTAACCGCTGGAGCATCGCCCCTTGGCGGTCGGCGCCTGGACCCGCGGAGGAAAGCGTCCACGATGTCAGGCCCGGAAACAGGCTGCGCGCGCCCGAGGCAGGGGAATTGGCGACAGGCGGAGAAGGATTTTCGGACGGAGGTGATGCAGATGGACAATCAAGACGACCTGACCGGAACGGAGGGCATGCCCGGCGTGACGGAGCCGGTCGAGGGCGAGGGTCCTCCCCGGCGAGCCGGGGGCGTCCGAGTGGAGAAGAAACGGCGCAAGGTAAGCCTGATAGCAGCCATTGTGTTCAACGTGGTCACCCTGATCACCCTGGCCATAATCCTGCTGGCGGTGCTCCTCCCGGGTTACCGCAGGTCCTTCACCGTGGCCCGGGCGACAAGGGGCTCGGAGGAGGTCTTGATACTGGTGCGGACCAGCGAGTCCAAGATGCGGGAGAACAACACCGATTTCATCAGCGCCCAGGATGGACTCAGGAACGCCCTGCAGGAAGAGGTGGGCGGCGGGGAGGTCTGGGCTTACGTGAGGGACAACTACCCCGACCGCGCCTGGATAGAAGATAACCTGCCGGAAGGCATGCAGGAGTGGCTGCAGGAACTTTACCCCAAGCCCGCGGCGGACGATAAGAACAGTCCCGGCAAGTTAGTCCCGAACGGGGAGGTACAACCCGAAGACAGCCAGTGATCGTGAGGAATATGACCGCCAACCTGATCCTGGATTCGCTGCGCAACCTGTGGGAGGGATTCATCACCCGGCTCCCCTCCCTCGTGACCGGCCTTCTGGCCTTCGCCTTCTTCTACCTCGTGGCCCGCGTCGTGCGCTACCTGGCAAGGAAGTCCCTGAGGAGGATGGGGGCTTCCGAGCATGCCGCTCGGCTCATCTCGCGGCTGTCCTCCATCGCCATCATGGTCTTGGGGGCGTTGGTGGCCCTGGGGGTCATGGGGATAAACGCCGGCGCCCTGGTGGCCTCGCTGGGCCTGATAAGCGTGGGCATCGGCTTCGCCCTCAAGGACATCATCGAGAACTTCCTGGCTGGCATAATCCTCATCTTCCAGCGGCCGTTCGTGGTGGGGGACGTGGTTTGTCTTGGCAGCGTGGAGGGCACGGTGGAGGACGTCAGGGTGAGGGACACGATCATCCGCATGTACGACGGCAGACAGGTCTTCGTCCCCAACTCCAGCATCTTCTCCGCGGCGGTGATCAACAACAACCGCAACCGCAGGCGCAGGCTGGACTTCGAGGTCGGCGTGTCCTACTCCGGGGACGTTTCCACCGCCATGAGGGTGGCGGCGCAGGCCTTGAGCCGCATCGACGGCGTGCTGCACGACCCCGCCCCCCTGGTGGTGACGGAAAAACTCGGGGAGGGCTGTGTCGGACTCAAGGCGTATTTCTGGGTCGACCCCAACACGGTCAACATTCTCGAGACGAAATCCACGGCCATCACGGCCGCAAAGCAGGCCCTGGACGAGGCTGGGATCGAGATCCCCTTCCCGATCGTCACCGTCAAGCAGGCCTGAGGACGGGTGCTGCGCAAAGCGGTCAAGAAAGCGCGATACCGTGCCGCCGTGCCGCCTCCACGGCCCCCATCTTCTCCTGCTGCGAGGGCCTGCGGTCGATCTCAGGGTAGAGCGCGGCGCGGTACTCGGGGCGGTACTGGAACATGAGGTTGAAATAGACGCCGGGGAGGTTCCTCGCCGCCCAGGACATGATCCTGTCGCCGCAGCACTCCAGGTGGCCGGGGAGCAGAAGATGGCGGAGCATGATCTCTCCCTGGCCCCGGGCGGCGATGAAGTTGCGGCTGACGATGCGGAAATAATCGTCGACGTCCGAGTAACGGCTGGCGCATTCGTCGTTGCCGTAACGGAAATCGCCGAGATAGACGTCCATGACCCCCTCCAGCAGGCGCATGGCCTCCTCCGAGGTGTACATGTTAGAGTTCCAGACCATGGGGAGGTGCTTGCCGTCCCCGCCCAGGCGGATGATGGTGTCGAGTATGGTGTGCAGGTTGGGATCGGGATTGCCGCCGACGAAATTGGCGTTGCGCGACCCCTGTTTCATCCCATCCCGCAGGCTGTCCGCCAGGAGCAGGGGGTCGGCCGGGCTGCCCGCGCGAGCGTCCATGGCGATGTCCCAGTTCTGGCAGTAGGCGCAGTGGAAGGTGCAGCCGGAGAAGAAGGTGGTGTGAGAGGGGACCAATTCCGGCTCCTCGCCGAAATGAAGGAAATTCGAGGCGACGCGGGAGACCGCCCCGACCCCGCAATATCCCGTCTCCCCGGTGGTCCTGTCTACGCCGCAGCGGCGCTCGCACATGCGGCAGGAGCGCAGCATGCGGCGGGCCAGCGCCGCCTTGAGCTCCAGCAGCGTCGCGCCCGCTGCCGGGGGCGGCTCGGCGCGCGCCCCCCGCGACTCGCGCCAGCGGGCCATGGCGGCTTCGTGCAGCGGCCACAAGTCTTCCTCGCCCAACCCGTCGAGCGACGGGGCTCCCGCGCTCGTGTGGGAACAGGTCCAGTGGCGGGCCGGGGCTTTCTTTTCCAGTATCGAGAAATAATCCTCGAGCATGTACCATCACCATGATAAATTTAGGTCAATCGAGGAGGGTAGGCAAGGAAGGCCGTTCGCCGGAACGCGGGAGGAGGGAAGACGTGGCGGTGTGGGCGATGCTGGTGGGGATGGTCACCCTCGTCAACATCACCATGGTGGGCGCGATGACCTCGCTGGCCGGGAACATCCCCGACAGCTCCTTCCTCGCCATCCTCTCCCGCTACCTGGGGGACAGGGGAGGGCCCGAGGGGGCCTTGCTCTACCCGCTGGAGGCCGCTTCCCGGCTGGAGCGCTTGCGCAGGAGGGTCCTCCTGGCGGTGGCCGTATCGGCCCTGGCAGCCGCGGGACTGACGGTGTGGTCGTTGGCCGCGGGATGGGGGGCCGTGGCCATGTCGGCCATCACCCTGTGGGCGCTTGTCACAAACATCGCCCTTCTCCAGGTGCCGCTCAGCCTCTGGAGGCGGAGGGCGGGCAGGATACGCCAGGAGGACATGGAGGAGGCCTGGCGAAAGTCCCGACGCACGATGGAGGGCGAGACGGGTGGAGACGGCGGTCTCGACGAAGGCGGATGACGCCGCTCGTCGATTCCCCTTGGGCCACGCGCGCGGGCGCGCGGCTCCAGGCGTTCAGGCCTGCGAGGGCAGGGCGTGCGACGCAAACGGGCCGCGCGGCCGCCGTTCAAGCGGAAAGCAAGTCACGGCGGGCGCACGTCCCGCATCCTTCCCATCCGCGGCGACGCGTCAGGGTCCTCGAGGCACATCGTGGGTTACAATTGAGATTGAGGAGACGGCGCAGCGCGGCGCCGGGGCGCGGACGAAAGGTGGAGAAATTGCTGGAAGGCGAATATCTGGAAGCGCAGAGGCTTTGCGAGGACATCGCTTCCGGCATGGAGCCCCCCCGTTTCTATGCCGATAAGGGCGCGGAGGTGGAGGAGAGCCGCGCCGCCTTCGAGAGCGAACCCGACGTGCGCAGGGCCCTGGCCGTCGTGGAGGAGAAGGGCGACGTGCTGGGTCACGGGCTGTCGCATGTGCGTAAGGTCGCCATCGATGCCGGGGCGATCGTGTTGATAGAGATGGCCGGGGACGGGCACGAGGAGACGCGGAGGATGCTGCTGCTGGCCCACCTCGCAGGCGTGCTGCACGACATCCGGAGGGAGCAGCCCGAGCACGCCCAGCGAGGGGCCGACGAGGCGGAGATCGTCCTCGAGGAGTTCGACCTGCGCGACGGGGAAAAGGCGGCCATAGTGCAAGCCATCCGCAACCACGAGGCGTTCAAGCCGGACGTACCGCTCTGCGACCCCTCCCTGCAGCTGCTCTCGGACGCGCTCTACGACGCCGACAAGTTCCGTTGGGGGCCGGACAACTTCACGGAGACGGTATGGATGATGGTGGCGCCCACGGGGGTGCCCATGGCCGCCCTCCTCGGGCACTTCGGCACCAGCATAGAGGGTATAGAGAGGATAAGCGACACCTTCCGCACCGCCACGGGACGGGAATACGGACCCGATTTCATAGCCAAAGGCCTGCTCATCGGCGAGAGGCTCTACGAGGAGCTAGCGAAGGTCTACGTAAAAAACGAGGAAAGCGTGCGGGAAGCTGACCGCGGCCGTCCCCCGGAACGGGGGGAGGTTTAGAGGGCCCGCAGCGGAGGCGCGCCCCGCGGCGCGTGCGCGGCGTGCCGCCCTGGTGAGCAGCGGCAAGGAACCCGGCGTAGCACGACACCGCCGGCAAGCGGCGGAGGATCGGGAGGACGAAGCATGTTCAGCAGCATTGAAGAGGTAAAGGACGGACTGGCGAAGCAGGATTACATCTGCAGCACGGACATAGCGACGGTGATCTATCTCGCGGAGAAGCTGGAGAAGCCGGTGCTGGTGGAGGGGCCGGCGGGGGTGGGCAAGACCGACCTGGGCAAGGTGACCGCGGCCGCACTGGGGCGCGAGTTCATCCGCCTGCAATGTTACGAGGGCCTGGACGAGGCCAAGTCCCTCTACGAATGGGAGTACTCCAAGCAGCTTCTCTACACCCAGATACTCAAGGACGTGCTGGCCGAAGAGCTCGCGGACGCCAGCAGCCTGGCCGAGGCGGCCGAACGCGTGGCGCAGCAGGACGAGGTCTTCTTCTCCCGCAAGTTCATCGTGCCCCGCCCCCTGCTCAGGGCGATAATCTCCGAGGAGCCGGCTCTCATTCTCATCGACGAGGTGGACAAGTCCGACCCGGAGTTCGAGGCTTTTCTCCTGGAGATACTGTCCGACTTCCAGGTGAGCATACCCGAGATCGATACCCTCAAGGCGAAGCACATACCCATGGTCATCCTCACCAGCAACAACGCTCGCGAGCTCAGCGACGCCCTCAAGCGCCGCTGCCTGCACCTCTTCATAGATTTCCCCGACTGGGAGCAGGAACTCGAGATAGTGCGCCTGAAGGTGCCCGGCATCAGCGAGACCCTGGCGGAGCAGGTGGTCAAAGCGGTGCGGCGCCTGCGCAAGCTGGACATCAAGAAGACCCCCGGCATAAGCGAGACCCTTGACTGGGCCCGCGCCCTGGTGGTGCTGGGCGCCGACACCCTCGACCACGAACTGGTGCGAAGCACCCTGAACATCATCCTCAAGTACGAGAAGGACATCCAGAAGGCGAAGGAAAACCTGCGCCAGGTCGTGGAGGGTTGACCGCCCCGGCGCGGAGCCGGCGCGGCCGCCTGGAGAGGGTGCAAGGCACCGGTTGGTCCGTCACGGAGGAGGAGCGTTGGAGGACAGGATACTGGAGTTCATCAAGGGACTGCGGGGACGCGGGGTGTCCGTCTCCACCGCGGAGAGCATAGACGCCCTGGGCGCGGTCGCCGCGGTGGGGCTGGATGACCCGGGCCTGTTCAAAGCTGCCCTGAAGGCCGCGACGGTGAAACGCAACCGGGACGTCCCCATCTTCGAGGAATTGTTCCCGCTCTATTTCTACGGCCTGGAGAGCGGCCAGGAAACCGACAAGCTCGACGACGACCTCCTGGCCCGCCTGGAGGAGAGATTGAGCCAGATGGCGCAGGGCGGGGAGATGGACAGCATGCTTCCCATGGTTCTCTCGGGGCAGGCCGGGGAGTGGGAGTCGTTCATCCGCATGGCCGCGGGCGAAGTGGGGACGGCGCAGCTCGCCACCCGCATGCAGGTGGGCATGTACACGCGGCGCATATTCGACACCTTTGATTGGGAGAATATGGAAAGAGTGCTCCACGACCTCATCGAGCAGCTGCGCGAGGAGGGGTGGAGCGAGGAGGAGCTGCAACGGGTAGAGGAGGCTTTCGCGGCGAACCGTGAAGCCCTGCGCAAGCAGGTGCGGCGTTACGTGGAGAGGGAACAGGCCCGCAACGCCGACAAGGTCCCCAACGTGGAACGGATAGAGAGGCTCATGAACCGCCCCCTCGCGGGGCTGGACGAGTACGAACTGCAGCAGATGCGCAAGGTTGTGGATATCCTGGCCAGGAAGCTGCGCAACAAGATCAACCTGCGGGAGAAAAAGTTGAAGCGCGGCAAGCTGGATGTAAAGGCCACCCTGCGCAGGAACATGCAGCACGGCGGCGTCCCCTTCGAGCTGAAGTTGAAGCACAAGCGCATGGAGAAGGCCGAGCTGATGGTGCTGTGCGACATCTCCTCCTCGGTCGCACGCGTATCCCAGTTCATGCTGCAGTTCGTGTACACCATCCAGGACTGCCTGGCCAAGGTGCGAAGCTTCGTTTTCGTGGACGACCTCGGCGAGGTGACGGACTTCTTCCGCGACGAGGACATCCAGAAAGGGATCCGGCGCGCCCTCTCCGAGGCGGACATCTCTTACAACGCGCGCAGCGATTTCGGGGAGGTCTTCCAGCTTTTCTGCGATCAATATCTGCAGGACGTGGGTTTCCGCACCTATATCCTGGTCATCGGGGACGCCCGCAATAACTATAACGACCCCGGGCTGCGCGCGCTGGAGAGGATCCGGGACCGCGCCAAGGGCATCATCTGGCTCAACCCCGAGACCAAGCCCTTCTGGGATACCGGCGACAGCGTCATGGGGGACTACCTGCCCTACCTGAAGGAAGCCCGGGTATGCCGCACCCTCAAGGACCTGGAGGACACCGTCAGCTCTTTGTTGTTGTGATCTCTTCCAGCCCGGGAACCCGGACTGCGGCCCTCGCTCCGCACTCGCAGGTCATACGGGGCCAACGAGATTCCTTCTGCCGGACATGCTGCTCGCGAAGGTCGCTTCGGACCGATCCCCGGTTCCCGGGTTGGCGGCAGCGCACAGGCTCATGCTATGGGGTCACGTCTTGCATGCACGCGATAAAACCCCAGTTGCCAACAGGCAACATACCGCGGTATGCAAGAAACAAGACCTGACCCCACAAGAATGTGCGCTTCATGATATGGTTCAGGTCGCGATATGCAGCCGGGTTTATAATCGAGGCTGTAATGCTATAACATATATAACCGTGTCTCGAGCGGCGGAGGACGGCATGGAAGACAAGGTGTTCGACGTTATCGTGGTGGGCGGCGGGCCCGCGGGGCTTACCGCCGGGCTTTACCTGGCGCGCGCCCGCATGGACGCGGTGCTCGTCGAGAAGCAGCTCACCGGAGGCGCCCCCGCTCTCACCGAGAAGATAGAGAACTACCCCGGCTTCCCCGAACCCATATCGGGCTTCGAGCTGGTGGACCGCATGCGCCGCCAGGCGGAGGGTTTTGGGCTGAACATCCTCCCCTTCAATCCCCTCGAGGGCCTGCGCGACGAGGGCGGCGTGAAGGTGGTCCGGACCGCGGAAGGCGAGATGAGGGCTTACGCGGTGGTCCTGGCCACGGGGATGCGCCCCGCGACCCTGGGCGTGCCGGGCGAGGAGGAGTTCCATGGCAGGGGCGTCTCCTACTGCGCCACCTGCGACGGCGCCTTCTTCAAGGGCGCGGTGGTGGCGGTGGTGGGAGGGGGAAACTCCGCGGTGGAGGAAGCCCTCTTCCTCACCCGTTTCGCCGACAAGGTGATCATCGTTCACCGTCGTGACCGCCTGCGCGCCGGCGGGGTGTTGGAGGAGCGCGC
Organism: Actinomycetota bacterium; assembly: GCA_028697145.1. Classification (GTDB taxonomy): domain Bacteria; phylum Actinomycetota; class Geothermincolia; order Geothermincolales; family RBG-13-55-18; genus SURF-21. Next base: position 62,183 of record JAQVFR010000012.1, on the reverse strand, counting down.
CCTCTCCCATCCCAAGATGGACTTCAGATGGAAGAAGATGGTCAAGGAGATTCGCGGCGACCAGAAGGTGACCGGCATTGTCCTCGCCGACGTGGAGGGCGGCGGCGAGGAGGAGCTCGCCGTCGACGGCGTCTTTCTCTATGTGGGGAACCTGCCCAATACCGCCGAGCTCGAGGGAATAATAGAGCTGGACGAACGCGGGTTCATCCGCACCGACGGATCCCTGCAGACCAGCATGAAAGGGGTGTTCGCGGCCGGAGACGTGCGCTCGGGCGCGGTGTGGCAGGTGGCCGCGGCGGTCGGAGACGGCGTCAGGGCGGCGCTCGGGGCGCAGTTCCACGTGGAGAACCTGAAGGGAACGGCGTATATATGAACGCCGCCGCGAGGCGGAGGCGTGTCTGTCGGCGGGCGGAAGGTCACGTCCGGGCACAAGGACGGAAAACCGATGGGAGGTGTTACCCGTGGCGGGTAAGATTGTAGAGCTGAACGACGGCAATTTCGAGCAGGAAGTACTGAAGAGCGAGCTGCCGACCCTGGTGGACTTCTGGGCTCCGTGGTGCGGGCCGTGCCAGATGATGGGACCCATCCTGGAGGAGGCCGCCGCCGAGTGGGAGGGCAAGATCAAGGTATGCAAGCTGAATGTCGATGAATCGATGGGAGTGGCGCGCAACTACCAGATCCAGTCCATCCCCACCATGATCCTGTTCGACAAGGGCGAGGCTGCCAAGAAGATCATCGGCGCCAGGCCCAAGAAAGCGTTCGTGGAGGAATTCGAATCCTGGCTCTGAAAAGGGAGAAGGGCAGATGAAGATCGCCGTGATCGACGGCATGGGGGGCTCCATAGGCCACCAGATAATCCTGGAGCTGAGGAAAAACCTTCCGGAGGATACGGAGATCATCGCCCTCGGGGCCAACGCCATCGCCACCGGCAACATGATGAAGGCGAGGGCCAACCGCGGGGCCACGGGGGAGAACGCCGTGCGCGTGTGCATCGGGGAGGCGGACGTGATCATGGGCAGCATCTCCGTGCTGGTGCCCAACTCCATGATGGGAGAGCTCACTCCGGAGATGGCGACTGCCATCGCCTCCGCTCCCGGGCGCAAGGTGCTCCTCCCCCTCACGCATCCGCGCATCGAGATCATGGGCACCAGCGACACCCCCCTGCCCAAGCTGATAGAGCAGGCGGTGGCGCTGGTCAGAGAGATGGAGGAGCGGAAAGGAGGCGGCGATGTGTGAGGCCGCGGTCTTTCTGGACAGGGAAGGCGAACTGGAAAAAGTCATGGACGACGTGGTGGAGCTGAAGCCGGAGGAGGGGAAGCTCCTGCTGGTGGACGTCTTCGGCGAGCAGAAGCTGGTATCGGCGAGGATAAGCCGGGTGGAGCTCATGGACCACCGCGTCATCCTGCGCGAGACTTGATCGTTACACTGATAGCGGATCGTTCGAGCAAAGGGGGCATTGAGCATGGAATACTACGTTGAGGTCAACGGATTCAACTGGGGGCTTTTCTTCGGGCTCTTCGTGCTCGGGATACTCTTCTACATATTCTACGGGTGGTTGCTGTACCGCATCGGAAAGAAGCTCAACTACCCCAACAGCTGGTACGCGTGGGTGCCGATCCTGAACCTGTGGATGATGACCGAATTGGCGGGGCGGGACACCACCTTCTTCATCATCCTGCTTCTGGGGACCTTCCTGTGCGGCATAGTCGGCCTGGTGATGACGGTCATCCTGTGGATGGATATCGCCGAGAAATGCGGCAAGGACCGCGTATACGGCATCCTCACCATCATCCCCATAGTCAACTTGTTTATCATGTACGTCCTGGGAAGCGGGCCCCGCGTGCCGCCACAGCCGCCTGCGGCCGGCTATCCCGGGCAATACGGCCCGCCTCCCCAGGGGCCGCCGTCGCAGTATCCGCCACCGCCACCACAGTATCCTCCGCGGCAATAGCGCGGGACGGCTGACGGAATCTTTCACACCCCCGCCGCGCCGTTGCGGCGGGGGTGCCGATCCCCGCTCTGGCCAGGACAAGACCGGACGCCATCTCGGGTGCGATATGCGGCATCCCGTGCGGGAAGAGGGAGCTGCCGCCGGGCGCGCCGTTCGCCGGGGGATGTGCGATCAGTGGACGGGAGCGGCGGCCTCCTTCGCGCCGGGAAGGTCCAGCTCCCACTTGCCGCAGCGCCCGCCCCAGCGCGCGAGGACGTCGCCCTCGACCATGATCTTCACTATCTCGCAGTTGTTGGAGCAGCCCTTGCAGTTGAAACTGGAGGTGAGGTATTCGATCTCGGTGACCCGGAAGCCCTTGAAGCTCGTCGCGGCCACCTCGAGTTCCTGCGCCAGCAGGGCGGCGCCGATGGCCCCCATCACCGCGAAGTGTTCCGGGACCACAACCTCGACCTTGAGGGCTTCCTCGAAGGCGCGTTTCATGCCCACGTTGGCCGCGACCCCACCCTGGAATACCACGGGCGCCTCGATGCTCTTGCCCTTGGCCAGGTTATTGAGGAAGTTGCGCACCAGCGCCTCGCACAGCCCGAAGATGATGCTGTCTATGGGATGCCCCACCTGCTGCTTATGGATCATGTCCGACTCGGCGAAGACGGAGCAGCGCCCGGCTATCTGCACGCCGCTTTTCGCGCGCAGGGCATAATCGCCGAAGTCCTCGATGGGGATATCCAACCGGGCGGCCTGGTGGTCGAGGAAGGAGCCGGTGCCGGCGGCGCAGACGGTGTTCATGGCGAAGTCCACCACGATGCCGTCCTGCAGGACGATGATCTTTGAATCCTGGCCGCCTATCTCGATCACCGTGCGCACCTCGGGCAATACGTGCAGCGCGGCCACGGCATGGGCGGTGATCTCGTTCTTCACGATGTCCGCGCCCACGATGATGCCGCTGAGGTGGCGGGCGCTCCCGGTGGTCCCGGCTCCCAGCACCTCCACGTCGGGAGGCAGCTGCGCCCCCAGCTGCCGCAGCCCGCCCTGCACGGCGCGTATGGGCTGGCCCATGGTGCGCAGGTACACGGAGGCCGCGACCTCGCCGTTCTCCTCCAGCAGTACCAGGTTGGTGCTGACCGAGCCCACGTCCACGCCGAGATAACCTCTCAAGACTCCCTCCTCGCGTTCACCCGATGGTTAAGACAACGCAATACATTGTATTTCCCCCGGGCCCCGCGGGCAAACCACGACGCGAGCCTGGCGCCGCCGACGACGAAATGGCTCGTATCGCCGTGAAATACGCGGGATGGTGGAGAGACCGCGGACTATTCCCTCGGCGACGCCGCCTCGCCTGACGCCTCGGCTTTTTTGCGCCTTTTCGTCGCCCTCTTGCGCGCCACCACCTGGTCCACGAAGGTCTTAACCTCTTCCTGGAACATCTCCATGGGAGTATGCCTCTTGTCGAAGACGTCCCCGGTGAGCATGAGGGTGGGCAGGCCGAGCCTCTTCATCATCTCCCGCCGGAAGAAGGCCGCCGTGCCCAGGGTGTGCTTGCAGGCGTGCACGCCGCCGAAGACGCAGGCGTCCGCCCCCAGGTCCCGGGCGGCGTAAGCGATGTCGTCGAGCCACCTGAGGGAGATGGACTCGCCCCCCATCTGCCGCGTCATTGGATAGTCGAAGGCGATATCCGCCAGGTTGCGCAGCATGCTCTCCCGGGAGGAGATGTCCTTCTCCGGGAAGAAGTGTATGGCCAGGATGTCGCCGAGGATGGTTATCCCCTGCTTCTCCATCCAGGTAAAGTAGCCGGCGAAGTCGAAGAGCCAGTAGATGTAGGTGATGTACACCCGGGCCAGTTCCTCCGGGGCGGTGTACTCGCCCTTGCGCAGCCTCTCCTTGGACATGTCCACCATCTTCTGCATTACCTTCACGGCCTCCTCGCGGCCCCACATCTGGCTGCGCAGCACCAGCAGGGTCATGCTGAAGATGTTGGGCACCGGGCAGGGGCTGGCCTTCTTCAGTTCCCAGTACTCGTTGTACAGCTCCGCCGCCCGGTAGCTGTGCTCCATGACCTCGCGCAGCCGCTCCTCCCTCAGCTCCGAGCCGGACCACTCCTCTAACTCCTCGATCAGCCTCTTCATGTAGTTGAAATAGAGCTCGCGCCCCCGCGACGACTCGTCCACCGGCTTCTCCAGGACGAACTGGGGGATGTCCAGGTAGTCGGAGGCGAAGGCGTGGATCTTGGCGTTGGGGTTGCAGCTCCCGGCGGAGTTGTAGACGATGGCGTCGGGCCTGATGCCGGGCCCCATGAAAAAGGGCATGGTGCCTATGGTGTTGGCCGAGCACAGGGAATCGGGGAGGCCCAGCCCCATGGCGAAGTCCCAGAAGCGCTCCCCCTGGCCGTAACAGATGTTGGTGATCATCCCGCCCACGATCTCGGTGCAGAGGGGGAAGATGTTGTCGAAGGCGTAGAAGATCTCGGGGGGGAAGGTGAAGGGGATGAAGACCAGCTTCTTGCCCTCCTCCTGGGCCCTCTGCGCCTCTTTGAGCACCCCCAGCAGGAGGCGGAAGAAATAGAGCTCGAGTTCCCGGTCCGCCGGCAGCTCCAGCAGGCCCACCGAGGTATGCTGCAGTTCCGGGAAGACGAAGTCGTTTACGGCCTCGATGTCCTCTTCGCTCAGGTCATCGGGAAGCTTGTAGATCATCTCCAGGATGCCAATGGCGCGCTCGAAGCCGTTCTCTCCCTCCCGCATGACGAATCCCTTGTCCATCACGCTCCACCCCCTATCCTCTCCATGAAGGCCTGCACCCTCGTCTTCACCCTGCCGATGTCCGCCCTGGCGCTGTATTCCTTCTCCAGCACCAGCACCGGTATTCCGGCCTTCTCCAGGTCCCGGCGCACCAGTACGGAGTCCACGCCGTGCAGGTCGCAGAACTTGTTGTACAGGTAGATGGCTCCATCCACCTTTGCCCTGCGCGCCGTCTCCATGATCAGCTCGCGCCGCCTCGCGTATTCCTTGTACATGCGGGGGCAGTAGATGCTGGAGAGGTAGGTCTCGGCCAGGCGGTGCAGGGGAGGGCCTTCTCCCCGCGGGGGGTGGGTGAAGGCGCGCGCGCCGAAGCAGAGGGCGTCGGCCACCACCACCGCCCCCAGGCGCTCGATCTCCTCGAACCACTCGACCTCGTCGGTGGCCGGCCCGCAGAACATCAGCCTGGCGGCGGGCCTGGTGCCCGCGGCGCCCTTCTTCTCCTCTATGAAGCGGGAGAGCATGTGCGCGAAGTCCGCGCTGCGCATGGAGGAGCCCCCGACCTCGAGGGCGATGGCCTCGCTCCCCCTCACCTTCGGTTCGTCCATTTCGCGCAGCTCGGAGAGCTCGCGCCACTTCTCCCTCACCACTTCCCAGCCCAGCATGGCCTCCTCCAGGGCCTCGTCGCTTACCCGCGCGGCGGACTTCTCCTCCATGAGGTCCTTCATCTGTCCCAGCTGCTCTTCGAAGTAGGCCAGGGAGTCGTCCCGGAAGAAATGCGGCACCTTGAGGTAGAAGAAAAAATCGAGGCTCTTGCGGTGCTGCCAGTTCTCGAACATGGCGCGCAGGTGGTCGCAGCCGTTGGTCTCGATGAGCCCGTCGAGAAAGTCGTAGGTGCCGTCCAGCCCCAGCTGCAGGCAGGCGCGGCAGAAGGAGCAGTTGAAGAGGGACATCTCGCCGTCTGCCAGCTCCGTGTCGGGATTGCCCAGGGCCTTGATGCGGTAGGGGAGCAATCCGGCCGCCTCGATGATCTCCACCGGGGTGGCCACGCAGGAATACCCCACCACCTTGCCGCCCTTCTCCTTCCATCCCTTGACGTAGTCATTGTATATCTCGGTCTCCCTTCCCAGGGCCGTGGTCGCATCCATCGTCTTCACACCCCCCGCTTCCTTCTCCGGGCCATAAGGCCCTTTACGTACCCTCTTGTTCCACCAGCGATGACGGAGAGCGCCGCCTTCAGCAGGGGCCTCATCACCGCCGGATTACGGGAGAGCGCGTCCGCGACCTGGCCCGACGCGGACTTCGCGGCCCGCTCCAGTGCGCGGACATCGATACCCGCGAGGAAACCGCCGACGCTCTCCGCCACCAGTTCCGGATTCCTCCCGGCCCAGGCGTTGTAGGACGAGAGGGCGCGGTTGGCGCCCGCAGCGAGGGTTTCGGGAGCGGTGTCCACGTCGAGGCCCGTGAGGAGCTCTCGCGACAGCCGCACGGCGAGCCCGGGATGCTCCTGGTTGAGCTTTCGCCCCAGTGCGGTGAGGTTGTTGACCGCCCGCGCCAGCTCGTTCAACTCCAGGTTCTCCTCGAGGGCGCCGGCCATGCCGCTCGTTGTCTCGGGAGGCAGGGAAGCAGCCTTCTCCAGGATCGAAGCTGCGGTGCGGAAGGAGGAGTTGGCCAGGAATACCGCGGCCTCGAACAGCGGCACCGCCTCGTCGGCGCTGCCCAGAACCTGGCTTGCGACCGCCGTCAACAGGGCTTCCCCTTCCTCGCCGGCGGCGACCAGCGCCTCCGCGATGATCTGACCGTCCAGCGCGGAGATCACGTCCGAGCTGATGCGGTAAAACGGCTCCCTGGTGTAGAGGCTGCCGTCTCCCAGGATAAGGCTGCCCCGGTGCAGGTTGACGACCAGCGCGGCCACCCCGTTGATCACGGCGGCGACGTCCCCCCAATCTATATCCTGCACGATTTTAAACAGGGCATAGGTCATGGCCTCCGCGGGGAAGTCAAGTGCCACGAAGACGGCCTTCAGCACCTGCAGCGCCCCGTTAGCGAGGGGTGCGACCACGCTGAACATGTTTATCAGGGATATCGGGTTCTCGCCCAGCAGTTCGACTTCCCCGCGCAGGACATCGAGCCTTTCTCCGCCGTGGTAGGTCACGGCCTTGCGCAGCTTGCCGAAATCCACGGCCTTGATCGCGTCCGAGGCGATCCGCGTCCGGGCGGAGGTGAACAGCTCGGGCCTTTCCTCGTGCAGCCGGATGACCAGGCGGGAAAAGGCATTCACCGCCTCGCCGATCTCGCCGCCGTCAAGCCCGGCGTAGGAGCCCGCCACCAGATCGGCGCCCTTTTCGGCCGGAATGCCCTCCATGGACGCGGCGAATTCCTTGACCGCCTGGGTCGCCGCTCTTGCCAGGCGAGGTACCGCCTCTACCAGGGCCGCGGTGAACTCCCCGTCATCGCGAAAAAGCTCTTCTGCCAGCTCCTTGGGGTCGCTGGCGTTGATCCCCAGTATGAGGCGCGACACCATGTCCCGCATCTGCTCCACCGTGAGAGGAGCGCTCTCCACTTGCGCGTCCATCTGTATCACCTTTCTATCCGGATCCGGACGGATGCGACGACCGGACTACCCGCGACAACACCCGTCGTCTTCCCCACAACACGTGCCCGCCTTCCAGGGGATAGCCTGGGCCAGGAACACGATATAGAGCACGAAGAACCAGAACAGGAAATGCATCCCCCAGGACGACGCCTCCTTCTTGCGCCACCTGTTGGCGATGAGCAGGCAGGTGGCGGTCTTGTACATGATCTGGGTGAGGAGGACGGGCAGGAACTCCGCGTACTTCGATTCGTCCCTTAGCGCCGCCGCCGAGAGGACGCCCACCGAGGTGACGATGGAGCCGTAGATGCCCATCATCACCGGGTCGTCGTGGGGCCACTTCAGGAGCTTTCTCGCGAAGTCGGGCGCCAGGACCATGGGCGGCCCGGCGCTGAAACACATGGCGGCGTTATAGGAGTACATGAACTTCTGCCAGCGCTTCTTCTTCTCCCGGTATCCTTCCAGATCGGACATGATAACCCCCCCTTAAGACTGTCACTTACGGCACGCACCTCGTGCCGTAGCGCTCACCTTCAGCCACACGCATTCCCCGTGCGCCGTGCCGTTCAGCCCCGCACCCTCTTGGCCACAAGGCGCAGGGCGATGACCGCCGCCACTCCGCCGGCCGCTGCCGCGGCGAACCTGGGCGCCCTGCCTCCCGCCTTTGCCCCGGAGGGGCGGGCGGCGGCCGCGGCCAGTTGGCCGACACGCCGCAGGGACCTGCCCAGGGCGGCGGTGTCCAGAGCCCTTACGTCGCCTGCCAGTGAGCGGGCTATGTCCGCACGCCTGGTGTCCATTTGGGCGGTTAGCCGGTCGAGTCCCGTCAGGGCGGTGTTGACGGCCGCGATGACCGCCGCCCGTGCCTCCTCCGGGGTCTTGCCCTCCCCGATGACGAGGCGCCTCGCGAGCTGGCCGTAGACCGCGGGGAGCTGTTTCAGCCTCTCCCCGTCGATGCCCGCTCCGACCTGGCCGAGCATGTCCTTGAGCAGGGGCTCCGGCAACCCGTTTAGCTGCCGCCCCAACTCCAGGAGCATCTCCAGCAGCCAGTTGACGGCATCCGGCAGCGCGCCGAAGAGGCTCATGGAGATGCCGGGGTCTCCCCACAGCAGGGTCCTCACCAGGCCCGGGGCCGTTTCCGCGTCGATGTCCTTCATGCGCATCAGGATCAGTTCCTTCAGGACCGGGGTGGCGATTATCTCCCTGGCGATGCGCTCGGAGAGGCCGGGTACGGTGCGCTTCTCTTGCATGCCCATCACCCCCTACCCTTCCTCGCCCCGTCCCGGCTCGGCGGGTTTCCTCGCAGCGGCCTTCCTCGCCGGCGCCTTCTTCGCGGCGGGGGCCTTGAGCGCCGGCCCCAGCAGGGGTTTCAGGACGTTTTCCACGAAAGCGGGATTGTCCTTTATGGCCTTGCCCGCCGCCTGGACGAATGCGTAGGTGGAGGAGCCGGGATCGGCGGCCTTCTCCGCTATCCCCGCCACCCATGCCTCCAGGCGGCCGGTGAGGGCAAGAGACCCCGCGGCCTCCGCGTAAGCGCGGGAGAAACCGGAACCCAGCCCGGACAGGCTCTGCGCCAGGCCGCTCTCTTTTTCGGAGAGTTCAAGGGACAGGACCGTGCCGACCAGTCCCCCCACCGCCTCGCCGGCCGCGGCTCCGTCGATGCCCGCGAAGACGCGGTTGAGGAAGTCCCGCAGCAGCAGGGGGGGCAGGGAGTTCATCTGGTTCGCCACCTCCGCCAGGGCTTCGCTCGCCACGTTGACCATGGCGGGCAGGCTCCCCATGATGGACATGAGCAGGCCGGGGTCGTGCCAGAAGAGGGTCCGCACCAGCCTGCGGGCCGCCGGGGGATCGATGGAGTTCAGGAGGGCGATGATGGCCTCCTTGAACTTCGGGGTGGCGATGAGCTCGCGCATGATGCGCTCGCTGGCGTCGATCAGTCCCTGGGTCTCGACGGCGGTCTTGATCTCGGTCTCGGTAGTCATCTTCCTCACCTCACAGGGTATTCGTGCGGTAATACCAGCGCGCGAAATCGTGCTTGGCCAGCTCGTAAGCGCCCAGGTAGCACTGCATGGTCTTGATGTCCCTCCAGTAGCGTTCCAGCTGCCACTCCTTGGCATAGCCCGCGGAGGCCATGAGCTCCATGGTGCGGTTGATGGTGTATTCTGCCGAGGCCATGACCTGGTGCGCCAGCATGAGGGCCGAGGTGAACAGCGCCTGCGAGCCGTCGCCTCCGTAGGCGTCCGGTTCGGCCAGCATTCCCGCCAGGTCGTAGGCGAGGAGCCGGTCGACGACGACCTCCTTGGCGATCTCCCCCATGAGGGCCGCGGTGAGGGGGTTGTCCTTGAAGATGTGTCCGCGCCCCTTGATCACGCGGTTGTCGCCCCATTCCCTGAGGATCTCGTAGGTGGCCAGGAGGGCACCCACCCCCGCGGCGGTGAGCCCCAGGTAATACCAGGAGAGCAGCTTGAAGAAGCCGGCGTCGCCGCGCCAGGCGCAGCCCGCCGCGGGCACCTGTACACCGGCCAAGTCGAGGTCGGCGTTGCGGCTTGCCGCCAGGCCGGTCTTCTTGAACTCCGCGCCGCGGTTTAGCCCGGGTGCGTCTCCCGGCACCAGGATGAAGGCCGGCTCGTCCTCGCCCTCCACGGCGCAAGCCACCCCGAAGAGGCCGGCGTCCACGCCGGAGCAGGTAGGCCTCACGCCCTTGCCGTTCAGGGTCCACCCTCCCGCGCCGCCTTTCGCCTTGACCTGGAACCCCTTGCCCCTCCATTCCGGGGCACCCTCTTCCTCGACGAGGGTCGGCAACACAAAGGAGACGATAAGTGGCCTATTGCCCTCGCAGAAGAGGGGCGCGACGGCCGCGACCTGCTCCTCCCGGTAGTTGTCCTCGAGGGCCAGGGCCGCCTGCAGGGCCAGGCTGTGAGCGGCCAGGAAGGCCAGGCCGACATCGGCCCTACCGATCTGCTCCAGGGCCGCGGCGACGGTGTAGGAGGCGGCGGGCTGGTTGTGCTCGTCGCCGCCGTACTTCTCCGGCCAGAACATCTTCTGCAGGCCGATCTCGGCCATCAACTTTCCCAGGGAGGGCTTGAGCAGCCCCTCGTAATCCTCCTTGAGCTCCAGGCGCCTGTCCATCACCTGCTTCTCGACCAGGCCCTGGAGGCTCGCCGCCAGGTCGAGGTCGGTCTTCTGCAGGCGGTGCTTGGGAAAAGGGAAAAGGTCCAGGCCGTTCATCTCAAACCCCCTAAAAATCGCGCTCTATCCGGCAAAAAGAAAACGAACGCCTCAAAGTGTCTCGCATTCGTAGAACCAGCGCGCCACCTCTATCTGGCACAACTGCTTCGAGCCCTCCACCATCTGCAGCATCTTCACGTCCCGCCAGTGCTTCTCCACGTCCCAGTCGCGGTCCGCCCCCCAGGCGTCCATGAGGTTCATGACCTTGCCGGTGACGTCCATGAAGCGGTCCATGCACAGGTAGCGCTGGGCCCGCATCTTGGCCACGAGCCCCGGGTCCCACAGGGGGCCGTAGAGGTCATGGCGGTCGCACATGCGGGCGCACTGGTAGCCTACGATCCTGATGGCCTCGATGTTGGCTGCGAAGTCCGCCAGCAGGCCGGCCACGCCGTCGTCCTCCTTGAGGGGCTTGCCGCGATAGCGCTTCCTGCTCGTGTAGTCCAGCAGCCGCTCGTAGATGTTCATCATGGTCCCGGATATCCATGCGATGATGCCCATGTTGCCCGTGGCCATGACCTCGCCGAAGTATTTGGCGTCGTCTCCGGGGCCGATGGCGCGGTACCACAGGGGCACGCGCACGTTCTCGTACCATACGTCGCCGTTCCTGTCCGCGGCCATGCCCGCCTTTTCGTAGGCCGGCCCCTGGGTCACGCCGGGCATATCGTCCTTGACGTAGATGACCGCGATGTCCCGCGGGTCGTTGGAGCCGGGATTGGTGGTGCACACCACGGCCATGAGCCTGGCCAGCCCCCCGGTATTGGTCGGCCATAGTTTGTGGCCGTTGATCACCCACTCGTCCCCGTCACGCACCGCGGTGGTCTGGATGGTGTTGCCCTTGACGATCTCCACGTTCTCGATGTCCGAGCCCCCCTGGGGCTCGGTCATGCACAGGGCGCCGAACACCGCCTCGTCGGTGGCACAGAACATGGGGGCGAACTCCTCCAGGAGACGGCGGTTCTCATGCGGCTCCAGGGCGATGAAGAGGAGGGGCCAGTAAACGACGCCGAAGGCCATGGCCATGCCGGAGTCGGCGCGGGCGATCTCTTCGAACATGCGATAAGCGGCCACGCACAGGAAATTGGACCTGCCCATGCCCCATCCCCCCAGGTCCTCGGGGAAGATCATGCGCTGCAGGCCGTACTCCCCCAGAAGCTTCTTGAAGGGAGGGTGGATCAAGCTGTGGTCCATGTAATCCTCGTCGAACCGCCGGCGGTAGGGCATCACGTCCTTCTCCACCCACTCGCGGAAGATGGAGCCCAACAGGCCGTCCATGGGCGAGATGTACTCCAGCGGGCGCGTGAAGTCGTCGATGGTCCTCATCCTTACCTCCTCTTTACCTGGTTGCCGGGAAACCGCCGGACGCCCGAGATATCCGTTGTGACGCGGGAGACTATCTCAGCGAAGAAAGAACAGCGCACCCAGGTGCGCGAGACCTTTTTGCAGAAGAACGACGCACCCCCCAGACGGTAATCGAATCAGGCCAAATCAGGCGCAAGCGAACGGTTGTACTGTTTTGCCGCGAGATAGCTGCGTCGAGATGCCGGATGTGTGATATGACTGGGGTTATATTATGACCACGGTCATTTCTTGTCAATACAAATGCGCTTGCGGCGTATGAAATCTCCCCGCGGAACCAGGTGGAGGGCTCACGGGCGGGAGGAGGTCGACCGCTTACCCTGGCGCCCGCCCGCGGCGGGTTTCGTGTCCGCCCTGGCGCCCCTGATCAGCAGCTCGATCGACTGCTCGAAGTAGCGGTCGAGGTCGCCGCGCTCCGCGACGCCGGGCTCCTTGAGCAGGGCCAGCTCGATCAGGGCCGTCGACATCCTCCAGGCCGTGAGGCTGAAGCCGTATGGATCGAGGTCCCGCCTGAACACGCCGCGCGCTATCCCCTCTTCGATGAGGCCGCTCTCCAGCTCGAGCCAGCTGCGGATGATGCCGCTGATCTCCTCGATGGTGGCGGGGGAGAGGTTCTGCCTCACCTGCTCGATGAAGGTGTCCCGCAGCACGCGGAATATGGCCGGCTTCTCCAGGGAGTGATCTATATAGGCCATGTACACGGCCCGTATGATCTCCTCCAGGCTCCCGGCCTTCCTCGCCGCGGCCTCCAGGTCCTCCCCGAACTCCGCGACACCCTTGACGCACACCGAGAGATAGAGCTCCTCCTTGCTCTTGAAGTAGAGATAGATAGTGCCCTTGGAGAGCTCAACTCTCTCGGAGATCTCCTGCATGGTGGTGCCCTTGAAGCCCTTTTCAGAGAAGACCGCCTCGGCCGCCTCCAGGATTTCGTTCCTGCGCTGCCGTTTCTCGCGTTCCCTCCTGGCAAGTGTGGACATTTTCCAAAGCTCCTCAGCGTTGCCCGGTGACAGCCCCGACTGCCCCTGTTAGAATCATCCTCGTTCCGACTGCGTTCAGAAACTGGACACAGTCATATAATAACTTTGCGACCGTCAAGTCAAGAAAGAATGGGGGAGTGGCATGAAGGAATCCACGAAAAAGGTCTTCAGGCTGCACGGCTGGCGGGTGGACCGCGCCATACACAACTACCTTTACTTCGTCTTCTACGATGTCTACGTGAAAGCGGCGCTGTTTGCCACCAAGGCCATGGTGGCGCTCTTCAAGCGCGTGGAGGCCGCTAAATACATTCCCAAGTTCATCTTCGACCGCTACCACGCCAAGGTGCTGTCCAGGGGCGACGTCGTCAAGATCCTGGACCTGGACGAGACGGTGATGCTGGGCCCGGACACCACCCAGAGGATAGTCCCCTACGAGCATGCCAACAAGATAGTGTTGCGCGAGCCCGCCCATCTCGCGGTGATGGACTGTCCGTGCAAACTGGAGACGAAGGACCCCTGCCGGCCCATTGCCTCATGCATCGCGGTGGGAAGGCCGGTGGTCGATTTCTGGATGGAGCACTGCGGGAAATACAACGTGCGCCGCATCACCAGGGAGGAGGCCCTCGAGATCATCGACGAGCACCGCAGGACCGGCCACATCAACCAGGCCTTTTTCAAGGTGGCCACCGGCGGCGGCATGGGCGTGCTCTGCAACTGCTGCCCCAGGTGTTGCGTCTCCATGAAGGCCACCGCCCTGGCGCAGCGGATCAGGGGCGCGCAGGACATCCGTATGTACTCTCCCTCCGGCTACAAGGTCGAGCGCGACATGGAGAAGTGCAGGCTCTGCGGGGCCTGCGCCGAGGCCTGCCACTTCGGCGCCATCGAGGTCGCGGGCGGTGAGCGCACCTATCATCCCGAGAGATGCTACGGCTGCGAGCTCTGCGTGGAGAGGTGCGAGAACGGCGCCCTGAGCCTGGCGTACGAGGATAGCGCCGAGGGCTTTATGCCCCTGGACATGGACCTGGCGAAGAAGATACTGGGCTAGCTTCCCGGCTCCCTGCGGCTGAAATTGAGGAAGCGCGCGTGCTGGGCGTTGAACGTCAATTCAAATGAATCCGTGGGGCCGTTGCGATGCTTGGCGAGATTTACCCTGACCCTGGCCCTGGCCTCGGTGTCGTCCAAGTCCCGCCCTTCTTCGCGGTGGATGAAGAAGATGAGGTCGGCGTCCTGCTCGATGGCTCCCGACTCTCGCAGGTCGGAGAGGATGGGGGCGCGGTTGTGCTTCTCCGGCTCGCGCGAGAGCTGTGAGACGGCGATTACGGGGATGTTGAAGTCGCGCCCGATGATCTTGAGCCCGCGGGATATGGAGGCGATCTCCTGCACGCGGTTCTCCAGGCGGCGGTCCGAGGCCATTAGCTGTATGTAGTCCACGATCACCAGGCCGATATCGTGCTGGGCGGCGAGGCGCCTGATCTTGGAGCGCAGCTCCATGATGCCGATGTCGGCGTTATCGTCGATGAAGATGGATGCTGAGGTGAGATCGCCCGCCGCCTCGGAGAGCCGCTGCCAGGTGTCGTCTTCCTTGAAGCTGGACTTGAGCCGCTGGCTGTTCACCCGGGCGCGCGAGCACAGCATCCTCTTGGTCAGCTCCGAAGCGCTCATCTCCAGGCTGAAGATGGCCAACGGTACCCTCTCCTCCACCGCCACGTGGTCGGCGATGTTCAGCGCCAGGGAGGTCTTGCCCATGGAGGGCCGGGCGGCGATGATGATGAGGTCCGAGGGCTGGAAGCCCATGGTGAGCCTGTCCATGTCGGTGAACCCGGACTTGATGCCGGTATCCATCGTCCCGTCGGCGATCTTCTCCAGGTCCTCGAAGGTCCTCTCCATGAGTTCCTGTATGGGCTTGATGCTCTCCCGCCGCTTGCGCTGGCCCACCTTGAAAACGGCGTCTTCAGCCTCGTCGAGGGCTTCCGCGAGTTCCTCGGGGGCGCGGTAGCCGACTGCGGCGACCTTGGAGGCGGCGGCGATGAGGCGGCGGTAGGTGGCGAGGCGGGCGACGACCTCGGCGTAATAGCGGGCGTTGGCCGGGGTGGGGACCGAGGACATGAGATTGAGGATGTAGGAGCGGTCTCCCACCTTCTCCAGGTTCCCCTGTGCGCGCAGGGACTCGCCCACCGTAACAGGGTCCACGGGCTCGCCCGAGGCATAGAGGGAGAAGGCGGTGTCGAAGATGATGCCGTGCGTTTCCTTGTAGAAGTCCTGCGCGGTGAGGACCTCGGAGACTTCCGCGATGGCCTCCTGCGAGAGGAGCATCGAGCCCAGCACCGACTCCTCGGCTTCCAGGCTGTGCGGCGGCAGGTGGTCGTGGCGGTCAAAAGCCTGGATTACGGTACTCATCCCCATTGCCCTTCGTAAACCGGAGCACCGAGGCGCCCCGGCATCTCAAACCTTCTATTCCGGTACTACCTTGAGGTGGACGATGGCCTCGACCTGGGGGTGCAGTTTTATGCGCGCCTCGTGAAATCCCACCGTCTTTATGTGCTCGTCCAGGTGGATCTTCTTGCGGTCCACCTCGACGCGCAGCTCCTTCTCGATCAGGGCGGCTATGTCCTTGGAGGTGATGGTCCCGAAGAGCTTGCCCTCTTCCCCGGCCTTGGCGGGCACCTCGAAGGTGTGTCCGGTTATGGCCTGGGCGGTATCCTCCGCCCGCTTCAGCTCGCGGTCGGCTTTTGCCATCTTCTCCCTGGCGAGCTGGTTCGCCTCCTTTGCCTTGCCTTTGGTCGAACGCACGGCGAGGCCCCTGGGGATGAGCATGTTGTTGGCGTAGCCGTCCTTCACCTCGACCATGTCGCCGCGGTATCCCAGGCCCTCCACGTCCGCTACCAGGATAACCTTCAAAACGAACTCCTTGTCATTCGGGGCATCGAACCTTAATCAGTATAACAAAACGCGGGCCCGCCGCCAGGCCGTTTTCGCGGCGCCCCTACTTGACCTCCCCCTGGCGCGAGGTATAGGGGAGAAGGGCCATCTCCCGCGCGCTCTTGACGGCCATGGCCAGCCTGGCCTGGTGCTGGGAGCAGTTGCCGGTCACGCGGCGCGGGCGGATCTTCCCCTTCTCCGAGACGTACTTCTTGAGCAGGGAGACGTCCTTGTAGTCGATATGGTCCATCTTCTCCGAGCAGAAATAGCAGACTTTCTTGCGCGGCTTGCGGGCGTAACCCTCCCGGGACCTCTTCTCCCTGCCTCCGGGTTTTCTACCGTGGTTCGGACTCATCTTTCCTCCAGTTGCAGATCACGTTCTCCTTTTGCCGTCACGCCTTTCCCTAGAAGACCACCTCGTCCTCCACGCGGGCCTCCAGGTCGGTGGAGAGGTCTCCGTCCGTGAGGTCCACTTCGACCATGTCGCCCATGCCGCCGTCCTGCCGGTCGCGGCGCCCCAGGAAGACGACGCGGTCGGCAACGACCTCAACAGCGGACCTCTTCTGGCCGTCGTTCCCCTCCCAGCTCCGGCTCTGCAGCCTGCCGGTCACGGCGACCTGGCGCCCCTTGCTGAGGTACTCGGCGCACTTCTCCGCCTGGTTGCGCCAGACGACGACGTTGAAGAAATCGGTCTCGATCTCTCCCTGCTGGTTGGTGAAGTTGCGGTTCACGGCGAGGCGCAGCGTCGCGACCGGCAACCCGCTCGGGGTGTACCTGAGTTCGGGATCCCGCGTCAGGTTCCCGATCAACACCACGTTGTTCAAGCCAGCCATGATATCCTCCTCTATCGCTCCGTCCGACTACGCCCTTTAGTGTACCGAAAGGCAATGACACTCGTGGCGTGCGCGGTCGGGGAGCGCGCCGTTCACTTCCGGTGGTCGATCCGGAAAGTCTTGAAGCGTATGAACTCGTCGGTGATGGAGAGGACACGGTCCAGCTCCCTCACGAGTTCCTCGCCGCCCTTGAACGTGAGCACGACGTAATGGCCGTCCGTCTCGTGCTTGATAGGGTAGCCCAGCCTCCTTTTCCCCCACACGTCCACGCCGGTGGTCTCGCCGCCGCCGCGGGCGATCAGCGTGGTGACCCTCTCCTGCAGGGCCTCGTACTGCTCGGGTTCCAGGTTGGGCCTTGCGATGTACATGAGCTCGTATTCGCGCATCTTCACCTCCTCTGGTCTAGCGGCCCCCGGTCCTTGCCGGGAGCAGGAGCAGCGTCGAGCACAAGAAGAGATTATAGCATCCGGGCGCCCCACATGCTAATGGAGTGAGCGGGGGCCGCACGCCGCACTATGGATAGGAGTTCATAATAGGATAGAATGAGGTTGCGCGACCGCAACAAGGAGGTGCCCCGTGCTTCTGACCAATTACATGGAGGAGGCGGTGGACAGGACCCTGGAGGAGATCCTCGCCGACCGCGACGATATCTGCAGGTGCGAAAGGTGCAAAATGGACGTCAAGGCGCTTGCCCTCAACCACCTCCCGCCCAAATACGTGGTGACCGACATGGGGTATGTCTATACCAAGGTCAACGAATTGGAGAGTCAGTTCAAGGCGGATATCACCGTCGCGGTTACCAACGCACTGAAGGTCATCCGCAAGAACCCCCGCCACGAAGAGGGGTGCTGAGCCCCGAATCGCGATGCGCATACCTTTACGCCATCCCCTGGACGTGAGCGTGGCCGAGGCCAGGGCGCTCCAGGAGGAACTGCGCCGCGAGGTGCGCGAGGAGCCGGCCCTGGACCCGTCGCAGGTGAAGACCGTGGCCGGGACCGACATCTCCTACCTGCGCGAGAGCAGACTGGCCCTGGGAGCCGTTGTGCTCATGGGCTATCCCGGCATGGAGGTGCTGGAGGTGCGCACCTCCGCGCTGCGGGTCCCCTTTCCTTACGTGCCCGGCCTGCTCTCTTTCCGGGAACTCCCCGCCCTGCTGCCCGCCCTGGAATCCCTGGAGAGGACCCCCGACCTCATCTTCGCGGACGGGCAGGGGCTGGCGCACCCCCGCTTCTTCGGACTGGCCTCGCATCTGGGCGTGCTCACCGGCATACCCGCCATAGGTTGCGCCAAGTCCCGGCTGGTGGGCGAGGCGGCGGAGCCGGGCCCGGAGGTCGGGGACTGGGAGCCCCTGGTCTACGAGGGCCGGACGGTGGGGGCGGTGCTGCGTACCCGCCGCGCGGTCAAGCCCCTCTACGTGTCCGTGGGTCACCTGGTGGACCTGCCCACCTCGCTGCGCCTGGTGCTAGACTGCCTGCGGGGCTACAGGCTGCCTGAGCCCCAGAGGAAGGCACACGCGGCCGCCGATGCCCTGAAGCGGGAGGCGAGGGCCGGCCGCATACCCGGCGCCCCGTCCCCGTCTTGACAATGGCGCAGGTGGGAACGATAATCTATGCACGTCGAATGCATAACGAAAAAGGATCGTATGGTGAAAACGGTTATCAGGCATAGAGAAGGGGGATCCCTCTGGTGGTGGCAGGCCCGCCGTGGCGGTGTTTGCCCACCCCGCGTCTGGTAGTCAAGGGCAGGCATCAACAGGCCACGGAGAGGACAGCTCCGTGGCCGTTTTCTATGGGCTGAAAGAACAGGAGGTAAGACGATGGCCGAGAGACCGAAGATGATCACGCTGGCACAGAAGGACCTGCCGCAAGCCTGGTACAATGTCCTTCCCGACCTGCCCAAGCCCCTGGAGCCGCCACTCCACCCGGCTACGGAGGAGCCGATAACGCCCGATGATCTGGCGCCGCTCTTCCCCATGGGCCTGATCGAGCAGGAGATGAGCCCCGAGAGCTATATCGAGATACCGGAGGAGATAAGGGAGGTATACCGCATCTGGAGGCCTACCCCCCTGGTGCGCGCAGACCGCCTGGAGAGGTACCTGCAGACTCCCGCCCGCATCTATTACAAGCACGAGGGAGTGAGCCCGGCGGGGAGCCACAAGCCCAATACCGCCGTGGCCCAGGCCTATTACAACAAGAAGGAAGGAGTCAGGAAGCTCACCACCGAGACAGGAGCCGGGCAATGGGGAAGCGCCCTGGCCATGGGGTGCAGCTTCTTCGACATGGAGTTGCAGGTGTTCATGGTGGGATCGAGCTTCCGCCAGAAGCCGTACCGCCGCATGCTCATCGAGACCTGGGGAGCCAACGTGGTGCCCAGCCCGAGTGAACTGACAGTAACCGGCAGAAAATATCTATCCGAGGACCCGGAGACGTCGGGAAGCCTCGGTATGGCCATATCCGAGGCGGTGGAGATGGCCCTGGAGGGGGACGATGTTAAGTACAGCCTGGGAAGCGTGCTCAACCACGTGCTCCTGCACCAGACGGTCATCGGCCAGGAGGCCCAGAAGGCCTTCGAGTTGTTCGATGACTATCCCAACGTGGTAATCGGCTGCGTGGGGGGCGGCTCCAACTTCGGGGGCACGGCGCTTCCCTTCGTGAACGACGTAAAGGCGGGGAAGGACGTGCGCATCCTGGCCGTCGAGCCTGCTTCATGCCCCACCCTGAGCGGCGGCAAGTACGAATACGACTTTGGCGACATCGCCGGAATGACGCCGCTCCTGCTCATGTACACCCTCGGCCACGAGTTCATCCCGCCGCCGTCTCACTCGGGAGGCCTGAGGTATCACGGCGCTGCTCCCATCGTCAGCCTGCTGGTCAAGGAAGGGCTGGTGGATGCCTGTACCTATCACCAGGTGGAGGTCTTCGAAGCCGCGGTAACCTTCGCGCGTACCGAGGGGCACGTTCCCGCCCCCGAGACCGCCCACGCCATCAAGGCGGCCATCGACGAGGCGGTCAAGTGCCGGGAGAGCGGCGAGTCCAAGTGCATCTTCTTCAACTTCTCCGGCCACGGCATGCTGGACCTCTCCGCCTACGACGACTATCACAACGGCAAGCTGAGCGACGTCTAACGGGGAAGAACCGGCAAGCGAGGCCGCGAGTCTGTTCATGCGAGGGAGCCCCCATGGGTTCCCTCGCTTTGGCCGTGCGGAGCGGCGTCTCAGGGCCCGCGAAGCCCGCCGTGCGGCCCGCGCGGCTTCCGCTATAATGGGGGCATGAAAAAAGCGGGATTGATGGCGATGGCGCTCTTGCTGCTCCTGCAGGCGCCGCTCCTCTCCTCCGGCTGCGGTCCCGGGGAGAAGCCGGGGATAGACGAGGAGGTGGCCGAATACGCGATCGAGAACATCCTCGTCCCCGAAATGCGCGACTCCGATTTCATCGTGGAATGGATGAGGAGATCGACCGGCATGGCCGACGTCTCCCCCGAGGAATTGGGCCTCCGCTTCTGGAAATGGGAGGGCGGTCCCCTCACCGAGATCACCCTGGAGGAATTCAAGGAACTGGCCGCGCGAAGGGAGGGCGGTGACGCGAGCATGTGGACCTACAGCCAGCATTCCGTTACCGTGGCCGAGGCCGACGCGGACGCGGGAGAGGCGGTGGTGGAGATAGGCTCCCTCTACAACCCGCTCTCGGGGTCCGGCGTGCGCTACCTGCTGCGCAGGGAGAACGGCGAGTGGAAGAAGGTGTCGGAGGAGACCATCTGGGGCTCGTGACCCGGATTGTTTCACGCGGGGACGAAGGAGGTTGACGCGGCCATGACGCTCGAGGTCACCTCGCGCGCAGCGCGCACCCGCAACGCGCGCCGCGTTCGCACCTTACGCCTGCACCCGGGAGGCGGCGCGGGCTTCCCTGCGCTCCCTCGTGTCGCTCTGTGGTGCGTGGCGCTCATCCTTTTCGCCGCCGGCTGCGGCGGCCAGGGAGAGGCCCGTGTCCCGGAGGAACTCGTGGCGGAGAGGACCCTGCGGGCGGCGCTGGCCGGGGAGCGGGCCGAGTTCGAGGGCCTGGTCGCCCCGTCCTTCCTCGCGCAGGCGAGGGCGGAGATGCCGGATTCCGACGACGAGATCCTGGGCGGGGTGCTCATCGCCGGTTTCCTGGAGGACATACCCTTCGCTGAGGTCGTGGCCGCGGAATACGGCGTGGAGACGGAAGGCGACAGGGCCGCCGTTTACGTCTGGGGCGCCTTCGCAGGCGCGGGCGGCGAGGAGATGACGATGAGCGAGGCGGAGGCTATTCGCATCCCCCTGGTGCGCGAGAACGGCCGCTGGTACCTGGACCTGCTCGACCTTTGAAAGCCGGACGGTTTGGAGAAGCAGCGCCCGCCCATGCGCCGCCGGCACGGGAAGGGCTCCTCGAAGCGGGGGCTTCGGCGCGAGGGGCGTAAAAAACCGGGGGACGCGTACCGGCCGGGACGCGGCGTATCAATAGTTCAAGGCGCGGAAGACGAGCAGACCCAGGTTCTCGGTGACCCGGTCGTTATCGCCCTCGATGAAGCCGGCCTGGCGGCCGTATGCGGTGAACCCGACCAGGGTCACCAGTATCTGGGAAGCGATGCGCGGTTCGATCCCCTCGCATTTCCCCGCCTCCTTCATCTGCCGTATCTTGCCCTCGAGGATGCCGGAAAAGACGCCGAGGAAGCGGTTGAAGACGTCGCTGAAGACGGCGCTCTCCAGCGCGGCCTCTATGTACACGTTGTTGAGGTCGCCGTGGCGGCCGAAGATGTCGCTGATCCCCTGCAGGAGGATGCGTATGGCGTCGTAGTCGTCGAAAGCTATGCGCTCCATGAGGATGCGGGAGGACTCTCCCAGGCGGTCGAGTTCGCGGATGAGTTCGCTCAGGATGGCCATGAGCACCTCGTCCTTGCTCTTGAAGTAGTCGTAGAAGGTGCCGTGCCCGCACCCCGCCCTCTCGATGATGTCCACCACCTTGGTGCGGTGATAGCCTTTCTCCACGAAGACCTCGCGGGCCGCCACGGTCAGCCTTGCCCGGGTGATGTCGGATTTGCTGCGCTTGGCCGTCATCCGCGCTCTCCTTCACGAGGGTGTTGCCATGGGTACGCGGCGCTCTCCTCGACGTGATGTCGATTCTCAATATAGCACATCGCGTCAGGCGCGTGGACTCCGACACGCGGAGTTTTGACAAGGGAATGATGTAGTGTAAGTATATTTTCGGACAACTCCGGCATTATTGTTCGTGGGCGCGGAAAGGGGAATGAGGATGAGGTTACTACCAGATAAGTTCAACCTGGCGATGCAGAGAGACCTGACCCTGGGCAACTTTCACGACCGCATGGCGGAGCTCAGGGGGGACAAGCCCTTCAGCACCCTGCACGAGCCGCTGCGCTACCAGGACTTCCCGCTGAAGAAGATGTCCTATAGAGACGCGGCCCGCTTCGTGGAGAAGGTCTCCTCGGCCCTGCGCGACCTGGGCGTACGCCCGGGGGAACGGGTGGGCATATCCACCGGCAACAACGGCGACCTGCCCATGGCAATCTTCGCCATCGCGCGTGCGGGCGCCATCGCCGTGCCCATGAACTACATGCTCAAGGGCAGGGAGATGCGTTACATCATGGAGAACTGCGGCGCCGAGCGCATCATCGTGGACAGGGAGGTCTTCCAGGGGAACATCGGGAGCAAGGACGAGATCCCGGGCATCAAGCAGTGGATCATGGCCGGCCCGAAGGAGGAAATGCTGGACGGTTTCGACTCCCTGGACGAGGCCATCAGCGCGGCGGCGGACTGGGAGGGGGAGAAGCTGGACCCCGACCGGGAGGTGGCCATCTTCTACACCTCGGGGACCACCGGCTTCCCCAAGGGGGCGGTGATGACCTCGCGCTGCCTGCTCACGGCGCAGAAGATAGGCGCCGCCGTGATCCCGGTGGGTCCGAGCTTCTCCGGGCTCTTCTGCCTCCCGGCGGCACACGTCATGGGCTTCGGCTGCTATATCATCGGCGCCTGCGTGGGGCTGCGAGCTTACTACATGCGCCACTTCGAGCCCCGGGCCGTGCTCGAGGCCATGCAGAGGGAGAAGATCGGGCTCTTCGTGGGAGTGCCCGCCATGTACGCCATGATGCTCGCCGAGGGTATAGACTCATACGACCTCTCGAGCCTGAAGATGTTCGGCAGCGCCGCCGACGCCATGCCCGAGGAGTACGCGGAGGCTTTCCGCTCCAAGGGGACCCTCTTCGAACTGGGGCCCTACAAGCCCAAGGCGTTCTTCACCGAGGTCTACGGCATGGTGGAGCTGGCGGGCATCGCCACCCTGAAGATCGCCATCATGGGGCTCAAGTATCCCCGGGGGTGCGTGGGATGGCCGCTGCCGCCGGTGCGCGTGCGCATCGTCGACGAGGACGGCCGGAAGCTCCCCGCGGGCGAGGTGGGCGAGGTGGCCGTCTCCGGCCCCGGCATCACCAAGGGCTACTGGGGCAACCCGGAGGCCACCGCCGAGCTCATCCAGGACGGCTGGCTGCGCACCGGGGACGTGGGACGCAAGGACAAGCTCGGCCGCCTCTACTTCGTGGACCGCGTGAAGGACGTCATCAAGGTCGGCGGTTACTCGGTGTTCTCCGTGGAGGTGGAGAAAGAGGTGCTGAACCACCCCGACGTCGCGGACGCCGCGGTAGTGGGGATACCGCACCCCCTGAAGAAACAGGTGCCCCTCGCCGTGGTCACCCTCAAGCCGGGGGCGAAAGCCAGCGAGGAAGACATCCTGGCCTGGTGCAAGCAGAACATCGCCGGCTATAAGAGCCCGCGTGCCGTGCGCATCATCACGCCGGAGGAGATGCCCTACGGCATGACCCTCAAGGTGCGCAAGCTGGAGCTGCGCAACCGCTTTGCGGACCTGTTCTCCGGCGTAAACGAATAAGCGACCAGCTGCATCCGCGCACATGGATGGTTAACATCCATGTGCGTTTCATTGCCTGCACGCCTGGCGCTCACATTCTTCAAACAGATTCTGGACATTAACCCCGGCATGAAAGATGGGGCCGTTGCTTGGCGGCTGTAAAAGAAGATATAGAATCCCAACAAAGGACTTTCTTTCTTGAATGGTCGCTAAGCTGAACCCAGGAGGCGGCAAGCCCGAGACGCCGGAGAAGACCCCGGAAGCCGAGGCGCCGTCCGAGCTGGGATGCGTGGCCGAGGGCAACCAGGCCTATTACTACGACAGCAAGCGCGGCTACAGCCTGGAGTTCCTCGTCTTCGGCTCCACCATCGAGCAGCTCATCAAGCTGGATTCACCGGCATCCCCCAACACCTTCACCTTCAAGCTGGACACCGAGGGCGTGGACCTGGAGAAAGACGAGGCCGGCAACCTGCGCGTGATAAGCCAGGACGACGGCAGGGAGCTTTTCGTGATCACCGCCCCGATAATGATGGACTCAAACGTAGGCGCGGAAGAGAGCGGCCCCGCCGTCTCCTGCGACGTCTCCATGGACATCACCAAGGACAAGGACGGCAAGGCCAACCTCACCATCTGCGCGGACCCCGCCTGGCTGGCCGACCCCGCCCGCGTCTACCCCGTCTATATCGACCCCGCCTGGACCAGCATCTACCCCTATTACGACCTTATGGGCATTAACAAAACCAACCGCGGCGACACCTTCTGCAACAGCGCCAACCCTTACACCAACTTCGGATCCTATTACGACACCTTTGTTGGCGCATACGTACTGAAATGCGGCAACACAAGCAAGAATCAGTCTGATTTACCGGGTTTAAACAAGACACTCATCGGGGCAGATGTCCGCACCTTTTTCCACAGCCTCTACTACTTCGACCTCGATGGTACCAAATACAATGCGGGCGCCATAATCGACGAGGCCTGGTTGAGGGTCTGGTGCAGCGGCACGAAGAATTGCGCCACCGCGCCCATCGCCCTGGAATACCCCACGGGCGACTGGAGGGAGAACACAACCACCTGGAACACCTACCCCACGGTATCAGCGGGCACGACCTTCACCGTCATTGCGGGAGCCTGCAAGCTCCTGGATGTGACCGCCAAGGCCCAGAGTTGGGTCAAGGGCACCGAGAACGGGGGGGCGGCGAACCGGGGTTTCTCCCTGAGGATGAACTCGACGGACGTGACGATCGGCGCGGAGTTCTTTGCGCGGGAATATGGTGGATTCGGGCCCTGTCTCCGTGTCCATTACACCATGATCGGATGTCCCTACAACACCGACGAGGTCCCCACGAAGTTCAGCCCGGGCGAGACGAAGATATGCCCGGTGTATATCCAGAACACCGGAGAGGAGACCTGGAAGTGCGACGCCACAGACCCCGCCAATCCCTACCGGCTGGGCTTCTGGATCACTGACCGCAATGGAGGCAGCAAGCAGCTGGAATCGAGGGTGAAACTGCCGCGGGACGTCGAGCCATGGGAGACCGTATGCCTGGGGGTGCCGGTGGAAGTCCCCTCCACCAGCGGAGACTGGCGCATTAATTTCGGCATGGTGAAGGAGGCCAAGTATTGGTTCAAAGACAAGGGCGTCAACAACGCCGCGGTGGACATAACGGTGGGAAATCCCCCTCCGGACGCGGAGCGGACCGCCTCCGCGGGGATCGCCGTCCCCTGGATGAGCCACGCCAACATGGGCGGCATGTCGGTAAACCTGGTTAGCGGCAGCACCTCTTTCTCCGCCACCGACCTCTCCGTACCCGGGCGGGGCGTCCCCTTCGGCCTATCACGCACCTATGCGAGCGCCACCGTCGAGCGCACTCCGGCCCCCCTCTTCGGGCCCAACTGGTTCAGCGGCCTGGACGTCAAGGTGAAGGATTACGGTAACGGATACCTGGCCTATTACGATGCCTCGGGCCGTTCTCATCTACTGGTCCAGGCGAAGAAGGCCAACACCTTCATCTGCACCGAGGGCAATTTCCTCGAGGCGGAATGCAACCCGAACTATACAAATCCCCAGGATACCGACGATAACCTGAACTGGAAGTACAAGGTTGTGGGAACGGGCGGGGTAATTCAGCACTTCGACGCTGCTGGCAAGCTTATCTATATCACCGACGCATCGCGGGAAAGCGCGGGCACCGGCAACTACAAGAACAAGACAAAGGTCAACTATGATTTCGATGGGGCGGGAAATATCCAGGTGGTCGACGCTTCCGGTCGCAGCTGCACCATCACCCTCTCCGGCGGTAAGATCTCCTCGCTCTCCGAGGACGCGAGCTGGGCCAACACGGATGGGCATGAACCCCGCACGGTATCGTATGAATACAACGGGCCGGGTGGCCGGCTCTCCAAGGTAACCTTGAGCCCCGGGGACCACTGGGGGAGCATCACCTATTCCGCGACCGATCCCAACCTGATCACGCAGACCGAGTCCAAGGTGGACGGTGAGACCACGCGCAAATCCTACTTCGAGTACTCCGATGGCAAGCTCTCCGCCTATCGCAACCCCAGAAGCACCTCATCCAGTGACGACACCTACAAATCCACCATCGCCTACAATTCCGGCAGCACTATCGTGTCGTCCCCGCAGGTGAGCAACTACGTCGGCTCTCCGGGCGTGCGGCTCTCCACCAAGTATGTCTTTTCGAGCGATGGAAAAGGGCACACGACCGATATCTACAGCGGCGTGAACCCGGACGGATCAGGCGGGCTGGGGAGGATATCCTACGCGTGGAACAAGTGTCACCAGGTGACCAAGGTGACGGACTACCAGGACCTCACCACCCCCCTGGGCAGCGTCTCGTATGTCTATGACGGCAAGGGCAACGCGAGCAAGGTGGAGGGCCAGCTGCCGGATGGGCAGACAGCGGTATCCACCGCCGACTACACGGCCTCCAGGTCCTGTTCCGGCAACCCCACCGCGGCCACCTCCCCGGACGGGGACAAGGCGAGCCTCTCCTACAACTCGGGCGAGAACTACATGAAGGGCACGGACAACCGGCTTCGAGTACAACCAGCTGAATCAGGTAACCGCGAAGACCGACCCCAACCAGAGAACCGTCCAGATGGAGTACAAAGAGGCGGGCGGGGTGAAAAAGGTCACCTACCCCAACGGCTGGGAGGCCTATTACGCCTACCGCCAGAACGGCGCCCTGGACAAGGTAGCTTTCAAAGACCCCCAGAACAACTTGACCAACCCCTATACCTTCACCTACGACGGCGCGGGAAGGCTCACGCAGGTAAGCGATGCCGCAACCGGCGTCACGCTCAACTTCACTTTTGATGTGGCCTCACGCCTCACCGCCGCCTCCTCGAGCTACGCCGGGGGCTTTTCCAGCTCCTATGCTTACACAAAGGGTGGTAGGCTCACATCTCTTACCTATTCCAAGAGCGGTTGGGGAACCAATGTCGCCTCTGCTTACGCTTACCGCGCAACCGGCGAGCACTCCACCCTCACCCTCCCCAATGCAGACACCGTGAACTACGCCTACGAGGACCGGGGCAGGCTCTCCTCTGTCCGCTACGTGACCGACCCCGCGAGCACGACCTACTGCAACTCGTCCTCCTTTACCTACGACGCTGCGGGAAGGCTCGCCACCATCACCCACAACTTCCATGACTCCGGGATGAAGGTGAGCTACGAGTACGACGCCATAGGAAACGTCACCCGGTCGGTACAGGACAGCGTGGAGAACCTCTATGCCTACGACGAGCTCGGCCGCCTCACCTCCTGGACCGAGAAAGAGGGTGACCAGGTCACCCGGGAAGAAGTACTACTACGACGGCAACGGCAATATCACGCACGTGGAGAAGATAGGCTCCACGGAGAACCACGCCTACGACGCCGCCAACCAGTGCACGGACAACGGTTTCACCTATGACGAGTGCGGCAACCTTACCTCAGACGGGGAGTGGGATTACGAATACGAGCGCGGCTCACGACTGGTTTCCGCCACCAATGATACAGAGAACCTCAAGGTGGCCTTCTCCTACGACCCCCAGGGAAAGCGTTATTCCAAGACAGCCTATGAGCGTGATGGGCAGGGGCAGTATACGGTGGAGAAGTATGCCCGCTTCTACCATTATGATTCGGGCGGAAATATTTTGTGTGAGACCGATGCCGCCGGAAACATCATCCGTTCTTACGCCTACGACCTCTCCGGCCATCCCATAGCCTTCACCCAGGACCTGGGCCAGGGGCAGAGGACCTTCTACGTCCACACCAACGCCCGCGGCGATGTCACCTGCATAACCGATGACGCCATGGACTGGGTGAAGAAACTCACCTACGACCCCTGGGGAAACATAACCTCGGAGACAGCTAAGTCAAGCGAGTACGAGGCCCTCTCCTGCCCCTACGCCTACGCGGGTTACTTCCGCGATACGGAGACCGGTCTCTACTTTATGCCCGCCAGGTACTACTCTCCCGTCCTGCGGAGGTTCCTCACCAAGGACCCCCACCCGGGCAGCAAATCACAGCCCATCACCTTGAACCCCTACCAGTACTGCAAAAACAACCCGGTAAACAAGGTGGATCCCAGCGGGCAATATGATTTGGATGCAATAATGAGCGGCCTCAGTGGGTTGAGTGGATTGAGCAGTGCTCTTGAGGCCAGCCTGAGCCAGATAGCCGCGGGAGCTGCGCTGATCAGGGGAGGCGGCCTTCAAGCGGCCAGCTTTGCCTCCAGCATGTCCAGCTTCAGGTCATCTGTTGCAAGCAGCATGTCGAACATGGGAGGGATGGTTGCCAGAATATCCAGCGGAATCTCCCAGGCGGTTGCCGGCGTCTCCGGCCTCGCACGCTTCAACTGGGGCGGCCTGGCCTCGGTGGGGATAAGAGGAGGGAGAACTCCAGAACAGGCAGCATCAGACCACGAGACTATTTTGGAGGAGATGAGGAGAAATCCAAACCCTTGGCCTCAGTCAAATGACCCGAGGAATATCGTTCAGAAGGTTGTCGATGCTGTATTCTTCAACCCGATTACTCGAATAGGAGTTGGCGTGGCAGGAATAGTCGTCTCAGCTTTGTCTATCCCTGTTACATTTGGACTGTCGCTCAAGGGAATCTGGTATAGTGCCAGGATTATTGATTTTGCCGTCCAGGATATTCAAGATGGTAATTGGGCTGGCAATCCTTATCACCACATGCCGTAGTTATTTTGCAATCCACGTTGCGATGCTGGGATGATGAAGTGAAGGAGTATTCATGGAAAATGATCGTTACAAAGATGAGAAAGAAAACGGAACATATAAGCTGGTATTTTATATAGTCCTTCTTTTTGCGTCTCTGGCGGTGACCGCTGCCATTGTGCTTGTCTATATCGGTTTCGAATCGGTATCCTATGTTCTATTCATTCTTTCCGTTGTGCTATTCGCCGTAAACTATTGGTTGGCTACTCGCTACTACAATCCGATGGACGAACTTCGCGAAGGAGGACATGGCCTTCTCTCCAGATACGTCAGGTTTCTGCAAAAGTATCATGTACCGATAGTCTTAGTCGGTGCTCAGGTCATAATTGTTGTTTATGTTCTGACCGGGCCAAGAAGAACCCTCGGTGTTACCATCGCCACTATAGTGACCTACGAAATAGCGATTGCATTGGCATTAGCCTTGATAAAAAGACAGAAGAGAAAAAGAGGAGATTGTTCTGGGCCTTGAGTGATGAACTTCACTGTCTTGGGTGGATTAAGGCGTGGATCGAGTAACCCTACTCTGGATGCAATCTATATAGCCATTAATCTTCTGATCTGGTTCGCTTACTTCGTTATCATGGATGTACGATATCAAGCCACTCTTGGGAAGATGGCAATGAGACTCAGGGTCGTAGGTCCTGATCTTCAACCAATCGCCTACGGAAAGGCGGTTCTCAGGGAAAGCATTGGCAAAGCTGTCTCACTGGTCGTATTCTTTATCGGCTTTATCTGGGCTGCCGGTGATCCGAGAAAACAGGCTTGGCATGACAAGATGGCCGAAACATATGTAGTTAAATCCTCAACTGACATTAAAGGCAGTAAAGCTAATAGTTGATCGACACACATCCTGCTTCAGAAACAGGCTCTTATGGTTTCGGCCAGGTCCTCGCCGCGCACCGTCTCCACGCGCAGGCCATGGGGCAGGGCGGCGTGGAAGAGACGGGCGTAGGAGCGGGTGAGGAAACGCGGGTCCAGCACCACGATGATCCCCCGGTCGGTGGAGCGGCGCACCAGCCTGCCGACGCCCTGGCGGAAGAGGGTCAGCGCCAGCGGCATGTAATAGGAGCCCCACCCCCCGCTGCCGTCGCGGTCGTGGTGCTCGACGCGCCCCGCCACCACCGGGTCCTGGGGGTGGCGGAAGGGGAGTTTCACCATGATCACCGCGGAGAGGGACTCCCCCGGCACATCCACGCCCTCCCAGAAGGCCTCGGTGGCCAGAAGCACGGAATCCCGGTCGGCCCGGAACCTCTCCAGCAGCAGGGCGTTGGGCATGCCGCGCCTCTGGCGCAGGCAGCAGAGGCCCCGCTCCTCCAGGCGCGGGCGCAGCTCGGAATAGAGGAACTCCACCTGCTGGTGCGAGGTGAGCAGCACCAGGGCCTTGCCGCCGGTGGCCAGCACGGTATCCTCCACCACGCCGCTCACCCCCCGCATGTAGCGGCGGAATGCCTCCCCCCCCGTCCTGGGTTCGGGCATGTCGCTGACGGCGATGAGGCGGGCCTGGCAGGAGTAGTCGAAGGGGGAATCCAGGGCCAGCAGGCGCGTGTCACGCCCGCTGTCCTCCGCCGCGCCGAGTCCGGTGCGGCGAAGGAAAAATGCGAAGCCGTCCTTCCCCCCCGGGACGCGCAGCGAGGCGGAGGTGAGGACGCAGGAGCGCAGCGGAGCGAAGAGCAGGGAGTAGAGTTCCTCCGCCACGCTCACCGGGGCGCTTCTCAGCCGGATGGATGGGGGCGCGGAGGACCTCTGCCGCGACCGCGCGCGCTCGATCCAGCGCAGGTGGCGCGGGAAATCCTCGCCATCGGGCTCGCGCAGGAAGACCTCCAGGGCTACCGCCGCCTCCTGTGAGCGCAGGGACAGGGCCTCGGCCTTCCTCGCGGCCCGCAGCGCCTCTTCGTCGCCCTTTCCCTCCAGCGCGAGCGCCTTTTCCGCCAGGGCCGGGAGCAGCGCCGCCAGGCGGGAGAGCCCCGACGCCAGGTCCAGTCCCGTATCCCGCGCGGGTTCCCACACCGGATGGGCGAGCACGACCCGGTCGAGCCGCCTCCTCGCTTCCTCGCCCCCTTTCTTTCCGGCATCGCCGGGCAGCAGGGGGGCGATGATGCCCTGGCACAGTTCCTCCGCCTGCGAGCGGGACTTGCCCGTGAGCTCCCAGGCCTCGGTCAGCATGCCCTGGCCTTCCGTATCCAGCGCCAGCACGCCCCAGCGGGGCAGCAGACCACCCCTCCCGGACGCGTCCTCCATGGTCCGCAGGCAATCCTCGAGGGAGAAGGAAAGGCTGAAGGCATCCGTGGCCACGTCCTCCAGGTGGTGCGCCTCGTCCAGGACCAGTGCGTGGTAGTCGGGCAGGATGAGATTGGCAGGGCCCTCCCCGGCCGCGCATACCTGCGAGAGGAGCAGGGCATGGTTGACCACCACCACCTCGCTCTCCGTCGCGCGCGCCCGTGCCTTCTCCACCCAGCAGCGGCTGGAGAAAGCGCAATGCGAGCGCATGCAATCCTCGGAGCTGGACGCGAGCTCGGACGTGAGCTCGGCCAGGAGGAAACGCAGGCCCAATGATATCTCCTCCAGGTCTCCGGAGGCGGTGCGCGCAAGCCAGGCCGCGAGGAAGCAGTAGGATTCGGCGGGAGTATGCTCGCCGAAGTGAAGGACGGGATCCCCACGGCCGAGGGCGCCGCACCACTCCGCCCAGCGGCGCAGGCAGAGGTAATTGCTCCTTCCCTTGAGCAGGGCGAACTCGAAGTTACCCAGGGCGCGTGAGAGCACGGGGAGGTCGCGGTGGAAGAGCTGCTCCTGCAGGTTGCGAGTATAGGTCGAGACCACGAGCGGCCCGTCCCCCACACGGGCATGCAGAACCCCCGGTACGAGATAGGCGAGGGATTTGCCCACGCCCGTCCCCGCCTCCACCACCAGGAAAGCGTCGTCGTTAAGCGCCGCGGCCACGGCTTCCGCCATGGCTGTCTGCTGGGGGCGCGACTCGTGGTCGGGCAGCAGCGCGGCCAGGGCTCCGCCGGGGGCGAGGATGCGGGCGGCCTCGTCCGGGTCCGTGCCTCCCACCTCCCCGCTGCCGGACGCTCGAGCCGGGCCTCCTTCGCCCGCGTTACGCCGCTGTTCCTCCACCCGCGGGAGCAGGTCGGTGAGGTCGGGGAAAGAGATGCGGCCGCGCCCGCCCGGGAGGAAATGCCGCCACGGGCTCCCCGCTTCCTCGAGGGCTCCCGCGATGGCCTCGCGGGCACGGCGCGGCGTCTCCCCCCAGGCCCGGCGCATCGCGCCGAGCAGGCGCAGGAGGAGGCGGGCATCATCCAGGGCCCTCATGGTGGGCCCCTCGCCGAGGAGGGAGGAGGCCAGGGCGGCGAGAGAATGGTCGCGCAGGTACGGGGAGACTATCCAGGCCAGCTCCTGGGTGTCCAGGATGGGACCGGACGGGAAGGCGCCGAAGCGCTCCAGCACCGCGGTCTCCATGCCCTTGCCCTCGTGGGCGAGGACCGGGCTGCGACCCAGGAAAGCGCACAGGCGCGACAGCGCATCATGCGCCTCGCCGCCGCCGCGGTAGTCGTCCTCGCCGCGCCCACTCTTTTCGCGCACGCACGCGGGTACGGGGACTCCGGAGTCGATGAGCGTATGAAAGAAGGAGGTCTCCTCTCCCTTCTCCACGCGAATCGCGGCCGCCTCCACGGGAAGCGCGGTGTCGGGATCGTGACCGGTGGTCACGATCTCCAGGACGCAGTAATCTTCCGCCCAGTTCTCCATAACCCTCTATTTTATATGCGCCCACCGACTGTTGCTCCCGGGGCGCCGGGCTTGCGGGGTCGCAGATGAACCCCTGCCGTTTGAGACCAGGTACCTTCCGGGGAAATGCCTGAAAAGACTTTAACCGGCTAGCGCTCATGCCGTGGGGTCACGTTTTGCATGAAGGTGATAAAATCCCTGCTGCCAACAGGCGACATACCGGGGTATGCAAAAAACAAGACCTGACCCCCAAGCTACGTGTGGTCTGAGCATGGGGTGGGTATAAGATATGGGACTCTGGTTGTAACGAGAACAAAAGAGGGAGGGTGCAGCCATGTCCGAGATACCCTGGATGTCCACCTTGGAGCTGATCGACGCCTACGGCAAGGGAGACGTTTCGCCTGCCGAGGTCGTCGCGTCCCTGCGGGAGCGTATCGACCGCGTGAATCCCCGCATCAACGCCTTCGTCACCCTGCTTCCCGAGACGGCGGACGAGACGGCGAAAAAAGCGGAGGAGGCTTACCGCCGGGGTAAGGCCAGGCCGCTGGAGGGGGTGCCGGTGGCCATCAAGGACAACATCCACACCAGGGGGGTCAGGACGACTTACGGCTCCAGGCTCTACGAGGACTTCGTTCCCGACGAAGACGCGGTGCTGGTGGAGAGGCTGAAGGACGCGGGGGCGGTGATACTGGGCAAGACCAACATGCCGGAGTTCGGCGTCATAGGCATCACCGAAAACCCCCTCTTCGGGAGGACCGTCAATCCCTGGGACACCGGCAAGCACTGCGGGGGGTCGAGCGGCGGGTCCGCGGCGGCGGTGGCTGCGGGCCTGTGCCCCGTGGCCATGGGCAACGACGCCGGCGGCTCCATCCGCATCCCCGCGGCGCTCTGCGGGATCTTCGGGATCAAGCCCCACATCGGGAGGGTCCCGTGGTATCCGCACCTGCCCGGCTTCGATCTCCTCGAGCACGAGGGCCCCCTCACCAGGAGCGTGGAGGACGCCGCCCTGGTGCTCGACGTCATCTCCGGGCCGGACCGGCGCGACTTCACGTCTCTTCCCGCCTATCCCGGTAGCTTTGTGGAGGACATGAAGGGGGACGTGAAAGGGCTGCGCGTCGCCTACAGCCCGGACCTCGGACTGGCTGCGGCCGTGGACCGCGAGGTGGCGGAGATCGTCAGGGAGTCTGCTTTCGCCTTCGCGGACCTCGGCTGCAGCGTAGAGGAGATCGAGGTAAGCCTGCCGGCCACCTCGGAGATGGACTTCATCGCCCTGACCATCTCCGAGATGGTGGCCGCCAACGAGGAGAGGCTCGAGGAGTACAAAGCCGTCGCCTACCCCCCGTACCTGCCGTTCCTCGATCTCGCGGGGGCTTTCACCAGCAAGGACATCGTGAGAATACCGTACCGCCGTTACCAGCTCTGGGAGGAGGTCCGCAAGATATTCGAGCGCTACGACCTGCTCCTTACGCCCACCACCGCCGCCCCGGCCTTCGACTGCGGCGAGGTCGGCCCGCTCGGGCCGCCCGACGTGGAGGGGGTGGAGGTAGGGCCCGCGGGCTGGGTGCCGTTCACCATGCCGTTCAACATGACCGGCCAGCCCGCGGCCTCCGTGCCCTGCGGGTTCACCTCGCACGGGCTGCCGGTGGGCCTGCAAGTCGTGGGAGACCGCTTCCGGGAGGCGCTGGTGCTGCGCGCCGCCGCGGCCTTCGAGAAGGCACGTCCCTGGAGGCAGGCGAGGCCGCCGCTGGACTGACGCATGTCCTGCCCGCCCGCCTTCATCCACCGTCCACAACGCGGGAGAGAAACATGATCCGCCCCGACTCATGCCGTGGGGTCACGTTTTGCATGCAGGCGATAAAATCCCTCCTGCCAACAGGCAACATACCGCGGTATGCAAAAAACAAGACCTGACCCCCCGCACGGGAGGTAAACAGTTGCCAATGGAGAAGTGAATATTCGAGGTCCTTTTGAGACCGGCCGCAACCACGAGCCGGTGAAGTAAGGAGGAGTTGAGGATGAAGATTGCCGATGCCGAGGCGTATATATGCCATTTCCCATTGACCGATCCCTTTTATCCCAGTTGGATACCGGGACTTCCCCTGCAGAACAACAGCTGTATCATGCTGCGCCTCGTCACCGACGAGGGCATAGAGGGCGCCTGCGCGGGCATGGCTTTCACCCAGGAGTGGAAGGGGGTCCCCGACCTCATCAAGCTCTTCCTCATAGGCAGGGACCCCTTCCAGGTGGAGGACTTCATCAAGGTGTTGCGCGGGGCGAAGGTCATCGGCTTCCGGCCCTGGTTCATCGAGGTCGCTTTCTGGGACATAATCGGCAAGGCGGCGGGGCAGCCGGTCTACCGCTTGCTGGGCGGTTCCCGCGACCGCGTGAAGGCCTACGCCTCCACCGGGGAGCTGCGCGACCCGGAGACCAGGGCTCAGGACGCATTGCGCCTGGTGGAGGAGGGTTTCACGGGGATCAAGCTGCGCATCCGCAACGAGGACCCGCGCGTCGACCTCGCCGTGGTGGAGGCGGTGCGCGTCGCAGTGGGCGACGACGTCGAGATCATGGTCGACGCCAACCAGGCCTGGCTCATCCACGGGTTCGCAGCCTATCCAAGGTGGGACCTGAAGCGCGCCATGTACATGGCGAAGGAGCTCGAGGAGCTGGGGGTGGTGTGGCTGGAGGAGCCGCTGCGCATGAACGATTACGACGGCCTTTCAATCCTCAGGCGCTCGACCTCGGTGGCCATCAGCGGCGGAGAGCTGAACGACGACCTGGACGACTTCAGGGAATTCCTCACCCGCGGCTGCTACGATATCCTGCAGCCGGACGTCACCTTCGCCGGCGGCATCCTCACATGCCGCAAGATAGCGGGCATGGCCGAGGCCGCGAACGTCGCCTACAACCCGCATACCTGGACGAACGGGCTCGGGTTGGCCGCCAACCTGCAGCTCATGGGGGCCATACCCAACTGCACTCACTGCGAGTTCCCCTACGACCCGCCCGGGTGGGTGCCGGAGGGCAGGGACGCCATGCTGGCGCAGCCCATCGCCATCGACGGCGAGGGGTACGTGCCCGTACCCTCCGGGCCCGGCCTGGGAGTCGAGGTGGACTGGGAGAAGGTGCGCGCCCACGGCGAAAAGATCTCCTGAAAGGGGTCAGGTCTTGTTCTTTGCATACCGCGGTATCCTAATCGATGTTTACCGGCCTTTACCTCCAAGAACGTGATACCTTATATGCACGAAAACAAGACCTGACACCCGACGAGCTTGTACGGGCATGACGCCTGGACAATAATTGGTCTCGAAGACATGGATGTTCGAACACCCACGGGCAAGGGATGCAAGTGAAAGGACGGACGCCTTGGCGGATAACGCCCGCAGCGGCCACATGAAGATGAAGCAGCTCTCCCAGGCGGCGGGACTCCCCGTCAGCACCATCAAGTTCTACATGAGCAAGGGGCTGCTAGAGGTGCCGGAGAAAGAGAAGCCCAACGTCGTCTATTACGACGAGGCATTCCTCAGGCGGCTGCTGGTGATAAAGAGCATGCGCGCCGAGGGCATGTCCATCAAGAGCATGAAGAGCATCCTCGACAAGTATTCTTTCGACAAGGTCTCCGACTGGGACGATTTCCGCGCCCGCGCGCGGGAGAAGGGAGCGCACGAACTCGGGGAGGAGGAGCGCCTCGCGGCCATGAGCGACGAGGAGCGGCGGACCGAGGAGATCCTGAACGCCGCCTTCCGCGTCTTCTCGAACAGGGGGTATCACAACGCCACCGTGGATGACATCGCGCAGGAAGCGGGCATCAGTAAGGGCACATGTTACCAGTATTTCCCAGGCAAGGAGGACATCTTCATCGCCACCGTCGAGCGCACCCTGGAGACGCTGCTGGCCGAGGCGGACGCGGCGGCCGGCGATGCCGGGGACGCACTCATGCGCCTGGGGATAGAG
This sequence comes from Actinomycetota bacterium, assembly GCA_028697145.1. Classification (GTDB taxonomy): domain Bacteria; phylum Actinomycetota; class Geothermincolia; order Geothermincolales; family RBG-13-55-18; genus SURF-21. The sequence goes on along the minus strand of JAQVFR010000012.1, from coordinate 25,789 downwards.
GGGCTGACCTTTATCTCCAAGTACCGCGACCTGCAGTTCATGTTCATGGGCATGATATCAGAAGCCCTGGGCGGCAACGAGAGACTGCGGAAGAAGGCCGCAGAGGCTTTCGGCAAGGTCGCAGAGTTCCTCACGCGCGACATCCAGAAGGGCATCGCGGACGGCTTATTCCGCCCCGTCGATCCCAACACCGTGGCCTACGCTCTCTTCGGCATCGCGGAGGTGGTAGGAAACCGCTATGTCATCGAGGAGGACTTCGACGTCCTTTCCTTCTTCGTGAACCTCATGGACTTCCTGCAGCACGGCCTGTACGCGGAGGGATGAGCGCCCGCTGACCGGGTCGCGCCTGCCCATCTGAACCCCGGACCCGCTCGACGCACCGGGTCATCTTCCGGCGCCGCCCTCCATATCCCATCGCAGCCCCCAAGCCCTTTACAACCCTGGTATCAGTAAGTATAATAATACTCTCTAGTCAATATCACTATCCAGATTCAGGAGGAGGTTCACATGGCGGACTGCTATGCGGCCGTCAAGGAATGGACAGGAGGTAAAGCGGGATGGGCAAGAAGATCAAGATGGCAATAGGCGCGGGCGCCCTGCTGGGAGCGGTGGCGGCCTATCTCTCGCTGGACGAGAGCACCAGGCGCTACCTCGCGCATATCGGGAAGCAGGTCCCCTACCTTCCCTACCGCTACTTTATCTGATACACGGAAAGGAGGCGACGATGGATTACGACGCCGTTGTCATCGGCGCCGGGCTGGGAGGTCTTTCCAGCGCGGCCGTGCTGGCGAAGAACGGGTACCGCACGCTGGTAGTGGAGAACACCGGGCAGGTGGGCGGGTGCTGCTCCTCGTACGACCATGAGGGATACCGCTTCGACATCGGGGCGAGCATCGTGGAGCTGGACTGGGTCATAGACGACCTCTTCAAGAAGCTGGGCCGCAAGACCGAGGACTTCATAGATTTCATACCCATCGACCCCATCTACGGCTTCTTCACCGCCGACGGCAGGCGCTTCTCCTACCCGGTGAGCGCCGAGGGCACGCGCGAGGTCATCTCCCAGTTCTCGGAGGAGGACGCCAGGGCGTGGGACCGTTTCTCCGAGGTGGGCTCCGAGGCCATCAACTTCGCCTTCGGCAAGGTGATGTCGGAATCCATGGGTACCATGAAGGACCTCGTCAAGGTGGCCATCGCCAACCCCAAGCTCGCCAAGTACTTCAAGTACATGGTCCTCAATTTCGAGAGCGTGCTGTGCAAGTTCTTCAAGAACGACACCGTGCGCGCCTCCATGAGCCTGCAGTCCTACTTCGTGGGCCTCCCCCCGGCGCTGTGCCCCGGCTACGTGGCCTTCCTCGCCTACTCCGAGCACGAGGGCATCTATTACCCCCGCGGCGGCATGAGCGGCATCCCCGAGGGCATCGCCACCGCCTTCAGGGAGTTCGGCGGGGACATACGTTTCAACTCGCGCGTGGTCAAGGTGCTCACCGACGGCGGGCGAGCCTGCGGCGTGCGGCTGGCGGACGGCACCGAGATCCGCTCCAGCATCGTGGTCTCCAACATCAATGCCAAGACCCTCTACCTCGACCTGGTGGGCGAGGAGAAGCTCCCCGCCTGGGCAAAGAGGGCCATCAATAGCTACAACGTGTCCATTCCCGCCCCCATGATCATGCTTGGCCTGGACAGCAAACCGGACCTGGACGCGCATCACTCCTTCTGCTACGCGACCCTGGACGAGATGAACCGTATCTGGTTCGAGGACTACAAGGACAACAGGGTGCCCGACGGCGGCTTCATGCTCATCTCGTGGCCGACCCACGCCGACCCGTCCCTCGCGCCCGAAGGCCACCACTGTCTGAACCTCGTCTCCTTCGCGCCTTATCACCTCGCGGACGGGGACTGGGACGGCTACAAGGAGAGGTACCTGGACATGATGCTGGGGCTGCTGGAAAAGAACTTCGACCTCCACCTGCGCGAGAACATCCGGTTAGCGCAGGTAAACACCCCCAAGGACTTCGAGCGGCTGCTGTTGCACCCCAACGGCGCCGTCTACGGGCTGCAGAGCGACATCACCTGCTCCGCCGCCTTCCGCCCCGGCGCCCGCTCGCGGGTGCTCAAGGGCTTATATCTCACGGGCGCTTCAACACACCTGGGGGGAGGGGTGGCCCCGACGGTGGGCTCCGGCATAGTGGCTAGCGACCTTATCCTGCGCGACTTCGCCTGAGCGACGCGCAGCGCTGTGGGCCAGGATTTATCCTGGCCCCAACCCCCATTACCTGAAGCCCGGCGTAACGATACATAACCTGCCGGTCTGAGCACCCGGCGTTCGCTCAATCGCCCATCCGTCTGCGCATCCCGGCTCGTTCTTTTCCCCGTAGGGCGGGGTCTGGTCTTGCGTTTTGCGCCGCAGGCGGAGCCGGAGGCGCGAAATGACAAGACCAGACAACAACACCCATTACCTCGAGACCAACGCCATATAGACAGCCACCCCAACCGCTTGAGACCCCGCCCCTCCCAGGGCAACGCCGGGAAGGACGTGAACCGCTCGGACACAAGCCATGGGGGGTCACGTTTTGCACGAACGCGACAAAACCCCATTTGCCAACAGGCAACATACCGCGGTATGCAAAAAACAAGACCTGACCCCCAGTGAGTATTATCAGGTAGAATAATCGCATGATGGCGGCAAAGGCGTGATAGTGGGAGGACGATTGCCGTGACCCTGCCGGTCAACTTAACGAACGTGGTCGAGGTAGTCGTCGTCACGGGATCGCTCATCCTGGGGTTCATCGTCCTGGCCACTTACTGGCGCGAACGGAGCGGCAAGCTGTTCGGCTTCCTCTGCCTGTTGCTGGCGTTGTGGAAGGGATTCGAGTTCGCCGATCCCGAATTGACCACTGCGGCCTGGGTGGACTCGACGGGATGGGCGCTCGGCGCTCTCAGCATCGCCCTCGCCTGGCATTTCGTCGTGTCATACACCTATCGCGGGTATCGCGAGCCGCGCCTGCTGTGGGCAGCCATGTATCCTGCCGCGCTTCTCCTGGCCATCCCCCCCTTCCTGGGGTCCCTCAGGCTGAACACCGTTTATCATGCCTGCTTCACCGTCAACTACATGGCGGGCATGGGGGGCATAGTGGCGCTCACCTTCCGTGCCTATCTGAGGGAGAAGAGCCGGGAGATGATTTGGGCCATACTGGGCACCCTGTCCATAGCCATCGGCGCCGGCATCCATATCATAACCCTGCTTCTGGACTTGGATCCATTTCATTTCCACACCTACGGCATGCTCGGCTTCGAACTCTTCTTCGGATACGACATCATGGTCGGCGGCCTTCTGCGCATACGCCGCGAACACCTGCGCGCCCTGGAGGAGCTGGGCCTGAGGGAGCGGAAACTGGAGATGGCGGAGGAGGGCTTCCGCAGGCTGCTCGAGTCCAGCTTCGACATCCTCTTCACCGTTGACAGGGAGGGAAACATCCTCGCCATCTCCACGGAAGTGGAGGAGATCAGGGGATTCAGGCTGCGGAAGCTGCTGGGCAGGGGTTATCTAGAGTTTCTGACGCCGCAGGACCGGGCGAAGGTGGCGGATGCCGTGGTCAGGGGGATGGAAGGCGAAAAGATCCAGTACATGGAGATCACCCTTGAGCAGCCGGGCGCCAGGCCTCTTGTCGTGCAGATCACCGCCACGCGCCTCAAGGGGGAGGACGGTATCGCCCTGGTCATCGCCCGGGACGTCACCGGGGCGAGGCGGATGGAGCGCGAGCTGCAAGAGAGGAACCTGCTGCTCGAGGAGGCAAACCGCCGCCTGCGCGAGCTCGATACCCTGAAGACCGAACTGGTCGGCGTGGTCGGACACGAACTGCGTTCGCCGCTCACGGTCATCTACAGCTATGCGGCGGCCTTGAAAGACCACTGGAACAAGATGGAGGAGGAGCGAAAGCTGGAATGCATAGAACACGTGCTGCGGGAATGTAACCGCCTCAACCGCATGGTCGAGAACGTCCTGGATCTGAGCCGCATCGAATCGGAGCGCCTCTTTCTGCACCGGCAGCGCGGAGACCTGGTGGCCCTTCTCTCCGATGTTACCAGGGAGATGGCCATGGCCCCCGGCGCCCGGCTCATACGCCTGGTGACCTCGGTCAGGCACATGGAGATGGAGGTGGACTGGGACAAGATAAAGCAGGTGGTGATCAACCTCCTCGACAACGCCTTCCGCTTCAGCCCCCCCGGATCCCAGGTCATACTCACCGGTGACATCATGGACGGAAAAGCCGTGGTCAGGGTGAAGGACATGGGTCCCGGCGTGCCGCCGGAGAAGAGGGACCGGCTCTTCGAGAAGTTCACCCAGAGCAAGGCCGAGGGGATGGAGCGCGGGTTGGGATTGGGGCTCTATATCGTGCGCACTTTCGTGGAGGCGCATGAGGGCGAGGTATGGCTCGAGGACGAGCAAGGACTGGGGACGGTGATCGCGTTTTCTCTGCCCCTGGAGGCCGTTTCCGCCGAGGGTTGAGCACGACCGCCGGGGGGCGAGGAACGGGAGCATGGAACGGGGATAACAGGGAGGGAGAGCATGTTGGGCAAGAAGAAACAGGCGTTGGTGGTCTATCACTCCAAGACGGGGCACACGGCGGGCGCCGCCGAGGCGGTCGCGAGGGGGCTGGAATCGCGCAAGGTAAAGGCCACGGTGAAACGGGTGAGCGAGGTAAGCCCCGATGAGATCCGGGGCTATGCGATGATCGCGGTGGGAAGCCCGACGCGTGGTTCCAGGCCGGCGCGCGCGGTCAGGAGATTCATACGCGGCCTGAACAGGAAAGCGCTGAAGGGGAAGACCGCCACCACTTTCAGTTCTTACGCGGCCTTCGGGGGCAGGAAGACCCTGCGCCGCATGAAGCGGCTCCTCAAGCGAAGGAAGGCCAGGGTGCTGCCGGGCGTCGCGTTCAAAGCCGGAGCGCCCCTGAGCCTGTGGAAGGGACCGCAGGCTTCCGAAAAGGACGTGGCCCGGCTGGAAGAGCTGGGCAGGAAGCTGGCGAAAAAGGGCTGATCCCCTTCCACGGAGACCGCGTCTTCACGGCGGAGGCAAAAAGCATTGCCGCTTTGGAATGAGCGCTGCGCCCGGAAGGCGCGTGCGGACGCGATGAAGGACTCCCCCCGGTACCAATGGTGCCGGCCCGGCGCAATCACCCTTAACCCGGCCACCCCGTTCCCGGAACATGTTCAGCCTCCGGGGGCGAAAAGGGCACTTATCCTATAATATAGGAGCCCGGGAAAGGAACCGTGGAGACGGGCGCGAAGGACGGGACCGATCAGTTGAAGAGCATCTTCAGAGGCATACGAGGCAGGATCCTCCTGTTCATGCTGCTCGTGGGCATACTCACCGGATTGACCGCGGGCCTGGCCGCCTACTACCTGGCCCGGACGGCAATAAGGGACTCCGCCTACAGCAATCTCTCCAACGTCGCCGAGGGCGTGAAGAGCATCATCAGAGACGCATGGTTGCCCACCCTGGAGGGGGAGATGAAGATGCTCGCGGGGGCCGCCGAGAAGCTCTACTCCATGTACGAAGGGGCCAGCGGCATAGCCACGGGACTGGAGGAGACGGAGGGAATCGTACCGGGCTTCAAGCGCCTCAGCGTTTTTCTGCCCGATGGACTCCTGCTGGCCAGCTCAGATCCTGAGTACAAACCGGGACGCATGGAGGAGCTTCGAGGCCTGGAGCCCGGCGGGACCGTGGTCATACCCTTTCGCGTGACGGAGGGCAGCGCGGGAGAGGAGAAAGTGATGACCGTGGCCACCCCCGTCATCATCGGGGGCGAGGTGGCGGGGATACTGGCCGGGGACGTGCCGCCGGAGCGGATAGGCGAGAGCCTCGGCTCTTTGACGGTGGGGATCGCCGGTGAGGTCTACCTGGTCAACGGCGAGGGCCGCTTGATCACGCTTCCACCCAAGGCCGGCGAGGGGTCGGGGCTGGAGGTCCTGGCCGGGCCCATGGACTCGGAGGGGGTGCGCCGGGCGAGACAGGGTTTGAGCGGCGTCGCCGAGTACGAGAACTACGCCGGGGAGAACGTCCTGGGCTGCTATCTCTGGATGCCGGAGCTGGGGTGGGGGCTCGTGGTGGAGGAAGAAGCCGGCCAGGCCCTGCACCAGTTGGGTTACCTGCATGCGTGGATCATCCTCATCGTGCTCGGGCTGGCGTTGGCGGCGCTTGTGGCCTCCCTGTTCCTCTCGCGCTATATAAGCGATCCGCTGGTCAAACTGAAGACGGGGGCGGAAAAGCTCGGCATAGGGGATCTCGACTACCGCGTCGAACCGCAGGGCGCGGACGAGATGCGCAGCCTGGCGGGCAGCTTCAACCGCATGGCCGATGCCATCAGGAGTTCCCGTGAACTGATGGAGAGCAGGGTGCGCGAGAGCACTGGGGACCTGCGCGCCCTGAACGAGATGATCACCTCGCTGCGGCGCCACATGCAGCCGGACGAGGCGCTGCAGAAGGTCCTCCACGTGTTCATGGAATACTCCGAGTACGACAAGGGCTGGTGCTACCTGGCGGGCGCCGAGGGCTGGAGGCTGCTGTACGTGCGCCCTCACGGACGTGAACCGGGGCTCCCGGATTTCATCGTTCCCGGGGAGGGCCCGCTGGGGCGTATCATGGAGAGCGGGGAAGCCGTTTTCTGGAGCACGGCGTCGGAAGCGGACGCGGCTATCTGGCGTATCGTCGCGGAGGAAGGTTCGTTCGCGGCCATTCCGCTGCGCTGCCCCTCCCGCATCCTGGGGCTGGTCTGCCTGGCGTCCACGCGCAAGCGGCGCCTGCCCGGGAACGTGAAAGCGACCATGCGGGCCATGGCGGACGAGGCCGGCATCGCCCTGGAGAACTCCCTTCTCTACCTGGAGCTGCGCGGGCACATCGCCGAACTGGAAAAGGCGAACCTCGAGCTGCGCAGCCTCGACGAGATGAAATCCAACTTCATCTCGGCGGTGACACACGAGCTAAAACAGCCGCTGGCTTTGATCGGCGGATACGCCCAGACCGCTTACGAGTACTACGAAAGCCTGACTTACGCGGAGGAGCTGCAGTGCCTGCGGGTGATCGTGGAGCGCACCCAGTTCCTGTCATCCCTGGTGGAAGATCTCCTGGACCTCTCCATGCTCGAGGTGGGCAGGATCGGCCTGCGGGGGGAGGCGGTCGATATCCCCGCCCTGGCGCGCAAAGCGGCGGAGCATCACGGCAGTAGCGGCCAGACCGCGGTCGTCGATTTTCCCGAGGACTTTCCCACCGTAGTGGCCGACGCGAGAAGGATCGAGCAGGTGCTGTCCAACCTCCTCTCCAACGCGGTGAAGTTCTCGGGAGGGCAGGGGGAGGTGCGCATATCCGGCGCGGCCGGCGACGGCAGCGTGCAGGTCCGCGTCGAGGACAGGGGCATAGGCATCGACCCCCGGCAACTGGAAAAGATCTTCGAGCGTTTTTACCAGGCCGATGCGACATCCCGCAGGCCTTATCCGGGGGTGGGACTCGGCCTTTTCGTATGCCGAGAGATAGTAAACGCGCACGGGGGAAGGATATGGGCCGAGAACAGGCCCTGGGGGGGTTCGGCGTTCGTGTTCGAGCTCCCGCTTGGCCCCATAGCAGACAGGGAGGATTCGTCATGATCGAGGAGGCAGTGGCGCGCAGCGTCATCGCAGAGGCGCTCTCCAGGGGAGGAGACTTCGCCGATCTTTTCGTGGAGAAGAGGAGGGGATACAACCTGCGCCTGGAGGAGGGAAAGGTAGAGGAGAACAACTCGGGCAGCGAGACCGGGGCCGGGGTGCGCGTCCTGCGCGGCGAATCCGTGTCCTACGCTTACACCAACGACATCAGCGAGGACTCGCTCCTGGAGACGGCGCGCGTGGCCGCGGCGGCTTCCCGCGTGGAGGAGTCCGTTTCCATCGACCTGGAGAAGCCCCTGCTGTTTCTTCCCCGCCTGGAGGAGCACCCGGTGGAACTGGATGCCGAGGCTTATCCGCGCGAGGAAAAGATCGAGCTGCTGCGCCGCGCCGATGGGGCGGCGCGGGAATCCGGGCCGCACGTGGTCCAGGTAGTCGTGGCCCTGGGAGACAGCCGGCAGGAGCTCTTCGTGGCCAACTCGCGGGGAGAGATGGTGAGCGACTCGCGCGCACGCGTGCGCTTGATAGTGCAGGTGGTCGCGGCCGCGGGCGGGGAGATACAGACCGGGCACGAGACCCCGGGCATGCTGTCGGGATACGAGCTGTTCCGCCTCTTTCCGCCGGAGGAGGCGGGGAGGCTGGCGGCCGCCCAGGCCCTGACCATGCTGGAGGCGAGGCCCGCACCCTCGGGCCCCATGGCCGTGGTCATCGCCAACGGTACGGGGGGCGTGCTCTTCCACGAGGCCTGCGGCCACAGCCTGGAGGCCGACGCGGTGTACAAGAAGGCGTCGGTGTTCATGGACAAGCTGGGCCATAAGGTGGCCTCCCCGCTGCTCAGCGCCTACGACGATGCAACCCTCACCAACCGCTGGGGGTCCTTCTCCTACGACGACGAGGGCGTGAGGGCGTCGCGCACACCCCTCATCGAAGGGGGAGTGCTGCGCAACTTCATAAACGACCGCAAGCGTTCCATGCGGGACGGAGTCCCGGCGACGGGCAACGGGAGGCGCCAATCCTACCGCTTCGTGCCGGTGCCCCGCATGACCAATACCTATATCGAGGCGGGGACGGCGAAGAAGGAAGAGATAATAGCGGATACCAGGCTGGGCCTGTACGCGCGCAAGCTGGGCGGGGGCGAGGTCAACCCGGTGACGGGCGATTTCATCTTCGCGGTGACCGAGGGATACATGATCAGGGACGGCGAGGTGGCCGAGGCGGTGAAGGGGGCGACCCTTATCGGTAACGGCCCTCGTGTGCTCGCAGATATCGATGCCATCGCCGACGACCTCGACTTCGATACCGGGATGTGCGGCAAGGACGGGCAATCGGTGCCGGTGTGTACCGGACAGCCCACCCTGCGCGTGCGCGAAATGGTCGTCGGGGGAACGACGGAGGTGATGTGAGTGGAGACCACAACGGACCTCAAGGCGCTGGCCCGGGAATGGGTCGAACGCGGGCGCTCGCTGGCTGGCGAGGGAGTGGAGTTGGAGATATTCGTCCAGGAGCATCGCGGACTCACCGTCAAGGCCTTCGGGGGCGAGGTGGAGGGGCTGCGCTATTCCCACAGCCGCGGCGCCGGCGTGCGGGCCCTGCGCGGGGGTCGCCTCGGTTATTCCTATTGCACCGGGCTGGCATGGGAGGACATCCGCAAGGCCATCGAGGAGGCGGCGGCCAACTCCCGTTTCAGCACTCCCGACGAGCACAACCTGCTGCCCGGCCGCGGCGAATACACGGGCGAGGACCTCGGCATCTACGACCCCGAGGTCGAGGAGACCGATTCGGCGAGGAAGGTGGAGATGGCCCTGGAGCTCGAGGGCCTTGCCATGGCGAGCGACAAGCGCATCTCCCAGGTCGAGACGGCCGTATACGCGGATACGGTGTCACGGGTCGCCGTGGCCAACACCGCCGGCGCGGCGGGCTACTACCGCTCCTCGGACTGTTACTGTTACGTCTTCCCCATCGCCCGCGAGGGCGACGAGTACCAGACCGGTTTCTCCTTCGACCTGGGCGTGAGGCCCTCGCAGCTGGACCTCGCCACGGTGGCGGCGGATGCCTCCGAACGGGCGGTCTGTCTGCTCGGCTCGTCCAGCATCACCTCGCGGCGCACCACCCTTATCCTGGACAGCTTCGTGACGGCGGAGTTCCTGGGCATGCTGGCGTCGGCACTCTCCGCCGAGGCGGTGCTCAAGGGCCGTTCCTTCCTGGCGGGCAAGGTAGGGGAGACCGTTGCCAATCCCATGGTCACCCTCGTCGATGACGGGCTGCTCAAGGGCGCGCCCTCCACCGCTCCCTTCGACGACGAGGGCGTGCCCTCGCGGCGCAAGGAACTGATCGAGGCGGGAGTCCTGCGCGGTTACCTGCACAACACCTACACTGCATCGCGTTCCGGCACCGACAGCACGGGCAACGCAAGCCGCGGCAGCTTCCGCGACCGCCCGCGGGTAGGGGCCACCAACATGTTCCTGCTGCCGGGCAAGGGCTGCCGCGCCGATATCCTGCGGCAGGTCGGCGACGGCGTGCTCGTGCTCCAGGTCGTCGGCGCGCACGCGGGCGCCAACCCGGTCTCGGGCGAGATTTCCCTGGGGGCCCTGGGGCTGCTGGTCGAGAACGGGCAGCCGGTGCGGCCCCTGCGGGAGATCACCCTGGCCGGCAAGGCCCTCGATTTTCTGCGTGACACCGTAGCGGTCGGAGAAGATTTGCGCTTTCTCCCCTTCGAGGGCAGCCTCGGCGCGCCCACCGTGGCCATAGGAGGCGTGATGATCGCCGGCAGAGGCTGAGCGCTCTCGTAAGTCGAACACGTGCCAGGCCTCACTCCGCCTTAGCTCCGGAGGCACAGGCACCGCCGCGCTGAAGAAAGCGCAGGCGCTTTCGCGCTGCATTCTGTCGGACGCTGTTATTGGGTCGTCAGGCCCCGTTCCGCTGAGATCCTGGTGAACGTCTCCACTATATTTCCGGGAGGCACCTCGCTGTCCGGTCTCGCGACCATGCTGATCGACCCCTGCGGGCAGTAGCCGAGACAGAGGCCGCAGCCGATGCATCTCGTCTCGTCCACCTCCATGAAATCATCCCGCTCCGTTAAGGCGTCCATCTGGCACCGCTCCAGGCATCCCCCGCAGCAGTTGCAGAGATCCCGATCTATACTCGCCTGGTAGGAGGAATGGATGGCGTCAGCCGGACGGTCCAGTAGTTTGATGTTTCTCAGCAGCCCGCAGCAGCACGAGCAACAGCAGCAGACGTTGAGTATCCTCTGCGCGTTATTGGGACAGAGCACCAGGGCCGATTCCTCCGCGATGGCGAGAATCTCCAAGGCTTCCTCGCCGCCGATCTTCCTGCCCAGGCCGTTGTCGATGTAGAACTGCGCATTGGGGCCGAAGGAGAGGCACACCTCGTGCGGGCGGTCGCAATCGTGCCCGAGCACCCCCCTCTCTTTGCGGCAGATGCAGGGGGCAACGGATATCAGCCGCTGTTCACGCACGAGTTCCCGGACGCGATCATAGCCGGCCACCTCCGGCTGGTTTTCCACGGCGGAATTCACCGGCACCACCCGGAACTGGTTGGTCTTGAGGTCCGCCCAGGTCGTCTTGAACAGGTGGGGAAGGTATTCCTCCATCAATTCGGCGAACTCCCGGTCCATGTTGTTGAGCTGGAACTCGTAGATGCCGGCAATAAAACTGATCGACATGTATAGGATGTCATCGCCCGCCCGTACGCGGTATATCAGGCCGCGCCCGGCCATCGATTCGAGTAGTTCAGCCACCTCGCTTTCGTCCCCTCCGAGGCGCTCCGCCACTGCGGATGCCGGCTCGGGCAACTCGCGCAGGCATACGGCCATCTCGGCCTCCTCCCGCGAATACAGCTTCTCGAGTATCCTCACCGCCACCCCGGTATCGGTCTCCGGGAATCCTCCCGGTAACCCGTGCAGAAACTCGCGTAGCTTTAAGTATGCAGCATCAGGCATAATGAGCCTCCTCTCGATCCTTGAAGTGATCGTCCGTTGCCGTTCCTCTCCCTCCCCGCGCACTCGAAGGCCGCTATAACGCTATGTTATATTACACTACCTACATATAACACTATGCTATTGTTGTCAAGGCATTATATTCTGACATAAGCCATGATAAGCTCTAAGAGACAACACTGCGTTATGAAACGAAAGACGCAGACGATGCGATATGAGGAGATCGGAAAGAGAATACAAAAGGCCAGGGAGGAAGCGGGGATCTCGCAGTGGGAACTCTCGTCCCGCCTGGGAGTTACGCAAGCCGCCCTCTCAAATTACGAGTTGGGAAAGAGACGGCTCAACCTCGTCACCCTGGAAAGACTGGCCGAAGAACTGGCGAGGCCCCTGGGCTATTTCCTCGAGGATTCCGAGCCGGAGACGACCATCGATGAGGAACGCCTCGACGAGTCCATCTCCGAGATGATAGCGCTGTGGGGAGAGATGCCGGAAGACGAGAGGAAGTACCTGCTGGATTTCATCAGATGGCGCAGGAATCAACATCGCGGATGATCCTCCGTTCCCCGTTCCCGACACCCTCACGGCATTAGTGTCCCGATGCTGGAAAGAACAGATGATCCCTAGAACGGATGTATATCCGCGCCCAGGGGTATGGTGGCGGTACCTGTGGCAAGGCTCCACTTGGAGGCGCGGTCCCAGGGGCGCAGGGCGATGAGGGGGAGCAGCCAGAGAAAATACCAGGGCATGTAATAGCTGGTGGTAGCCAGGAAGACGAGGGTGACCCAGAAGAAGCAGTCGGGTATGTCCCCCCACCCGCGCATGTGCCGGGGAACGCACCACAGGGTCGCCAGGAAGATCGGGAGCAGCAGGAGCTTGCTCAGCGCGCTGCCGAAGGTGGCGGCCAGGGAGGCAGGCAAACGCAGCACGAACTCGAATACGGCGCCGAAAGCGAAGGAGAGCAGCCCGCCGACACTGGAATAATTGTTCAGCTGCAGGTTGCGCAGGGTGGAATCGAAGGTCTTCGTCCCGGCCCAGAAGGGCAGAAACAGCGGCACGACGATGAAGAGGAAGACAGCGGCGCAGCGGGCCAGTTCCCGCGCGCGGGCCGCGCGGCCGTTTTCCCTGGACACCAGGTAGATGACCAGGGCAACCACCAGGATGATGCTGATGTACTTGATGAGCACCGACAGGCAGAGGAAGACGAAACCCGCCCACTTGCGCTCTTTGAGGAGGAGATAGACGGCCGCAAGCACAAGGGTCATCATCATCACGTCGTTGTGCCCGCCTCCGACCCCGATGGCCAGCGCGATGGGATTCCAGGCGTAGAGCATTGTCCCGAGTCGTTGCCGCCGCGGGGCTATAAATCCCAGGATGAACCAGATGATGAGGACGTTGGCGACGTGCAAGAGGGCCATGGCGCCCTTGAAGACGATGATGTTCGCGGTTATCCCCTCTCCCGCGCCGAGGTTGAGGAGCATGGAGAAATAGGTATGAAGCGGGCCGTAGACGATGGCGGTGTTCTTCCAGTTGAGGCTGACGTAGGCCATGAGTTGGTCGCCGGAGAAACGCTGCGGGGTGACGACGTAGGGGTTGTCGTGATAACGTGCCGCGATCTTGGCGTAGAAGATGTTGGAGAACACGTCCTTGCTCAGCAGGGGCGGGATTACCACGAGCAGCAGGCAGAGGAACAGGGTGAGCGTGAGTATGGGGAACAACCCCTTGTCCTGGCGGCGGCGGAAGACGAGCACCGCCCAGGCGTAGACCGCCATGAGCAGCACAAACACGATGATGGAGATAATCGAGAGTCGCAGGTTCGAAGCGCGGTTGATACCGGTGACGTCAAGCAGGGTGGAGAGATAGGTGTTTCTCTGTACCGCTTCGTGGATGGGGGAGAGCTTACCTACGGTGCCGTCGGGAGCCAGCGATAGGAGGGCGATGACGGCGTAGAGAAAAAGCGTCGCGCTGATCATGCCCACGTAACCGAGCTCGGAGGTGAGCGCGTCGGCCCAGGCTTCCCTCCTCGTCTTTTCTCTCACGCGTGGAGCCGCCAAGGCTCCGGCCTGGTCTGTCGCCCGGCCCATGGCTTCACCGTATCCGGTCCGGAAGCGGGTATGCGCGCACGAAACCATCGCTCGACGCCGTGTAGACGCGCCCGAACACCAGCAGGGGTGGAGAGGAGAAGGCGTGTTCAGCCCGGAGCATGCCCAGGAGCTTGCCCTCCGCCGCGTCGAGCAGGTATGCCTTCCCCCCCGTGCTGAAGGCGCATACCGCGCCGTCTTCATCCAGGTTCGCGCATGATATCAGCTCGTCTCCCGTGAAATCCCACAGCTCCTCGCCGTTGTCCGTCGCCATTGCGGTCAGGGTATCGCGGTGAGAGCAGGCGTAGACGCTGCCGGAGCCACCGGGAGGAGCCAGCCACACGAAACCGGGGAGCTTCCTGGACCACAGGGATGCGCCGCTTGACGCGTCCAGGGCGTACACCCATCCGTCTATGCAGGAGAAAAGCACCTGCCCCGCGACGATCTGTGGTGAAGAGAGCACGATGTTCGAGGCTTTGAAAGACCACAACTTTCCGCCCGTATACTTGTCGAGGGCATAGACCTCGCGGCGGTAACCTCCCAGATAGACGGCGTCCTCTCCCACGGCGGGCGGCGATGGTGTCCAGCTCTCGGTGTCGTATACCCAGATGGGAGTGCCGCTGCGGGCATCCAGGGCGTAAAGGCGGTGGAGGAGGTCATAAACGGAGTCGTTATCGGCGGTGAAGAAGACCATGTCGCCGTTGATCACCGGCTGGGCCAGTATCTCCCCCTGGGAGGTATAGTACCAGAGAAGCGTGCCGCTCCCGGCGTCCAGGGCATAGAGGACGTGGTCGGTGGCGCCGACGTAGACCACTCCGGCCTGCACGGCGGGAGGCGCAGAGACCCATGCCCCCAGGTCCAGGCTCCAGAGTATCTCACCGGAGGCGGCGTCAACGGCCATGACCTGTCCCACGTTCGAGGTTAGATAGAGTACCCCTCCCTGCTCCTCGAGGAAGGCCTCGCCGTTCACCGCCAGTTCCCACGCGGGAGCGAGCGCGAGAACGCGGGATGAGGCCAGGTCGTCCAGGAGGCCCTTGAGGGAATTGTACACGGTCTGGCCCAGGCCCAGGCTGATGTCATCCTCCCGCGGCTGGTCTCCGCCGCCGCCGCGCGCCCCCAGGGATGCCTGGATCACGAAGAACACGGCGATCACGGCGAATACGAGGCACACCGCCGCCTTGATCGCCAGGGCCGCGCCACCGCCGTTGCTGACTTTCATCGCGTCCCTCGCCTTCGGCCGGCGCAAAAGCCTGCGCCGGCTATTCCTCGTCCCCCGGCGTTTCCTCCCATATTAGAGCCGAAAGGCGTCCCGGAGTTCCCCCGTCCAGTATGAATTTACCCCTAAGGACATCCTCCCACAACACCAGGTGGGCGGGGCCGGGACGGGACGGCTTCGTCGCCGGGCCGTCGGCGCCACCCGAGGTGAATACCAGCGTGAGCGGTACGCCGCCCTCTCCCCCGGCCGGGGAGCAGAGGCGCGAGACCGTTCTCTCCTCCCAACCCCGGCCGTCGCCGGCCTTTCTCCTGGCGAGGAAATAGGTGACCCAGAGAGAGAGGAGAAGGCCCACCATGGGGCCGGAGAACAGCTTCCACCTCACGTCGAAACCCACGGTCACGGCGGTCGCCAGGACCACGCAAGCCGCGAGGACCGGCAACCACGTGCGGACCAGCCTGACGAAATCGCTCTCCCTCCAGGGACGGCCGGCGGACAGGGTTTCCGCGACGTCGAGCGGGGTGTTGGAGAGAAGGGCGTCTCCCGCGAAGCCGTGCTCGCAATCGGGCACCACCGGCGCGACCAACAGGAGGCCGCGCGGCCTGTACGCGTCCCCCACCTCCCGGGCGAGCGCATCCAGGGCGTTCCCGCCCCATCCCAGGCCCATGAAAGTCTCCCCCCGCAGGTCTAATCCGCGATCCCGCCGTGCTTGTTCCAGCATCTCCAGCAAGCTCGCCTCCGCCTCTCCCGGAGGCCGGGAGCCCGGGTCTGGGATGGTCCGGGCAGGATGCAGGCTGAGCATGCCGCACCCCCCGGGCAGCGATGCGTATATGCTGCGCGCCAGGTTCTCCGAGCCCCTCCCGGGCTCGGCCAGCACCACCAGGTTCTCCCCCCTCGCGCCCCATAGCGCGGACGCCAGCGCCGACCCGCCGGGAAAGGAGAAGCGCTCCAGTTCGCGGCCGGGGACCCCGGTCCTGCCCCTCTTTCCGCGGCCGAAACGCCGCCGCAGAGACTCGGCGGAGGACGCGAGCAGGGCGGTTGCCGCGACCGCGGCAAGGATGCCGAGTACCAGGCAGGCCATACTCATGAAAGCCTCTATATTGCGCACGTTGCGGTGCAGGGGGTCGCTGAAATACCAGGCGTAGGCGACGACGACCAGGGCGGCGCCCAGGACATAATTCGCGGCGGGGCGCAGGCGCCCCCCGTAAACACTCAAGCCGTGCCATCCCCTCCTGGCCACCATGATCTGGATGAGCCCCGCCGAGGCGACGAAGCAGAAGATGAAGGTGTCCAGAATGTCCTCGTAAAAGATCTCCTCCATGCCTCATTCCCTCACGCTCAGGGAGGACCTTATGCGGCTCTCCACGGTGTTTACGATGGCCACCAGGGGGCGGCTCAGGAAATCAACCTTGTGCACGAGGTAAGCGCTGCCCGCCGCGACGAGGATGCCCGCGAGAACGTCGCCGGGATAGTGCACCCCGCAGAAGATACGGGCGAAGGACATGAGCAGGGCCGGAGGCAGGAACCACCACCCGAAGCGGCGGTCGCTGAAAAGGGCGGAGAAGAAAAAGGTAAAGGTGGCGGTCGCGGGGTTGCTGGGGAAGGACCAGTCGGTGGGGCGGTAGAAGAGCAGGTTCACCTCGTGATCGATGAAGGGGCGCGGCCGGTGCACCAGGGTCACCAGCAGCTGCAGTACGGCTGAGGCGACGGCCACGGAGACGAACACCTTCACTACCCCGGCCAGGTTACCGCGGTCCTGCGAGCGGTCGCGTCCGTGCAGGGCCATGATGATGAGCATGAAGCCCAGGGTGAAGGGGACGAGATGATCGTTGCAGAACACCTTCATTGCCCCGTCGAGCAGGCCGTTCCGGCCGGCCAGGCCGTTTATCCAGGTGAATACGGTATAGTCAAAATCGATTAGCCAGCACAAAAGAACCCTTCCGTCCGCGTTCGGAACCGCGGAGTAATTATACATGGAAGACGGCAGGGGCGGCAGCGTCAACTGCGGCCGCATTATCGCCACGTGTACGTGCCTGGCCTGACCCGGCTTCGCCAGGACCTGGCGCTGGACCCTGTTGCGCCGCCCTGCGAGCTTAAGCGTTCGCTTGCGCGATGCAACGGGCGGAGGGGAGTGCGCGGACGGGCGGGAAAAGGAGAGGGTGGGGGTGAGCAGACGGAGGGAGAGGAAGGAAGGAACCGGCGGAAGGATATTCGGCGTCCCTATAAGAAAATAAGAGTCGGGACGCAATGGTCTGCGAGGGAGGTAATTTGCCCGGGAAGACGGTTCTGAGGTTTACGCTTCTTTTCCTGGCGATGGCGGTCGCGGCCGCCAGCATCGTGTTGCTCATAGATCCCGGGGACTGGTTTGGCGGGGACGCGGAAGGAGCGGCCGAGGCCGCCGTTTTTCCGGGCGTGGAGGAGAAGCCGCTCCTGCCCCCCGCGGACAGCGCCGGCGAAACCTTCAACGTCCTCGTCCTCGGGCTGGACCACGGCCTCGGCCGGCCCGAGGGTGGCAACAACAGGAGCGACACCATTATCGTCGCTCACATCGATGAGGCCAGGCAGAAGGCCTGCCTGCTCTCCATCCCCAGGGACAGCTACGTGGACGTACCCGGTCACGGCAGAACGAAGATAAACGAGGCCTACCAGTTGGGCGGGGTCGAATTGGCCGTGAAAACGGTCGAGCAGGTGACGGGCATGGAGATCCGCAATCACATCGCGGTGGATTTCGACGAGTTCACCTGGCTGGTCGATCTCTTCGGCGGCGTACAGGTCACCCTGAGCGAGCCCATCATGGATCCCAAGCTGGGGATCGTCCCCTCGGGCAGCCAGCTCCTCGACGGCGCCTCGGCCTTGATAATGGCCAGGTCCAGGGACTACCCCCAGGCGGACCTGGAGCGGGTGAGGCAGCAGCAGAGGCTGCTCGTGCAGGTCCTGTACAAGGGCAAGGAGCTGGCGGCGTATCCGGGCGCGGCCTGGTTCCTTGCCGTGGCCCTGGAGCCCCTGGAGACGGACCTCACTCCGGATGAGGTCATCCGGCTCGCGCGCGGATTCGCCTCTTACCCGGTGGTCGATGTGCAGGGCGGGGTCGCTCCGGGCCGCACGGGCTCGGCAGGGGGCGCCAGCGTTTATTTCCTCGACGAGGAAAAGTTGCGGGCCCTGGTGCTCTCCATAGAGAGCGCCGCTATCGTCCCGGCCGAGTTTCGCTGAGGGGAGCCCGCATGAGGATAAGGCTGGACCTCCACGTGCACACAACCTACTCCTTCGACAGCACCATCGAGCCCGCGGGGCTCAGGGAGATATGCCGAAAAAGAGGGCTGGACGGAGTGGCCGTCACCGACCACGATTCCCTGCGCGGCAGCCTGGAGTTCG
The DNA here is from genome assembly GCA_028697145.1 of Actinomycetota bacterium. Taxonomy (GTDB): domain Bacteria; phylum Actinomycetota; class Geothermincolia; order Geothermincolales; family RBG-13-55-18; genus SURF-21. Next base: position 7,536 of record JAQVFR010000012.1, on the reverse strand, counting down.
CCGCCGAGCTGCCCGACCTGATCATCGTGCCGGGATCCGAGATCCGGTCCGCGGAGGGAGAGATCATAGGCCTTTTCCTGAGCGAGGACGTGCCGCCCGGCCTCACCGCGCCGGAAACCATGCGGCGCATACGCGAACAGGGCGGGTTGGTGCTGATGCCCCACCCCTTCGACATCGTCAAGCTGAGGAGGATGACGTCGCGCCGTCTCGAGGAGCTGAGGGGGGAGATAGACGCCATCGAGGCCCTCAACGGCAAGCCGCGCTGGTGGCTGGCCAACCGCAGCGCCGGGCGTTTCGCCGCGAGATTTGATCTTCCGGTCACCGCCGGCAGCGACGCCCACAAGGCGGACCACGTCGGGCTGCTGTACACGGAGATGGAGGAGTTCGCGGACCCCACCGGGTTTCTCGCCTCCCTGCGTGGCGCCTCCCTGCACGGCGGGCGCTATAGCCCCTGGGCGAGCCAGTTGGACCGCTGGAAAGCCCGGCTGCGCAAATAGGCTGGCCCGCTGCCGGGTCTCCTAATCGAAGAAACCTTCGGGTGGCTCCGTGCCGGGAGGAAACACCTCGCTCCCGCCTTCTTCCTTGGGAGGCGAGGGTTCCAGCCGTTCGTCCAGGCGCGGGATCTTTACCCCTCCACTGGGGGGCTCGGTGGGATATCCGGGCGGCGGCATCTCCGTCAGAGGCGGAGGGGGCGCGGGAGGTGGCGCGATCTCTGAGGGAGCTGCCTCTTCGTAGGACGGCACTTCCTCGAGGGGAGGGGCATATTCCGGGGGTTCCGGCGTGGGCTCGAAGAAGGGAGCGGGTTCGGGAACCACGGGAGCGGCCATTGCCGCTTCGGCAGCCCCTGGAGGCGCCTTCCTGGCCGCCTTCTTCTCCTCCTTCAGCCGCCTGGCCTCCTCCTTCTGCATGCGCGCCAGCTCTTTCTTGCCGGGGGCCTCGGGCGTTACCGCCGGGACGACCGGCTGCTCCGCGGCCGCCTTCCTGGCCGCCTTCTTCTCCTCCTTCAGCCGCCTGGCCTCCTCCTTCTGCATGCGCGCCAGCTCTTTCTTGCCGGGGGCCTTCGCCGCCGTCGCGGCCGCCGCCGCAGCGGGCGCGGCGGCAGACGCCGCCCCGGGCGCGGCCGGCGCAGCCTCGGCCGGGGGGGCCATCTCCCCCGGCGTCACGGACGCCGCGCCCTCTTTTTCCCACAACGATTCAGCCGGACCAGCCGCTTCCCTCTCCCCCTTCTTCTTTTTGCGGGAGGAACGGGCTCTCGCCTCCCCCTTCTGCCGCTCCACGGCAAGACGCGCGGATGCGCTGCTGAGACCGGCGGAAAGCTCCTCGATCCGCGCGCGATAGCAATTCAGGCAAAGATGTACCTGGCTCGTTTCCTCGACGCACAGAGGACATATCGGCGTCTCGCACTGCACGCAGGTGGTGATAGCTTCGCTACCGGCGTGGAAAGAACATTCCATAAAGGCCACCTCCAAGCCTGTCAACCCGCTTTGCTCTTACTATTGTTTCTAGGGCTCCAATCGTTTTCCTTTACCGCGTGAATCCCCATGGCTCTAGTATATAACCACGGAGTCAAGCTATACAGGATGCTGCCCTCGGATCCCTTCCCCGCTCTCTATAGGATTATCGGCAGGAAGCGCATGTTTTTAACGGAGCTGTGCGGGCTGGTATAATGCATTTGAGCAGGACCTGCCGTAAACTACCCAGTCAAGAGGAGCCGCCGGGAGTGACTATGAGCAAAGAGGGAAAGGCCGTTTTCAGGAGGTTCTGCCTCATCGCCCTGGGCATTCCACTGGTGCTCCTGGCTTTCACTTCCGTGCTCTACCTCTCGCCCTGGGCGATAGAGCGGACGGAGGTGAAGGCGGGCACGCTTACGGTCGCCGCGGCCTGCCTGGCGGGCGCGGGAGCGATCATGTGGGCTTTCTTCAGCTTCTACCTTTACCGGCGTCTATGGAAAGTCTTTCCCCATATCGGGGACAGCGAGAAGGGCTGGTCGTACGCGGAGGGCGTGTTCGGCCTTCTGGGCGTGGGCACCAGCATGACCTCGGTTCTCGCCAACTTCTACTATCTCTTCAGCGGGGATTTCAACCGCAGCGCCTTGCTCTACGCCCTATCCTTCGTGCTGGCGATAGTCGAGGCCTTCAGGTTCCCCGTGCGCATCGCCGAAGTCGAGGATACCCTGGGGGAGATGAAATGATGGGCCCGCTGCGCAGATTCGAGAAGCGCCTGGAGAAGATCTTCGAGGAGCCTTTCAGCAAGGCTTTCAGGGGAGGGGTGCATCCCCTGGAGATAGCGCGAAGGATCACGAGGGAGATCGACGACGCGAAGGTGCTGGGGGTCAGCGGCACCCTGGCCCCGAACCGTTTCATCGTGCATCTCAGCCAACGCGATTACGAGCGCCTGTCGGGTGTCGCCTCAAGCCTGGCGGCGGAGATGGAGGCGCTGATCATCACCCACACAAACCAAAGGCATTATCATCTCATCACGCGACCCGGCGTGGAGTTCCACTTGGACGGATCCCTGCGGGAGGGTGAGTTCTCGGTGGCGGCTGCCCTGGATGAGCCAGGGCCGGCCGGGAAGGAGCGCGGCGCGGGGACTCCGGCCGCCCGGGCGGAGGACCGTACCGGTGTTTTGACCATCCTCGGGGGAGAAAAGGCCGGGACGAGATGCGAGCTCGAAGCGGAGAGGACCAGGATCGGCAGGGCGGAAGAGAACGACCTGGTGCTGGCGGACCCGCGCGCATCGCGCTTTCATGCCCAGGTAGAGCGAACCCCGTCCGGATACGTCCTGAGGGACCTGGAGAGCACCAACGGCACCCGGGTAGGGGGCCGCAGGGTGCGGGAGAGGCTGCTGGAGGACGGCGATGTCGTGGTGGTGGGCGACACCGAGATAGGATTTTCGGTCTGAGAGAGAGGTACGCATTGCCGGAGATCGTCTACGTTACGCTGAGGTTCTTGTTCCTGGCGCTGCTCATGCTGTTCGTCTTCCTGGTGGCCAGGACCGTCTATCGCGAGCTGAGGCCCGCTCCCCCGCGGCCCGCGGTCCCCAGGGCCCCCGCAAAAGCGCCGCGAAGCGGCCGCAAGGCGAGACTGGTCATCGCGGGTGATGCCGGCCGCCGCAAACAGTTGAGCTGGGAGCTGGAAGGCGACGTCATAATCGGCCGCTCCCCGGAGTGCGCGGTATCCGTCGACGACGAGTTCGCGTCGAACCTGCATTCCAAGATATACCAGACAGAGGGAAGGTTCTACGTGGAGGACCTCGGCAGCACCAATGGAACCTATGTCAACGGCAGACGCATCCATTACCCGACGGAGTTGAGGAGCGGTGACCGCGTCAAGATAGGGCGCACGGAGATGGAGTTCAGGAGGTAGGCCTTGCGTTACGCGGCCATGTCAGAGAAGGGGAGAGTGAGGGAAAACAACGAGGACAGCTTCCATGCCGACGGCCGCGTATTCATCGTCGCCGACGGGATGGGCGGTCACCGCGCGGGCGAGGTGGCCAGCGCGGCCGCCATCGAGATATTCCTGGACTTCGAGGGGAGGCACAGGGATACGCCTCCGCTCGAGCGCCTGCGCGGCGGGATACTCGAGGCCAACCACGCCATCTACCGCATGGCGGAGGATGACCCGAGGTTTGCGGGGATGGGCACCACTTTCACCGCGGCCCTCATCGAGGAAGGCCTTTACCTGGGACACGTCGGGGACAGCCGCGCCTACATGTGCAGGAAAGGGCAACTGCGACTCCTCACCCGGGACCACTCGCTCGTGGAACGCATGGTTGACGAGGGCCACCTCTCACGCCGGGAAGCCCGCACCCACCCCCAGAGGAACGTCATCCTGCGCGCCCTCGGCATCTCCCGTGAGGTGGAGGCCGACGTCGACGCGGTGGACGTCATGCCCGGGGACAGCCTCCTCCTGTGCAGTGATGGGTTATCGGGATATCTCGAGGACGGGGACATGGAAGCCATCCTTTGCACGCGGGAGGGCCCCGATAGGCGCTGCCGCAGGCTGGTGGAGGCGGCGAACGAGCGGGGCGGCTCGGACAACATCACCGCCGTCGTGATCGACCTGGAATCCGAGGTGGATGGCGGAGGGCGCGCGGCCGATGCCGGGAAGCGCTCGCGCTGGAAGAGGATTTTCGGACGGAAGTAGGATCATGCTCCGCGGGGCCGGGGCAAACCGGTCTCGCGGAGCCGATACCGGGAGAGTGTCTGCTCGAGCATGAGATCGCGCTGGAAGGAACTGGCTCTGCTGGCCGCGGCGGCGGTGATACCCTTCGTGGGCTGGATCTCCCTGGACCTGGCCGCGGAGGGGCGCGTGGTGGCGGGCAACGTAATCTACCCGCTGCTCATGGTGTCCATGTTCCTCGCTGCCCACGCGGTCCTGCGCTTTCTCAGGCCCGACGCGGACCCCGTGCTCCTGCCGCTGGCGGCGGCGTTGTGCTACCTGGGGATCACCTTCCTCTTCCGCCTCAACGGGCACATGGCGCGCCTTCAGGTCATATGGCTGGGCGTGGGACTGGCGGTGATGCTGGCGGTGGTCGCCGCGCTGAAGGACTACCGCGTGCTGGCCAGGTACCGTTACACCCTGGCCCTGGTGGGATTGGCGCTGCTGCTCTCCACCATGGTGCTGGGCCAGGAGGTCAACGGCGCGCGCCTGTGGATCGTCCTGGGCCCCCTGCGTTTCCAGCCATCCGAACTGGCTAAGATCCTGCTGGCCATGTTCTTCGCCGCCTACCTCGCGGACAGGAAGGAGCTCATCGCCAGGGCGGGGCGCTCCTTCGCAGGCATGAATCTGCCGCGCCTGCGCGACCTGGGCCCCCTGCTCACCATGTGGGCCCTCTCCCTCCTGCTCCTAATATTCCAGAGGGACCTCGGCTCCTCGCTCCTTTTCTTCGGGATCTTCCTCGCCGTGCTCTACGCGGCCACGGCGAGGATATCCTTCGTGCTGGTGGGCCTGGTCCTCTTCATGCTGGGGGCCACGATCACCTTCTTCGCCTTCTCTCACGTGCAGGAGCGGGTGGACACCTGGCTGGACCCCCTCAATCCCGAGACCATAGAGGACGAGAGCTACCAGACGGCGCAGTCACTCTTCGCATTCGCCGAGGGCGGGCTGTCGGGCACGGGGCTCGGTCGGGGTCACCCGGACATCATCCCCTTCGTGGAGACGGACTTCATCTTCGCCGCGGTGGGAGAGGAGCTGGGGCTGTTCGGCTCCGTCTCGCTGGTCCTCATCTACCTCCTTCTCATCTCCAGGGGGCTCTACATAGCCCTGCGCTGCGAGGACGATTTCGGAAAGCTGCTGTCCGTAGGCCTGACCGCCATCGTCGCCCTGCAGTCGTTCATCATCATGGGAGGGAATACGCGCCTGGTCCCGCTCACCGGCATCACCCTGCCCTTCGTGAGCTACGGCGGCAGCTCGCTGGCGAGCAATTTTCTCCTCCTGGGCATGCTCCTGTGCGTCTCCGCGCCACGAAGGGAGCTCGCGGGGGGAAAGGCCAAGGCCGCCGCGCCTGCCGGCGGCGGAGGAAGGCGGGCAGCCGCGACCACCGGGGGAGCTGGCGGCGGTGATGATGCCAGGGCGGACTAAGGGAGGTGAGCCTTGCAGGAAAGCATGCGCAAGCTGGGAATCCTCTTCATCATCCTTGCCATGGTGCTGGTGCTGAACCTCAGCTACCTGCAGGTGTTCGGCCAGGATGGGCTGGTGGAGAACCCGGCCAATACGCGCCGCCTCGTCGAGGAGTACGGCATCAGCCGCGGCAGGATCATAACCGCGGACGGGCTTGTAGTGGCGGAGAGCGTGAAGTCCGAGGCCCCCTTCGCATACCGGCGCAGTTACGCCGGCGGCAGTGTTTTTTCCCACGTCGTCGGCTACGACAGCCCGCAGTTCGGCAGGTCAGGGCTGGAGGCGCACTACAACGATTTTCTGCTGGGAAGAAAGCCGTCGCGGGGATGGGTGGAGGAGATGACCTCCGACCTGGATGAGGGCAACGAACTCACCTTGACCATCGACTCCGAGCTGCAGGCGGCGGCGGCCCAGGCGCTGGGGCAGCGCGGGGGGGCGGTGGTGGCAATGGAACCCAAGACGGGCGCCGTCCTGGCCATGTATTCCTGGCCTACCTTCGACCCCAACGCCCTTGTCAGCCAGGCCCTCGATGCCGATGGCAACCTGGCCGCGGACGCGCTGATGCGGGCGTACGCCCAGGACCCCACGAGCCCCCTGTTCAACCGAGCCAGCATGGGGTTGTTCACGCCCGGCTCGAGCTTCAAGGTCATAACGGCGGCGGCGGGAGTGGATGCGGGGATCCCCGTGGATACCTTTTACGATTGCCCGGCGGAGCTGGCCGTCAACGGCTCGAGCGTGGTCAACTACGCGGGGTCGCCTGACGGCTCCATGAATATGGATACGGCGCTCACCTTTTCCGTCAACACCTACTTCGCCCAACTGGCCCTGGCCCTGGGGGGAGACCTGGTGGACTATGCGCAGCGCTTCGGCATGAACGGCGTCCCACCCCTTGACTACCCGGCGGTCTCGGCCGCTTTCATCCCCCAGGCGGGCGAGATGGACGACGTCGAGCTGGCCTGGACCGGCGCCGGGCAGGGCCGGCTGCTCATGACCCCCCTGCAGCTCTGCCTCGCGGGCTGCGCCGTCGCCAACGGCGGGAAGATCATGGTCCCCCATCTCATGAAGGACGTGAGGCGGGGGGACGGCATCCTCGAGCGTTACGAGGCTGGCGAGTGGAGGGCGCCCATATCGGCCGATACCGCCCGGCAGGTGCTGAACATGATGGTGGACGTGGTGGAGGAGGGAACGGGCTCCGCCGCCGCCGTATCCGGCATCACCGTGGCCGGCAAGACCGGGACCGCCGAGGTGGAAGGCCAGCAGTCCCACGCCTGGTTCATCGCCATAGCTCCGGCCGAGAACCCCACCCTGGTGGTGGCGGTGGTGGTGGAGAACGCGGGGGGCGGCGGGACCGCCGCCGCGCCCATCGCCCGCGAGCTCATCGAGGCAGCCCTGAAGTAGGTTGCGCTTCCGGCCCGAGCCCGGGGGCATGAGGCCCCCAGAAGCCCGGGGACTCCGGGTAACGGTCTCGCTTACGCAGTAGCCCGGCGGCAAGGCTGGTCGTCGTCGCCCGAGGCTCCTGCGAGCACCTTGCCCGCCGGGCCGGCGTCGGTCAAGCAGATGAAAGGCTTTCCTCGGACCGACCCCCGGTTCCCGGGCAGGTGGCAGCACGGACGGATGTCAGTCCGTCTGCTCATCACCGCTCGTCCCGTGACGCGACGGTCTGCCCCTCCCGTCCTCTCCCCAACCCGCTGGTCTGCCCACCACCGCCCTCTCCCCAATCCGCCACACCGGCTCGGTTTTGCGTCCGAGCCGCAGGCGAGGAATGACAAGGCCGAGCCTTGCCCACCCCCAAGGCCAGCGACGCGAAGCGCTGCGGGCCAGGATTTATCCTGGCCCCGACCCCCATTACCTCAAGCCCGGCGTAACGATACATAACCTGCCGGTCTGAGCACCCGGCGTTCGCTCAATCGCCCATCCG
>JAQVFR010000040.1:23189-23755 GCA_028697145.1 Actinomycetota bacterium | reverse complement strand
CTGGACCAGGCGGCCGTAGCCGGCATCGCCAACGACCCCGCGACCATCGCCTTCATCAACTCTCTCTTGCCGCAGCTGGACGCCGCGGCGCTCGCGGGTATCGTGAACGGCAACGGCGCCTGGGTGGCCTCGCTCGTCTCCGGCATCACCCCGGCCACGATAAACGACATGGTCTCCGACCTCACGCCGTGGATCACCGGCACGCTGCTGCCCGGCCTGGACCAGGCGGCCGTAGCCGGCATCGCCAACGACCCCGCGACCATCGCCTTCATCAACTCTCTCTTGCCGCAGCTGGACGCCGCGGCGCTCGCGGGTATCGTGAACGGCAACGGCGCCTGGGTGGGCGATCTCGTATCGGGTATAACGCCCGCAACCATCAATAGCCTTCTCGTCGATATCGGCCCCTGGTTCCTGATTGACCTCATGCCCAACCTGAACGAGTTGATCATCGCTTCCATGGTCAACCACCCCAATACCGTAGCTTTCCTGGATCGCCTGCTGCCCAACCTGGATCCGGCGGCCCTGGCCGGCGTGGTGAACAACCAGGGCGCCTGGGTGGGCCAGCT
>JAQVFR010000040.1:0-23089 GCA_028697145.1 Actinomycetota bacterium | reverse complement strand
CGTCTCCAACCTCAACACCCTCATGGTGAGGGACGTGGTGGACAACCTGGATCCGGCCTGGACCTCCCAGCTCTTCACCGACCTCAACAACGCCACCACCCTGGGGGTCATAGGCAACATCGCCAACTCGCCCAACTTCACCGCCTTCGTGGACGCCCTCATCGGCTACCTCGACCCGGCCATCCTGGCCGGCGTGGTGAACAACCAGGGCGCCTGGGTGGGCCAGCTCGTCTCCAACCTCAACACCCTCATGGTGAGGGACGTGGTGGACAACCTGGATCCGGCCTGGACCTCCCAGCTCTTCACCGACCTCAACAACGCCACCACCCTGGGGGTCATAGGCAACATCGCCAACGATCCCGCAACGGCATCCTTCCTCGGCGGTCTGCTCGCTTACATCGATCCCGTACCCTTGGCGGACGTGGTCAACACCAACGGGCCTTTCGTCAGCTCCCTGCTGGCCAACCTCGACGCAAACGCCGGCCAGGCCGTGGCGCAGGGCATAAACACCAACGCGAGCGGGCTGGTGCAGAGCGTCCTCGACAACCTGGATGCGACGGTGCTGGCGGGAGCCGTCAACACCAACTCGGCACTCGGCGCGGGCAACACCCTCATCGAGAACCTCGTGGCCAACTTGAACTCCGACACCGCCGTCGCGACGGCGCGGGGCATCAACTCCAACCTGCCCTTCGTGCAGGAACTCCTGGCCAACCTGGACCCGTCCATACTCGCCCAGGCCATCAACGCCAACGGCGCCTTCGTGAACGCCCTCATCCAGAACCTGGATCCGATAGTGCTGGCCAACGCCATCAACGCCAACGGCACCTTCGTGACCGCACTTCTCGGGGCGCTGGACGCTAACGTGGTCGCAGCGGCCGTCAACGCCAACGGTACCTTCGTAAGCACCTTGATCGGGGCACTCAATCCCACGGTGGTAGCGGATGCCATCAACGCCAACCAGGCTTTCGTGACCAACCTGATACCCGCCCTCGATCCCAGCGTGCTGGCCAACGCCATCAACGCCAACGGCACCTTCATAGAGAACCTCATAGGTTTCCTGGACGCGTCGGTGCTCGCCCTGGCGGTCAACAACAACCAGGCCTTCGTTACGGACATGGTGACCAACCTCTCTCCCAGCGTGCTGGCCAACGCCATAAACGCCAACGAGGTCTTCCTGAGCACGTTGTTGACTGGCCTTGATCCGCAGGTCCTGGCCGACGTGCTCAATTCCACGGCGGTAAGAGACTGGCTCACCGACGTGGTATCGCGGTTGGACACGACACAGATCGCCTACATACTCAACAACAACCAGACGTTCCTGACCAGCCTCATAGGCGGCTTGAACCCGAACGTGCTGGCGGGGGCCATCAACGCCAACGGCGCCTTCCTCAACAACCTTGTAGGGGCATTGAGCCCCACGGTCGTCGCCGGGGCCTTGAACACCAACCAGGCATTCCTCACCAGCCTCATACAGAACCTGAACCCGAACGTGCTGGCGGGGGCCATCAACGCCAACGGAACTTTCCTCACCAACCTCATCGGGGCGCTCGATACTAACGTGCTGGCCGGCGCTATCGCCTCCAACGGGACCTTCCTCACCAACCTCATCATCAACCTGGGCGGTCCGGATAACAGCGCCCGCGGACAGGCCTTAGTCAACGCCCTCAATGCCACTGGTGTTGATATGGACAACAACACGGCGCCTATAACCTTCTTCGATCAGTTTGTGCTCATGCTGCACTCGGACCTCAACGTGCTGGGTCTTGGACATCATATCCGCGGGAAGATAGAGGGATTCGCTTGGGATGCAAATGGCGGAGATCCGTAAAATCCCTTCTCGGAGCCGAGGTTGGAAACGGCCGGCCCTGGGCCGGCCGTTTCAGTCCCGATGGCGTGGAGACAAGAGAATTGCTGAAAAAGGCCGGAGCCGTCCGGATGGCTTTTGTTGTAAACCGTCGCTCTGTATGGGAGGATTTATCCTGGCAATTTGAAGAGGAACCGTGCAAGAACCCCATGACGTCAATAGAGGTAACATGATCTCTCGCATCAACAAGCCTGCGCTGATCGCCGTTGCGGGACTCCTCACCGCATGTATGCTCCTTGCATCTCCGGGATGCAGGGATGGAGCCGTCTCCCGTGAAAAACTGGAAAAGATAGACGCGGCTCTTCGCTCGGGCACCTGCCGCATGGCGGGAACGACCTCTTTCATAGGTGCGATGAAGGTCTTCGACTTCGAGAACGCTTCATTCTACGGAGATGTCATGCAGGAGTTGGATTCAGGCCGCGATGCTGCGCGCGCTGTTCTCGAGAGCGTCGAAGAGATGAGCACCTTCGACTACAGGGGTGGCCTGTCGGCGCTGGGCGGATATGTGGAGGAATATACGGTAGCGGTGGTAGAAGCGGTGGAGGAGCTGGACACAATATACGAAGGTATTAAGGATATCTTCCAGGCGATCGAACCGGTTCTGCGCGAAGAGGCCGTGATAACCCAGCTGGAGGCTCCCGGAAGTGATGCTGATCTGTTGGAGCGGCTGGGAAGGCTTGACGCAGCTCTGGATTTATCTCTGGAAGAGTTGCCGGGCATAGTAGTCCCCTCTCTTCTGGGCGAGTACAAGTCCCTTTTCGAGGGCATCTTCACCACCCTGCAGAAGCTGGTCCAGGAACTGATCGCTGCCGCTACCGGCGGCATCACCGATGAGGAGATGGAAAACAACCCCGATTTTGAACACATGCAGGGATTGCTGGCAGACTACGTTCCCCTGGTGGAGGCTCTTCACGAGCGGTTGCGGATAACCTCCGTCGAGCCCTTGCTGGAGAAGGTTGAGTTGGAGATAAACCGCCTCTACCTGGAATTGAGCGGCCAGCAGGGATAGCGGTCCGCGGAGCCCTGTACCGGCACGCTATGCCTCGATTTGGGTTAATATATAGGTCGAACAGGTCGAGAGAAGACTATATGCATATAAATAAGATCTGGAGGTGTTGGCTTGAACTGCCCTTGGCATCCCAGTAAACGGGTGGTGTCCTCGTGCAAGGAGTGCGGCGCCGATTTCTGCATAGAATGCGTACGCGAGACAGACCAGACCACCCTTTGCCCGGATTGTTACCGCCGCAAGTTGAACGAGATAGCGCGCGAGTTCACCGAGCCAGCCGGAGCCGGGGAGGAGGGGCACCCCGCAGGCGCGTCCGCCCTGCGGCAGGAAAGACCCGTGCAGCCCTCTCCGCAAACGTCACCCTTCGATGACGTGGGGCTCCAACCTGCCCCCGCTCCGGTCGAGAGGAAAAGAGGAGGCCGGAGATGGAGTAGGGGCAAGCGGGAGAAGCCCGCGGAGATGCCCCCGGTCGTGCCCCACGAGGATTTTCTCTCCCAGGGACCTGACGAGGACTTCAGCAAGCTCGCCGAGGAGACAAACCGCATAGGCAGGCGTCACCGCGGAAAGGAGAGCGTGGCCTCTCCGGTCGAGGGGGCTGCTGCCGCCCCGGAGGAAGAGGGGGTTGCCGCGCCACCTGGCGGTGACGCGCGCGGGCTTGCCGCGGAGGAAGCCGCACCACCCCGTCCGCCGCGAGAGGAGACGCCGAAGACAAAGGCCGCCGCGCCGTCCGAGGACAGGCTGCTGGACGATGTCATGTTCACCCTCCTCAAGCCGGAGGCGGAGGAGGAGGCGGTTTTACCGGAGGAGGGTCCGCAGGAGCTGGTGGAGCCGGTTCCTGCCGCGGTGGTGGCCGGCGGCGGCAAGAAGGTGGGGCGCGAGCTTTCGGCCAGGGCCGCAGCCCGGGAGGAAAGGAAGGCGCGCAGGGCGTTCTCGATGGGCGGTACCCGCAGGGAGAAGAGCGCCGAGCGCTGGGCTTTCCTCTCACAGCCGCGCTGCAACGACTACACCCTCGTCTCCACGTCCTGGTGGAGGGCCGCGATCTTCATCGCCCTCATGCTGCTTCTGGGGGCGGTCCTTTGGGCGGTGCCCAATGCCTACATAATCCCCAAGGACCAGGAATACGGCATACATGCCGTGCTGGTAGGGCTCATCCTCGGGCTGGCTTTCTGGTGGAAGGCGGGAAGGAAACACGGCACCAAGCTGGCCGTCCAGGCCGCCATCACCACTTTCTTCGCGCTCTTTATCGGGGAGTTCCTGCACTGGTTCCTGATCATCACCAAGTACGATGCCTTCCGCAAGATCTTCTTCGACTTCATATCCTTCAGGTTCCTGTGGGAGAACGGCGCGGACATCCTCAGGTACACCATGGAGGCGATGTTCCCCATAGCCTTCCTGTGGCTGCTGATCCTGCCCACTTTGACCGCATTCATCGTGGGCTTCGGACTGCCTCCCATCCCCGAGATATTCTTCCAGGCTTGGCACGCCCTCAAGGGCCGTTTGCCGGAGGAAAAGGAAGCCAGCCATGGCCTGGAGAGTTGAAGATATCGAGCCGGGGGACGGCAAGGCCGTCGTCGAACTCGATGGGATCGTTGATTCCACAAATCTCGAGGAGTTCTTCTCCTTCATAAACTCGGTCTTCAAACAGGGTTTCAACCGCATCGTCATGGATATGACGAATACCAGTTATCTCTCGAGCGGCGCTCTCTCCGTGATCGTGGACGCGTACAGGCGAGCGGAGAGGGAAGGGGGGAAGCTGGTCATCGCCAACGTCTCGGAGTTGGTCAGAGACCTCTTCGAGGTGATGCAGTTCGAGAAGATCATCGAGTTCTACGAGGACCGGGAGGAAGCTGTCTCTGCCGTCTAAGGCTCCGCTTTCCAGGTCAGACCGCCACTACGCGCATTACCTCCTCGATGGAGGTCAGCCCCATCTTCACCTTGATGAAGCCGTCATCGCGCATGGTAAGCAAGCCTTCCTCGATAGCCTGGTTCATTATGATGGTGGCGGACGCCTCCTTCACCGTGAGACGCTGGATCTCGTCGCTCATGGGCATCACTTCATAGAGGCCGACTCGGCCCTTGTAGCCGGTGTTGCTGCACTTGGCGCATCCGTTTTCGTTGGCCTTGTAGAGGATGAGGTCTTCGCCCTCCGTGAAGGGAAAGCGCAAGGCCTTGAGGACGTTCAGGTCGGGCTCATATGGCACCTTGCAGTTCGAGCATAATTTCCTCACCAGCCTCTGCGCCAGCACGCAGTTGATGGCCGAGGAGACGAGGAAGGATTCCACGCCCATCTCGATGAGGCGGGGCAGGGCGCTGGGGGCGTCGTTGGTATGCAGGGTCGAGAGGACGAGGTGCCCGGTAAGGGCGGCCTCGATAGCGATCTTGGCTGTCTCACGGTCGCGGATCTCGCCCACCATCAGGATGTCCGGAGAGGTGCGCAGTATGTTGCGCAGGGCATTGGCGAAGGTCAATCCCGCCTTGGGATTGACCTGCACCTGGTTGATCCCGCCGAGGCGGTACTCCACCGGGTCCTCGACGGTGGTTATATTCTTTTCCTCCGTGTTGAGCACGTTCAGGGTGGCGTAAAGGGAGGTCGACTTGCCGCTCCCGGTGGGGCCCGTGACCAGCAGGGCGCCGTGGGGCAGCACGAAGGCTTGGCGGTATTTCTCCAGCGCCTCCGGCAGGAACCCCAGGTCCTCCAGCCTGAGCAGGATGCTCGACTTGTCCAGGATACGCATGACCACCTTTTCCCCGTAGACGGTGGGGAGGATGGCGACGCGGAAGTCTATGGACTTGCCCGCCTGGTTCATGCCGAAGTGGCCGTCCTGGGGCACGCGTCTCTCGGCGATGTTGAGGTCGGATATGATCTTTATGCGCGAGACGATGCCCTGGTGGACGTTCTTCGGCACTCGCTTGATCTCCTGGCAAACGCCGTCGATGCGGTAGCGGATGAGCACCTCGTTTTCCCGGGGATCGACGTGGATGTCGCTCGCGCCGCGGTTGATGGCCTCCGCGATCATGGTGGTGGTGAAGCGTACCAGGGGCGTGTCCTCCACGATCCCCGTTATACCGCCCTCGGGCTCATCGAATTCCCTGCCCTCGAGGGCTTCCTCGACGACGTCGGTGTCCAGGTGGTAATAGCGCCGGATAGCGCTGATGATGTCTTCCTTCGCGCTCACGACGGGCTTGACCTCGTAGCCCGTGCTCAGCCTGATATCGTCCAGGGCATAGATGTTGGTGGGATCGGCCATGGCCACCACCAACTTCCCGTTCTCGAAGTCGATGGGGATGCAGGTATACCTATGGGCGGTGGATTCCTCGATGGAGGTCGTGGCCTGGATGTTGATCTTGTACTCGAGCAACTCCACGTAGCCAAGCCCCAGCTCGTTGGCGATGACCTCGGCGAGCTGGTTCTCCTTGACCACGCCCATCTCGAGGAGGACCTTCCCCAGCGAGGACCCGGATGTCTTCTGGCGTTCCAGGGCAGCCGCCAACTGGGCCTCGTTTATGACATTATTCTTGATCAACAGCTGCGACAGCCTGTCCGTAGCCGAAGGCAATACTCGGCCTCCTTGTCATCATGCAGACCGGGGAGCTCGACCGGCCATATCAATCCAGCGCCAATCTAATTATTCAATAGGATTAATCGGCGGGGGAAGGGACTTTCTATAGGTATAGCCCAACCGCCATTTCATCCCGGCCCCGGCCTCGTGGGCGACGGCTCCCGCTCCGCCGTCCGCTCATCACCGCCGCTGTGTGCGGGGCGTATGGTTAGATATAGCCCAACCGCCATTTCATCCCGGCCCCGGCCTCGTGGGCGACGGCTCCCGCTCCGCCGTCCGCTCATCACCGCCGCTGTGTGCGGGGCGTATGGTTAAGGGGCTCGACGCGCGGGTCCTATTTCTTGCGCTCCGCCTGCAGAGACTGCAGGAAATCGCGGTAGACGCATTCCAGGTTAGGGCAGGTAAAGCAGTCGGTGCTCAGGTAGCGGTCTCCGCGGTCCGGGAGGATCACCACGACCCTGCCCGAGTCCATCTCGTCCGCTACCTGCAGCGCGGCGTGCACCGCGGCGCCCGATGATATGCCTACGAACAGGCCCTCTATGTTGGCGAGCACGCGTACGGTGTTGAATGCGCAGCCATCCTCGACGTTCAGCTTCTCGTCCATGATCGAGGTGTCCAGGATGGGTGGGAGGAACTCCTGCAGGTTGCGCAGGCCCTGGATAAGAGAGTTCGGGTATGGCTCAACGCCCACGATACGCAGCCCGGGGTATGCTTCCCGCAACCTCTTCCCGACGCCCATGATGGTGCCCCCGGTGCCCAGGCCCGCCACCAGGGCGTCGATGCCTTCGACCTGCTCCATGATCTCGGCGCCGGTTCCCTCGTAATGGGCACGCACGTTATCGGGGTTTGCGTACTGGTTGGTGTGGTAGTACTGCGGGTCCTTCTCCATCTCCGTCGCCATGGCGATGGCGCCGTTCATGCCGTCCACACTGGGCGTCAGGACCACCTCTGCCCCGAATGCCTGCATCACCCGGCGCCTTTCGACGCTCATCGACTCGGGCATGATGATCTTGATGCGATATCCCTTGTGGGCGGCGACCATGGATAATCCGATGCCGGTATTGCCGCTCGAGGCCTCGATGATGGTCTTGTCGCGGGTCAGTTCGCCCCGTTGCTCCGCGCCTTCTATCATGTATTTCGCGATGCGGTCCTTTACCGAGGAACAGGGATTGTACCCTTCCATCTTGGCGAATATCTCCACACGGGGATTGCGCGGAGTCACCTTGGTCAATCTCACTACCGGCGTGCGGCCGATGAGGTCGAGCGCTCCGCCCGTTATCTCCATGCCGTGATGCCCACCCTTCACTGTTAAGGTCCCGGTCTCTGAAGCTCAACCATGAGCGATTATCCGAAATTATATATCAACTCACAGGTGGGGAACAGGAAGAGGCGGATGCCCGTCCCCGGGCGGCCGCAAACCTGGTATCCTTTTGCTGACCGTGAGCTCAGGGCATATGGGAACGGAAGGAGGGGCTGATAATGCTCTGCGAAGGACTGCGGCGCGTCGTCGTTATCAGCGACTGCCATTTCGGCGATGCCGGCGCACTGCTCGCCCGGAGAGGCCTGGCGGACAGGCTCATCACGGAGCTGGATCGCATCGGGGATATCGACATGCTGGTGCTGCTGGGGGACGTATGGGACCTCTGGAGCGCCGGGTTCGCAGCCGCGGCCGGCGCGGGCGCTCCCTTCTTCCGCAGCCTCGCCTCCTGGGGATCGCCCCGTGAATTCGTGCTGGTGGCCGGCAACCACGATTATCACCTCTGGACGGCATGCGAGGACAGGCGCATGCGGCGGGAGCTGGGCTGGGAGGAGGTGGAGGGATTATCCCTCGGCCTGGACGGGTCCTGCGCGAGCGGGGAGAGGGTCTGCCTGGTGGAGAGCCTGCCTTTGTGGATGCACTATCCCCTGCTCTCCATTGAGGTCGGCCGCAGGTCCCTGTTGCTGATGCACGGACATCACCTCGATTTCTTCAGCCGGTCCTTCTGGTGGGCGAAGACGGCATGGCTGGCCCGCGGTATCCTGGGGAGATCGCGGGGTATCGCGCTCTCCGATATCGATCGCCTGAACAAGCCGTTCTTCGAACTGTTGACGCAGACGGCCCGCGTGCCGGAGCTGCGCGCGTGGGAGTACCGTTTTTATGCCGTGCTGCGCTTCTTCGCGCGCCTGCTGCGCTTCCAGTCGAAGTCAGGTGGGAGCCCGCGCCGACTCACCAGCGTCGAGCAGAACAGTCGCGAGGCACGTGACCTGCTGCGCGACTTCCTGCCGGGCTTCCTGCCGGACGTCTTCGTGTTCGGGCACACCCACCGTGCCGGTTTCTCCCGCGTCGCGGTGGGGGACGCCGGGGTGCTCATGGCAAATACCGGCTGCTGGGTGGAGGGTTCAAGTGACGAGACGGCCATGACCTATCTCGTTATCGACGACGCGGTCCGCCTGCGCCGCCTCGGCGGTGATGAGATCATCTTGGACCCCGGGATCCGCGCATGACGGGTGCGTGGTTAAAGCCTGTCGCCGGGCGTGTACCCGCGCCGGCGGTTCATACCCCGAAACGGTGGGATGCCTCTTTCATGATGCGCAGGTTCTGGAAGGGGGTATCCAGGCCCAGCCCGCAGGGCGGCGCCATGATGGCGGCCCCGTTCCTCACCGCCATGAGTGTCTCCTCGAGCACCATCTCCGGCGGAAAATAATGGACCAGGGAGGCGGGCACCGTCCCGATGATCGGCTTGCGCAGTATGGCGTGGGCCTCTCCCGGGTGCACTTCCGCCTCGAAGGAGTAGGCGTCCACGTCGGTCTCCCGGCACATCCTCACCTGCTCCATGCGGCCGCCGCATACGTGCAGGATCACTTTGGCGCCCCCGAGATGAGCATACCGGCTCACCTCGTTGAAGTAGGGCAGCACGTTGTGAAAGAGGTCGAAACCCATATAGGAGCCGGACCTCGCGGCCGGCTCGTGCATCATGATGATGCCGGCGCCCTTCTCCACCATGGCCTCGGCATAGGCACAAAGGAAAGATACTATGCCCTCCAGCAAGCGGTTCAGGAACCCGGGGTCGCGCTTCACCAACTCGATCATTACGGAGGGCCGGATAAGGGAGGCCGACAGGGTGGCAGGGCCAGCCATGTTCCCGATGATAGGGGTCCCCGGGCGCATGTCGCGCAGGAGCTCGATGGAACGCAGTACCTGGGGCACCCGTCCGTGCTGGAGCAGCGAGGGAAGGGCGTTGGCGATGATGTCATCCACGGCGGCGTCAGGGAAAGCGATGATGCGCGGGAGCATAGTGCTGTCCCCGATGTCGACCTTGGCCCCCAGCACCTCCGCCTCCACGGTGAGGCATAGCGGCACGCCGACGTTGTCGAAGCCCGCCATGTCGTATGCCGCTGCGGCCAACTCGGCCATCATCACGCCGCTGTAGTGGGCGGCGGGAAGAGGGATGCCGAAACGGTCGAGGACGGTGCGGGTGACCACGTTGATGAGCCCCCCGGGACCCAGCACGGGGAAACGGGGCGTGCTCTCTCCGGCCAGGGCGGCCATCAGTATCTCGTGCCTGTTCAAGTCTTCTCTCCCGTCGTCTTCTCCGGGCCACCTGCCCGGCGGGCCTGGTCGTATACCTGTTATCGGCCTGACGCCGCGCGAGTAAAGGAGCGCTTCGTCGCATCGAGCACGTTCATCATATCAAATGGCAGCCGCCGCGCGGCGCGCATTGACACCGCATGGGATAAGATGCATAATCAGATAATTCAGAAGAGTCTGATATTAACGATTGGAGAGACCGGACCATGGGCAAAAAGGATGCCGGCTGCTGCGACGCCTCGCAGGGCGAGGCCGCCTCCAGGGTGGAGGCGGTGCTGAGCGTCGACGAGAGGGGACAGATGGTCCTGCCGAAGGACCTCAGGACTCGCGCAGGCATAAGCCCCGGCGACAAACTGGCCGTGGTAAGCCACGAGAAGGATGGGGAGATATGCTGCATATCCCTCATCAAGGCGGAGTCCCTGACCGAGATGGTCAGGGGGGTCCTGGGGCCGATGATGAAGGATATCATCGCTTAGGAGGAAACATGACGGACAATGAAGATACGGCTACGATGATCGGCGATGCCTGCGATACCTCCTGCCGGTCCGAAGCCAAACCGCGCTGAGGCCCCCCGGAGACCGCGGGGCCCGCGGACCTGGAGGGAATAGGGACGACGACGTCGCGCGTGACCGCCGCCGACCGCCTCGTCCACTTACTCGCGCGCCTCGGCGTCAGGAGGAACGAGTGGCGCGTACGGCCCGGGCTCTACCGCCTGGGCGAGGCGGGACCGGACTCCCCGGTTTTCGCAAGCGCCAATTACCGCCTGTCCTTCGATGCGCTGCGCGGTGCCCTGGAGGGCATGGACGCCTTCATCCTCGTGCTCGACACCAGGGGGATCAACGTGTGGTGCGCCGCGGGCAAGGGCACCTTCGGCACGGATGAGCTGGTGGCCAGGATCGAGAAGACCGGCCTCGCCGAGGTCGTAACGCACCGCACTGTGATCGCGCCGCAGCTCTGCGCGACCGGCGTAGCAGCGCACGAGGTGCGGAGGCGCTCGGGCTTCCGGGTGAAGTTCGGCCCGGTGCGGGCGGAGGACATCCCGAGGTTCATGGCGGGCGGCAGGGCCGCGCAGGAGATGCGGCGCGTAAGTTTCGACCTGAAGGACCGGGCGGTGCTCATCCCCGTCGAGGCCAAGACCGCCCTCCCCTTCGTGGCCGGGGCCTCGGCCGCCGCGTATGCGGCCGGCGAGCCCGTGGGAGCCGCGGGCATCGCCGCGGCGTCCCTCGCTGGTTTTGTAGCTTTCCCCCTGCTGCTGCCGTGGCTGCCGGGCGAGGATTTCAGCGCCAAGGGGTTACTGCTGGGGAGTATTGCGGGCCTGGGAGCGGCCGCCGCCGGGCTGGCACGGGATGACGGCACGTCGCTGCCGTCACGCGCAGTAAAAGCGGCGTCCTACGCCCTGGCGCTCCCCCCCATTACCGCGTTTCTGGGACTTAACTTCACGGGCTGCACTACCTTCACCTCCCCAAGTGGCGTGCGCCGGGAGATAAACAGGTACGTAAGGCCCATGGCGGGGATGGCCGGAGCCGGATTGCTCCTGAACCTGGCGCAGCGTGTGGTGCTCGGCTTGAAAGGCGGTCGTGATGGCCAGGAGTAGGACGAACACGCTTGAATACAACCCGGCACTGTGCAACCGCTGCGGTATGTGCGGCGTGGTCTGCCCCCACGGCGTGTTCGTGCCGGGAGACGACGCGGCGCGTCTCGTGGACCGCGACGCCTGTATGGAATGCGGTGCGTGCAGCCTGAACTGCGAGGCGGGCGCGATAAAGGTGGAAAGCGACGTGGGATGCGCCTCCGCCATGATCATGGCGGCTCTTACCCGCCGGGGCGCTCCCGCCCCCTGCTGCGGCTGACCGCCTCAGCCGCGCGGCTGCTGGAGACCGCGCCGCTCAACCTGGCATAATAATATTAACGGGTTCATATCGCGCAGAGGATGTTCACGCCCAGGGCGTGCCGAGAGGAGGGGACATGAGTTATTCCCACATGGGCGAGGTCTGGCAGTCATATATCCGGGCGCGCTGCGCGACCGCGGTGAGGGCCCTGGGAAAAAGGGAGTTCGACGCACGTTTCTATCCCACCCGCGAGGAGGCCGTGCGGGCGGTACTCGAGGCCGTCCCGCCTGATGCCGCGGTCGGATGCGGTGGCTCCTGGACCGTTCGCCAGATCGGGCTGCTCGAGGCCCTGCGGGAGCGCGGCGGCAGGGTGCTGGTTCACGAGCCCGACATGGAGTTCGCGGAGGCCACGCGAGTGCGCAAGGAGGCCCTCCTGTGCCCTGTTTATATCGCCGGCTCCAACGCCATAACCTTGCGCGGAGAGCTGGTCAACACCGACGGCATGGGGAACCGGGTGGCAGGCATGTCCTACGGCCCCGGCATGGTCATCGTCGTGGCCGGATACAATAAGCTTGTGCCGGATCTCGACGCCGCCTTCGAGCGCATCCGCGAGGTGGCGGCTCCAGTCAACGCCATGCGCTACGGTGCGGACGTCCCCTGCGTGGAGAAGGGCAGCTGCTACGACTGCGCCGCGCCCGCCAGCATCTGCCGCATCACCACAATCATCAGGCAGCGTCCCATGATGACCGACTACAAGGTCTTCCTCATCGGCGAGAGCCTCGGGTTCTGACCGGCCGCATCGGCCTCCTCGGGGGTGGCGGTGGGGACGAGCCCCAGCACCTCATCGGCGTATTCGCCGTAGAGGTGTTTCACCGAGAGCTCGTACTGCTGCTGCGTCAGGCCCTCCGGCACGAAATAGACCCCCTCGTCGGCGTTGGTGCCGATGAGCAGGGGCACGTCCCATTGCCCGCCGGCCTACAGGCCGTTTAGCTTCTTCACCAGCTCATAGGCATCCTGGAAGAGATTTGAACCGGGGGCGATAACCTCGCCCAGCTCGAGGTACGCAGCCGCATCCGCCGTGTAAGCGGGCCATTGCACCGGCACTCCCGATGCGTTGGGATCGCCCGACCTGGCGAAGGCGGTCCAGTACTCCATCATCGCCTCGGAGAGGGCGTAGTCCGTTTCGCTCACGCCCTCCAGCGCGACCTTGTCCAGGTTCCCGAAAACGTACATTATCTCCAGGCCGTGAAAGACGCCCAGGCCCTGGGTGCGCGGGTCCTGGGGGGAGCGGTTGAAGAGGTAGAGGTAGGCGGGAACGCCCGCTTCGTCCATGCATTCCGCGGTGAAGCGCGCGCTTGCACCGAACCCCATCTGGGTAACCAGGCTTTCCATGGAGGATTTTACCTCGATGTCCGTGACGGCGGGGAAAAGGGACTCCACCTCGACGGCGTGTTCGCCATAGAGATAATTGCCCAGCAGCTGGTACTGGTTGAGGGTTATATCGGGAAGGAAAATGGTGCCCTCGTTGGCGTTGATCCCGGTGAGAAGGGGGACGGCGTGCTGCCTGCCCGCGGCGAAGACCTCGGAGGGGTTCTCCTCAAGCAGGTAACCGTCCACGTTCGGGCTCAGGTTGATGGGGCTGAAGAACTGGTTGTCCCCTGAGGATGCGGCGATGAGGTCCTCCGGCGCCACCTCGCGCAGCGCGGCCAGCTCGTCCTCCTCTTCGTCGCAACCCAGTTTCTTCGCTATCTCCTCACCCGTCTTCTCCGCCTCCTCCAGGGTCGGGAACGGGTTTATGGGAAGGCCGAGGTCGAGCATGGGCCCGCTCTCGACGATGGCGCGGTCGAAGAGGCCCTCGGCGAGCGGGCTGGCCATGAGGTCGAGTATGCTCATCCCTCCCGCCGATTCGCCGAAGACGGTGACTTTGCCCGGGTCGCCCCCGAATGCCCCTATGTTGTCCTGCACCCATTCCAGCGCGGCCACCTGGTCCAGGAGGCCGTAGTTGCCGGAGACCCCGTTGGGCGACTCCACGGAGAGCAGGGGGTGGGCCATGAGGCCCAGCGGGCCCAGGCGGTAGTTGAAGGTCACCACGATAACGCCCTTTCCGGCCAGGTTGCGGCCGTCGTATATGGGCAGGGAGCCGGCCCCGCTGCGGAAGGCTCCGCCGTGTATCCACACCATCACCGGCAGCCTCTCGTCCGGGCTCTTGGCGGGCGTCCACACGTTGAGGTAGAGGCAGTCCTCATCCATGTCGCCTATGTCCATCATGCCCGTCCAGTCATCGTCGCTCTGCGGGCAGGCCGGGCCGAATTCTTCGCAGGCGAGGACGTCTTCCCAGGGCTCCACCGGCTGCGGCTCCCTCCAGCGCAACTCGTCCACGGGCGGGGCGGCGTAAGGTATTCCGAGATAGACCCAGATGCCGTCCTCGAGCAGGCCACTGATGGGGCCGCTTTGCAGCTGCGGCACCTCCATGGTGGTCTCGGCCGCGGTGGTCGTTCCCCCGCACCCGGCCCCGAGCAGGACCATCGCCGCCAGCATGCACAGGATAGTGATAGTGATCGAGGTCGTCGCTCTTCTGGACATGGCAGGAACCTCCCATCCATCGCCCCGTACCGGACATATTCCCATCGGCCCTAATGATAGCTCAATCCGGTGACGTGGTCCGCCGCCGCGTTCCGACGGTTGCGCTCGGCCTCGGGCGATCGGGGCCACGGCATGCCCGGCGGGACGTATGAGTTCCGGTGCTGGCGATTGGGAGTTAGCCGGAGGGTTATGCTATAATGCGCTGCGACGGTATGTCAGGCGACTTAAAGGTATTTAGGTCGGCACCCAGCCGGAGAAAGGCTGGGTTTTTCTTTTTCACTTGACGAGGAGTGACGAGATGGCCGGCGGCGGGATACTGATGATCGATAACTACGATTCCTTCACCTATAACCTCGTGCAGTTCCTGGGCAGGCTGGGGGCGGACCTGGTGGTCTTCCGCAACGATCACACCTGCCTCGAGGAGGTCGAGGACATGGGCCCGGCAGGGATCGTCATCTCGCCGGGACCCAGGGCGCCGCGTGATGCCGGGCTGTCCAAGGACATCATCCGCGAGTTCGGCCCCCGCGTGCCTGTGCTGGGGGTGTGCCTCGGACACCAGTGCATCGGCGAGGTATACGGCGGCCGAGTGGACCGCGCCCCCTACGTGATGCACGGCAAGACGTCCCTCGTGGAACACGACGGCCGCGGCGTCTTCGCGGGCCTGCCCAATCCCATGGAGGCGGCCCGCTACCATTCCCTTGCCATCCTGGAGGAAGGGTTCCCCCCCTGCCTGGAGGTGAGCGCCCGCACCGGAGACGGCTTGATCATGGGCGTGCGGCACCGTGAATTCCCGGTGGAGGGCATACAGTTCCACCCCGAGTCCTTCATGACCCCCGAGGGCCTGAAGCTGCTCGCCAATTTCCTGGAGGTGTGCTCATGACGCTTCTCGGACAGAGAGAGGGGACATCGCTGCGGCTCGGGGTCCGCGAGCTGGAAGGCGCGGAGGAGATGGAGGACATCTTCCACCGCATCGCCCACGCGCCTTACGCTTGCTTCCTGGATTCGAGCCTGGTCATGGAAAGGCTGGGGAGACACTCCTTCATCGCGTTCGACCCCCACCTCGTGCTCACCGCCCGCGGGCCCGCTTGCCGCTGGTGGAGGCGTGGAGAAGGCACGAGCGAGACGCGGGAAAATCCCTTCGGCGCCCTGCGCAGGGCGCTGGGAGAATACCGGCTGGAGGAGAAGGCCGAGGGCATGCCGCCTTTCCTCGGCGGAGGGATGGGCTATCTCGCCTACGAGCTGGGACGCCGTCTCGAGAGGCTGCCGGAGAAGGCCGTGGACGACCTGGGTATGCCCGAGCTCTGCTTCGCCTTCTACGACCGCGTGCTGGCCCACGACCACGGCAGCGGCAGGACCTGGATCGCTGCCGTGCATCCCGCGGACCCGGAAGGGGTGCTGGAGGAGGCCTCCATTCGACTCGGCGCGGAGCCGCCGCGGTACGCGTCGCCGCTCGAAGCCCGTGAGGAGCGCTTCGTATCCAATTTCAGCCGCGAGGAATACCTGCGGGCGGTGCGCAAGGTCAAGGACTACATAATCGCTGGCGACATCTACCAGGCCAACCTCTCCCAGCGCTTCCAGACCCAGCTGCGCGAGCACCCCTGGACGCTCTACCGCAGGCTGCGGCGCCTCAACGCCGCGCCCTTCGCCGCCTATTTCAACGCCGTGGACGGGCAGGTGTGCTCTTCCTCGCCGGAGCGCTTCCTCGCGGGCGAGGGCAGCCACGTGGAGACCCGGCCCATAAAGGGCACGCGCCCGCGCTCCACCGACGCGGAGGAGGACCGGCGCCTGGCGGAGGAGCTGCTGGCGAGCGCCAAGGACCGGGCCGAGCTCTCCATGATCGTGGACCTGGAGCGCAATGACCTGGGCAGGGTCTGCGAGTACGGCAGCGTGGAGGTCGAGGAGCACGCCGTCATAGAGCATTACGCCACCGTGCACCACCTCGTGTCCACCGTGGTGGGCGAGCTTCACCCCGGCCGCGACGTGGTGGACCTGCTCAAGGCCAGCTTTCCCGGCGGCTCCATCACCGGCGCGCCCAAGATACGCTCCATGGAGATCATCGACGAGCTGGAGCCCACGGCGCGCAGCGTCTATACGGGGAGCATCGGGTACCTGGGATACAACGGCAAATACGACCTGAACATCGCCATCCGCACCATCATCTGCAGGGGAGGCAACGCCTATTTCCAGGTGGGCGGGGGCATCGTGGCCGACTCCGTCCCCGAGGACGAATACCAGGAGACCCTGGACAAGGGCAAAGCCATCTTCGCCGCCCTCTCCGGCTGACGGGGTCAGCCCTTAACATTCATCATATCATTAGCATTGCTAACTGAATTTCTCACGTGAGATAGAGAATATCCCCTCCGATGGGCCCGTTCCCCCGTTTCGACGCTGGAGAGTCGAGTCCCCCGCCTCAGATATCGCGCTTCTCGAAGATATAGGCGGACGCCCACAGGAGCGCCGCGATGAGGGCTGCGGTGACCAGCAGCGACGGCAGGACCTCGCCGAATCCCGCGCCGCCCACGGCGATGGACTTGCCCGCGTCCATGAGGTAGTAAGGGCTGAAACGCTTCACGGAGGAAAAGAGCGGCGGGACCGCGGTCAGCACCAGCACGCTGAGCAGGGACAGCCCGCCGGCGGTGATGGAGCTGGACGTTACCACGCTCCAGAATACGGTCAGGGAGAGGACGAACAGGATGAACGCCGCCATGGGGACTATGGAGAGCGCCGCGCCTCCCGCCGGGAAGTATGCGAAGAGCAGGACGGTGTAGCCGTAGAACACCGCCGTTGCCAGGACGAGGGCGCCCACCAGCATGCCGCCGTTGACCAGCACCTTGGAGGCCAGGACATGGCGCCTGCGTACCGGCTTGGACAGGACCATGGGCAGCAGGCCCTGCGACCTCTCCCCGGCTATCGTGCCCATGCCCAGGAGGATGACGAGCAGCATGCCCATCTGGACGATGTAGCCGGCGTACTGCGCGGCGGCGTCGACCAGGGTGGGTTCCGCCATGATGATCTCGAACTGCTCGGTCTTGGGGATGAGGTCCGGCAGGTGCTTGGTGACCAGCGGCGCGGTGATGGCGAAGAAGAGGAAGAGGGCCAGGACCACCCACAGGCGGTAGGTTTTCACCTGTTCCCGCATGTCCTTGCGCAGCAGGGTCTTCAGGGCACTATTCATCGCCGGCGCCCTCCGTCAGTCCGAGATAGACGTCCACCAGACTTCCCCCCGATGGCTCCACCCCCACAAGCGCCAGGCCCATGGCGGACACCAGCCGCGGCAGCTCCATCTCGGCCCGCGCCATGAGCGGAGCGCGCAGCCTCACCTCCGTGTCCGTTCCGGATACGTCCCCCGCCCAGTCCTCCCGGCGCAGGGCGGCCGCGAGGCCATCGCCGCCTCCGCGCACCCGCACGGTCAGGCCGGTGCTGGAGTGCCTCTCCAGCACCTCGTCCAGCTCCCCCTGCTCGAGCAGCCTGCCCCGGCCGATCATCACCACGCGGTCGCACACGTTCTCCACGTCTTCCAGGATATGGGAGGAGAAGAAGATGGTCAGCTCGCTGCGTATGTCCGCTACCAGGGAGAGCAGCTCGTGGCGCCCGATGGGGTCCAGGCCGGAGGTGGGCTCGTCGAGGATGAGCAGCTCCGGTTCTCCCATCATCGCCTGGGCGAGGCCGAGGCGCTGTCTCTCGCCCTTGCTGAAACCGGCGATCCTGCGGTCCGCCTTGGGGGAGAGCCCGAAAAGCCCCATGACCTCCGCGGCGCGGGAGCGGGAGCGGGCGGCGTCCAGGCCCAGGATCTCTCCCGTGAACACCAGGGACTCGCGCGGGGTCATCCAGCGGTAAAAGGCGGGGGCTTCGGGCAGGTAACCCACGCGCGCCAGGTGCGCGCGGTCCGCCCGGCCGCTGGGCACTCCGAAGAGGAAAGCCTCGCCCCGCGTGGGGCGCGCCAGGCCCAGGAGCACGCGCAGGGTGGTCGTCTTGCCCGCCCCGTTGTGGCCGACGAATCCCGTCACGGTCCCTGGTTCCACGCCGAAGGTGAGGCCGTCGACCGCCGCCAGCTCGCCGAAGCTCTTGGTCAGCGAAACGCATTCAATCGCGGGAGTTGTCAATTTCCGCCTCCCGTCCCCACAGGAGATAGACAACGGGCCCCAGGATGTTGATGAAGACGATCACCAGCGCCCACAGCAGCTTACTTCCGCCCCTGACCCGTTCGCGCCGGAGCAGGTCCACGAGGGCGAATATCAGCAGCGATAGCTGGATGATCACCAGGGGAACGAGCACTACGGCCCACTGCCATGTCTCCATGGGACGACCTCCATATCCGTTTCTCGTGCACATTAGTATAACGAGCCTGGGTGGATTATAGGCCGAGTTCCTTTCTGACCAGGTCGCGGTAGGCTCCGGAGAGGCCGAGGGTGATGGGCCCGGGGCACTTCAGCCCGATCGCGTTCCCCTCCACCTCCGCTATAGGGACGATCTCCCCGGTGCTGACGGTGAAGAAGGCCTCGTCCGCTCCCAGGAGGTCGTCGAGGACGAGGAAAGCGGTATCGCATGCCTGCCCGTGCTCCTCGCACAGCTCCATCACCGCCTCGCGGGTGACGCCGGGCAGCAGCCCGCATTCCTCGTCCGGGGTCGTAATCCTGCCCCGCCGCACCAGGAAGAGGTTGGAGGAAGTCCCCTCCGTGAGGTATCCGCGTGAGTTGAGCAAGACGGCGTCGTCCGCCCCCCGGTCCTTCGCCTCCTGCCTGGCGATGAGGTTGTCGAGGTAATTAGTGCTCTTGATGTGAGAGAGTGGGGAGCCCTCGTTGGCGCGCACGGCCGAGACGATCACCCGCTTGCCGCGCTCGTACCACTCACGGGGATAGTCCTCGAAGGGCTTGACCATCATGTGTACATTGGGGGGACCGGGTCTTTCCAGGATGCGGTCGCCGTCGAAACGCCCGCCGGTGAGCGTGATGCGGATATAGGCGTCGCCGCTCACCACGTTCAGGCGGTACAGCTCCTTTGCAGCTTCCGCGACCTCCGCGGCCGCGGGCACGCCCACGATCCTCAGCTCACGGCACCCCGCCTCCAGGCGTTCGAGGTGGCGGTCCATGCGGAACGGTCTGCCGCCGTATGCCCTCACCGTCTCGAAGACGCCGTCCCCGAAGAGCACCCCGCGGTCGGCGGCGGGGATCAGGGCCTCTCTCTCGTCGATCACCTCGCCGTTCAGGTAAACCTTCATCGTTCCCTCCTCGGCCCCCGCCGTGCATTGATGGCCTGAATCTCGGGTCGTCCGCGCCCAGGATTATATTCTTGACGCGGGGGGTCGCGAGGTCAAGCTCCCGTCCGGCAATGCCGCACGTCCAGCGTCCTGTGGCATAATCAAGGAACGGCTGTTCCGGACGGCGAAAGGGGGAGAAATGGACGGCACTGCCCGCGCGGCTGCGCGGAAGACCGGCGACTACCCGGGGGTAGCGCAAGCCTTTCTCGACGTAGCGAGATCATACTCCAGCCCGCTCCTGCTCGGGCCGCCCCTGTGCGACGAACTGCTGGCCCTCATAGAGCACATGTTCTCCGAGGAGGAGGCCGAGGTGGCAAGGCACATCAAGCCCTGGATGCCCCGTACCGCCGCCTCCCTCGCCAGGGCAAGCGGCCGGCCGCTGCCCGAGGTGAAAGAGGTTCTCCACCGCCTGGCGCACGAGAAGTACGTGCTCATATCCTTAGGCGAGGGGGACGGGGAACGCTTCGTCATGTTGCCCATCCTGCCCGGGACCTTCGAGCACGTGCTGGTGTGCCGATCGCCCGACAGCGTCACTCCATGGCACAGGCGCTTTGCCGAACTCTACGAGGCGCTGTACGACACGGGATTTGCCACGCAGTATAACCGCAAGCCGGTGGGAGCCGTGCGCTATATCCCGGTGGGGGAGGCAATAAGCTCGCTGCCCATGGCGCTGCCCTCCGAGCGCCTGGACATGATCGTGGAGCGCTACGACGACTTCGCAATCGGCGTCTGCCAGTGCCGCCTGTCCAGGCAGCTGGTGGGGGAGGGGTGCGGCAAGATGCTCGAGACCTGCACGGTGATGGGCGAGTTCGCTCCCGCGCTCGTCAAGGAAGGCCGCATGCGCCAGGCGAGCCGGCGTGACGTCCTGGAGGTGAAGGCGGCGGCGGAGAAGGAGGGACTGGTCACCTGGATGATGGCCGACGACGGGACGAAATCCTTCCGCTGCTCCTGTTCCTGCTGCGGCTGCTGCTGCGGCGCGCTGAGACAGGTCACCCAGTTCAACTCGCCCGGTTTCGTCGCCCCTCCCCATTTCATGCCGCGTATCGACCTCGCGGCGTGCGCCTTCTGCGGCAAGTGCGCCAGGGTATGCCCCTTGGGGGCCATGGAGGTCTGCGGGGAGGGAGAGGGGAAGATCCGCATCCACAGAGCGGAGCGCTGTATCGGATGCGGGCTCTGCGTCGTCGCCTGCGACAAGGGGGCGCTGACCATGCGGGAGGTGCCGGACTTCAGGGAACCTCCCGGCAGCTTCCTGTCATATATACTTAGGAACGGCCGCAACTACGTGGCCAACAGCTTCAAGGTATGGAGGGAACGGTGCCGCGCGTGAAAGGAGGACGCCCGCCGGGAAACCCGACCCCACACGTCCTCGATCGCGCACCCGGGAGCGGCCCGGATTGAATATCTGCCCGCGATCGTAAAAAACCTCAGTTGCAGCCCTTGCTTTGATGGTTTGAAGCGGGGAAAAGCACGATATCTCGCTTCGCGCCCATCGCGATTCCCGTGTTCCGGAAGCGCGCACCGTTGCGAAAAGGGGGTCGGCGCTAGAGGATGCCCAGCAGGACTACGGTTACTCCGCCGGCGCACAAAAACGCGGCGGCCGCCACCACCAGGACGTTGATCACCCTCATGTCGCGCAGGCCCCTCCCGCCCTCGCGGGAGAACTCCAGGAGCCTGGGGCGCATGAGGACGAGCATAACCCCCCAGATGATGCCCAAGGCACCTACTATCACCGCCTCCTGATCCATGCCCCGATCATCTCATCGCCCGGAGGGGGCGGCAAGCGGCATGCCCGCCCCATCCGCCACCGGCGCAAAAACTACTTGACAAAGTATTATAAATCTATAAAGTTATTAAACATGAATAAATAGAGAGAGGTGGTGGAGATGATCGGCAAGACCCTGGCTGGCAGGTACCAGGTGATGGAGAGGATCCGCGGGGGGGAATACCTCTCGACCTACCTGGCCGTTGACGTCGCCTGCGGGCTCGAGGTGGAGGTGGACATTCTTGCTGCCCCCGAGGAGCAGCTGCCCGTGAGCCCCGCGCGCCTGGGCGAGCTGCTCGACGCGGCCATCCTGGTAAACGGAACCCACGTCTCCTGCCTGCGCGATTGGGGAGAGGAGGCGGAGGAGGATTTCGTTTACATGGTCAGGGAAAAGTCCTGCGGCGCGTCCCTGGCGGAGGTCCTCTCGTGTACGGGAGAACTGCCCCGCCAGCAGGTGGTCGAGATAACCGCCGCCGCCGTGGAGGTGTTGACGCAGGCCTATGGCAAGGGCCTCTTCTATCTTGGGCTCAACCCGGGCCAGGTGACGTTGGACACCAGGGGCGGCTTGAAGTTCGCGCGCGTTGGATTCGGGTGGGTCATCGAGGAGATCGAGCCGGAGACGGCCGCGCGGGTCTCACCCTATCGTGCCCCGGAGACCGACGGGGGAAAGGAGGGTTCCCGCACCTCGGACGTGTATTCGCTGGCGGTCATGGTACGCGAGATGCTTCCGGAGGCGGAGGTCGGAGGCCGGCTGGCTTCCCTACTCGATATGGCAGTGGATCCGTTGCCCAAGCACCGCCCCTCCTCACCGCGCCTGCTGCTCGAGGAGCTGCGGGAGGCAGGCGTTGACGACGGCGGGACGCAGTCCCGAGAGGAAAAAAGCCCCGGGGCGCCGACGGGGAAGGCCGGAGGGCTGTCTTTCCTGCAAGACGGGCCCTTCCCCTCCCCGGTGATAACGGCAGGGCGCCACCGCAGGCGCACACTGCGCAACCTGCTGCTCGTCGTCGCGGGCGGAGCCGCCATCTGGCTTGCTTTCGCCGCGGTAGCGGGGCTCTTGGGAAGCAAGCCTTCGCGGGAGGCACAGGCCCCCGCCCCCGTCGAGGAGAAGATCGCCCTGCCCGACCTGCAGGGGTTCACCGCCCATGAGGCGGAAGAGATCCTCGCGGAACTGGGGCTGGAATGCACCTCGCGGGAGGCGCCTTCCCGCCTGTGGTCAGCAGGCAGGGTGGCTGCGCAGGAGCCGGCGGAGGGCTCGACGCTGCGTCCGGGAGATATTGTATGCCTGATCGTGAGCACGGGAAGGAGCGGTGAGCCCCTTCCGGGAGCGGATGACATACGGGAGACAGGCGGGTCCGATCCCTCACCCTCTCCCCCGCAGTCCACCGGGGCCTTGCCGCAGCCGGCCCCCCTGCGCTCCTCGCCCGCATCCCAACCCGCCCTCAACCTGCCTCCCCGCGCCGTGCCCTCCATATCCAGGAGCAGCGGGGCCGCGCCGTTGTACGTGAGCATGGACGGCGGCGCATCATTTGATCCCGACGGCGATATCGTGCGCTACGTCTGGCACTGCGGCGACGGCACAGTCATCGAGGGGGCCAGGGCCCAGCACGTTTACGACCCCGCTGTTATTCCCGCCCGCTTCCGCGTGGTGCTGGAGGTCTAT
>JAQVFR010000039.1 GCA_028697145.1 Actinomycetota bacterium | reverse complement strand
ATGGTCGGCGCACTCCCGCCAGCCAAGAGGCCGGGGGGTTGGATAGTGCTCAGGAGGATGGTGGGGAAGTTCGACTACGAGGAAGGCTACAACCTGGAGGGCGCGCAGACCATCCGGAGGGCGGACCCCCATATGCCCATAGCCCTGGTGGGCGGCCTGCGACATGTCGCATACATGGAGAAGGTACTCGAGGAAGGTTCCGTGGACCTTATCTCGATGTCGCGCCCTTTCATCCGCGACCTGCAACTGGTGGAGAAGCTGAGGAAAGGGGCGCCGCAGGTAAGCTGCGTGAGCTGCAACAAGTGCCTGGCTACCACGGTCAGGAACGAGCAGATCAAGTGCTCTTACGGTAAGTGACGGCGGCCGGCGCTGCCGCCGAGAGCGAGAGGAGTAGACGGGATGGCAGGCAATACACTGAAAGAACTCATAGAAGCGAAAGAGCTGGTGGTCGCGCCCGGTATCTTCAATCCCCTCACGGCCATGATCGCGGAATCGCGGGGCTTCGAGGCGGTGTACATGACCGGATACGGCACCGCGACCATGAACCACGGCTATCCCGACCTGGGCCTGGTGACCATGACGGAGATGGTCGAGAACGCGGCGAGGATCGCGGCGGCGGTGGAGATACCGGTCATCGCCGACGCCGACACGGGATATGGCAACCCCATCAACATGGTGCGCACCGTGCGGGAATACGAGAAGGCCGGGGTGGCCGCCATCCATATAGAGGACCAGGTCTGGCCCAAGCGGTGCGGCCACATGACCGGCAAGGCCGTCATCGCGGCCGATGACATGGCGGCGAAGATCAGGGCGGCGGCGGACGCCCGCAGCAACCCCGACTTCCTCATCATCGCCCGCACGGACGCCCTGGCGATCCACGGTCTCGATCACGCCGTCGATCGGGGGCGCATGTATGCCGAGGCGGGAGCGGACGTGCTTTTCATCGAGGCGCCCACGACGGTCGATGAGATGGCGGAGATACCAAGGCGGCTTCCCGAAAAGCCCCATCTCGTCAACATGGCGCCGCGCACACCCAACCTGCCCGTAGAGGACCTCGAGAAGATGGGTTTCTCCATAGCGCTGTTTCCCGGCATCTGCCTGGCTGCGTGCATAACCGCCTGCATCGAGGAGCTGCAGGCGTTCAAGGAAAACGGCAAGCAGAGGGATTTCAGCGAGTGGATCCAGTCCTTCACCGACCTCAACGATTTTCTGAAGGTACCCTATTACCTGGAATTGGATTCCAAGTACAGGTCGAAGTCAGAGGAGTGATGCATATGGCGTTCGATCCCGCTCCGGCGTTCGAGCTGCTGCGGCGGTACTACCACTCGGGCCTCCTGGACAGGCTCGTCGCCATCGCCGACCAGGCCATCGACGGCCTTATGAAAGACACGGGCCTGGGCATGGGGGACCTCCTGGCCATGCTCGACAGCGTCCCCCCCGAAGCGGTGCTGCGGGCGGAGGAGGCCGCGGCTTCCACGGACCTCGAGGAGGTGGCCGCGAAGATGGAGGCGTCCGCCTCCGACCCTGGCGCGGCCGCCGGCGAGCTGCGGGCATGCCTCGAGCGGGCGGTGCAGAAGGCCAGGGCCGACATACCCGCATTTAGGGGGTGATGTAGATGACCCTGGCTGAGTACGAGGCGGACATGGCGGCCTGTTCCCGCTGCTCGTCGTGTAAGTGGGTGCCGTTCAACCAGATCAAGAGCTGGCGCTTCGCCAGAAGCTGCCCGGCCCTGGCGAGGTTCTCGTTCCATGCATACTCGGGCACGGGCAGGATGAGCATGGGGCTGTCGATGCTCAAGGGAAGGAGCGAGCTTTCGGAGGAGGTGGCGGAGATAATCTACCGCTGCCAGCTCTGCGGGGCGTGCGACGTGTCCTGCAAGGTCTACCGGGACGACATCGACCTCTCGGAAGTGCTCATGGAGCTGCGGGCGAGCTGCGTGGAGGGCGGGCAGCTCATAGCGGACCACATGCTCACCGTAGATGCCCTGAAGAGGGAGAACAACGTGTTCGGTGAGCCCCGATCGGCGCGCGCTGCCTGGGCGGATGGGCTGGGGCTCAAGGACACCGGCCGGGAGAGCGCGAAAGTGCTCCTGCATACCGGATGCCGTTATTCATACGACACGGATCTGTGGCCGGCGCTGCGGCAGGCCGCCCGTCTGCTGCAGGGTTCCGGCGTCGATGTCGGCATCGCCGGGGTGCAGGAGGCGTGTTGCGGTGGCCGCGTTTACGAGCTGGGTTACCAGGGCGACGCCGCCAACTTCGCCGACGACATGATCTCGCGCGTGAAGGCCTCCGGCGCCGACATGGTCGTGACCGCCTGCTCCGATTGCTTCGCGGCATTCCACTATCTCTACCCCCGCATGGGAAAGAGCCTGGGGGTCGAGGTCATGCACATGAGCGAGTTCATGCAGAAGCTCATAGGGCAGGGGCGTATCGATCTCCCCGGGGCCGTTCCCATGCGGGTCACCTATCACGACCCATGCCATCTCGGCCGCATGGGAGAACCGTACCTGGCGTGGAACGGGGATAAGCTTAAGCGGCCCCAATACCTGAAGAGGACGGGCAGGCGGGGGGTCTACGACGCGCCGCGCGCGGTGCTGTCCGCCATATCAGAGCTGGAGCTTACGGAGATGGAACGCATCCGCGAGTATTCATGGTGTTGCGGGGCGGGAGGGGGCGTCCTCGACGCCTTCCCCGAGTTCGCGTCCTGGACCGCGAGGGAAAGGCTGGACGAGGCGGCGGCGACGGGGGCCGACGCGCTGGTGACCGCCTGCCCGTGGTGTGTCCGCATATTCCGCGACGCCGTAGAGGAACACGGGTTAAGCATACGCATACTCGAACTCACCGAGTTGGTCGCGCAGGCTGCGGGGATGGAGGGGGAGGACGTCACATGATAAGCGACGATGTCTACGGGGAACTCATTAGAGTCGTGGGCGCCGATCACGTTTCGCGGGAGCCGGCGGTGCTCGACAGCTACGTCTGGCAGTCGCTCCCGGGCGAGGACCCGGATATATGGTTGCGGCGTCCGCTGGCGGTCGTCCTGCCCTCCTCGACGGAGGAGGTGCAGTCCGTGATGCGGATATGCTGGAACAACGGCTTGAAGTGCGCTGCTTACGCGACGGGATGGGGTGCTTTCAGCGCGCCCATGAGAGAAGACGTGGTCCAGATCGACCTGACCCGCATGAACCGTATAATCTCCATAGACGCGGGGGAGAAGGTGGCGACCGTCGAGCCCGGTGTGTGTGCCGCCCAACTGCAGGCCGAGGCGATGAAGGTGGGGCTCAACGTGAGCATACCCAGCTCCGGGCCGTGCGATTCCCCCTTGCCCACCGCCCTTGCCGTTCCCGCCGGTGAGGAAAGAGAGACGGGACCGGAGGGCAAGGAGCCTGACCTGTTGGCGGTCGAGTGTGTGCTTCCCGGTGGCGAGCTGCTGGCCCTGGAAGGTGGCGAGGAGCCGCCGGATTCCGCACGGGGGCAGGCGGTTATCACCAGGGGGGTGGTGAGGCTTTGCGATTGGCCCGGCCCGGTCGAGATCCCTATGCGGGGACTTCTGTTCGACGCGGAGGTCGAGGTCCCCGAGAGCATCCGTTTCTGCCTGTGCTTCTTCCCCGATGCCGCCTCAGAGTCTGAAACGGGCGATATGCTCGCAGACGAGCGCGTGGGTTACATGGCCAACTACGCCTCCTTCGGCTCGCTGCTCTACCTGATGACCCCGAACCTCTTCGAGGGGGTTAGCGAGATGGAGGTGCTGGGGGGGCTGATCAGGAAGGTCCTGGGAAACGCGAGCGTGGTCATGCTCGCGGGCGCAACCCCGCAGGCTCTCGAGGCGCAGGAAAAGGCGCTCAACGATATCGTGGAACGCGCAGGCGGCGTTGTCGTCGCCACCACGGAGGCCCCGCGCCTCGCGGCGCTCCTGCTCGCGAGCTACATCAGGTCCGCGGCCGTGCCGCGGGCTGGCAGGGGATGGGGCACGCCAAGCACCTTCCTCGAGCGCTTGCAAGTATGATGTCGAACGCATGGGGTCAGAGAACGAGGTATTGAGTCGATCTCCCGCGGGCTTTTGCCCGCAGAAAGCGTGTTTGCCAGTCCTGTGATCTAGCGGGAAATACGAAAGGGAAAGGTACCGCATGTCTCTGGATTCCAGTGCATGGAAAGTCCTGCAGCCGGACGGGAAGTGGAGGGTCGTCGTGACCGGAAAGCTCCCGGGAAACCGCTGGCTGGAGATCCTCCTCGCCGCCGGTTGCAGGGTGGAGATCCGCGCTTCCGGGGAGACCCTCACCACCCGGGAGGTCCGGGACGCCATAGGGGATAGATGCGATGCCTGCATCGGGAGATTGACGGAGAAGTGTGACGAAGAGGTGCTCGCGTGTCTCGCTTCCGCGGGCGGCCGCGTCTACAGCAATTACGCGGTCGGCTACGACAACGTCGATATCGACGGCGCCACCGCTCGCGGCATCGCCGTCGGGAACACCCCGGGCGTTTTGACCGAGACGACGGCGGAGATGGCGGTCGCGCTCACCTTCGCAGCCGCGCGGAGGGTAGCGGAGGGGGACCGTTTCATGCGGGAAGGCAGGTTTTCGGGCTGGCAGCCCGACCTCCTCCTGGGCGAACTGCTGTGGCGCAAGACCGTGGGCATCCTGGGCGCGGGAAGGATCGGTTCCGCATACGCCCGCATGATGGTCGAGGGCCACAAGATGGGCCTCATCTATTACGATAAGGAGAGAAACCAGCCGCTCGAGGACTACGTGACCGCTTACGGCGACTTCCTCGTCTCGCGGGGCGAGGAGCCGGTCACCTGCAGGCGCGCCCGGAGCGTCGATGAGCTTCTGCGGGAAGCGGACGTGGTCAGCCTGCACGCGTCCCTCGACGACTCGACCTGCCATATCATCGACGCGGCGCGCCTCAACCTCATGAGGGAGAACGCCGTGCTCGTCAACACCAGCCGGGGGCCGCTCATCGACGAGGAAGCCCTGGTCGCGCACTGCGGGGCCCATCCCCTCTTCCGGGTCGGGCTCGACGTCTATGAGGACGAACCGGACATGAGGCCCGGCTTGAGCGGGCTGGAGAACGCGGTCATCGTCCCCCACCTGGGTTCGGCGAGCACCTGGACGAGGGAGGCCATGGCCGTGCTCGCTTCCCTCAACGTGACCGGGATGCTGATGGGCTACCCGTTGTGGCCCCATCCGGAAAGGATATCCGCGTTCCTGGGGGAGGAGTACCCCGAGGCCGTTCCCAGTATCGTCAACGCCGGGAAGCTGGGCATACCCGTACTTAAGGCCTGACCGGCGCATCAACCGGAATACAGGCCTATGTGCCGCAGGCGGCGCGCCTCGTATTCCCTCGGCACCAGGCCTCCCAGGAACCACACCTGGAAGAGCCTGCAGTCGAGGGGCGGCTGCACGAAGTAATAATCCTTGCTCATGTAGTCCGCCGGGATGTCCAACCGTTCCACCACGGGCTTGTGCTCGGAGGTCTTTATCTCTATCGGGGCCGTGAAGGAGGAGTCGGTCTCGCTTTCGTCGGCCCTGGCGACCACCTCGCCCCGGGCGTCCAGGACGTGGGACCCCCCGATGAAATCGTAGTGCGAGTTCTGCACGGGCCAGTCGGGAAAAGGGATGGGGCTGGCCATGCGTATGGTGCCGCTCTGGTTGGCGAACACGGTGGGCACCCCGAGTTCCCTCGCGTAACCGAGGGGGACGGCCTCGGACGCCACCTTCGACCAGCGCATGAGCGCGTTCCCGGCCAGGAAGAGGTCGGGGCGCCAGAAGAAGGAACGCGAGCGGTTGGCCCCCCACAAGGCGACGATGACGACGGCTTCCACGCCGCTGCGCCTGAAGCCCTCGAAGGTCTCGCGCGCGAAGGAGTCGAAGCAGATCACGCCCCCGATGCGCCCGAACGGCGTGTCGAATATGCCCGGGCCGGGCTCGTCACTGCGGCGCCACACCGCGGATTCGGACCAGGTGGGGTTCCTCTTGCGGTAGTACTGCAGGCTCCCGTCATGGCCCACCATGACCATGGTGTTGTAAAAATGCCCTTCGTGGTATTCGTAAAAGCTCCCGGTGATGTATAGCTCGTGCGCGGAGGCTTGCTCCTTGAGCCAGGCGACCGTCTTCCCCTCCAGGGTCTCCGCGACCATCATCAGGGACTCACCTAGATAGAAGCCGACGTTGAACATCTCTGGTAGCACGACCAGCTGCGCCCCGCCCGCCGCACAGTCGGAGATATGGCGCTCCGCACGCAAGAGGTTGCCCGCGACGTCGAGCGGCTCCGCCCGCAACTGCACGACACCTACGTTCACCATTGTTAACCCCCCTTACAACACGTGCTCATACTTGCCGCCGATACGGGACGTCCGCCACAAGCGGTGATCGTAGCGTCAGAGCGACGACACGAACTCCGCGATGGCCTCCGTTACCGCTTGCGGCTGTTCCATGGGAGACAGGTGGCCGGCGTCCTCTATGTTGACCAGCGACGAGCGCCCTATGCGCTCGGCGAGGTATGTGCCGTATTTCCCGGGAGTCATCCTGTCATCCGATGCGGTCAGGACCAGGACGGGGACCTCGATCTCTCCTACTCGCTCCATGACGTCGAAGGAATCGCATGCCCTGAAGTCACCAAGCGT
This sequence comes from Actinomycetota bacterium, assembly GCA_028697145.1. Taxonomy (GTDB): domain Bacteria; phylum Actinomycetota; class Geothermincolia; order Geothermincolales; family RBG-13-55-18; genus SURF-21. The sequence continues at coordinate 18,686 of JAQVFR010000039.1, read as the reverse complement.
GACTGCGGGAGGGCAGGCGGCCATCGCCTCCGAAAGGGGCGTGATCGCCGACGGGTCCGTCTTCTCCGAGATGCTGAAAGCGGGCGCCGCCTTGTGGAAACCCTCGATGTCCTTTTCGAGCGCCTCGAAGATCATGGGCATCACCCTCAGCCTCGCCCCCGAATTGACCAGGATCCCGGCCGTATATTTCTGCGGAGCATCCAGTAGCAAGCGCAGGACGATGGCGCCGCCGATGCTGAGGCCGCAGGGTATAGGCCTGGGGGCCTCTATCGCCGCGACAAATGCATCGACGCTCGCGGCATAGTCCTCGACGCAGTCCATGCCCCCGCCCCCGCTCGCCCCGTGGCCGGGCAGGTCCAGGCCGACGGTGTTCATCCTCTGCGCGAGAGCTTCCACCTGCGCGCGCCACAAGACGCTCGATCCCCCGGAGCCGTGGATGAACACCACGGTGGGAAGATCGGGGTCCAGGGGCCAGCGCCCCGCGATAAAGGCGGTACCGTCTATTCTGGATTCGTGCATCACAAGGGACATTTTATCACCATAGGGCGGCCAGCAGGGGTCTGAGCGTTAATAGCTGCGGACGAAGTCCGCCAGCATCCTCTCCGCATCCCCCAGGTTTTTCAGCTCCGGCCTGTAGAGCTCGAGTATCCCCTGCGCCTCCAGCGCGTAGTATGCGCCTTTGCCCTCCAGCGCCTCCCTGAGCACGACTACCTCCACGCCTTGCTGGGCAAGGAACTCCGCCACCTTGACGCCCTTGCCCCTGGACACATTCGTGAAAGGATTCAGAAGCGTATCCCTGGAGACGATCTCGCCACCGGGAAGGGCGAACTCCAGCAAAGAGAAGGAGTGGGCTTCGCCGAAATGGCCGGATAGTGTCGAGCCGTCCTCGTCGAGGAGGACGGCGCAGCGGATGCTCTCCTTCGCTTCAGTCCTGAGGCTGATATTCACGCGGTCCACGTTTGCGATGCCCCTGTATATGCTGTCCCTGACCTCTTCGGCGATGAGGTTCGCCTTTTCCAGGTTCCTGGTGCGGGGGACGACGGTAACGTTGAGGAAACGGTAGCTGCCCGAGTTCCTCCCCTCCACGCGCAGGACGTCCTTCACCCCCAGATGGGCCTCCGCGATCTCCTTTACCTCGAAGAGCACGTCCTTCTCCACGGATGCATCCAGGAGGACCTTAACTCCACTCAGCGTGACGTTAATTCCGGCCCAGACCAGGAACGCGACTACCACCAGGGCCGCGATGGAGTCCGCCCTGGGAACGCCCGCGATGTCCAGGCCGACTCCCACGAGCACGGCCGCGGCCGCGGCCAGGTCCGCCATGGAGTGGCGCGCGTCCGCCTTCAGCCCGGGGGAGTTCTCCTCCCGGGCGACCTTGTTCTTGTACCAGGCCAGGATGCCTATGGTTATCACGCTCACAGCCATGACTGCTATTATCAGCCAGGGCTTTTCCAGGGTTCTCGGCTCCTCGCCGAGGTGGCCGATGGACTCCGAGGCCAGCTCGTAGGCGCCAAACAGGATGAGGATACCGATGGCTGTGGCGACCAGGTTCTCCAGTTTATACAGGCCGAAGGGGAAGGTCTCGCTGCGGCGCTCCGAGAGCCGGAGGCCGATAAGAAGCGCGAGGGAAGTAACGCTGTCGGTAATGGTGTGTATGCCCTCGGCGACCAGTGACACGCTACCCGATACCACTGCGACCGCGATCATGCTTCCTCCCAGGAGAGTGCTAGCCGCGGTGGATAACGCGGCCGCCTTCTCTGTCCTTCTCATCCTCATCCGCCTTTCCTGACGCGGACCGCCCACCTGCGCAGCGACTTTTCCATGGTCTGCGTGCCCCCGCCCTCGCGCACCACCGCCCGCACCCTGTCCGCATCGGCCACGGCCGAACCCGCGAGGAGCGTGACCGGCGTGCCGGCGAAAGCCGCGGGCGCGTAAGGGGTGCTGGGGCCGAGAATCGCCACCTCCCGGGCTCCGCCCATCGCGGAGAGGATATCCTCCATGGTATCGTTGATGATGGAGGTGGCGGTGATCAGGGCGACGTCGCAGTCCCGCAGGGAGTCCAGCGGGTCCTCCCGCTCGATAACCTCCAGCTGCGCGCCCGACTTCCTCAACATCGGCTCCATGGGGCGGAACCTCCCCACCGTGACCACGCGCTCCCCCGCCCGGAGCGAGAGCATGTTCATGAGGTCGGAGGCGAAGGCTTCCTCGGGAGGCTGCAGCAGGGCGTTGGCCGCGGCGAGACCGACGGCGGAGGCGACAACCGAGCCACTTCCTATCCAGGCAAGTACCTCCCCGGCTTCCCTCCCGGCCAGTCTCCCCGCTTCGCCGAAAACGTCGCACCCGCGCTCCAGCTCGTCACGCAGGGTATAAGCGAGGCCGCAGGCGCCGCCGTCCAGGCACACCAGGGTGAACCCCAGGCCGACGATCGCCTCCTGCAGGTGAAGCCCGCCGCATTTTTCCATTGCCAGGGCCGCGATCTTCTCAGCGAACATAGTTGCGCCTTTCCGTAAGGAGTCTATTTTCTACCATACCTCAAATCGCGGTGGCGTTGCGTATTACCGCCAGGGTGCCGTAGTTGTAAAGGGTGCGGGCGAAGCATTCGACGGTGATGTCGGCGCCCAGGCAGGCGTGGGTGTAGATGCTGCGGTTGCCCACCGCGGCGCAGAGCCCCGAGGCGTCCTGCCCCAAAAGCCCGGAGGGCAGCTCGTTGAATATCCCCGAGTAGGGGTAGAGGTCATCCTCCAGGTAATAACGCAGGCAAGGCGGGTGCCCGTGTTCGACCATGTGCTTCCCCGATGTCACAGCCATATACTGGGAATCACCCAAGGGGTAGCGGAACCAGCCCATGGTGTTGTCGATGCCCCGGTACGCCCACGGAAACGCGTCCGTCCCCAGCCCCTCTACGAGGACGAGCGCCTGCCGCCTTCCCGCCTCGCCGTTGCGCATGATGCAGTCCTTCAGGTCGACGATGGAAAGCGGGCGCGCGGGTAGAGGAATGTCTCCGGCCAGGGGCAGCAACTCGTCCCTGCCCGGCATGAGCGCGGGCTCGCGGGCGGGTATGCCGAAGGCCTTCAACGTGTAGCCCTCCTCGAGCTCCAGAAAGCGGTGCGGGAAACGCCCGTAAAAGTCCTCGCTCCCGCCGAAACACTCGCGGAATTCCTCCCTGGACGTCACGCGCTTCACCTCGGGTATCCCCTCCAGACGCTCCAGGTCCCGGGCCGAAGGCCTGAAGACCCCGGCGTATGAGGAGGGAAAGCCACTTCCCAGGGCGAGCCCGTCCAGGCCGCAGAGGTCGACGTAATCCTTCACCCGCACCAGGTTCCCCAGGCCTAGTATGGCGTGCTCCCGGCCGCTCTCGAAGAACAGGCGTTCTATCTCTCTGCGCACCTCGAGCAGCTCGTCAGAGAACAGGTCACCACCACCGTACATGGTCTTGAAGGAGAGGGAGGCGTGGACCAGCACCAGCAGGGAGGGGGAGTAGATGCGGTCCAACTCCAGGGCTACGTCCGTAACCCAGGACGCTGAAGAGGGGGAGAGGTCCCCGGGGAAGGGCATGCGGCGCAATAAATCCGACAGCACCTCGGCGTCCCTGCCCGCGGTCGCCGGGGAGATGCCGGCCTCCATATCGCCGCGCTCCAGCGAGAGGCCGGTGCGCATGTCGATCACCGCCTGCCACTCCCCGACGTCGAGGAGCCCCGTTGCGCTCGTGGCTTCGCCCGCCATCTCAGGCTTCCTTGCGCCGCTCGGGCGGCTTTACGCGCGAAGGGCTCAATCCCCTCCCCTGCAGAATGGCCATGCTGCCGTAGTTATAGACGTACCTGGCGTAACACTCGATGGTTACGTCGGCCCCGAAGAAGGCATGGGGAAGTACGCTGCGGTTGCCCACCGCGACGCTGAAGCCGTTCACGGAACGGCCGAGGCAGTCCCGGGAGGGTTCGTTGAAGGCCACCGAGAAGGGGTAGGCGTTCTCCTCCATGTACATCCTTATGGCGGGAGGATACTCGCTCTCGACCGGGGGCTTGCCGCTGAAGATGGCGAAGAGCTTCGACTTGAGGTCGTAATCGAACCACCCCAGGCGGCTGGCGCACTCGCGGGATGAATAGGGGAAATCTTCCACAGACCAGCCCTCCCCCATGATGATCACCACCTTGCTCCCGGCCGCCACCGCGCCCTCCACCAGGGGGCGTATGTCCTCCAGCCTCCCCGCCTCGCCCAGGCCGGTGTGAACGGGTACGGTACCGTCGCTCCGCCCCAGCCGCTGCGGTTGTCTGGCCATGACCAGCGGACATTTCACCGCCCAGCCCTGCTCGTATTCGAGCAGGTAGTCGGGGAAACGGTGGTAGAAGGCATCGCAGCCGCCGAATTCATCCCGGAAGGCCTCGCGGGATGTCATGCGCACCAGGCGCGCGTCCTCCCGCAGCCGTTCCAGGTCGTGGCTGGTGGGCCGGTAGAGGCCGCAGACGTGTCCGGACATGCCCCCCAGCACGGCGAGCCCCTCCAGGTCTGTGAGGTCCACGTAGCCCTTGAGCTCGGCGTATCCTCCCAGCCCAAAGATGATGGGCTCATATCCGCGCGCCTTCACGAGGAAGCGGTCCGCCTGCCGCGCAAGTTCGTCGAAGTCGGCGCGCAGGTCGTCGTCCGTTAGTCCCCCGAACATGGCCCGGAAACTCTGGTTGGCGAAATGCAGGACGATGAGCGAGGGCTCGAAGGCATCGACTGCCTCGAGTGCCTGGTCTACCACCCAGGCGTTGCCGTGCGGGGAGAGGTCGCCGGGGTAAGGGCGTTTTGCCAGGATGTCCGAGAGCACCTGCATTTCCGCCCCGGGCATCTCCACCCGCCTCCCGCTCTCCATGTCCACCCAGGCCTGCCACTCGAGCACGTCGAGGAGCCCTATCTCGCCGGCCATCACACCGCCTCCCGCGTCTCGGCCGAGTGCCAGTCCACACACTCTCCGCTTATCCCGGCCGGATTTCCGCACCCTGGGCAGGATAATCCGTCCAGGTCGAAGAGCACCGGCTTGGCCCCACAGCCCCCTAACCCCACGCGCTCGATGAGGCGCCGGCCGCAGCAGGGACAGTAGGTGGAAAGCCACTGCGAGCCGGCGAAGTTGCCGAAGTATATGTGGTCGAGGAACATCCGGGCTTCCCGTATGGCTCCCGCGAGCTGCAAGATGTCGGGATATTCCCGGTCCGCCATCTTGTATTCGGGGAGCAGCCTGAAGACATGCCAGGGTATGCTGGTGTCGATATCGCCGAGCCATTTGGCGATGCGCAGGATGTGATCGTCGTTCAGACCCGCGACGATGGGGGTGGTGACCTCGAGGTGGGTGCGTCCGTGGTAGTATGCGACGTTGCGCAACACCGGCCCCAGGCCCTCGACGTCCACGTAATCGCGGTAGAAGTCGTCGTCGAAGGCCTTGACGCTGACGTTGATGAAGTCGGACGCGTCGGCCAGGAGCCGGGCCGCCCGCTCCGCCTGGTAGCCGTTGGTGAGGCAGCCCACTGGAAAACCAGACGCGCGGGCTTCCTCGGACACGGCCAGGTAGTAATCGAGGGAAACCGTGGGCTCGTTCATGGCGAAAGCGATGTTGTGGCATCCGGTCTGGCGCGCCCTCTCGACCAGCCTGCGCGGCTCGAGCCTCATCATGTAAACGTCGTCGGGATATCCCCTGGCCAGGTAGGCGTTGGAGCAATAATGGCAGTCGAAATTGCAGCCCGCGGTACCGAAGACCAGGGTGCGGGATCCCGGGTAGAAGTGGAAGATGGGGAGGGACTCTATGCGCCAGACCATGATCACGGAGACGTGTTCCGGATACCGGGCTTCTATCCGGTCTTCCCGGTTGAGGTACATTCCGCAGTACCCGTAACCGCCCGGCTCGATCAGGCACTTCCTCTCGCAGATATCACACTCCATCATTTTCGCAACAACTCCCATCTTTTCCTCACGTGTCTCTCGTTCTCGCACGATCACTCGTAAGTTCTCTCCCCGGTCCAAGTGGACGTCACTCTGGCGCACCCGGGGAAGGAGCGCGGCACCGGTCCTCCGCCGGACTTGCGTGCGGCGGCGGTTCGCACGCGGGGACCACCACCATGCTTCCCCCCTCGGTGAGCTCGCAACTCACCTCAACCCCGTATACCCTTGAGAGGTTTTCTCCGCTGAGCATTTCCTCCGTGGTCCCGTGTCCCAATATCCCACCGGCGTAGAGGAGCGCCGCGTAATCGCAGTAACGCAGGGCCAGGTTTGGGTCGTGCAGGGTGATGAGCACGGTGGCCTTCTTGCCGTGGGCTATCCTCCTGACCATGTTCATGATCACTAGTTGATTGCGCAGGTCGAGGTGGGAGGTGGGCTCGTCGAGGAGCAGCATGGGGGCGTCTTGCATGACCGCCCTGGCCAGGAGCACAAGCTGTCTCTCACCGGCCGACATCTGCATGTAATACTGCTCCGCGAGGTGTCCTATTCCCACCGACTCCATCACCTCCCATGCCTCCTCGCGGGCGCGCGGCCCCGGGGACGACCACACGCTCATATGGGGCGTCTTGCCCATGACCACCATGTCCAGGCCGGTGTAATTGAAGGGAAGGTTCGTCGATTGCGGGACGAAGGCCATGGCCAGGGCGATCTCCTTGCGGGACATCGAACCCAGGTCCCTGCCCCCCAGCATCACCTTGCCCTCCAGGGGTTTGAGGATGGCATTTATATTGCGCAGGAGGGTCGTCTTGCCGGAGCCGTTCGGGCCCAGAAGCGCGCATATGGACCCCACCGGCACCTCGAGGTCGAGGCCGCGCAGCACCACGTGATCCCTGTAGCCCACCGTCAGTCCCGACAGCTCAAGCCGCATACCACACCCCCGCTTTCTTGCGCAACAGCAGGTAGGCGAGGAAGGGTGCCCCGATGAAGGAGGTGATGATGCTGATGGGTATCTCGGAGGTGCTTATCATGCGGGCCAGGGTGTCCATGAGCAGAAGCAGTGCGCCGCCCAGCAGGGCGCAGAAGGGGACCAGGACCTTGTGGTCCGAGCCGGCCAGGTACCTTCCGATATGGGGTATCACCAGCCCCACCCAGGCGATGGTGCCGCAGGCGGAGATGGAACTGGCGACGATGAGCGTGGACACGACGATGAAGAAGAGGCGGATTTTCCTCACGTCCACCCCCAAGCCCATGGCCTCCTCGTCTCCCATGGTCATGACGTTGAGCCGCCAGCCCAGGGCGGAGAGCAGTGACACCCCCATCACTACGATGGGCAGGGAATAGACGACGTCCCGCCAGTTCGCGGCGTGGAAGCTGCCCATGGTCCAGAAGACGATGGAGGGCAGCTCTTCGTAGGGGTCGGCGATGTACTTGAGGAAGGAGAGGCCGGCGGTAAAGACCGCCGAGACCACGATGCCGGCCAGCACCAGCACCACAATGGTGCTCTCCTTGGACCTCTCCGCGATGCTGTAGGCTACGAACACCCCCACGATACCGAAGACGAAGGCCATGGACTGTACAGCCAGGCCCCCTCCCGCCAGGAACATGATCGCCGTGGCGGCCCCGAACCCGGCGCCCGACGAAACACCCAGGATGTCGGGGGAGACGAGAGGGTTGCGGAACAGCCCCTGGAAGACCGCTCCCGAGGCGCCGAGCGCCGCGCCCACCCCGATGGCCAGTACCGTCCGCGGCAGGCGGATGCTCCAGAAGACGGTGTTCATGGCCGCGGCGCTGGAGCCCAGGTCCACGCCAACCCCCAGCTTCGCCGCAATAAGCTTGAGGATGTCGAGGGGGCCGATAGCATATCGCCCTACGCTCATGGAGAGGAAGAAGGCGGCGAGAAGGGTGAGAGAGACCAAGAGCAGTTTCCTGCTCTTTCTCGCGCCCCCGCTAGAGGCGCTACTCACCGCCGTTCTTCCCGTATTCTCCACTATATGGTGCCGCCCATGTCCGTGAAGCTCTTGCCGAAGAACTCCTCGAAGTATTCGTCGGCGTACTCGAGAGCGTCCACGTCCTCGAAATAGTCGGGCTGCAGGGTCTTGGCGCACCACACCAGCCCCAATACCGCCTGCATGGAGGGATAGTCCCAGGGAGCGAGCTCGGAGGGGAACCACATGACGTTGCCCTCCTTGACCGCGGTTACGTTTGCGAAGTTGGAGTCCGCCAGAATCTGCTCCGGGGTAGCGGGGCCGTAATGCACGACGAACACGTATTCGGGGTCCCATGCCAGGACCTGTTCCGCCGAGACCTCCTTCCACCCCCCGGTAAGCTCCCTGGCCACGTTCACTCCGCCGCAGAGGTCGAAGAGGGAACTCTGGTACATGTCCCCGCCGCAGGTGCTCAGCATCCCGGTCGAGCCGGACAGGTAGACCTTGGCCCGCTCGTCATCCGGGAGGTCCGACAGCCTCTCCTCGATCATATCCCGTATGCCCTCGTAGTAGGCGATGTAATCCTCAGCCTTGTCCTCGCAGCCCATGGCCTGCCCGAACATCACCACCGACTCCGCCAGGAGGTCGAGGTCCTCGCAATTAACGCCGAGCACGTTGAAGCCCAGCGCCTCCAACTGGTCCACCTGCTCGCTTCCCCGCGAGCAGGGAATGAAGATCACGTCGGGTTCGAGGGAGGCGAGGGTCTCGGTGTTGATCTCCCTGGGGTTGCCCACCGACGGCACCTCGGGAAATCCGGGGGCAATCTGAGAGAAGAAGGCGTCGCTCATGCGGTGGGAGGGCTCGTCGCAGCCCACCAGCTTGTCCTGCTGTCCCAGGGCGAAGACGATCTGGGTGGCGATACCGTAATTCGTGGCCACCCTCTCAACGTTCGCGGGCAGCTCCACCTCCCTGCCCAACTGGTCGACCACGATCTTGGTGGTGGGCTCATCCTGGTCGGCGCTCCCGTCGTCGCCGCAGCCGGCGATAGCCAGGGAGGCAGCCAGCAAGGCGAAAAGGAGCAGAAGGATAACGGTGGTCTTGAAGGTGCTATGACTCAATGTTGATCATCCTTTCATTGCCGTACGTTCCAGTTCATGCTCTTGCGTCGGTGATCCCGCGTTGTTCATGAAGTTTCGCTGCAACGTCTGTGCTGAGATTCGATCGTGATGTATGGTACCGACTTCACCGTAGGCGACGTGTCGGTTGCACCACCTCCTTTCCAAGCACGGGAGGCGTCGGGGTTTCCCCCGGCACCCTATCGGTCCTCACGCCTTGGCCGGAGCTTTAGGCGAAGGGACTCGGAGGCATTAAAAAAACCCACCCGGAGAGGATGGGCACTTAGTGCTCCACCACTCTCCTTTCCAAGCACGGGAGGCGTCGGGGTTTCCCCCGGCACCCTATCGGTCCTCACGCCTTGGCCGGAGCTTTAGACGAAGGGACTCGGAGAGCCGCTCAGTATCAGACATATGTCAAATAACGTCGTGGTGATTATATTGTAATCGCGGCAGCAAAGCAACAACTCAGGAGTTTGAAGGTGCCGCATGACCCGCTTCACGGAGCCGCTCGCGGCGGTCTTGGTCTGCTGGCCGCGGAGTTGGGCACGGCATACCGATCGGCCTTCCGCCGCGAAAGGAGGCGACTTCTTGAGCGGGGGTACGAGCGTGGAGCAGGTCAGCCCAGGAAATGACCGTCGTCCCGCAGTTCCCCGACAAGCGGTTCTTTCCCCTCCAACCATCCGACGCGGGCTTTACCGGGACAGTCGATACGCGGAATATGGGGTTTGATGTCGAGCACCGGCGTGCCGTCGATGATGTCCACGTCCCTTATATGCAAGGTGCCGCCCTCGATGCGGTCGAGGCGGACCACGCTCATCCCGATGTGGTTGGGACGCACCGGGGCCCGGGTGGCGAAGACTCCGCGTTCCACGTCGTCGAGGAAGGGTTTTACCTTCAGGCTGGTCGTCATGCAATGATGAAAATGGTAAAGCAGGACTATATGCGAGAAGCCCTCCAGGTCGCTCAAGCCCGGGGCGTACTCCTCGAGGATCTCGACCGTAGCCTCGACGTCACTTCCCCCTATGGGCTGGATGGGAGTCCCGGTGGCACGCGTAAATGGGGAGCGAACGAAACCTATCGGGCTGCAGTTTATCTCTTCCAAAACAGTCTCACCAGCCGTCATTCGCTGGAATCGCAGGTGGGGCACCTCCAGCCGCGGCCTTTTCTGCCGGTGCGCGAGGGAAAAGAGTCGCCACAGCGGCCGCAACGGAACTGCCCCGCTCCTTCCCTGAGGATGTAGCTCCCCCCCTCGATGCGCAGGGCTTTTCCCACGACCAGCGCCTCGATCACCTTGGCCCTTGCCTCGGTGATCATGCGCTGCACGGTCTGCCGGGACACCCCCATCTCCCTGGCCGCGTCCTCCTGGTACATGCCCTCCAGGTCCACGAGGCGCAGGGCTTCGAGTTCCTCGATGGTCAGGTTGACCTCCTCGAGCTGGGAAAGGGGTATCCCCCGGGGCTTGAAATAATCGGTCCGGGGCGCTTCTCCCACCAGCTTGGGCTTCACGGGTCTGGCCAAATGCTTACTACCTCCTTGCGGCCTGCTATTCATTTATATGGCAACGGCGGGGATTTGTCACCCCGCCGCCACCTGGCCTCAACCCGTTGCCACCGCCGTATGTGCCTCGATCGCCTTGGCCAGCTGCCTCAATGGTTCCTCTATCTCCCGCGATACGTTGCCCAAGGGAGGACGCCCGCCGCGCAACGCCTCCACCACTTCCGCGGAGAACGGCACCTCGGCCGCAACCTCGATGCCCAGTTCGCCGCACCTTTCCCTTATCCTGCCGGCCAGTTCGGGCACGATGTCGCACTTATTGATGCACACCATAGTGGGGATGCCGAAGTGCTCCGCCACCTGCAGAATTCTCTCCAGGTCGTGAAGGCCCGAGAGGGAAGGCTCGGTGACGATGAGGGTCAGATCGGCTCCGCTGAGGGAGGCGATCACCGGGCATCCCGTGCCGGGCGAGCCGTCCACGATGATAAGAGGGAGGCCGGCCTCGTGAGCGATCAACTGAGCCTCCATCCTCACTCTCGTCACCACCTTGCCCGATGCTTCCTCGCCCACCGCGAGTTCCGCCCCGACCATGGGTCCGTAAAGCGTGGTGCCAACACTGACCTCCGCCCCGTCCGTTTCGAAGAAATCGACGGCGTTCTGGGGGCAGACGAAGCCGCATACCCCGCAACCCTCGCAGCGGAAGGCATCGACTCTATAAGGGTCCGAGGCAACAATGGCGCCGAAACGGCAGCTCTCCTCGCAGGCACCGCAGGCCGTACAGAGGTCCGGGTCTATCCTCGCCTTGCGCGAGACCTTGAGCATAAAGGAGTTGTCCGTACTCGGGGAGAGCAGGAGGTGAAGGTTCGGGGCCTCCACGTCGCAGTCCGCTACCACGACCGGCTTAAGCAGTTGCGCCAGGGAAGCGGTGACCGTGGTCTTGCCCGTCCCCCCTTTGCCGCTGAGGACTACGAGTTGCTTCATCTCAGGCACCTCCACTGGAGACGAGGGGAGCGATCCGCTCGTACAGAGAGTAAAAGAAGCGCTGCCACTCCTCCCCGCTATCGACCAGGTTGATACCGCTCGAGGTGAGGCGCGCCGTCTCCATGGAGAAGGGTATGGAGAGCGCTATCTCCAGCCCATGCTCCGCGCAGAAGCTTTTCACCTCGGTATCTCCCGGGACATCCTTGTTCACTACTACAAGCGAGGGAACGTCGAGCTCTTCCGCCATCTTTACCGCCATGAGCAGGTCGTGCAGGCCGAAGGGCGTAGGCTCGGTGACCATGAGGCAGACGTCGGAACCCTGCACCGTGGTCATGGCCGCGCAGCCCGTGCCGGGCCCGCAGTCGACTATGTTCACTGCCTCGGGGTCCAGGCGTTCTTTCATCGCCGCTATGATGGGGCTCGCCTTGGGCTCGCCTATCTCCAGTATACCCTGCATGAACTCCATGCCCTCGGGGCTGCTACCGCGCTCGATCGCTCCTATTACGCGTTCCTCCTCGCTGATGGCGTCGAGGGGGCATACCAGGGTACATCCTCCGCATCCGTGGCAAAGCTCGTCGAAAAGGATCACGCGAGCAGGCGTCGTGGCCAGGGCCCCGTAGGCACAGAAAGAGGAACATTCGCCGCAGCGGTCGCACAGGTCCTCGTCGATGCGCGGTATGGAGATGGTCACGTTCTCCCGGCTCGAGATGGCGGGGTTGACGAAGAGATGGTCGTTGGGCTCCTCCACGTCGGCGTCGGTGAGCAGCGTCTTCACGCCGGCTCTGTGCAGAGACATAGCCAGGTTCACCGCCACCAGGGTCTTGCCGGTCCCGCCCTTACCGGCGGCGACCGAGATTACCAACGTCCTCCCCCTCTTCCGCCTCTGCCGCGACCGCCGCCCATGCCGCCGCCGCGACCGCCGCCCATGCCGCCGCCGCGACCGCCGCCCATGCCGCCGCCCATGCCACCGCCCGGGCCCGGGAACCCGCCCGTGCCCATGCCGCCGCCCGGGCCCGGGAACCCGCCCGTGCCCATGCCACCGCCCGGCATGCCTGTGCCCGGACTACCGGTAGCTCCACCCGACAAGCCGGCATGGTCCTTGACGGTGGGGTTGGTCGTATCGGACAGCCCACCGGCCTTCACCGCCTGCAGCGCTTCCTCTATGGGGCCGAAGAAGCCCGTGTACACCTTGACCTGTCCAGAAAGTACCTGCATGGCATTAGGGCCGATGTTGCCCGTGATCACTGCCTCCACGCCCCTGTCCACCACGGACTGGGCGGTGCGGATGCCGGCTCCCCCGGCAGCTTCTCGGTTGGCGTTGGATACCGCCTCCCATTCTCCCGTATCGGTGTCGTAGAAGATGAAGTAAGCGCAGCGTCCGAAACGTGGATCGACATTGCCTTTCAAGTCCGGTCCCGTAGACGATATGGCAACTCTCATGCTTTGTTCTCCCTTTCTCTCATGTCTCTTGACGCATTCCTTTCCAGCCGCTTCTCGCGGCGCGTTCTCTTAACCGCAGTTCGCTCCCACCATACGGGTACCGCACTTGGGGCAACTCTTGGTGAAGCAGGGGATGCCGCGCGTATGCGGCTCGCTGTGTCCGCATTTCGGGCAGCGGCATACCGTGGTCCCAGCGGTTCCGCGGCCTCCCACGGGCCTTCCGCCTCCGCGTCCTCTTCCTAATCCAGCCATCTGGTTCACCTCCAAATCCATACCGAGACGCACGTGCCGTCTCAATTACTAGGCATATGCCCATAAATATATTATACTAGTATTGTGCTTGTGTAAAGTTTCGTGTGTGAGATGATGAAATGCGAGGTTAAAGAGCATGATGTTGTTACTAGACATATGCTATATAGAGTCTATAATAGACTCTCATAGCGCTCAATTTCTACCACCGATAAGAGTAAGAGGACGTGAGGTCTGATGCCCAAGAGGAAGACCTTGAGGCAACTGCATATATATTCTGGCCTCATCTCGGCGGTCCTGGGTGTTTATCTGTGGCTGGAGCCGAAATGGCGAAGGCTGAGTGGGAAGGGAAGAAAAGCGCGATGATCCTTCACCAGGAGCATAAGGTTGCTGTGGCTACCGAGAACGGAAAGGTGATCGCGCCACATTTCGGCGTAGCCCCTCTCTTCGTGGTATATACAGTGAGGAAGGGAAAGGTAGTTGATGAGGAATTCCGCGTGAATCGAAGGGACTTCACGCGAAGCGTGGAGGATACCCAGGCGAATTGCTGGGAGTTGCTGGAGGAACTGCTCCCTGACGTGAGAGTAGTCATCTGCCGTGGCATGGGAGAGAACGCTTACGTGGGAATGCTGAGAAGGGACGTGCTTCCCATCACAACGGACGAGGAACAAGCGCAGGAAGCGTTGATGGCGTACATCAAAGGAGAGCTGAAGGATAACCCCGACCGGGTCCACAGGCCCAAGCGGGATCAGAGATGTGAGGTCGATTCGGTAGAGTGAAGGACTGAAAAGGAAAGGATGCGAGAGAAATTGACAGCATGTAAAGGAGATTGCGGCGAGGAAGCGAGGCCGTCGCAGCACCCGAACTTCGCGGGCGTAAAGAACAAGATCATGGTGCTCAGCGGCAAGGGCGGAGTCGGCAAGAGTTCGGTGGCGGCGTCCCTCGCCCTGGGACTGGCGGAACGCGGATACAAGGTGGGGGTCATGGACGTGGATTTTCACGGCCCCAGCATACCGGTGATATTCGGCATGGTGGGCGAGAGGGTCACCGGCGATGAGGAAGGGATCTTTCCCTTCACCATCGGCGGAAACCTCAAGGTGATATCCATAGGGTTGTTCATGGAGGAGAGCGACAGTGCGGTTATCTGGAGGGGCCCACTGAAGATGACGGCCATCAGGCAGTTCATGGAGGATATCCATTGGGGCGACCTCGACTACCTGGTTATCGATTCCCCTCCTGGAACTGGCGACGAACCCCTCAGCGTAGCGCAACTCATACCGGACGCCTGGGGACTGGTGGTGACCACGCCACAGGAACTGGCAATGGCGGACGTACGCAAGTCCATCGTTTTCTGCCGCCGCATCGGCATGCGCATACTCGGGGTGGTGGAGAACATGAGCGGGCTGGTCTGCCCGCATTGCGGGGAGAGCATCGACATCTTCGGCCGGGGAGGGGCGAAGGAGATGACCGAGAAGATGCAGGTGGAACTGCTGGCCTCCCTTCCCCTGGACGCGGAATTCGCCGCGTGGGCCGATCGCGGCGGGGCGAAAAAGGGAGATTATCACGACGTGCCGGGCGTATCCGGGATACTGGATGAAATGGTTGAAAGGATCATTACCATAACGTCTTCAGGCATGGAAGCCGGAGGCGGGGAAGCGGAAGGCGACGTGGAAGCCGCCTCGCCTCCCGATGATGCAAAGAAAAGCAAGGAGAGCGGAATGGAGATCTATGCTGTCCCTACGCGGGACGGCCTGCTCTGCGCCCACTTCGGCCACTGTGAGAAGTTCACGCTGGTGGAAGTGGGGGACGGAGGAGAGCCGGCAGTGAGGGAGGTATGCGATGCGCCGCCGCACGAGCCCGGGCTGTTGCCGCGCTGGCTGTCGGAAAAGGGCGTGAGCACGGTCATCGCCGGAGGCATGGGCGCGCGCGCCCAGGAGATATTCGCCGAGAGCGGCGTAAAGGTGGTCTGCGGCGCCCCACCCCTCGAGCCCCTTCGCGTGGTCAAGGATTACCGGGAGGGAAAACTCGAGATCGGAGAAAATACCTGCGACCACTGATCGAAGAACTAGAGGTGTGACAGTCATGTTCGTAGTTGACGAGGAGGAATGCACAGGGTGCGGCCTCTGCCTCGAAAGCTGCCCGAGCGGAGCCATCAGGATGCAGGGCCAGGCAGCCGAGATAATCCAGGGCTTATGTACCTCGTGCGGATCTTGCGCCGAGGCATGCCCCCAGAACGCCATCTTTGAGTACGAGGAGCTCCCGGTACCGCGAGGAGGCGCCCGGCCTCCCGCGGAGTCCAGGATGTCTGGGCAGCCGGTGGTCGTCGGCGAGAGGCGGCCCGCACTGGCCAGAGAGCAGAAGGTCGCGGCCGCGGCGGTACTACTTCCTGCCCTGTACAGGCTGCTTGTCAGGTTTGCGGGCCGCATCTCCACGCGAGGAAGCGGCGCGCGCGGCGTTTCCGGCAGTGACCTGGTACGGAATCAGCCCGTGGGCGGAGCCAGCCCCGGAGGGCACCGCTGGCGCGGCGGGCGCTGAGGCATTGGGGTCAAGCCCCGCCTCGTGCCTCAGGCATTGGGGTCAAGCCCCGCCTCGTGCCTCAGGCATGCCTCAAGTCGATGGCGGAGACCATCGATCGCCAGGAGTCTACTCGCGCACGCCCAGCGAGCGGGCTATCTCCAGGCGCATCATCTCCCGCGTACCCCACAGCAGCTGCAGCCCCTTGGCGTCGCGGTAGAGTGAGGAAAGGCCGCTGTCAACTGTATAGCCGTACCCACCCGCCATCTCCATGGCCGACGAGGCGGCTTCCTCGAGCCTGCTCGTGGCGAAGAGCTTGAGCATGCAGATCTCTCCGTGGCAGGGAACCCCTTCATCCAGGCGCGCGGCGGCGAGATGGAGGCCCGTGTGCACCAGTTCGGCGGAGAGCGACAGGTCCGCGAGGCGGAAGCGCAGGAACTGCTGCTCTTCCAGTCTTTTCCCGAACTGCTCCCTCTCGCCGCAGTAGCGGACCGCTTCATCCGTGCACGCCCTTATCATCCCGGCGGCCGTGGCCGAGACGAGCAGCCTGGAGCAGTCGCACCAGCGCTCGAAGCTCTCGCCCCCCAGGTCTTCGGCTACGAGGTGGTCGCCGCTGACGGTGCAGTCCTGCAGGACGAGGGCGTGATTGGGGAGACCCTCCCAGCCCGCAAAGCGGTAGTGATGGGCGAGGTAAAAGCCGGGGGAGGAGGAGGGGACGAGAGCGCAGTCCAGTCCTGATGGCCCGCGAAAAAAACCGAGGACCAGGCTGTCGATGCCCGGCCCGGTGTTGGTGACGAAACACTTGTTGCCGTTGATGACCAGCTCCGCCCCGCGCCTCTCCATCCCCGCCTTGACGGCCGAGAGGTCGCTTCCCGCCTCGGGCTCGGTCAGGGCCACGGCGCCGATGGACTCCAGCCCGCTGAGGGGCGGCAGGAAACGGCGCTTCTGCTCCTCCCCCGCCCAGAGGACTATGCCGAAGGAGCAGGCGAGGTGGTGGACGAGCATGAGCGCGAGATTAGGATCGCCGGCCGCGACCTCCTCGACGACGATGCAGGCCTCGCGCAGGCCTCCCCCCTCGCCTCCATACTCGGCGGGGATGAGCATGCCCGGGTATCCCGCCCCGGTCATGTCCCCGAGCATCTCCACCAGGCGGCCGGGGTCCCTCGACCTTTTTTCTCCCTCGCAGCGGAGGGCGCGCGCCACAAATCCGCAGGCCTCGCTGCGCAGCATGGCAAGGATGCCGTCAGTTTCCTCCATCATTGCATCACCCGCCCATCATTATACCGGGGCAGGGGGATCAGTCCCCCGCCTATGTCCAAGGAGAGCCTCGGGCATGGGATCTGCCAACGGGTCCTTATGGCCCGACTCGCTGCCCCGCAAGCGCCACCCTATTGCGGACGGGTGATCACCTCGGCCAGGACCGGCGCATCCGAGAGGACGTACGCGGCTGCGCCCACGCCTTCACCCGCGAGGTCGCCCAGGCGCAGCGACGACCTCCCCCGGGCGGGAAGCGCAAGGGGAGTCTTCGTGGACTGACTCCCCGCGACGGCGTAGACGGCGCAGTTCACCGCGCCGTCTCCCGGGTTGTACACGTAGAGCCAGCTGTCCATGCCGTCAACCGCATCGCTGCCGCCGATGCACCGTTCGGTGGCTGCATATCTCAGGCCGGCGTCGCTGCTCGCCAGCGACCAGTCGCCGCCCTTTTCGTAGTATACGACCCTCTCCGCCCGGACCGGCGCCCCCGACGTCAGGGATACGGTGAGATCCCGGCCGGCCCCGTATATGCCGCCCAGGTACAGCGACGTCACGCTCCTGGAGGGCACGTAAAGCATGCTCTCCGCGGGGGCGCCTGCGTCTTCTCCGCACGTGACCCTGACGATGGCCGTGCCCGTGCCGCCGTTGTCCACCCGCAGCCAGGCCGCGGTCCCCGCGGACGTGGGCGCGTGCGCGAAGAACCACCACGCGGAAGGAAGAGGCGCATTCGCCTGGTCCGCTCCCTCCCCGTGGTACCTGCGCGATATGTCCTCGTAGACCAGGCGCGAGGCCTCGACGTGCACGCGGTCCCCCGGTGCACCCCTGGACAGCACGCAGAGCACGTAGGTGAGGCCCTCCAGGAAGACCACCGCGATGTCGTTGTTGTACCCGAGGTAGTCGCCCGTCTTGTTGCCCACCCTCACGCCGTCCGGCAGCCCGGTGGGGATGCGCCACTTCTGTACGCTCCTCTCCAGGTAGGAGACGACCTCCTGCCCCAGGGGGTTTATCGAGGCGAACTGCACGACCCGCATGAGCAGGATGCCCATCTCGCGGGCGGTGGTGAGGTTCTCGCCGTAACGGCCGCTCACGCTGCAGCCGATGGACGCGGCGTAGTCCCGGTACGGCACATAGCCGTACACCCTGCGCAGCATCCTCGCCGCCACGTTGTCGCTGTAGACGATGGCGTACATGCACAGGTCCCGCGTGGTGTAGGTCGTGCCCGGGGGCTGGTTCTGTATGACCCCTTCCTCGCCCTCGACGTCGCCGGCCTCGTATGTGATGCTCCGGTCGAGGTCGATCCTCCCGCGCGCCGCGCTCTCGTAGATGTACATCACCAGGAACAGCTTGTAGCAACTGGCGGCGTAGAACTCCTCGTCTTCCCCGTGTCCCGCCTGCTCCCCCGATTCCAGGACGCTGAGGTAGATGCCGTAGCTGCCGCCGCTATCCCGCGCCAATCCCGCCAGCCGCTCGGAGAGGGAGGGCATGGTCTCGCCCGCCCCCTCCAGTTCCGGCAGGATGTCGCGGCGGACCGCCACCCCCGCCCCGGTGGCGGGAGAGAACGTGGCGCAAATGCAGAGAGCGGCTGCCAGCAGGGACAACACAACGCGTGATGCCGCCCTTTTCTTATCCATCGGCGCATCCCTTAGTCCGGTTCCCGAAGAAGGTATGGTCATATTCTAACATTTCTGAAAAAGCGGCCTCTTACCCCGTCATAGACAACTCCTTTAGACATTCTCCTGCCAATGGCGAGTTCAGTTCAACCATTTCTCCGTGCTTCTGGCGAGAGGCACAATACTTCTATGCG
>JAQVFR010000011.1:66919-84627 GCA_028697145.1 Actinomycetota bacterium | reverse complement strand
GGTCGCGGATGAAAGGGCGCGACATCGAGATAAGGTCCACGGAACCTTCCTCGAGTACCTTCTCCATGTATGCGACATGTCGCAGGCCGCCCACCAGGGCTATGGGCATATGGGAGTCCGCCCTCCGGATGGTCTGCGCGCCCTCCAGGTTGTAGCCTTCCTCGTAGTCGAACTTCCCCACCATCCTCCTGAGCACTATCCAACCCCCCGGCCTCTTGGCTGGCGGGAGTGCGCCGACCATCTCCTTGACGGGTATATCGCCGCGCCAGATATTCATGTTGGAAAAGGAGCAGAAAACCGTGGCCCGCATGCAGCTGTACCCCATCCGCTCCGGCCGCGAAAGCCCTCGCCGCCGCTTTTATGTAATCCTCGATGGTGCGCTCGATCTCCGCCTCTCCCATCACCCTCGGCCGCGCCATGAACATGGGGTCCATGCGCCCCTTCGAGGGGGCCACGGGCCGCTGCCCGATGACTTTCTTGAAGGTCTGCCTGCCCGCGTGCTGCAACTGAAACGCGACCCTGCTGCCGTTCTCGTGTATGACGCCAGCGAGTTTCTGCGGCCCCGGCAGGTATCCGTCGTTCCAGATCGCGTTGGACCTGGTGCCGAACCTTCCGATGGGATTGACGTTCATGGTGCCCGGGACGATAAGGCCTATTCCGGTGCTCGCCAGTCTCCGGTACCTCTCCAGGAGGGTATCGGTGACGAAGCCCTGCTCATCGGCCATGCTCTCCTGGGTCGCGGATTGCATGATGCGGTTGCCCAGCTCGATCCCGCCTATCCTGAAGGGCTCGAACAACAACGACATGACAGCCTCCGATCCTTCCCCGCCGTTCTCAGGTATAGAAAGACGGCGCCAGCTCGAGTTCGCCCAACTGGTCCGGGTCGTGTCCGTAGACCACCCGCGCCCGTGGAAACGCCTCGACGAAGGACTTGATCGCGCCCAGGCTGCGCCGGGCCCGCTCGTAATCCCCTTTGGGCGGGATCATCAGGTCCAGGTTGGCCTTGCGGTGTGCGGCGTCGAAGGTGAGGAGGATGGGGCCTCCCCTGGCGTTCAGGATGACCGCCGCGTTTCCCCTGGTGTGGCCCGGCGTGCTCACCACGAAGAGCGAGCCGTCCCCGAAGAAGTCACAGACGCGGTCGAAGGGCTCCACGGCTGGCCCGTACCGGAAGGTATTTATCGTAGCCCCCTCGCGATGCGCCTTGGCGCATCCCTCCAGCATGGCCGCGTGCGAGCCGGCCGCCTTCAGCTCATCCGCGTCGACGTATACCTCGGCCCCCTTGAAGTCGGGAAGGCCGGAGGTATGGTCGAGATGCAGGTGGGAGAGGATCACTAAGCGGACGTCAGGGGGCGAGAACCCGAGGGATTTCAGCTGGCTCGCCGCGTCCCTGCCCCTCTCGGCCTTTATCTTCACGATCCGCCCCAGCAGCGGCCCGAAGTTCCCGAAGGGCCGGTCGCAGAAGGATGAGTGCACCCCGGTGTCCAGGAGCGCGAGCCCCTTCCCGGGGTGTACGACAGCGTAGGCGAGCACCGGGTTGAAGCGTTTGTCCTTGGGCATGGACTTGAACTCGGGGCTCTTCTTGTTGAAGTGGATGTTGCCGCTCATGTGGACGGACCCGGTGTGCATCACGTAGAGTTTCAGGCCCACGGGATGCGCGAAGATATCCTTCCAATTGCTCATCTCTCCTCCCCCATCATGCTCTTTAAGACCTCCATGATACCGCCGCTTTCCAGGATAAGCAGCATCTCGCCGGAAAGGGGCTCGGCCGCGAAAGAGCTGCCCGAGGCCAGGTTCTCCACCGTCGCTTTCTCGACGTCCACCCGCGCGGTATCGCCGTCGTTGAAACGCTCTGATACGCCCGCGCAGACCATCGCCGGGAGCCCGATGGCGATGGCGTTGCGGAAGAAGATACGCCCGAAGGATTCCGCCACCACGCAGCCGATCCCCAGGGTTTTCAGCGCCTCGGGGGCGCTCTCGCGGCTCGAGCCGCAGCCGAAGTTGGCGCCTGCCACTATGACGTCGCCCTCCCGCACCTCATCCACGAACCCGGGCCTGATGCTCTCGAAGACGTGCCGCGCCGCTTCCTCCACGGGAGCGTCCAGGAACCGGCCGGAGACGATAGCGTCGGTATCCATGTTGTCGCCGAAATTCCATCCCCTTCCCTTCAGGAGTTCCATGTCCGCCCACTCACATATCTCTTGGGTCCGCTATGTATCCCGCGACCGCCGAGACCGCGACCGTGGCCGGCGACGCCAGGTACACCTCCGCCTGGTCGCTTCCCATCCGTCCCTTGAAGTTCCTGTTGGTGCTGGATATGCAGCGCTCCCCGGGCCCCAGGAGGCCCCCGTGCGCCCCGAAACACGGCCCGCAGCCCGGGTTGAGGATTACCCCCCCGGCTGCGATGATGGTACCCAGCGTTCCCTCCTCCATGGCCTGCCTGTAAACCTTCCAGGACGCCGGTATGACCAGGAGGCGGACCCCGGGATGTACCTTCCTGCCCGCGAGGATGCCAGCGGCCAGCCGCAGGTCCTCGAGCCTGCCGTTGGTGCAGGAGCCGAGGATGGCCTGCTGCACTTCCGTCCTCTCCAGCAGGGATATTGCCTTGACGTTGTCCACGGTGTGGGGGAGGGAAACCTGGGGCTCGAGCGCGGACAGGTCCATCTCATACGTAGACGACACCGGCGCTTTTTTGTCGAACACGAGGGGCTCGCAACCCCCACCACACTTTTCCGCGAGCCAGGCCTCCGCCTTCTCGTCCGTCTCGAAGAAGCAGAACTTTGCCCCCAGCTCCACGGCCATGTTGCTCATGGTCATGCGGGCCTCGACGCTCATCTCCCGCGCCCCCTCCCCGCTGAACTCCAGGGACTTGTACTGCGCCATCTCGGCGGAGTGGTCGCCGGCTATCTTGAGCATCACGTCCTTGGAGGACAGCGGCGGCGCAAGGGCGCCGCTCAAGAGAAACCTCATAGTCTCCGGGATGCGGAACCACAGCCTCCCGGTGGCCAGGACGTAGGCCATCTCGGAGAAACCGATGCCGCAGGAGGCGGCGCCCAAGGCTCCGTAGGTGCAGGTATGGGAGTCGGTGCCCACGATGAGTTCACCCGGCAGCACGTGGCCTTCCTCCATCATCACCTGGTGAGCTATGCCGTGCCTACCATCGTAAAATTTCGTGATTCCCAACTGCTCCACGCCGGTCCTCACCAGCTGGTGGATGGTCGCCGCTCTCTCGGTGGGGGCGGGTACGTAATGGTCCATGATCACGATCACCCGCCCCGGATCCTGGATGCGCTTCACCCCCGCCGCTCCCAGGTTCATGAACACGGCCGCGAACCCCTCGTTGCACATGGCCTTGTCTATAACTGCCGATACGTATTCGCCGGGCTCGACCTTCTCGCTGCCCGACGCCCGGGCGAGTATGCTCTCGGCGGATGTCATCGCCATCTGCTGTGTCTCCTTTCAGCTTCCATGTCGACACCACTTTCGCTGTGCGGCCGGCCTCCGCAAGGCCGCTTCTCTACCTCACGTAATAGACGGACGGGTCCGTCCTCTTCTCCGGGTACAGCTGGAAGCCCTCCCTCTCCCTGATGAGGACGGAGACCTCGCTCTCCGGGTCCTCGAGGTCACCGAACACCCGGCAACTGGTAGGGCAGGTCTCCACGCACGCCGGCTGCTCGCCCTGCCTGAGCCTCTCCACGCAGAAGTCGCATTTCTGCACCACGCCCTCGTGGCGCAGCAGTTCCCGCTTGTCGTAGGGGATGGGCGTGTCCGGGAAATAATAACGGCGCTTGGAGACGTAGGTGCGCGAAGGGTAGGGGCAGTTGGCGATGCAGGCCCGGCAGCCGGCGCACTTGTCGTAGTCGATGAGCACCAGCCCCTCCTCCGACACGTGGGAGGCACCGGTGGGGCACACGGCCACGCAGAGGGGGTCCGAGCAGTGGTAGCAGAGCACGGGCATGAAGAGCCGGGTGGGCTTGGGGTACTTGCCCCACTCCTTCTCCAGGACTCTCCCGAAAAAAACGCCCGGCTGGGTGCCGTGCTCGGCCTTGCAGGCCATGGTGCAGGCGTTGCAGCCTATGCACAGCTTGAGGTCTATGACCATGCCGTATCTGGCCATCTCAACCTCCTTCTTTGTAGATCCTGACCCTGGCGCAGCTGTCGCTCTGCCCGCTCACGGTCTCCACCATGTCCCAGTCGAAGGCGATGAGCGAGTTGTGGCAGATGCCCTTGCCGCGGGCGATCTCCTTGTGTGCCGCCCACTGACCCAGGTGGCCTCCCAGGGTCCCCACCACTCCGGGATGTACGCATTCCGTGACCCTTACCGTTCCCTTTACCTTGCCGGTCCTGGACTCGACGCACACCGTATCCCCGTCCTCGATGCCCTTCCTCGCGGCGGTCTCCGAGTTTAGCAGGATGTTGTAGTCAAGGGGATTTCGTACGCATATATCGTTGACCCACGGGTTGTCCGCGCTTATGGAGTGGGTGTGCAGGGCCAGCCTGCTGCTGGTGAGGAAGAGGTCGTATTCCTCGCCGTCCTCCTCGAAAGCGGGACAGGGGGTCCAGTTGGGAAGCGGATTGTACGAGGACACGTCCCAGAAGTCCATGCCCAGCTCGCGCGTGACCTCTTTCACCTGCTCGCCCACGTCTATGAGGTGCTCCATGTACACGGGGGCCCGGGCGTCATTGAGGGGGTTGGCGTAGGCCTCCTCCACCGACTTGGGGCCCAGGTTGAGGGCGGGCTCCTTCTCCGTGAAGGTGTCGGACGTTATCTCCCTTTCTCCGATGAACGCGAACATCTCCGCAAGCCTCAGGCATATCTCGCCCGTGGTGTACCTCTTTTCCGGCTCCAGCTTCAGGTGGTCCAGGAATAACAGGCCGGTGGCCATGTTCATGGTGTCGTTGAACTTCTCCTGCAGCCCGAGGCGCTCCGCAACCTCCATCATCACGTCGATCCAGCTGCGCACCTCCGGGGGCGGCTCCACCACCGGCTGCACTATCTGGTAGTACCAGTCGCCCTGCCCGGGCTTCTGGAACCCGGCCGGCGCGTTGGGCGGGAAGAACCAGTACCTCTCGAAATCGTGTGCCTCGGGGAGGACGATGTCCGCGAACTCGAGCGTTTCGTCGATCTTGATGCCGAAGCCGATGATGAAGTCGAGCTTCTTGAGCATCTCCGCCACCGCGCCGGTGCCGGGGTTGCTGATCATGGGGTTGGTGCGGCAGGTGATCATCACCTCAGGCTCATAGGGTATGCGGAACTTCTCCGGGTCGGCGATGGAAAATACCGGTATGGTGGGCAGGAACCCCGTTACCGGGAAGAGCTCGCGCAGGTTGACGTTCTCAGGCGGCTTGACCTCGCGTGGGGGATAGGGCGAGATGAAGCACGCGAAAGAGTCGAAGCCTATGAAGAGTTTGCTGTGCTGGTCGGTGGTGAGCATGCCGTCCCTGCCGGCGAACATGTTCCAGTAGCCGAAGGGTCCGTTGGGATTGGTCCCCAGGATGCCGCCCGGCGCGTTGAGGTTGCCGAGCACGGTGTTGAGGAGCATGAGCGAGAAGCAGCTGTGCCAGCTGTTCTTATGGTGCGATATTCCCCGCTTCCACTCGATGGCCGCGGGGCGGAAGGGGAGCGTCACCCCGTCTATCTCGACGGTCTCGCCGATGCGCGCCGCCTCCCCGAACTCTTTTGCCAGGCGGTGGATGGTCTCCGCGGGGACGGTGGTTATCTCGGAAACCTTCTCCAGCGAGAAGTTCTCCCTGACGTGCTCCTTCAGGATATCGAAAGCCGTCCGGCACTCCACGCCGCCTACCTCGAAGGTGCCCTCCAGGGCGTAGTCGACCACGTCGTGCGCGTCATGCGGCCTGGGCGCGCCCGCTCCCGCGTCCCACACCTGTGGCTTTCCCGTCCCTTCCTCTCTCACGTAGCGCCCGTCGGCGCCGACGAGATAGGGGGCGTTGGTCTTGTGCTTGAGGAAATCGGCGTCGTAGATGCCGAGGTCGTTCAAGAGCACGTTGAGCATGCCCAGGGCCAGGGCGCCGTCGGTCCCCGGCAGGATGGGGACCCATTCGTCCGCCTTGGCCCCCGCGTGCCCGCAGATGGGATCGATGACGACCAGCTTCGCGCCCCGGCGGCGCGCGTCCGCCATGCCCGCGATGCCCTCCAGGGGGTTGTTGTTGACGCCGTGCCCCAGCTGGGAACCGCAGAGGATCATGTGCTGGCAGCAGTCCAGGTCTATCTCGGAATTGATGGCGCCCAGGGTCAGGTAGAATATAGTGTGCAGCCCGTTGCCGCAGGTGACCGTGTAGAACTGGTCGTTGGGGGTGCCGAAGGCGGCGGCGAAGGCCTGGGCGATGTGGAAGTTGCAGAGATCGAAGGTGTTGATGACCAGCTTGCGCGGGTCTTCCTCGAGCACCTTGCGCAGCCTGTCGACTACCAAGTCCATCGCCTCGTCCCAACCGATCTCCACCCAACCCGGGTCCACCCCGATCCCCTTCTCCGGGTTGGTCCGCTTGAGCGGCCTGAGGACGCGGTTGGGGTTATAGAGGTCAACGATGCGGGCCTTGGACTTCCCGCATAATTTGCCCTTGGAGCTTGCGACGTCGGGGTCGCCCTTCACGTCGACTACCTTGCCGTCCTTCCTGCGCACCCGGATGGCACAGATATTGAAGCACGCGTTGCATGAGGTAACGACCCACTCGTCGTCGGGCTGGGCGCCGGTATGCAGTCTTCTCTCGTCAACGGGGGAAACTTCTCCCATGGCATTCCTCCTGAATCATGGACGGCCGTCGTCGTTCCGGAACCCGTGGCATGAATGTGCGAAGAATATACTGATAGTATACTTTGATGCATAATATACTATAGGTATACTTTTATGCTGTCAAGCCTTTCGATTGGAATTTAGACTGACGCGACTAGGGATTTTGTGCCGGCCCGGCGCCGACGCATCAAGCCTTTTTCGCCTTGCCCGTTTTTCCGCCCTCTTCGAAGACACCCCCATTGAGCAGTTCGATGGTCAGCGCCTGCAGGCTCTCGGCGTCTATGTCCTCTATCTCGAAGCGCCTCTCCTTGTTGGTGTGGACGATTATCCCCTTGTTGAGAGCGGACATGAGGTGCGCCAGGAGCCTCGCGTCCAGGCCTTTTATGATCCCTTCCTCCTGGCCCTCCTTCACCATCTCGACCGTCGCCCGGAACATCTCCTCGGTCCACGCCTTGACGTGGTCCAGAAGTTCCTTGGGCAGGACGCCGTCCGCCTCCCCCGAGTCCAGCATCCAGTACAGCAACATGAATCTCTCGTTCTCCCGCGTGAAGTCGAAGAGGGCGTTGAGGCTCGCCACCAGGCGCTCCCGCACCGGCGCGTCGCCGCCCGCCGCCGCCGAGACCCTGGCCGCAAGCTCCTGCAGGTACTCGTCGAAGACGTGGACGAAGAGGGCCAGCTTGGAGGGATAGTAGCTATACAGCGTGCGCTTGGTCACGCCCGCGGAACGCGCGATCTCGTCCACGCTGGCGCTGGCGTAGCCCTTCTCGAGGAATATCTCCTTGGAGGCGCTCTCGATCGCCGCCTTGTACTCGTTCTTGCGCTGCTCCCTGCGCACGGGAGCGGTTTCGCGCGCCCGCGCTTCGCCCTGCTTCTTCGACATGCTTCGCGCCTCCGGATTGTCCGCCGCGACCTTTATTACACTTCCACGCCGTCAGTTTATTCTACTTCTTTTCCCGCTCCGCTCGGATGAAAGAACCGTTTTGACCGGTGCCGAACCAGCCTGCTGGCCCATGCATCGCGGGCGCCTATTCCTGCCTGCACTTCTTCCTGAAGAGCCTGACTATTTGTCGCATCCACCATTCGTTCGCGGAGGGGTGGATGCGGTAGAGCCACCAGAAGACCGCGTCGTAGTACGGGAATGCGATGAGCGCTTTGTTTTTGCTCACCCCCCGCAGTATCTTCAGCGCCGCCGCGTTCGGGCCTATCTGTTTCTGTATGTAGGAGTTGAAGAGCTCCCGGTCCCCCTTGAGCACGGTATAGCTCTGCCTGACCTCGGTGTCGATGGAGCCGGGGCAGGCCACGCTCACCTTCACGCCGAGGCCGGCCGCCTCCGGCCGCAGCGCCAGGGAAAGCCCGGTAACGGCGTGTTTGACCGCCGTGTAGCCCGTCGCCAGTGCGAAGGGAAACGCTCCGAAAATAGACGAGGTGTTGACGATATGCCCGTGACCCTGGCGGATCATCACCTCGTAGGCGCATTTCGTCCCGTAGATGACGCTCATGACGTCGCTCTCCATGAAATGCCGCCAGTCGTCGTAGCTCATGTCCCTGAACTCGCCGAACATGATGATGCCCGCGTTGTTGAACATGAAGTCCAGGGGCCCTTCAGCAACCGCTCCGTCGACGAGCTTCCCTACCTCGTCGGGGTCCCTGACATCGGCCTTAACCGCTTGGGCCCGGCCTCCGAGGTCCGCGATCTTCCCGGCCGTCTTCTCCGCGCCCTCCAGGTTGATATCGGCCGCGTAGACCTTCGCCCCCGCCCTGGCCAGCTCGATGCACAGTTCCCGGCCCAATCCCGAACCACCACCGGTGACTATGGCCGTCTTCCCCGCATACTCTTCCATCGCTCCCCCCCTTCCTCGCAAGAACCACCGCTTCCGCGTTCTCCCGTCTATTGCTATCCGGCCTCCTTGCGGCTGCCATCCATACGGCCGTTCGCATCCATCCATTAATATATACTATCGGTATACTTTTTATCAATTGCGGCGCCTTTCGCCGGACTCACTGTTTCCCGTTTTGCCTGCGGGCGGTGTCGTATGGAATGGCGCGGCTGATAAACCGCCAGCGCCATGGTGATCCTCTCCGGGGACGGCAAGGTCGCCGAGACGGGCAAGACCGCGGAATCATTGGGAGCAGGGCGCCCGGTCTCACCCGCTCGTTTTCTCGAGACCCTTCTCCACGTGAGAGAGGTGCTTGAACATCTCCGCCCGCGCCGCCGCGGGGTCGCGCGACCTCAGGGCCTTCACGATGGCGCGGTGGTCGCGCAGGGTACGCTGGCGCACGGCGAAGGATTCAGCCGTGCGGCGGCGGCTGTACAGGCTGAGCTGGTTCACCGAGGACATGAACAGCTCCAGGATGGGATTGCGGGCGGCGGCGAGGATGCGGTTGTGCAGCTCCAGGTCCAGGCGCAGGAAGGCCTCGGGCTCGTCCACCCGCCCCTTCGCCTCCTCCACCATCTTTTCCAGCTCCTCCAGCTCGGAAGCGGTGGCGTTGGCGGCGGCCAGCTCGGCGACGCCGGTTTCCAGTATCTTCCTGGCCTGGAAGAGGTCGTGATAGGTGGAGTCGTCCAGGGTGAAGACGGCGTCGAGGTGCTCGACCAGCTTCTTGGGCTCCAGGGAGGCGATATAGTTCCCGGAGCCCTGCCGGTTCTCGATGATGTTCATTATCTGGAGGGCGCGCAGGGCCTCGCGCAGCGAGGGGCGGCTCACCCGCATCGCGGCCGCCAGCTCGCGCTCCGAGGGCAGGCGGTCCCCTGGGCGCAGGTGCTTCTCCTTGATGAGCGCCAGGATGTTGCGGGCGATCCTCATGGAGAGGGTCTCCCTCTCCATCGCCCCGAAGAGGTCCTGCCGAGGCCCCGCCTCTTCCTGCGTCACTTCGCCACCCATCCGCAGTCCACGAGGAGGTCGGTGCCGGTGATGAACGAGGCCTTCTCGCTGGCGAGGAAATAGACCGCCTCCGCGATCTCCTGCGGGGAGGCCCAGCGGCGGAAGGCCTGCTCCGCCTCCCTTATCTTCTTGACCTCTTCGTAGGGAAGGCCGGTCTTGCGGGACTCTATCTCTATGTCCCCGCGCAGCATGGGGGTGTCCACCGAGCCCGGGCTCAGGGAGTTCGCGCGTATGCCGTAGGGAGCCACCTCCCAGGCGAGAGCGCGGGTGAAGGCGATGATCGCGCCCTTGGTGGCCCCGTACACGGAGTGGTCCACCTGGCCCACGTGGCCGGACACCGACCC
Source organism: Actinomycetota bacterium (assembly GCA_028697145.1). Taxonomy (GTDB): domain Bacteria; phylum Actinomycetota; class Geothermincolia; order Geothermincolales; family RBG-13-55-18; genus SURF-21. The sequence goes on along the minus strand of JAQVFR010000011.1, from coordinate 74,652 downwards.
CATGTTCACGATGGAGCCCGACCCCCGCCTCTTCATCACCGGGATGACGTGCTTGCAGAAGAGGAAGGTCCCGCCCAGGTTGACGTCCACCACGCGCCGGAAGTCCTCCACGGCTATCTCCTCGACCGGCCTCACCAGCACCACGCCGGCGTTGTTCACCAGCACGTCGATGCGCCCGAAGCGCTCCAGGACCTCGCTCACGAAGGCCTCGACGTCCTTTTCCTCGGCGACGTCGCCCCGCGCGTGATGGCACGAGACCCCCGCCGCGCGCGCCGCCGCGGCCACTTCCTCGACCGCGTTGTCGATATCCATGATGGCCACGTCGCAGCCTTTGCGGGCGAAGACCTCGGCCGTAGCCCTCCCGATCCCGCTCGCGGCTCCCGTGACTATGGCCAGGTCCCTTTCCTCCATGTCCTACCTCCTCCCCTCTATGCCCAGCATGGCGCGGGCCTCCTCTACCGTGGCCGCCGGCCGTCCCAGCGCCTCGCCCATCAGGCGGGCCTCCTCCACCAGCTCGTGGGTGGGAACGACCTCGCCCGCGAGGTTGAAGGGGTTGTCCTCGGTCCCTACCCTGATGTGGTCCCCCCGGGTTATGGCGGCCGCCAGCACCTCCGCCTGGCCTTCGCCCATCACGCTTACCGTGCACGCGCACCCTTCCGGCATCTGCCCGCGGCGGTAGAGGTATTCCTCGATGGTGGCAGGCGACCAGGTGCCGCCCGGCCAGCCGAAGAAGAGGGTGGTGACGTAAGGCTCGGAGAGCAGGCCCCGTGCGATGAGGTAGCGCAGGTTCCAGATGGAGCCGGTGTGCCATACCTCGAACTCCGGCACCACGCCGGAGTCGGCGCAGGCGCGTGCGTAGGAGGCCAGTTCCTCCTTGGTGTGGAGGATGTTGAAGTCCTCCCGCGCGAAGGCCTCGTCGTGGTGGGTGAGGATCACCGAGATCATGTCGGCCTTGAGCGCGAAGACGTCCGCGCGCTCCTCCAGGGTGGTGCTGGACATGCCGCACTGGATGATGGCGCCGCACTCCCGCCTGATGGCCGGGATGACCTCCTTCCAGCGCCCCTCGGCGTGGGTGTGGCATACCGCCGCGCCGTTCTCCAGGCACAGCGCCGCCTCGGCCGCTATGTCCCGCGGGATCCTCGGGTAGTCCACCTCGGGGTGCATCCAGCAGGTGTTGGCGGTGGCGGTGATGATGAGCGGTGTCACGTTCTCTCCAGTCATGTCTCTCTCCTCCAGCGGTTTGGCCCGGGCTCACGCGCCTTCCCGGCCCGCGATGCGTTTGTCCAGGGTAGTGATCCTGCGGCACCCCTCCGCGGTTACCACGTAGCAGTCCTCCACTCCGATGAGGGTGTCCAGGAATGGTTCCCAGGCCTCGATCTCGAAGACCATGTTCTTTTCGAAGCAGCCCTCGGCGACCCCCATGGTCCCGAAAAGGTGCTGCTCCTCGCATTCCAGGCCGATGCTGTGGCCGACCACGAAGGTGAGCCCCTCCGGGCGCAGAGCGTTGTAGTAGGAGACGGCTTTCCCGTTGAGCTCCCCGATGTTCACCCCAGGCCTCACGCCGCTTTCGTAGAACTCCTGCAGCTTGACCAGGCTCTCCACCAATTCCCGCGCCTCCGGCGGCACCGGGCCCAGCACCACGTGGCGGTTCACGTCGGAGACGTAACCCTTGCACACGGCGCCGAAGTCGAAGCGCAGCATGTCCCCCTCCGCGGCGACGGCGCCCAGCCCCGGGGCCTCGGGATCAGACCCCCCAATGCTCAGGGTGAGGTGGTCCCACCCGTCCGCGCCCTCCTCGAGCATGGCCTTCTTGCCCAGCAGGAGGAAGTCGTTGTCGCTCATCCCCGCCCGGGCGGCCTCCACGCAGGCGGTGATAGCCCGCTCGGTGATGGCGGTGGCTTTCTCGATGAGGGCGATCTCAGCCTCACTCTTTATCACCCGCAGGTCGAGGAAGGCCTGGTCGGCCGCGACCACCTCGAGGTCGGGGTCCTTCTGCGCGAGGTGGTCGGTGAGGTACTTGGGGGCGGTGGACTCCACGCCCACCCGCCTGCCCCGCAGGCCCCACTTCTTCAGCTTCGACCACACCGCCCTCCGTGCTTCCCTCTGCCCGATGATGCCCTTGTACTCGTTGGCCCAGCAGAACTCGCCCGTGCTCCTGAACAAGGCCCAGTGGAAGAGGGCGAGGTGGCCGTCCCTCCTCAACAACACCACGTTGGGGTACATGTTCCTGAGGGCGAAGAGGATAGGGTTAGGGGCGGACGGCAGCGTCGGCAGGCCGCTGAGGTAATAGACGTTGACGGGGGAGGTGGCGATGAGGAGGTCGAGGTCGTGCTTCTTCATGACCTCCTCCGCCCGCTTGTGGTCGAATCCGATGGGCTGCATGCGTTTCACCTCCGGCAATCCGGGGCGGGCCGGGATGTGCTCCCCCAGGTCGCGGTAGAGACTCCAGGTGCCCTCCTTCTCCGCCAGTTCCATCAGCTCTCCCCGCGTGGCCGCCTTCCCCGTGCGGGCGGAGAGGTAGCCCATGAGCACGCAGGCCACAGCGCTCCTGGCGTCTTCGGGGGAGAACTCCGGCTCCCGGTCCTCCCGGATACAGCCGGCGAAGTGCTCGTCCTCGTGCCGCACCGATATGGTGTAGTAGTGGGGGAAGGGGCCGTGCTCCAGGTCCGGCCCGTACCATTCCCTGCGATGCTCCCCCATGGCCTTGCTGAAGGAATAGATGAGCACCGGCCTCTCCCAGGCGTGGTTCTCCAGTATGGTCCCCTGCGTACCGTAGATCTCGAGGCTGTTGAAGGGCGTGGTCTGCTGGGTGAAGCTCACAACCACCTCTCCCACCGCGCCCCGGGAGAAACGGATCATGGACAGGGCGTTGTCCTCGCCCTTCTCGGGCAGGTTGACACCCTGCCTGGAGAGCATGGCCGTGACCTCCTCCACGCGGTCCTCCAGGATCCACTCCAGCGTGGCGAACTTGTGCGCCCCCATGTCCATGAAGCTCCCGCCCCCCGCCTTGACGATGTCGCCCTTCCAGGAGTCGGGCTGGCTCAGGCCGGCGATCTCGTTCACCCCCTCGTAGGCCCGCACCAGGAGCACCTCGCCGATGAGTCCCTCCTGGACCGCGTCGTGGATGTAGCGGTGGGCGGGCAGGAAGCGGTGGTTCTCCGCCACCATGAGCTTCACCCCCGCCGCGCGCGCCGCCGCGGCCATGGCGTCGCAGCCCTCCAGGGTGGTGGCCATGGGCTTCTCGCACAGCACGTGCTTGCCCGCGGCCGCGCATGCCGCCACCACCTCCTCGTGGCAGGCGTGGGGGACGGTCACCAGGACGGCCTCGATGCCGCTCGCCAGGAAATCCTCGAGGTCCCGGTAGGGGGTTATCGCGTTTGCGCGGTAGCGCCTGGCCATCTTCTGGGCGTGCCGGTAGTTGACATCGTACATGGCCGTGAACCTCACCAGGGGGGACGCCGCGCAGGAGTTGCCGTGGAAGCTCCATGCGCCCCCCAGCCCGATGACGCCGAAATCGACGGCTGCGGTGGTGCTCATGCTCCTCATCCCTCTTTCTCTTTCTCCTGCTGCGGCCGCGGCGCGGCGCGCGGCTTGCATACGGCCCTGCGCCTTTCCCGGGCGCTAGTCCATCTCGTCCTGCACCAGATCGAGCAGGTCCTTGAAACGGATGGCGTCGCTGATGATGCCGTCAACGTCGAGGTCACCGCACATGTAAGCCGCGGTGGCGTCGAGGCTGCCGCTGAAGATGCCCAGGGCCACCTCCTCGTCCATGTTCAGCATGATGTCGGGGCTGGGAAGCGAGCCCGAGCCCGCCTCGAAGGCGCGATCGCGCACGCTGAGCCAGCATACCGGCTTTCCCTCTACGTTTATCTGGAAGCTGCGGTCGAACCCCTCCACCTCGTCCTGGATGTCCTCGGTGTGGTTGGAGATCTGGACGAACACGGTGAAGTAATCCCGCATGTCCTCCATGCCCAGGGTGTTTTCCTCGATCCTCTGCAGTACGCGGTCCTTGAGGTCTTCGTCGATCTGCTGCTCACTGCCCACTCTCCACTCCATCTGCCCCCTCCTTTCCCGGCGCGGCCCCTTCGCTCCGCGGACAGCCCGGACCTTCAGTGGTAAAATGGTAAGACCACTTTAACAAAAAGGGAACGGGCCGGCAAGCCCGGACGAAAGTCCGTGACGCGGGGTTCTATGATCGCCTCCGGTCACACGGCGTGTTCGGTGCGAGAGATGATCTCGTCCTGGATCTCGTGCCGAGGTCGGTGAAATTGGAGGGATATTCTCTCCTTGTTCCATATGTTTCCATCCATATGGCCACCGTGCACGAGAACGTGTTCCGCCATCATCACCGCCCCTTTCCTCAACCCCCGGTACGGCGGGGTTGTTGTTGTTCGTGCCTCTCGTGGACTACGCTTTCCCTTAAGTCCCGCGCGTACGGAGTAGCGACACCGGCGAAATCGAAGACACGGCCTCTTGCCTTGGTTGCACGGCTCGGTACCGGCCGATACAATGAGGCGAAGCTATTCGTCTTCACCGCGCTTCATGCCATGAGGCCCGGGCCTGTCGCGTGCATTCCCGAAGGTTGATATATGAACAAAAGCCTGGTATCGAAAGAAGCGCGCCTGCCCCTGGAAACGGTGCTCCTGCTCGTCGCCGGAATGGCGCTTTTGATCACCGGCGCCCTGCTCTTTCCCATCGCCGAAGGTAGCCTCTCTTACTACGAAAACGGCCTGTACGGCCTGATCCTGGTCATCTTCGCCCTGCAGATCACCACCCTCGGCAAGACCCCGTTCGGCGACGTGGGGAGGTCGATCCCCCTGATAAGCGCCGGCACGGTGATCGGGGCGGTGGGCATCTTCACCTGCTTCATCCCCGATACCTTCAGTTGGGTCCCCCGCCTGCTGTTGTTCATCTTCCTCGCTCCGGGAGGCCTGGTGCTCCTCGTGCAGATGTGCCTTTCCCGGGACAAGCTCCATACCTGGATAAGCCTGGGGGGCGCGCTCTTCCACCACCTCATCGCGGCGTGCTCCGCGGTCTACGTGATGTCGATACTCTCCGGATTGCTCATCCTGAGGGAGAGCCTGCTTTCGACGCGCGCGACGGCGGTAGCGGTGCTGGCCTTCGGGGCGTCGGTCGTCTACCTGGCCATCGTCCTCCGCAAGGTCTATCGGGAGTACCCGGAGACCGAAAAGTCCTCCGGGGGTGAAATCGCCTTGTCCACCGACCAGGTCCTGATCCTGTTTACGGGCATCCTGCTGCTGCTGCTGGGGTGGCTGCTGATACCGGTCAACCTGGGCACGCTCCCTTTCTCGGGAAGCGCGCAGGTCGGGCTGCTTATGGTGCTCATCGCTTTGAAGATGCTGGCATCGGGGGACACGCCGATAGGAACGTTTACCCGCTCCTGGCTGGTGATATCGCTCGGGATGGTATTCGCGGCGCTGGGGATAGTCTCTTGCATCATCCCGGACATCCTCTTACTGCCGTTGATGATCCTCGTCGGCCTGATCAACATCGTCAGCGGCGTGGTCGGGCTGTGGCGGATACTGGCCCCCCGCCTGAAAAGGTCGCAAGGGCCCCGCGTCAAGGGCCCCGCGATACTCACGAGGCTTTTCGTTGCCCAACTGGTGCTGAACGTCACGACGATAATGTTCGGCCTGTCGGCCTTCGTCGCCACGCTGATCCCGGGGCTCGTGCTCGGTGTTATTCTATCTGTAAACGGGGGTATTCTTCTTTATATGCTGTACATACTGGTCATCCTGGACAGAATGCAAAGTGAAACCAGAAGCAGCGAAGCTCCAGCTTGAGGGAAGGAGTGCGTATGTTCGTGTTCGATGACGGATTCTCCTACCGCATGCCGGCTCATTTCGGCGGAGTCCCGGGAAGCGGATTGCAAAACCTCCAGTACGACGACGTCACGGGTATCAACATCAGCTACCTGACGGACGGAGACATGCTGTCGCGGTACGTGCCCGACGCGTTCGAGCTCCTGGACCCGGTCATAACCGTGGGTTATCAGAAGTGCTGCGGCATCCAGTGGATGGGCGGGGGGTACTACTCGCTGATAGCCCTGATGGCGCCCGCCAGGCACATCGCGTCCGGGACCGAGGGCGCCTTCGTGCTGGTGATCTGGGAGAACAAGACCGCCCCGATCCTGGGCGGCCGTGAAGAGACGGGGATGCCCAAGATATTCGCGGACATCCCGGACCATCACGTCCTGGGCGGGCACGTAACGGCCAACGCGAGCCACGAGGGCAGGGTCTTTCTGGAACTCGAACTGGATCTGGGCGAAGCCCTCACCGAGCCGGAGCTGTCCGCCATGACCTCGGGAAGCAGGGTCAACCAGTTGGGGTGGCGCTACATCCCCAACATCGGCAGGCCGGGAGCGGCCCTCTCCCACGCCACCCTCTACCCGGTGGATGCGACCTACCTCTCCGGCAGCAGGGCCAGGGGCAAAGTCGCCTGGACCAAGGCGGACCCCCTGTTCAACCCCCTGCAGGCGGCGATCATCAATGCCCTTGCCGACCTGCCTGTGCTCGAATACCGCGAATGCACATTCGCGAAGATGGTTACGAACCTGCGCGGGGACCTGGCGCAAGAGCTTTAAAAAGGAGTCATGATATGAGCGATTACTACAAGGACAAGGTGGCGGCGGTGACGGGCGCCGCGTCGGGCATCGGCCTGGGGCTGGTCGAGAAGCTGCTTGCGGAAGGAGCCGCGGCCGTCTTTATGGGCGACATAAACCAGGACAGTCTTTCCAAGGAGTCGGAGCGCCTGGACCAGCAATACCCGGGCAGGGTGTTCACGGCGCTCACCGACGTCACCGTGCTCGAACAGGTGGAAGCCCTCATCAGGAGCGCCAAGGAGCATGCCGGGCATCTCGATTTCGTCTTCAACAACGCCGGGATGGGGATGACCGTACCCACCGAACAGGTGACCTTTGACATCTGGAGGTTCATACTGGACCTCAACCTGCTGGGGGTCATCTACGGCACCTACACCGCCATCCCCATCATGCGCGAGCAGGGCTTCGGGCACATCGTGAACACCGGGTCCGCGGGCGGGCTCCTTCCCGTCGCGTACCAGGCTTTGTACGCGGCCACCAAGAGCGCGATCATCACCATGACCGAATGCCTGCAATACGAGTTGGAGACCGAAGGGCTGACGTTCAGCGTGTTCAATCCCGCCAACGTCATCACGGGCATCTTCGGCGACCTCGCGCCGCCGCCCGACGCCATCAGCGTGGAAGAGGCGATGGACTATATCTTCGCGGAGCTGGCCAGGGGGTCGCTGATCATCGTGCTTCCTCAAACGGCGCGGGACATGTATCGCTTATACAGGGAAAACCGCGATGAATTCGACAAGTTAGCGCGCCACATGGCCAGCGAGCGTCGCGAGAATTACCGCACCAAGGGAACCTACTATTGATGTCCTGGCATCGCCAGCCAACGGCCATTCCCCGCCAGCTCCAGGCGAGGCCAGCCACGTCCGCTGGCGGCCGCCGGACCTTTGCACACAACGATTTTCAGGCGCAGGCCGCGGAAGGAAGGGGGCCCGGTCTCCCGGGGCCTCGCTTTGCTCGGCAGCGGTCAGAACGGAGGGGTGTAGACCACGGAGCAGTGGGCCCAGGTGCGGCCGTTTCCGTACATGGCCCGCTCGCACACCACTCCCCCGGTGGAGGTCACCCGGGTGGAGACGTTGTAGTCGGTGACGTACTGGCCCGCGTCGAAGGAGAC